>JBNKHI010000012.1:0-75811 GCA_050290265.1 Cellvibrionaceae bacterium
AATATCTGGATACTGAGTCGATGAATGGTTGCCCCAAATAGTCAACTTTTTAACGTCATTAATGGTTTTACCAGTTTTCTGAGCCAACTGAGTCATCGCGCGGTTGTGATCCAAACGAGTCATCGCAGTAAATTGGCGAGGATCAATATCTGGCGCATTGCGCTGTGCGATCAATGCATTAGTGTTCGCAGGGTTACCGACTACCAATACTTTAATGGCTTTTGACGCGTGATCGTTAATCGCCTTACCTTGTACAGAGAAAATTGCAGCGTTAGCGGCTAGCAAATCCTTACGCTCCATACCTGGGCCGCGCGGACGAGCGCCGACCAGCAACGCAAAATCAGCATCTTTAAAAGCAACATTGGGATCATCTGTACAAACCATGCCCGCCAACAAAGGAAATGCACAATCGTCCAATTCCATTGCTACACCCCGAAGGGCACCTAACGCAGGCGTGATTTCAAGCATTTGTAAAATGACGGGTTGATCTTTGCCCAGCATCTCGCCTGCAGCGATTCGGAATAATAATGAATAACTAATTTGACCGGCCGCACCTGTGACGGCAACACGAACTGGTGATTTCACAATAGATCTCCGTTAATGTTGTGAAAGAAGCAGGCCGTGATGCCGGCCTGGCGGGGCGTCATTATAGGCAAATCTATTTTTTTTTCACTATTATTCGCTATTTGTTGAAAAACTGTCTGCGAGCTCCTCGTTATTTGGCTGTATGACGTACTAAATAAACGCACAAAGCAGCTAAATGTATACTTTTTGCCGGTAAAAACTTATTTAATGCTCGTTTCTACAAGATCAATTGATACTGCTTCTCATTACCATTAGAATCCCCTTTGCTACATTATTGTGACAGACGTAAAGATACAGACCAGTTGGGGCCTAAAGCCTGCCCCGCTGTGCAAACTGATTTGTTGCTAGCCCTAGGCTAAAGCACGCACTACAACACCATTGTCAATGATTGGGCTATATATGCTGAAATTTCGCAAAATTTGCGTATTTGTTTTGTGTTCTATTTTCTCTTTATCTGCAGCTGCGACAAATGAAACTGCAGTGGCTAAACATTACGTACAGCTTGCCCATGCAGTGTACAAGGACACAAGGTTAACCGCACAACACCTTGGAAAATCGGTAGATGCACTCATAGCAAATCCGTCAGAAGCCACCCTTGCTGCTGCGCGCAGCGCATGGAAGCAGTCCCGCATCCCCTATCTGCAAAGCGAAGCCTTCCGCTTCGGAAATCCCGTTGTTGACGCATGGGAGGGACAATTGAACGCATGGCCGCTCGACGAGGGGCTTATAGATTACGTGGACGACAATTACCTGGGTGAAATGGGTAATATAGGCGCAAGATTGAATATCATTGCCACAACAACCATTGAACTGGGCGATGTCGTGATTGACACCACGACTCTCACCCCGGAGCTGCTGGCTAGCTTAAATGAATTAGGGGGTAGCGAAGCCAATGTCGCAACCGGTTATCACGCTATTGAGTTTTTACTGTGGGGACAGGACCTCAATGGCACCCATGCTGGCGCAGGCGACCGCCCTTACACAGATTTTGTTCTGGGTAAAAACTGCTCAAACGGTCACTGTGCGCGCCGAAATGCTTATTTGAAAGCGGCCGTTGATTTATTAATTGCTGATACTCTTTACATGGAAAAGCAATGGGCTGAAGCCGGCGAATACAATAGACACCTCGCGACCCTCCCCAGTAAAGAAATCTTAACTCGGGCCCTATATGGAATTGGAAGTTTGTCGCTGGGTGAACTTGCTGGCGAACGCCTAAAGGTGGCACTTGAAGCCAATTCCACTGAGGACGAACAAGACTGCTTTAGTGACAACACGCATCTTTCACACTACTTTGACGCAGTCGGCATTCGCAATGTCTATCTGGGTGAATATAAGCGCATTGACGGCACAATGATCCAAGGCCCTTCTATTGCAGATCTAGTGCAGAACAAAAGTCCCGCTGTACACAAACAAATGTTAGACGCGCTGAATGAAACATTGCAAAAAATGCAGGCGATGGTCGATAGTGCAGAGTCTGGCCGGGGCCATTTTGACCAGTTAATTGCCGAAGACAATCTCGACGGTCAGGCGTTAGTTGCCGATGCAATAGCGGCACTGGTGACACAAACAACTATCATTGAGAATGTGGCCAAGACCATTGGTATCACAAATTTAAATCCCGATACCGGTGCGCAAGAATATTAATGACCAAACAGCTACGTATTACTGATACGAATTTCTAATCCGTGAACCTAATGAAGCTATTGTCGTTGGTTTTATTCGCGGTATTTGGTGTCGCTAACACTGTTGCTGCCCCACCACCCCAAGGCGGTGCGACCACCGTCTATTCGAATAACCAACATGCGTTTTCACAACCTGCTGCGAATATCCCAGTAGCGGCCAAGCTGGATTTCCATGTTGGCAATAGCTTCTTTCGCAACCCTTGGGTTATAGCGCCGGCAACGACCACTGCCAGAGATGGTCTGGGTCCGCTATTTAATACCAATGCCTGTGAAAACTGTCATCGTCGCGACGGTCGCGGACACGCTCCTCAACCCGGCGAAAGCCGTAATATGAGTAATGTATCTTTCCTTTTACGCCTAAGCATACCCAATCATTGGGGTACAGCGCAGCAACTGCAGCGGCTAGGCGTCATACCAGAGCCTAGTTACGGTGATCAGCTGCAAAACTTTGCGCTTCCCGGCGTACGATCGGAGGGGCAAATACAGGTCCGTTATACGCTGCATGTAGTGGACTTTCCCGATGGCCAGCAAGTCACCCTGCGTAAGCCACAAGTGACGATGAAGAAGCTGGGCTACGGCCCTCTACACCCAGAGACACTAATATCCGCGCGTATAGCCCCCCCCATGATTGGACTCGGATTACTCGCAGCAATCAGCCCTAAAACACTTGAGCAACTTGCGGACCCTGAGGATAAAAATAATGACGGCATTTCCGGTAAACTAAACCGAGTCTGGGATATCCAATACCAAACCACAAGGATTGGTCGTTTTGGATGGAAAGCCGGGCAACCAAGCCTTGAGCAACAAAATGCGATGGCATTTAATGCTGATATAGGAATAACCAGCCCGCTGATAGGCTCAGAAAACTGCACGCAAGCTCAAAAGGTATGTGCGACATCAACTGCGGGTGGGAGCCCAGAAGTTAGCCAAAATCTTTTTAACAAAATTACGTTTTACACACATAATCTCGCTGTGCCGGCACAAAGAGGAGCAGAAACACCTTCAGTATCGCGTGGTAGAAAACAGTTTCTGTCTGCTGGCTGTCACAATTGCCACCTGCCCGAAATACAAACAGGGAGTTACATCTATCCTTGGCTCGCGAATCAAATCATCGCGCCCTATACGGACTTATTATTACACGACATGGGGCCGGAGCTGGCCGATGGCCGACCGGAATATTTAGCCGACGAACGAGAATGGCGAACGCCTCCGCTATGGGGCATTGGTTTAACGCAAACAGTTGCTGGCAACACGTCTTTTTTGCATGATGGGCGAGCAAAAACCTTGCTAGAAGCGATACTATGGCACGGCGGGGAAGCAAAGCCAGCCAGGGAAAAAGTAATGCAAATGAACAAATCACAGCGAGAAGCGTTAATCACCTTTTTGCAATCTCTGTAACAACAGAATATTGATTACGGCAGAATTCGGCACGCGTATTAAACTACCTGCCGCTAACCAAAGGTACAAACACAGCGTGAATTATTTTTTAGAAAAATTAAGCAAAACACGAATTTTTACAACAGCAAAAATATTCCGAAATGCCTTAAATTCTGAAAACACAATATGCCTTCTGAATCCTCGACGTTTTCAAAACATGTTGTGTAAAGGTGCCCTATTCGGACTTTTTGTGGTAACTATCACGGGTTGTACACCTGCTGACCCAGAAACAAAACTTATTAACAGTTTAAGTTACAACGTGATACTACCCTTGCATAAATCCTTTGCCAAAGACGCGCAAGAACTTACCGCAGCGTCACGAGAATTTTGCGCAATGCCCGATGCGACAACCTATGCATTGGTACAAAACCAATGGCGTAAAACGATGGCCAGCTGGCATGGCGTAAAAGTGATTGACTTCGGCCCAATTACTATCGACAACGCTAGCTGGAAAATTCAGTTTTGGCCAGATAAGCACAACCTGATTCACCGTAAAATTATCGGCCTGCTTAACAGCGAAGAAGACATCACCCTGGACAAAATAGACAAAGCCAGTGTTGTCGTACAAGGCTTATCAGCCTTAGAATTACTCTTGTTCGATGCACAAGATGGCCAGCTAGCGCTCTATAATGGTGCCGACGCTAATCCACGACGCTGTACATTACTGAACAGTATTTCAGAGCATACTCAACAAGTTGCTGAAACACTTGATAACGCTTGGAACCCAGATAAGGGCAATTATATAGGGGCAGTCAATAATCCTGGACCAGAGAATAATGACTTTAAAGACCAAGCCGATGTTTTGAGCGCATTAGTTGAGGCCTTAATCAATGCAACAGAAATTATTAAGCGCGATCAGCTTGGTCGGCCCCTAGGCCATAAAGCCAAAGGCGACCGTACTCGTCCTTATTTAAGCGAGGCGTGGCGCAGCCGCACATCAACCGATTCGGTAAAAGCGTCGCTGGCTGCTGTAAAGCAACTGTATAGCGCAGGTGAAGAATATGGTATGGATGATTTTTTGCTCGATAAGGGGCAAGCAGCGCTAGCCAAACAAATAGACCAGCAGTTCGTCAACGTTGAACAACAAGTAGCAGATATCCCCCCATTGTTTGACGCAGTAAGTAACGCCGACCAACAAAAAGAAGTAACGGCGTTATATGAGCAAGTCAATGTACTCTTACAGCTCTTTGGTAATAATTTACCCTCTGCAATGGGAGTCAATCTGGGATTCAATGCCAATGACGGCGATTAACCGACGACGATTTATCCAACTCAGTGGACTAGTGCTATCAGGAAGCGCTGGCGTTGGTATCGGGGCGGCCATTACGGCAGCACCTGAAACGTTGCAACCTGAAGTACAGGATACATCCAAATGGGTCCTGTCGGCGTGTGATGACGAACAACGCCAACACTGGATTTGTGGATTTCAAACCCATGGTAACAGAGCATTTCGCATTCCAGTAATGCATCGGGCTCATGCGGTAACCGTTAATCCACAACGTAACCAGGCATTATATTTTGCCCGCCGCCCAGGCACCGAGATCTATGTCGTTGATCTGATGTCTGGCACATTACAGCAGACAGTCACGTCTGCAGACGGATACCATTTTTTTGGCCACGGTTTTCTTTCTGCTGATGGAAAATACCTGTTCACTTCTGAAAATGCTTACGATAACGGTCACGGCGCGATAGGCGTTTATGACACACAAAACTTTCAAAAGCTGGACAGCTTTCATAGCGGCGGAATAGGCCCCCACCAGCTGGCCTTATTAGCAGACGACAAAACGTTAGTCGTCGCCAATGGCGGTATTCTGACTCACCCAAACCAGCCAAGAAAAGCATTAAATATAGCGCATATGCAAAGCTCGCTTACCTATTTGGACAGTCAAACGGGGAAGGTATTGGCGGACTATCAGCCGCAACATCCACAAATGAGCATTCGCCATTTGGATGTGAGTGTTACAGACCAGGTTATTATGGGCGTTCAGTTTCAAGGCGAGCCAACTGAAATTCTTCCGTTAGTTTTAAGCCATCAAGGTGAAGACAAACTGCAATCTATGGAAGCAGATGAGGCACATTGGCTCGGGCAGTCACAATACATCGCAAGTGTTGCAGTTAGCAGTACTGACTCGCTAGCCGTAACCGCAACACCACGCGGTGGTAACATTAGCCTTTGGAATTTACAGACAAAAGCATTGATCAAACGTATTGATATACGCGATGTTGCGGGTGCAGTTTATGACCCACAAGAAAAACGATTTTTGCTAAGCAATGGCCTGGGGGAAATATATTCATTGACCTCAAGCTCTCCAAACAACCTGCAATCCATCTTCCGTAATCGCCAACTCAGCTGGGACAACCACCTGGCCGTTGCGATTGGATAAGACTACGTACTAGGTATAACATCATGAACGCTTCAGTTAATCGACGACAATTTCTCCGCTATGCAATTGCCGGTGCCGCCTCAAGTAGTTTGATTAGCTGTAGCCTAATTCAGCGTGACACCTACGATTACGAACTGATTGTCGAACCTGCTTCATTAGAAATTCTGCCGGGTAAAATAACCTCCGGTCTAGCGTATAACGGTCAGTTCCCTGCGCCAGTTATTCGTGGCAAACAGGGTCAGAGGCTTCGCGTTCGAGTGACCAATAAAATGCAGGAGCCTACCACTGTGCACTGGCATGGTATTCGGCTCGACATCGCTATGGATGGAGTACCTTACTTAACCCAGCCGCCCATCGAACCAGGGGAAACATTTGTCTACGACTTTATGTGCCCAGATGCTGGCAGTTTTTGGTATCACCCTCATATCAATAGCCTTCAGCAATTAAGTCGAGGGCTTGAAGGAGCGCTGATTATTGATGAAGCCGACCCCGTGGATTTCGATGAAGATCTGGTAGTGACATTGAAAGACTGGAATCTAAACGACGACGGTACATTTAAACCATTCACTTCGCCACGCATGGCATTTCGTATGGGCACATTAGGTAATGTGAAAACCGTTAATGGTCAGCAAAAGCCGATATTTGAGATACCCGCTGGCGGCGTTGTTCGTGTACGCTTCCTGAATATTGATAACACTCGGGTTTTCAATCTGACGCTAAAAGACTACCCAGCACAGGTTTTGGCACTGGATGGAAATCCAGTGCCAACTCCCTACCCGTTAGACGTTCGTGCCACGGGTTCAGGTATGCGTATGGATATAGGATTAATCGCACCCGAAAACATTGGCGAAGACATTATTGTTTACGACCGCAAAGGGCGTTTTAATTTTGAAATTTTCCGGCTGCGCACAGTGGCTGCCCTGCAAAAACAACACGCCAATAAAGCTATTCCAAAATTACCACCTAATCCAATAGCTGCTCCTGATTTAGAGAATGCTGAAATTATTAATTTCTCATTCGGTTGGGAAGGTGCTATTTCCCCTGCCAATAAAGAGGGTAAAGCGGAATATAAATTCTGGACTATCAATCAACGTGCCTGGGAAGGTATGAGTGCTGACAATATTCCAGAGCCCTTAGCCCGCCTAACCTTGGGTAAAACCTATATTTTCGACTTACATAACGCTACACCAAACAACCACCCTATTCATCTTCATGGTAATACCTTCACCGTATTAAGTTCCGACCAACGGCAAATCACTCCCTACCATACCGATACCATTTTGCTGGAAAAAAATGAACGCGCACGCATTGCTTTCGTAGCGGACAACCCTGGCCGCTGGATGTATCACTGCCACGTAATTGAGCATATGAAGACAGGGTTAATGGGATATATTGAAGTGGCATAAGTTATTACTTTTAATTTCCATTGTGAAATTATGTTTAACTTACTGTTAACATGGGCCAATGGATTTTTTACAGACAACCCAAGCCGCCCTGGGTAAATTGGTCGGCATACTGTGGGGGCCGCCACTGGTGGCGTTATTGATGGGCGGCGGAATATTTTTCCTTTTTTATTCCCGCTTTCTTCCCTACCGTCACCTGAATCAAAGTATACGGTTGTTATTTGAGCCTGCTGATCCTAAGGACCCCGGACAACTCTCACATTTTCAGGCACTCAGTACTGCCTTGTCTGGCACATTGGGCATGGGCAATGTGTCGGGCGTTGCCATCGCGATTGCGGTAGGTGGCCCAGGGGCAATTTTTTGGATGTGGCTGAGTGCCGCTATTGGCATCGCTACCAAATTTTACACCTGTACCTTAGCTGTTATGTTTCGAGGTAAAGACAGCGAGGGTGAATGGCAAGGTGGGCCAATGTACGTTATCCGAGAGGGCCTTGGGAAGCGTTGGCTGCCTCTGGCCTATTTCTTTGCTGTCGCCGGCCTATTAGGCACAATGCCTATTTTCCAAATCAATCAACTCGTTCAAGTGCTCAGGGATACTATTGCTATCCCGATGGGGCTGACTAATCCCGACGCACACGTTGCTTTTGATTTACTACTCGGTGCGCTATTAGCATTTATAGTATTCGTCGTCGCATCAGGCCGATTAGCTCGACTCGGTAAGGTTAGTAGTTGGCTGGTGCCGTCTATGGTGACAGGTTATTTATTATTAACGTTTTTTGTCTTATTGAGTCACTGGCAACAAATACCTAGTGCTCTCTCGCTGATTATTACCGATGCGTTTAGTGGTAACGCAGTTGCAGGCGGTATGGTTGGCACTGTCATTATTACGGGCGTGAGACGAGCGGCGTTTTCAAATGAAGCCGGCATTGGTACTGAAGCCATGGCTCATGGTGCAGCGCGCACCAAGGAACCCGTCAGCGAAGGTCTGGTCGCCATGTTGGGGCCAGTGATAGACACATTAATAGTGTGTACCTGTACTGCCTTGGTTATTCTAATTAGTGGAACGTGGGAAGATAATACGCTTGACGGCGCGAGTCTAACGGCGAAAGCTTTCGATGTTTTATTTCCGTTTGCCGGCGGCCCTATTCTTGCTGTATTAGTAAGTTTGCTAAGTTTAAGTACAGTGTTAACTTTTTGGTACTACGGCAGTAAATGCCTTGGCTTTTTGATTGGGGCAGAGTATCAACACCACTATATTTGGTTCTATTTACTCCTGGTTATTTCCGGCGCCGTAGCGTCACTAACGCTGATCGTTAACTTGATCGATTCAATGTATGCGCTTATGGCCATTCCTACAATGTTATCTACTCTGCTACTGGCTCCAAAAGTGAATACGGCAGCGCGAAAATATTTCGCATCCAAACAAAACCGTCTTTATGGCACCGATTAGAGTATCAAATAAAAGTACCCGGCGCAGACCATAGATAAGGTAAGTGCCGAGTTTACTAGGCTATAAGAACTACTAAATAACCATTAAATAACAACGACTAAATAACAACTAAATGATTGGGCAGCTCATTTTTTTCTGATGTTGCCGGCACATGTTCGGCAAGCAGTTTTCCGCATGCATTTATACACTTGATCAAACCGGCCTGAGTTTCATTACGTTTTATTGCTTTGGTGAGATCATCCACAATACCCTGCCACTGTTCTTGGGCTACATGCGTGTTAATACCCCGGTCAGCAATGATTTCAACATACCGTTCTGCTTCTGCAATAAAAATCAACACGCCCGATTCAGAGACAGTGTGATGTAAGTTATTTTCTAAAAACTGTCGTCGTGCCAGGTTTTCGGCGCGCCAGCGTCTTACAGGACGAGGCACCATACGAAACAGCAAAAAGCGTAAGCGCAGGATTAACGCCAACACGATAAAAACGCTGAGCTGCAATACCAGCAAGTCTAATGTTTCCAACCAAAAGCCGCTAAACCATACACCGCCGGGCACCAATAAGGCGATAAGGGCTGCCCACAATGTTGGTATATAACGGTAGTCATCAGCTTGTCGAGCTAACACTGCCACCAGTTCGGCATCAGTGCCTTTCTCTACGGCTTGAATCGCATTATTGACCGCTGCCAAATCTTTCTCAGATATTATATTCATCACCATCCCCCCGATGCACCGCCGCCGCCGAAGCCGCCGCCGCCACCACTAAAACCACCACCGCCAAAGCCGCCACTGCCAAATCCACCACCACCGCCAAAACCACCGCGGTAACGTGAACCAGACATGGCAAAGGGAAGAAATAAACCAGACATTGGCCAAAAGAACATGACCAAGAGTATGAGCAGCCAAAATTTATTAGATTTAGTCGACTTTACCGGTTTATTGGCCACATATTTACCACCCAAAGCATCGATGATTGCCGTAACACCTGTATTTATGCCTTTCTCAAACTGACCTTTTTTAAACGCCGGCTCAATAATGGTGTGAATAATGTTGCTACTTATAGCATCGGTAAGGATACCTTCTAAACCGTACCCTACTTCAATCCGAATTTTTCGTTCAGCTCGTGCAATCAACAGAATTACGCCATTGTTTTTATCTTTTTCACCTATTCCCCAATAACGCCCCAACTGATAACCATATTGCTCGATGGGATACCCTTGAAGATCGGCAACCGTCGCTACAACAACTTGGTTGCCTGTCGCATTTTCATGCGCTTCCAGCTGCTGGCTAAGCCGCGCTTGTGAAGCAGAGCTCAAGAACCCGCCATTATCCACCACTCTACCGGTTAACGCAGGGAAGCTGGGTTCCGCATATGACTGCGCAGCTGTTAACAATGCGCCTACTAACGCCAATACTAACATTAGCCAATGCAAGCTATGCCGTTGCCAACAGCAACGTGGTAACTGCAAGGCCTTAATCAAACTTCACCTCCGGCGCTTTTTCTGCATTGTCGGTTGTTGCTTCATAATTATCCCTGACGGGCATATCGCTATACAAAATACCGTGCCAAATTTTACCGGGGAAAGTACGAATTTCAGTATTGTACTGTTGCACAGCAGCGATGAAGTCGCGACGCGCCACGCTAATCCGGTTCTCTGTTCCTTCAAGTTGTGACTGCAGCGCCAGGAAATTTTGATTCGATTTTAAATCTGGGTAACGCTCTACCACCACCATTAAACGACTCAGGGCACCGCTTAATTGCTGCTGCGCTTGTTGAAATTGCTGCAACTTCTGTGGATCATTAATTAAGTTGGAATCAACCTGCATTGAAGAAACTTTTGACCTAGCCTCTGTGACCGCTGTCAGCGTTTCGCGCTCCTGATTTGCGTACCCCTTCACAGTGGCCACAAGATTAGGCACCAGATCGGAACGCCGTTGATACTGATTTTGCACCTGCGACCAGGCCGACTTCACTTGTTCGTCATAGGTAGGAATATTATTAATACCACAAGCCGATAAAACCAGGCTCATGGTAATGAGCAGTGCGATTCGTTTTAACATGGATTCGTCCTTAAAAAATACGTGTAAAAAGATCAACTGAAAAAATAGCAAACATCTAATTACTAACAATTAAAAAAGTCAGCCTGTCGCTTCTGCATAACGAACAGACAAACCTTTATAAACCGCATCTTTAAAATCAGCATCGTCGGCGTTAAGTACTTGCAACACTTCTACAAGGTGTTCGTTGTCCTCTCGGCCCGACCAGACTTTAACGTAAGTCCCTTCTTTATAACCGTGATCCTGGCGAAAAAAGTTAAGAACATTTTTGCCAATATAACCTTTAAAGAGTTCTTCAAAAGAAAGGTCAATACCCGCCATTAAAGTCGCAAATTTACTGACATTAAAACTTTTTGAGCGCAGCGTATCGGCGGCAAACGCTTCCAAGTCCTCTGCGAATACAGTAACCGGGTTAGCTTGATTTAACTGATCAGCAATTTCTGCCGCCAGTGCGTCAATCGGTTTATTTTGTAGTAATAAAATACTTAAACCAAAATGCCAAATATCAATGAGCTCTAACGTCACTTGCTCGATATCCGGTGTTTGTTTTTTCCACCATTTCCAACCGTAGTGATCCAGTAATTCTGCGCATTCAATCCAAATAGCGCGATACCAAGCAAAATTCTGCTGACGCCAGCTTTGATTAACGTGACAGTTCATACCGTCTTGCAAATCCAGCATGACGGAGATTTGAGTTTGAGTTGTGGTCATTGGGGCCTCATTTAAGTGAACGAGTCTTAACTGTAAAAACGGCGGATAATCTTAAAACAGCAACGCCTGACAAAAGACACCGGAAGTCTACCACAGAGCAGGCGCTATGCCTGCCCTGCCGGTTCATCAAATTGTCATGTACTGATCATCTAATAGTCATATTGCAGCACTACATTTCAATGCATGGAGAGATGTTATGCGACTACTTGATAATATTCAGCAATACGACCGATTAACCTTCACTTGGTGCTTGCAGCGCAAACATCGTGACCTGTTTATTAGCCTAAGCCGTTACCTGTCTAGAAGTGCAGATGGCCCGCTGTATCTGGCTATTTGCATAGCGTTGTATTTTTCCGGCTATCAACACACGCTGAAGATGTTCGCGCTAGCCTTCGCTATTGAGCGATCAATCTATTTTGTCGCTAAGCAAATGTTTAAGCGTAATCGTCCACCTGATGCTATCCCGGGTTTTACCAGCGTTATACAACCTTCTGATAAGTTCAGTTTTCCGTCCGGGCACACCTCCGCCTCGTTTTTGATGCTGATATTACTGGCTTCTATCTTCCCGGTACTGTTTTGGATCTTACTACCCTGGTCTATCTGCGTAGGTATATCTCGCGTGATGCTGGGCGTGCATTTCCCTACAGATATTCTTGCCGGCGCATCCCTAGGCTTCAGCACCGGCTGGCTGGCACTTCAATTAATTTGACCCAGCCCAACCGAATTCAATCTAATTTATCTGCTTTACGAGTACTTCTTTGATGAAAATTCTTTACGGTGTTCAAGGCACCGGTAACGGCCATATCACCCGCGCACGAGCATTAAGCAAAGCGTTCCAAAAAACAGACGCTCACGTCGATTACCTCTTCAGTGGTCGCGAACCCGACAAATACTTCGACATGGAGCCGTTTCCGGGCTGGCAAGCAAAAACAGGGCTGACGTTTCAACATAAAGCGGGAAAAATTGATGTTGTTGAAACCGTAAAACGTAATCGAGTTGGGCGCTTTTTGGCAGAGATACGTGATTTAGATCTATCTGCTTATGATTTAGTAATTACAGACTTTGAGCCAACCTGTGCCTGGGCAGGGAAACGTCAGAAAAAAACAGTAATCGGCGTCGGCCATCAGTATGCCTTCAAATATCCAGTGCCAATGCGGGGAGACAATGCTGCCACTCGGGCGTTGATACACCACTTTGCGCCCGCTGACATCGGACTTGGACTGCATTGGCACCATTTTAACCAGCCAATTCTACCGCCGATTGCGGATATTCCCGAGGGCAATGTTGCTCCTGAGGCCAACAAAATACTCGTGTATCTGGGGTTTGAATCAACTGAAGCTGTTTTAAACTTGCTGGCACCCTATAAAAACTATGAATTTTACTATTACGGCGAATTCTCTAAGCCCGAGCAACGCGGTCATATTCATCTGCGTCCCTTGAGCCGGGAGGGCTTTAAAGCTGATCTGGCAAATGCAGAGGGCGTAGTATGCAATGCGGGCTTTGAGCTCGCCAGTGAGGCTATTGAACTCGGTAAAAAACTGCTTGTTAAGCCGCTTAAGGGCCAAATGGAGCAATTGTCTAACGCTAAGGCGCTGGAAGAATTAAAGCTTGGCATGACCATGGATACATTAGACAGCAGAACCTTGGAAAAATGGCTGACTGAGTGGTCCGCCAGACGTGTGCATTATCCCGCAGTAGCAGAAGGCATTGTTGAATGGCTACTCGCTGGCGACTGGACGCTGGAAGCCCGAGATAAATTAATCTCAAATATGTGGGAGGATGTTATCTTCGAAGAAAACGTTCAACAGTTGGCCGCTAATGGGTATTAGTAGCCACTAATAAAGAGTTATTACCCTAAGCTCACACGGCAGTTTTAGCTTTTGAAAACAAACGGAAATAATTATTGGCCGTAGCTTCAATTAACCTTTCGTAGCTAACGCCCTTCAGTTCTGCAAGATATTCCGCCACCGCTCTTACATACTGGGGCTCGTTAGGTTTACCTCGATACGGGATAGGTGCCAAATAAGGCGAATCAGTCTCTACCAACAACCTATCCAAAGGCACCTGTCGGGCAACCTCGCGTAGGGCCTCAGCATTCTTGAACGTAACAATACCTGAAATAGAAATACAATAGTTTAAGTCCATAGCCCGCTTGGCCATGTCCCAGTCTTCGGTAAAACAATGTAATACACCAGCGTGCTCTTGCGATCCATGCTCTCGAATAGCGGTCAACGTATCCTCTTTTGCGCTACGCGTATGAACAACAACCGGCAGACCGGATTGTTTCGCCGCCTGCAAATGTACCGCGAAACTTTCTTGCTGTAAGGATTTAGACTCTTCGCTGTAGTAATAATCCAGGCCGGTTTCACCAATCCCAACAATTTTGGGGGCTTTTGCCCATTCACAAAGCTGCTCAACACTGGCGGTACCGGCTTCCACATCTAGTGGGTGTACACCGACCGTCGCCATAACATCTGGATATTGCTCAGCGATCGCCTGTACTTTTGCTCGATTTTCAACGCTAATGCTAATGCACAAAAAATGCCCAACGCCCTGATCTCTCGCGGCCTGTAGAGCATTGGTTAAACTATTATCGTGACGGGAAAGATTTAAGCGATCTAAGTGGCAGTGAGAATCGATTAGCATAAGAAAACGTTTTAACAACTCTGGTAATAGCGGATTGGGTAAAAGAAAATGTTACGGGCTTTGCCTGAAAACCGGAGCAGATAGCTCCGGCGATAGCCTTTCGTGCCGTTTACATGGTGTGCGTGGGTCTTTCCGATTTTAATGATGCGGCCAGATAATTTTCTATTTTTTTACAAGGTGTATCATCCTGCTCACTAAACTGGACGCCAATACCTGCTGCTCGGTTACCTTGAGCCCCTTTTGGTGTTACCCAGACAACCTTCCCCGCAATAGGAATTTTTTCTGGCTCGTCCATCAAATTAAGCAACATAAACACTTCATCCCCCAACCTGTAACTCTTGTTGGTCGGGATAAACAGGCCACCATTTTTAATAAACGGCATGTAAGCGGCATACAGCACCGCCATATCCTTAATGGTTAACGAAAGAATGCCATTACGGGCACCACCACCGAGACCTTTCATAACTCTCCTAAACTGGAATCATCATCCTGTTTTAGTACAGGACCCAAAATTAACGGGAAAATGTTTATTCCAGGCCTTAATACCTATCAATAAACCCTAAGAAGCACCGCTAACCAGCTGATTTTATATTGAAAATGAAACTAGCTCATTCATCACTGAATGTCCATCCTGATAAAGCATCAATAAGCCGTTGTTCGCAGATTTGTGATTATCTGACCGTTTTATCACGCTACTTTCGGCCAGCAGCTCTATGCAGTGCCTCCCAATCGAGAAACAACTCCTCCAAGAGTAGTTGCTTATTAGGGTTTGCCCCACTATTGATTTGACGGCGAGCCAGGATAATTTTGTCGATATAACGGTGCAAAAGTTGCGCAGGAACAATAGCGAGGGAATCAACCAGTTCCTCTGCCCCCAACACGCGAAATTCGCGACCCATAACCTGACGCTTAATACCACCTGTTAACCATTGTTGCAGCCACAATAAACAACGATCTACTGACTTTTTTTGCCACACAGTGGCCATCGATACCACAGAGAGCTTACCCAAAATCAAGTCTAACAATTGATCATGAAACTGACGTTTTTCATCCAATCCATCAGTCTCAAACAACTTCAACGCAGCCAGAGGCGCACCACGTGCGGAATCCAGTAACTCCTCGCATAAATCCTTCCCCACTAAGGGTGTCAACCATGGCAGAGTTTGCTCAGCAGTGGGTAGTGGTAACTGAAGCAGCTGACAACGGCTTCTTATGGTCGCTAACACTCTGCCAGGATGACTACTGACAAGGACAAGGAGTGTTTTATCCGCAGGCTCTTCCAAACCTTTGAGCAATGCGTTGGCAGCGTTGATATTGAGAGACTCAGCCATGTCTAGCAATACCACTTTCATTCCACCTTGCTGGGCGGTTTGCCCAAGGAAGCTTGTAAGAGCTCTAACCTGGTCAACTTTAATAGCCTTCCCTTCCTCTTCTGGCTCTATTCGGCACAAATCAGGGTGTGTCAGTGAATGGTTTAAAAGGCAGTTTTTACAAGTTCCGCAGGCCAAGTCACTTTGTGGCTTTTCGCATAACAAAATCTGCGCAAGAGCCTCGGCCAAATGACGCTTGCCGATTCCAGATGGCCCAGTAAGCAGTAACGCATGAGGCAATCGCCCTTGCTGCCTCCAGTCAAGCAAGGTCTGCCAACTGGCTTGCTGCCAGGGATAAGGTATCAGTGGTGAGAAGTCAGGATTGGACATTCAATAACTCATTGAAACACTGTTGTATCTACGAACATGCAGATTCGTAAATGTTACGCCGATGCATAACGCTGTTAAGTCAGTATAATGCCGCCGCATCATACCCTAAATTGCTACCTTTTTAACGTCACGCTATGACCGCAGATCCCTCTCTCAATATTGTTTACGAAGACGACAGTCTGCTGGTTGTTAATAAACCTGCAGAACTGCTGAGTGTCCCCGGCCGTGGCCCCGATAAGCAAGACTGCGTTATAAATCGGCTATTAGTTACACATCAGCAAGCGCGAGTTGTGCATCGACTGGATATGTCGACCTCTGGGCTACTTATCATTCCTCTCAGCCCACTGGTTGAGAGCCATATCAGCAAGCAATTTCAGTCGCGCACTGTAGAGAAGCATTACAATGCCGTGCTTTTCGACAAATTAACGTCACGTTCAGGCCGCGTTGATTTGCCTTTAATCTGCGACTGGCCAAACCGCCCAAGACAAATAGTTGACCACACCAATGGCAAATCAAGCCAGACTGACTATGAAGTACTGAGCTATGACAGACTAAATGGTTTTGATATTACCCGTGTCAAGCTAACCCCTATCACCGGACGCTCACATCAGTTACGGGTTCATATGCAGGCTCTAGGCCACCCTATTCTCGGTGACAACCTCTATGCTACTGAAAGTGCGCTAAAACTTGCTCCAAGACTGCTATTACATGCGCAGTATATCGCCTTTAATCATCCAGAATCTGGAGAGCGCCTGGAAATTCATTCACCAGCGCCATTCTAACGAAGCCTATTTATTGATTTTGGATAACGAATCCATCTAAGACGCTAGCCAGCTGACTCTGTACCTCTGGCAGCGTCTGCCCTGCATCTACAACAGCGTAACGCTCTGGTGCGGCCGCAGCTCTAGAAAGATATGCAGCCCTTACACGCTCAAAAAAAGCGACCTCTTCCAACTCAAATCGATCTAAATCACCGCGATTGCCAGCTCGCCCTAAACCCACTTCGACATCTACATCCAAAATAATAGTCAGGTCGGGCCGACGCTGGCCCTGAACCAAGGTTTCTAACTGCTCGATGACTCCCAGGTTCAAGCCCCGCCCACCGCCTTGGTAAGCATAAGTAGCATCGGTAAACCGGTCGCTCAATACCCATTGCCCAGCAGCCAAAGCTGGCTCAATAACTGTGTAGAAGTGTTGTGCTCTAGCAGCAAATACTAATAACAACTCAGCGAGATCATCGACACTTTCTTCACGCTTCGCTAACAATAACGCTCGAATTTCTTCGGCTAAAGGTGTGCCGCCGGGCTCCCGAGTCACTAATAACGGAATGCCTCTAGCACTGAGATTATCGCGGATAAAATTTAAATTGGTGCTTTTACCAACGCCCTCAGTTCCTTCCAGCGTTAAAAATAATCCTCGAGGGGTATTTGAAGCATGTAAAGACATAACTAATGAACCACCTGCTTTTCCGCATTAGGTTTTGATTGATAATTATCGACACGCCCTAAAATTTGATAGCGCGCAACAGCTTTTTTATGCTCTTCAAATGTCGAAGAAAAATGATGGCTACCATCTCCCTTTGCCACAAAATACAAATAATCATTATCTTCCGGCTGCAAGGCAGCACGAATAGCATCTCGCCCCGGCAAAGCAATAGGTGTGGGCGGCAAACCCTTAATGAGATAGGTGTTGTAGGGATTGGAATCCTTTAGATGGCTGCGTTTGATGTTTCCCTGGTAACGGTCACCTAATCCGTAAATAACAGTTGGATCTGTTTGTAACCGCATCCCTTTCTGTAAGCGTTTCACAAATACGCCGGCAATGGTCGCTCTTTCGCTGGCAACACCAGTTTCTTTTTCCACAATCGACGCCATAATAAGCGCTTCGTAAGGCGTGTTATACGGCAAACCAACTATCCGCTGCTCCCATTCTTCCGCCAATACCTCCTGCATTTTTTTGTAGGCACGCTGCAAAATATCGACGTCTGAATTACCGGCAACATAACGATAGGTATCCGGGAAAAACCACCCTTCTAAATTATTTTCATCAACGCCTAACAATTGGATTTGTTCTTGTTCAGACTTACCCACTAACTTAGGTTGTAATTTATTGGCGGTATGCAATACAGACAACATCTCTTTATACGAGAAGCCCTCCGGAATTGTTACGCTGTATTCAATAACTCTTCCCGTTGTAAGGCGAGGCAACAGCTCCATTGTGGGCAGTGCTTCTGGCAATAAATATTCGCCGGCTTTAATTTTTGTTTGCCCCGTTAGGCGCGCATAAACCACGAATAATTTTGGCCACTTTAAGCCTAAATTCTGCTCCAGCTGTCTCGCTACATGACTGAGCGATTCACCTTGGTCAACGACTAAAACAAAACCTTCTTCAGGTATAGGTAGCGGCTTCTTTAAATATTCAACTATGCCGCCAGCGACCAGCACGGCCGTCAGCCAGAGAGCAATAACGCTAAATATTAAAACTTTTTTGATATTCATAAATCGTTACGGTTTTTTCGTGATGATAAAAAGTCGGACACATAACCAGATAAATACTGTTGTATCACAGAGGCTATTGGCCAAGATTGCCAGTTATTGCCAGCAAAAGTCCGAACGACACGAACTCCCCTAATACTATTCGTACAAAAAACTTCATCTGCTTCTTTTACATCCTGTAGTGAAACATTCTCCACAGACAGTGAGCAACGGGAAGCATTAAATATCTGGGGAAAATTCTCAATAATAAATCGTCTCGCAACACCGTTAACCCCTGCCGCTGATAGCGCTGGCGTTTTTATTTGCGAATTTTTGACGACAAATAAATTAGCCGCAGTTGTCTCTATGACCCAACCCTGGGCATCAAGTAAAACGCCATCATCAACGGGCGCATTGTCCAGTTCAGCTCGGGCAATGATATTTTCTAATCGATTAAGGTGTTTAATGCCGGCCAATAAAGGTTGGGATGATAATCGCAGTTGGCACAAGCCAAGACAAACCTCGGAGGGCTCTTCCTTGTCGATATCGGGAACCAGTTCATGATACGTAATACAAATAGTCGGTTTGACGGTACTGGGAGGCGCATACCCCCTCCCTCCTTCGCCCCGCGAGACCACAATTTTGATAACTCCGTGCGTTATTTCTGTAGGCAACTGTTGAACAAACCCACCGACATGCGCTGCAACCAGAGAAGATTCAACTGGAATAGCTAAACGAGAACAGCCTTCGAGAAGTCGTTCGTGGTGCCAAGCCCAAAGAGGTAATTTACGGTCAATTAACGCAATGGTTTCAAATAAGCCATCGCCATAGTTAAACCCTCGATCTGCCGGTGAAAGCCGTTCACTGGCAGATCCGTTAACCATAGGAGCAACGATGTTTTTCATGCGTTTTCCTTCACGAATTAAAAGAGAAAGGCGCTCCCACTCTTAAATCAATCGCGATCAAATACGCTTAAAGACAATTGAGCCATTAGTACCGCCAAAACCAAACGAGTTCGACAGCGCTACATCAACCTTCAATTCCTGCGCCGTATGAGGCACTAGGTTTATACCGGCACAAGATTCTTCAGGGTTATCCAAATTGATGGTTGGAGGTGCAACTTGGTCACGTATCGCCAGTACGCTGAAAACGGCCTCAACGGCCCCGGCTGCGCCCAACAAGTGTCCAATCATAGACTTCGTTGAACTTACGGCAACTGAGCCAGCCGCACTGCCAAGAACACTTTGGACGGCCTGGCATTCGGCAATATCCCCAGCGGGAGTAGATGTACCATGCGCATTAATATAGCTCACCTCCTCAGGATTAACGCCCGCATCACGCAAAGCATTTTCCATTGATTGAGCCGCACCCGCGCCGTTTGGTGGTGGCGAGGTCATATGATAGGCATCACCGCTCATACCAAAGCCTATGAGCTCGGCATACATCTTAGCGCCACGGGCTTTAGCATGCTCGTATTCCTCAAGAACCAATACACCTGCGCCATCCCCAAGCACGAAACCATCGCGGTCCACATCCCAAGGACGACTCGCCGCCTGAGGATTGTCATTGCGCGTGGACAAAGCCCTCGCCGCCGCAAAGCCACCTAAACCCACCGGGGTGGTTGCCATCTCTGCACCACCTGCAAGCATGACGTCAGCATCACCATACATAATTGAACGGGCAGCAAGGCCAATACTGTGAGTACCGGTGGTACAAGCCGTTGTCACAGCCAAATTAGGTCCTTTTAAGCCGTACTTGATAGATAGGTTACCTGCGATCATATTGATGATTGCACCAGGCACAAAGAAAGGTGAGATTCGGCGTGGCCCTTTGTGTTCGATGGTTAAGGCCCCGTCTTCTATTGAGCCGATTCCCCCAATACCTGAACCAATAATTGCGCCCATACGATGGGCATTGGCATCATTCACTTCCAGCCCGGAATCTTGCATCGCTTGAATACCTGCAACCATCCCATACTGGATGAACGGATCCATTTTTCGGGCTTCTTTCAGCGGTAAATATTGCTCAACATTTAGATTTTTAACTGAAGCACTGAAGCGTGTAGAGAAAGCAGAAGCATCAAAAGAAGAAATATCTGTTACGCCACTTTTACCGGCCAAAATGCCAGACCAAGTTTCATCGACAGTATTGCCCAATGGACTAACCATTCCAAGACCAGTTACTACAACACGTTTACGAGACACTTTTTCCTCCAGCTCTCTAAAAGGCCACATCCAACTGATGCAGCACGGGACAATAAATTGATCGCAGCCCCAAAATATCAACAATTCGTCAAGAATTCAGTTTTTACACTATAACCATATACCACTTGGTCTATAGATAGAAAAAAAGCCGTACTATTTTGCATAGATACGGCTTTTTTGAACAATCGGTGTTCTACGAAAACGTTAGCGCTATTTACGCCAAGTTTGCGTTAATGTAGTCGATAGCCAATTGTACAGTGGTAATTTTTTCAGCTTCTTCATCTGGAATTTCAGTTTCGAACTCTTCTTCCAAAGCCATTACAAGCTCTACAGTATCCAAAGAATCTGCACCCAAGTCTTCAACGAAAGACGCTTCGTTTTTAACTTCTTCTTCTTTAACACCTAGTTGCTCAGCAACAATTTTTTTTACGCGTTCTTCGATGCTGCTCATAATATTTTCCAACTCCTAGTCACTTGAAATTCGGGTTGCCGTGTCTGAATACTGTAACACTGGCATTGTTTATACCACTACGGCAAACAAGGGCCGCATTTTACATCGATTTTGCAACGGTTGTAACGCCTCTAAGGCAAATTATTCAAAAAACCTTAAAACCCGTTATATTTCAACCGGTTAACTCATATACATACCGCCATTTACATGAATGGTTTCGCCGGTTATGTAGCCCGCGGCATCACTGGCCAGAAAATTTACCAGGCTAGCTATTTCTTCAGGCTGTCCCAAACGCGCCAACGGAATATTCGCCAGCATCAAATTCTTCTGGTCATCGGTCAAGATTTTAGTCATATCAGTGTCAATAAAACCCGGCGCAACAGTGTTCACAGTGATATTGCGGGAGCCGACTTCTTTGGCAAGAGAACGCGCAAAACCCGCCACACCAGCCTTAGTCGCTGCATAATTAGATTGGCCCGCATTACCCATAGATCCAACAACCGAACTGATATTGATAATCCTACCCCATCGAGCCTTCATCATCCCTCGCAGGCAGGCTTTAGAAAGACGATAAATAGCACTCAGGTTAGTATTGATAACATCAAACCACTCATCTTCGCTCATGCGCATCAATAAATTATCTTTTGTGATGCCAGCATTGTTAACTAGAATTTGTGGAGCACCGTAAGTTTCTGCAACCTTGGCAAGTAATGCGGCTACAGAATCGCCATCAGTCACATTCAAAAGCGCTCCCATTCCTTTAATACCCTTTTCCGCAAAACGAGCGGAAATCTTTTCAGCGCCAGCCTCGGAGGTAGCAGTACCAATGACGATAGCACCTTGTGCACCAAGCTGATCGGCAATAGCGGCGCCAATGCCGCGACTAGCGCCTGTGACCAAGGCAATCTTATCTTGTAGACTCATTGTAAATTCCCAATAAACTAAATTAACTAAACAAAAATATAAAACGACAACGGCTTAAGCTTGGCTTTCCAATGCTGACGACAGATCATCAGGCGTTTCAGTAGCGAAAGCTGTCAACGATTTATCAATACGCTTAACCAAACCCGCCAGCACCTTTCCAGGTCCGACTTCTATCAACGTTGTAACACCATTTTTTTGCATGGTCTCAACACAATCAACCCACAGAACAGGACTATAAATTTGCTCAATCATCAGCGCTTTTATCTTTTGTGGGTCAGACTCCGTGCCGGCATCCACATTGTGAACAACTGGAATCTGGGGAGCATTAAAAACAGTCTCTTCGATCAACAGTGCAAGCTTTTCAGCTGCAGGTTTCATTAATGGCGTATGGAATGGCGCACTTACTGGTAGAGGCAATGCACGCTTTGCACCGCGCTCCTTACAGCCTGCAATGGCCCGATCAATTGCAGCCGCGTGGCCCGCTATAACCACTTGACCAGGAGAATTGAAATTAACGGCTACAGCAACTTCGTCAGTGTTTGAAGCATCAGCACAAGCAAGCTTGATCGATTCATCATCCAAGCCTATTACCGCAGCCATTGCACCAACACCAGAAGGCACAGCTTCCTGCATAAATTTACCGCGCTGCTGAACTAACCTAACAGCATCTTCCAAAGCAACCACTCCTGCAGCAACCAGCGCAGACCACTCTCCCAGGCTATGACCCGCTAACATTGCCGGTGTTGCACCACCTTGCGCAATCCAGATCCGCCAAATAGCGATACTTGCGGTCAGCATAAGAGGCTGGGTTACTTCGGTTTGATTGATAGCGGCTTGCTCACCGTTTTGAACCAAGTCCCATAAGTCATAACCCAAAACAGCAGAGGCCTGGGTAAAGGTATCCTGAACTTCGTTAAAGCTTTCTGCCAAGTCTGCAAGCATTCCAATTTTCTGGGAGCCCTGACCAGGGAAAACTATTGCTAAACCTGTTTTCGTCATATTCATTCCTATCAATTTTTATTAGCACTATCTGACAATCAGTTATGTTTACCAGTATAGGCATACACAAAAGCTGTCCATTTACGCTACTGATATTACTGTAATCAACTTACGCTGTAGTTTTTTAACCGCTGCTCTATTCGCTCGGGCACTTGATGCTTTATCTGGTAGTAACACGCTGCAATAGCGGCCTTGTAAGCAAAAACATCTGCACTACCATGACTTTTAATCACAACTTTTGGCAACCCAAGTAAAGACGCACCATTTAGCCGAGCCGGATTGTAACGGGAGAGCCACTGTTTTAACGTTGCCTTCGCAACAAGCCCTCGCAGCCTCGACACAAGACTCTGCGAAAATTCCTCTCGCAGCCCCTCTGTAACAAAGCGCGCCGTACCTTCGGCAGTTTTCAACGCAATATTGCCGGCGAAACCATCACACACCACAACATCCAAACTGTGGTTAAACAACTGGTCTCCCTCTATAAAACCACAATAATTAAGCAGCGCACTATCTGTGGCAGACTGTAGCAAGTCGGCAGTTTCAAGCACGAGCCGATTACCTTTGATCGCTTCAGAGCCAATATTTAACAATCCAATTCCCGGACGGCTCTTCCCAGATACGACCTCTGCCAAAGCACTAGCCATTACGGCAAACTGGAACAATTGCTGCGCAGTACAATCAACATTCGCCCCAAGATCCAGCATAAAGTAAGACCGCTCACCCGCAGGCATTGCCGCGCAAATAGCAGGTCGATCAATGCCATCAAAGATACCGAGCTGTGACTTACCCAGTCCCATCAGTGCACCCGCATTCGCTGCACTTACGCACCCCTCAACTTCACCATCAGCCACCAACCCAATACTCAAACCCAATGAGGTATCACGTTTTCGGCGCAACGCTTCTGAAGGTCGGGTATCTGGCAACAAAATACTATTTGCATACTGCACACGCAGACGCTCATGGCGATCGCTAAGACTTTGGTTTAATTCGCGTGTAGTGCCGATAAGAACGAGGGATAGATCGGGGAATTGTTTTAAGCTTTGAAGTGCAGCAGGAATAACAACACGGGGACCGAAGTCCCCGCTCATAGCATCAATAGCTATCGATATTTGTTGCAATGGTCTGGAAAAAATTAATCGTCGCGACCAGTATCTACCACTTTACGCCCGCGGTAGAAACCATCGGCAGTAACATGGTGACGGTGATGCTTCTCACCACTTGTTGGATCAACTGACAAAGTTGGTCCTGTCAAAGCATCGTGTGAACGACGCATGCCACGACGTGAACGGGTTTTACGGTTTTGTTGGACGGCCATGTTGTGCTCCTACCTAGCAATTTAACTGGAACCGGGGCGCCTCATTATTTCGGCGAGCCCTTAAGTTGCTCCAGCACATTAAACGGGTTTTCCTTTGGCTCCGGCTTAGCCGGCTCACCGCAGGAGTATAAGGCTTTATCGATGCAATCATGCGTGTGATACGCAACCATCGGCAAAGCCAGTAATAATTCTTCTTCTACAACTTGGTAGATATCTGTACTACCATCTTCCGGCAAGATCAAAGGATCCAGACTTGCGGGAAGTTGTTTTGCTTTTTCCTCATCCCAGACAACGCCAAGGTTTAACGTACAGTCCAGCTCAAGAGAGACGGGTTCAAGGCAGCGCTGGCACGGCACTTGTGCAACACAAGAAACTCGCCCACCTATTACTTTGTGCCGTTGCTCATCGACGTAAAAATCAAGCTCAACATTTACATCTGGGGCGTCCAGCACCTGGTTTTCTGCAAACCGCTCTAACTCTGACGCATGTATTGACCCTTCCACTTGAATGCCCTGCTGAGCAAATTTTCGCGGATCAATAAAGCGTGGCAATGGCCTATCAGATGAGGTCTCTAACATAAGCGCGCAATTCTATGTATCCGGCATAGCGCTGTCAAAGAAAAAATACCCAAAAAACATGCAATTGCATCAATATCTAGTAGTTTTATGGCAAAAAACACCTGCCAGACCCCAAGACAATGAAAATTGGCTGTTATTATTACCCCTGCCGGGTGAAAGCCCAACCAAATAACATTAAACAGGTAAACCTTGTAAATGACACAGTTAGTACTTGCGTCCAGCTCTAAATACCGCCAACGCCTGCTTTCCCAGATGGGGTTCGCCAACGTAAGCTGCATGGCACCGGACATTGATGAAACGCCGGCATGCAACGAAAGCCCTGAGACACTGTGCTTTCGACTGGCACAAAGCAAAGCACGCAAAGTTGCCAAACACTGTAGTCCGTCGACGGGAAGCTTCGTTATCGGAGCCGATCAGGTGGCCGTTATCGACGGCGAGGACGGCATACTTGGCAAGCCGCTAAACTACAAGAACGCACTAAACCAATTACAGCGTTGCAGCGGCAAAACGGTGAATTTCTACACAGGGCTATGCCTGATCAATACCGCCACAAAATCCGAGCAGTGCCTCGTTGAAACATTTAAAGTAGTCTTTCGAGACTTATCAGACAAGCATTTACACAACTACCTGATGCGTGAGCAACCTTATGATTGCGCCGGAAGCTTTAAATGCGAAGGTCTTGGTATAACCCTATTTACTGCAATGCAGGGTGAGGACCCAAACGCACTGATAGGCTTGCCGCTTATCAAGCTAACCAATATGCTCATCAATGAAGGAGTGCACCCTTTGGACCAACCTAGGCCAGACTAGTGGATTCCCAATGGAGAATTTCACTAAAACAATCGACGCAAGCCTCTAATTCATATTGATGTAGTCGTTCAGCCGCGTGCGCACCATAACTGACACCAATGCGCCGGACATCTGCCTGTCTCGCCATATCCATATCAAACTCAGTATCGCCAATCATCACCGCTTGGTCCGGAGACACCTGGAGCTCTTCCAGCAACTGAAACAGCATTAATGGGCTTGGCTTGGATGCTGTTTCATCAGCACATCGAGTAGAGTGAAATAAGTCACCCATCTCCAATGAGTGTAAAACCCGGTCCAATCCGCGACGACTTTTGCCTGTTGCAACAGCCAGCAAATGCCCACGATCGCGCAAGGCACAAAGCGTTTCGCGAACATGAGGAAATAACCCAGCGGGAATGTGATCAGCTAGCAGATAATGTCTTGAATAGGCGTCACACAAGGACTGCCGGACTTCAGCGCTAAGCCCCGGGTACAGCACCCCGGCCGCATTCATCAGACTCAGACCAATAATATCCTTCACGACATCACCAGAAAGGGGCTCTAAGGCTAGCTCCGCAGCTGCATTTTGCATACAACTGACAATCTTAGTTGTCGAATCACTGACCGTTCCATCCCAGTCAAATATAAATAACACACATCCTCCGATACGGCTAAAGCCGAATCAACGACACATTAAACTCGTGGCAAACGTCGCAAGACACCGGCCAGTTCTTCGTCCAACGGAGCTTCAATGGTAAGGCGTTCGCCTTCCGACTGCCCCTCTCTGGGCGGCAAAATAAAGGAAAGCTTTGCGGCATGGAGAAACAACCGCTTCAAGCCCAGCTTACGCAGGTTACGGTTAACCTCCTCGTCCCCGTATTTGGCGTCACCCGCCAGGCTATGACCTACCGATAAGGCATGCACCCTGATTTGATGAGTTCGACCTGTCACAGGTTCCGCCGACACCAATGTGAAATCCTTAAAGGAATCGACAATACTAAATTCTGTCAGCGATGCCTTCCCCTCTATGTCGACACGCACCATACGCTCCCCACCCTGCAACTCATTTTTCTTAAGTGGCGCGCTGACCTGCACCTTGCGTTTAGACCACGCCCCGTTCACAAGAGCCAAATAGGTTTTCTGGATACCTTTAACTCCCTCGCGGAAGTGGTTTTGCAAGTAACGCAACATACTTTTGCGCTTGGCGACCAGCAAGCACCCAGACGTTTCTCTATCCAACCGGTGCACCAGCTCCAACGACTTTAATTGCGGGCGCATTTGCCTCAACACTTCAATCAAGCCCAAGTTGATACCACTACCGCCGTGAACAGCTAAGCCGGAAGGCTTGTTAATGACCAATAAGCGGTCGTCTTCGAATAAAATCCTGGATTCAAGCAAAGCCTTTAACCCTTCGCCAGCTGGCACAGCAGCGCTTTCATGAGGCAGAAACACAGGAGGGATGCGGATGATATCGCCAGCCTGAAGTTTATATTCTGGCTTTATACGTCCTTTATTTACGCGCACCTCGCCCTTGCGCAACAGGCGATAGACCCTGGACTTCGGCAAGCGTTTTAGGTGGGTAACCAAAAAATTATCAATCCGTTGGCCACTACTTTCAGAATCGACGGTTACAAACTGAACTTTGACCAGCTCCCCCGAGGTTTGACCACTGCGTGTTGCCTGCGAGACAGTATCAGGGTCGTTTTTCTTGGACATTAGGCAACCTTATTGCGGTGTATTGGCTTACGGGCGGGCATTCTCGTCAAAATTGCCACTGAGTGCAAACGATGCTATATTCCGCGAAGCCGTTGATTAGGCTGGTTTTCGGGCTTTGCACCAGGCAAGCTATCTAGGAAATACCGCTAATAGGCTAAATTTGTACTCAATTACTAACCCGCTGTAGTACGCTTAGCTTTTTCACCTACCTGTGAAAATGAAACGCTAGCAAAACCAGCGGTGAAGATCAGCCAAATAAGCCTGTCCCATTCGACAGAAAACTTATCATTTTAGCTGGCTCTACTGTAATTGATGGCTTTGGCTGACAGGTTTCAGCGATTTGCCAACGTTATAAAACACCTGGGTCACGTGACGAATTACCGATCATGGACCCCACTTTAGCAACTGCGCAGCTTCGGACAACCGGCTAGCGAACTAGAGAAACAATACAGGACAACATCTGGGTAAAAAGTTTGGCGAAAGTGCCTCTACTTAATGATCCCTGCGGTCACTCTGACAACCCTCAACAGGCTAAACAGGTGACAGCCCAACAAGCCGAAAACTTGAAGGGCAAAGTAAGAACGAAATTTATGCTTGACGATTGACAATATGTAAGTAGCAAAACGTAAAACGAAAACTGAATTGAAAGCAAAGAACATTGCGCCTATCAGGCTTTAAAAACCTTTAAAAGGGGTGCAAAACGGAGCAATGAGTTACGACGGGGTCAATACCCCAAGCTGAAAGATAGCAAGCGCACTGTAGACACACCATCTGTGTCGCTACTCAGCTAAAATCCCGGCATTTGAACAAGCCGAAAAACGTAGCCAACCATTTAGAATATCGTCGAATTGCTGCTGTCGAAATACTGGCTATTTACGCCTCCTTCCTAACCCGTTGGTCTGGCGATCTAGCAGTAGAAGTTGCTACGCAAGCCAGCAAATAAGTGATGTTCTTCCGCAGAATTTTATTAAGCCGGGGTCTAAGTTCTAAACAACACTTACCCAGTGACCACCAGGTCGACTCCTTTCCGTTTTTCTGTTTACCCACCCGATAGCTGCGCCTATTAAATTAGGTAACGCATGAAAAGAATGCTCATTAACGCAACTCAACCCGAAGAACTTCGAGTTGCTCTTGTAGACGGACAATGGCTCTACGATTTAGACATTGAAAACCGTAATCGTGAACAGAAAAAAGCCAATATTTATCTCGGCAAAATAACTCGCATAGAACCAAGCTTAGAAGCTGCCTTCGTCAGCTACGGCTCTGACCGCCACGGCTTTTTACCACTGAAAGAAATCTCTCGTGAATATTTCTCAAAACCATCGAAAGATATTGACGGTCGCATCAAAATTAAAGATGTAGTCAAAGAAGGTACAGAAGTCATTGTACAGGTTGATAAAGAAGAGCGCGGCAACAAAGGCGCCGCTCTCACAACATTTGTCAGCTTGGCCGGTCGCTATCTTGTGCTAATGCCAAACAATCCACGTGCAGGCGGTATATCTCGCCGCATTGATGGTGACGAACGCGCTGAATTGCGTGAGACTCTCGACAAAATTGAAGTACCTTCTGGAATGGGCGTTATCGTCCGAACGGCAGGCGTGGGCCGCAGTGCAGAAGAGCTACAGTGGGACTTAAACTATCTCATACAGCTATGGGACTCGATCAAGACCGAGTCAGACAAGAGCCGCGCACCGCACTTTCTCTTCCAGGAAAGTAACGTCATTGTTCGAGCTATTCGCGACTATCTTCGACCTGATATCGGCGAAGTCATTATCGATAATCGCGAGGCTTACGATCTAGCCACAGCCTTTATCAATCAGGTAATGCCAAACTATCACTCTAAAGTGAAGTTTTATGAGGATTCCACCCCCCTCTTCAACCGCTATCAAATCGAGAGCCAGATTGAAACGGCCTATCAGCGTGAAGTCAAACTGCCTTCCGGTGGTTCGATTGTTATTGATGTAACCGAAGCTCTGGTTTCAATAGATATCAACTCATCACGCGCCACGAAAGGTGGAGATATCGAAGAAACGGCTGTGCAAACCAATCTGGAAGCTGCAGACGAAATCGCTCGTCAATTGCGACTTAGGGATATTGGCGGTCTACAAGTTATTGACTTCATTGACATGCAGTCCAATAAAAATCAGCGCGAGGTAGAAACTCGCATGAAGAACGCACTAGAGATGGACCGCGCTCGCGTTCAGGTCGGCAGAATCTCGCGTTTTGGTTTGCTCGAAATGTCGCGGCAACGACTGCGTCCATCACTGGGTGAGACAACCTCGAAAGTGTGCCCTCGCTGTAGTGGTCAAGGAACAATACGAGACACCAAATCCATAGCCTTGGCCATTTTGCGGCTGGTTGAGGAAGAGGCACAAAAAGAGCGTAGTTCGGAAATTCGTGCGATCACCCCGGTGAAAGTAGCCACGTACTTGTTGAATGAAAAACGCAAATCGATTTCGGCCATCGAGAACCGCAATGGAGCCCGCGTTGTTATTGTGCCATCAGAAGATATGGTTACCCCGCACTTTGAGGTTCAGCGTCTACGCGAAGGTGAAACCGAGGCATTCGAAACCAGCTACAAGATTACTGCACACACCGGTGAAGAACTGCAAGACGACGGCAAAGCTAAACCAGAAACACCGTCCAGCGTCCCCACGCCTGCCGTACAGCAAGTGGCACCGCAACAACCAGCCCCCGCGCCGGCTAAACAGCCAGGGTTATTCCAACGCCTAATGAAGGCTATAGCTGAGCTGTTCGAAACCAAAGAGGACAGCACTAAGAAAAAGTCTAACGCCCGTGGCAATAATGGCCCAAGAAACAACCGCAATAATGATAGGGGCAATAACAGAGGTCGCAATCGCAATCGCAACCGTAACCGACAAACAGATCGCAGCAACGAAAAGACAGTTGACGATACCAAATCCGAAACTCAGTCGAATGATGACCAACGTAGCGAGCAGCGAGGCAATCGCCGCCGCAACAATCAAGGCCAGCAACCCAGAGGCCGTAACCGCAACAATTCAACAAATGAAACTCCAGACACAGCTGAAGTGGCCGCTGACACAAAAGCAGACAACAAGCCGCAAAAACGACCAGCCGGCAAAAGAGCCCGACCACAACAGCGTCGACGCAACAACAGCGATAAGGATCAGGTGACGGAGCTTAACCAACAAGTAGCTGAGGCCATCGACACAAAAGAAGGCGTCAATGCTGAAGCTTCAACACCAGAAAATAACACCACAGGTAACCAGCAAAAAGGTTCTGACCGTAATCGCGAATCGCGCAACCGCCAGGCCCGCGCACCACGAGATACAGCTGCGAATACTGAGAAGAAAGAACAATCCTCTTCACAGCCTCAGACAGCTGCGAAAGAACCGGTAAAAGCTGAGCAAGCAACTAGTAGCAAGCCTGAAGCCCAGAGTACCCCGGTTTCTGAAGAAAGAGCGAAAACAACTCAAAGCACTGTTTCATCAGATCCAGTACAGGAAGCTAATACGCCACAACCATCTGACCAAACTCCCAAGGTAAGTCAGACTGATGCCGAAGAATTATCGAAAAACGCAACTGCGACAGAAGCTACGGGGACAGTAAAAGCCTCCGCATCCAAGCCGCAACCCATCGTCGCCGATGAAATAGCATCAGAGAGCCAGCCAATTGAGGCAACAGCCGAACCTAAAACTGAGGCCCCGGTCAGCCAGGTACAGGACAAACCAACAGCTCAACATGGCACGCTGAATGCGCCTGAGCCAGTAGCACCTACTGCTGCCGAAGACAGCCCGCAGCCCACTCCCGAACCGAAATCTCCTCCTACTTCAGTAGAGATTGAGCCAGGTAGAGCGGCTAACGACCCTCGCGACAACCCAAAACCGGTTAATGCTGCGAATATTGTGACCAAGTTGCTGCAATCCAACATGAGTCAGCCGCTTGATACCAGTGTACCCGCCAACATTCAAAGCGAGCCCCGACAATTGGCACGACCAGCAAACGACCCCCGAAATATGCGACAGCAGGGTTAAATCGTCCAGCTGACTCTGGTTTTCCAGAGTCAGCTCATACCGATTAAAACAGCAGCAAATTGACGACTTAATAACTAATTAAAAGTTGTTTTAGCTAATCTTTCCAACTAACCCTTAAATTTTTTAATATTTTGTTTAAAAATAATGAGTTAGCGGGTTGTACCAGTATAAAAGCTATGTATAATTCCGGCTCTATTCGAGCAGAGACAAGTTACAAGTTTGTTTTGCGAATAGAAAAGTACGGAGGGGTGGCAGAGTGGTCGAATGCACCGGTCTTGAAAACCGGCGAATCGCGAGGTTCCCAGGGTTCAAATCCCTGCCCCTCCGCCATATTAAGGGCTCAGCCCCAACGAAAAGGCTAACCTCGGGGTTAGCCTTTTTGTTTTCAGATATTAATCCATCTTTTTAACACGCTCCTATAAAACCCCTATTTTTAAAGGGTTTAATCCATTTTAAAGGTATAAACGTAATGTCTGTAGCAAGGGAACTTAAACTCCTTGCTTTTGGTCTATGCACTTGTATCATGAAGCCAATTTTGTACCTAAACGCATAGTTATTACGGAGTTACCATGCAGGACATTTATACACAAAGTTCATATGTAGGTTCGCAAGAACAAGTTTCTAAAGTATTGAAGAATACTTATGCTCTTTTGGCCATGACCCTACTCTTTAGTGCCGTTACTGCGGGGCTTTCCATGGCCGCAGACATTGGACGCGGCGCTAGTTTGTTCATGTCCTTGGGCGCCATAGGTCTGGTGTGGGTACTGCCAAGAACCGCAAACTCAGGTAAAGGTATCTTTGTTGTTTTTGCATTTACCGGTTTATTAGGCGCCTCTTTAGGCCCCATGCTAAACCACTATCTGGCATTGAATAATGGCAGCCAGATTGTCATGCAAGCACTGGGCGGCACTGCGCTGGTATTCTTCTCGCTATCCGCGTACGTATTGACTACTCGTAAAGACTTTAGCTTTATGGGCGGCTTCTTGATGACGGGCCTGATTGTCGCGTTGGTCGCTTCGGTTGGTATGTTAATAGCGAGCTTTTTCGGCGTCCAAATCAGTGGTTTCCATTTGGCAATCAGCGGTTTAATTGTACTGCTGATGTCAGGCTTCATTCTTTACGATACTAGCCGCATTATTCACGGCGGAGAAACCAACTACATTATGGCTACTACAGCCTTGTACCTCGACATCTACAACCTGTTTGTAAGCCTCCTAAGCATACTCGGCGCACTTAACGACGAGTAATTGCAGGCAGTATAAATTTGAGCCCCGATTATGTCGGGGCTTTTTTGCTTCTGCGAGCCATAAATTCATATCAAACAACACTCTGAAGATTCCGGCACTGGCTATTTCTGATAGACTTGCATCACATTCTTATTGTCAAACCCGTGTGCCATGATTTTTTCTCTGAATATCTATGCCTCTCCCTCGTCACAAGGAAGTCGAAGTGCATTGAAATTTGCTCAGGCTCTGTTGAGTCATGGACATGAGTTATATCGAGTCTTCTTCTATTCCGATGCAGTGCACAATGCCAATAGCCAGGCTGTCGTTGCTCAGGACGAGCCAAACCTTTATAACGAATGGGTTACCCTGGCTCACAAACACAAGCTTGACCTTGTTGTCTGTATTGCTGCAGCCTTGAATCGTGGACTACTCGATAAGGACGAAGCTGACAGGTACGAAAAACCTGCAGTCGCTGTGAATGCCCCGTTTGTACTATCAGGACTCGGCCAGCTCCTCGATGCAGCGGTGCACTCTGACAGAATAGTTAATTTCGGATAGTGATGAAAAAGAGCATTCTTTTCACAATAAGATCTGCCCCCTACGGAACGAAAATGGCTAAAGAAGGCTTGGATGCTATTCTTGCTGCGTCTGTGTACGAGCAGAACCTGTCAGTACTCTTTTTGGACGATGGTGTGTTTCAACTTGTAGCGGATCAGCAAAGTGCCCATATTCAACAAAAAAGTTTTTCATCAATACTAAAAGCATTTTCCCTCTACGACATTGAACAGGTCTATGCCTGCGCATCATCCCTAAGAAAAAGAGGTTTGAATGTAAATGACCTGACGATTAACGTGATCCCACTGGAAAACGAACAGCTACAACAGCTTATGTATCAACAAGAAACACTACTGTGCTTTTAACTCACGCCTTATGATTTTACATACCGTCAACCAGTCCCCTTTCGACAAACAGGCCCTGACAGACTGCCTAAATCGCTGTGGTAAAAATGATAGTATCTTATTGATAGAGAACGGTGTTTACGCTGCACTGGAAGATGGTCAGTTTTTCTCGAATGCCGTAGTACACAAAATTTATGCTCTGGAAGAAGATGTTACAGCTAGAGGGTTAAGCACGAAAATTTTGCCTCAGGTAGAGCTTATCGACTACGCGCAGTTTGTAGAACTGTGCACGAAACACTCACTGATCCAAAGTTGGTTTTAAGGCGATGATGATATCTAACGAGATTACTGTAGAGACCGACAAAGAAGGCTTTCTTCGCAACATCAATGATTGGAACCCTGATATTGCAAAAATATTAGCAAAGCAAGAAGGCATCACTTTGTCCGATAAGCACTGGGAAATAATTTCACTCATCCGGCAATTCTATAACGAATTTGAAATTTCTCCAGCGATGCGTCCTTTGGTTAAATACGTTAAGCTGAATAGCGAGCATGAACAAATTAATAGCATCTATCTCCTGAAATTATTCCCGGAAAGCCCAGCCAAGCTGGCTGCCAAAATCGCCGGTTTACCTAAACCGCCAAATTGTCTCTAAGCACTTTAAGACAAGTGTAGAATAATGCATCGCTCTGTTGCGGCGTGACGGTGCTCCCAGAGAAAAACCCCTTGCCAAGTCCCCAGTAGTAATTGCCGATTTTCAACAGGAATCGATAGCGACGTCGCAGTCAACGCGGCTTTGATGTGTGCAGGCATATCATCTGGCCCCTCAAGAGTATGGGTATAGAGCGGGTCAAGCTCCGGGACCAGGCGATTCAACCAATTTTCCAGGTCAACTTTAGCTGTGGGGTCATAGTTTTCCTGGATGAGCAGGCTTGCAGAGGTATGCTGGATAAACAACGTACACAGTCCTTCACGGCAATCACCGCCTTCTATTTCTTTTCGTATCAAACGAGTCACATCATGCAGGCCCTGCCCGCTTACCTTTACCTTTATACGCTTAATCATTTTTCCAGCCCTTGTACTTCGATTTAGAGGGTCCTGCCCGATACAGCAAGATACTGATATAATAACGACAATTTCAGCCCTACTGACGTTGAGCAACTTTAGATGGCATTACATGCAGTTTATCCAGAAAGCTATAGCGCACAACTGGATCAAAAAATCGCTTCGATTCAATCACTATTTATTAGCCTCAAGATACCTGAAATAAAGGTATTTGAGTCGCCTTCCAGCCATTACCGAATGCGTGCAGAGTTTAAGATATGGCATGAGAATGACGCTGTCAGTTATGCCATGTACCAACCCGGCGAGTACAAAAAACCTTATGTGGTTGAAGAGTTCCCAGTTGCGTCAAGAACTATCTGTAACTTAATGCCAGCATTATTATCGGCCTTAAATAGCTCTGAAATTTTGAAACATAAGCTATTTCAAGTCGAATTTTTAACAACGCTAACTGGCGATAGTCTGGTTACGCTAATCTACCATTCACAATTAAGTCCAGATTGGGAAATCGCGGCTCGAGAGCTTCAAGAGCAATTATCTACCAGTATTATAGGGCGTAGCCGCAAACGCAAACATGTATTGGACAAGGAACACGTTCTGGAATCAATGACCGTGAATGGGGAAACGTTTACTTATATCCAACCTGAAGGCGCATTCACTCAGCCCAATGGGTTTGTTTGTGAAAAGATGCTGAACTGGGCTGTCGACATTGCCAAACCGCTCGAAGGTGACTTGTTGGAATTGTATTGCGGTAACGGCAACTTTACCTTACCGCTATCCAGGCAGTTCAAACGCGTACTTGCCACAGAAATCTCCAAAACTTCCGTTAATGCTGCAAAAGAAAACCTCAGCAATAACAACTGTGAGAATATCGAATTGGTAAGAATGTCGAGTGAGGATTTTTCTGCAGCAATGGACGGTGTTAGAGAGTTTCGCCGCTTAAAACAGGTAAATTTACAAGACTATCAATTTTCAACAGTTTTTGTTGACCCTCCACGAGCAGGCCTGGACGATCATACTATTGAGGTTGTGAGACGGTTTAAATATATTATGTACGTATCGTGTAACCCAGAAACCTTAAAACTCAATTTAGAAAAGCTGAGTTCAACACACCGAGTTACAAGATTTGCCTTGTTTGACCAATTTCCCTATACGCATCACGTGGAATGCGGCCTTCTACTTGAAAAAGTATGAGTTAATAAGAAAACTCCCTGCCAATAATACGTTTTGCGGCATCAATAACAAAATCCTTGTATTCATTTTCTACTAAAAGGCGCTCCTTGTCGTAGGCAAAGCGCTTTTTCGCACTGAGGCTTTTCCATTCATCTAAAATTGGTATATGAGCCGTTTTATTTGCCACTTGATAAAATGCAATAAATTCAGACTTATACTCTTCTGCTGCCGGAAAATAACTTAGCAACACACTAATGCGAATACACCCTTCAGTAATGCTCATCTGCTCCTCGAGCAAACCTTGCGCAAGCACTTGGATACTGGTGTTTAAGTACTGAGCATTTTCAGCGGTCTTTTGTTCTGCCAAACGCTCCTGCTCCTTTATAGCGAGATTTTGCTGACGCAGCTTCCAGTGCAGCCATAACGCAACCACCACCAACATTGCTATAATCGTCGCACCTAACCCTACCCAAATAACCATTTTACTACCTCAATATCAATCAATCTTATTCGCAACGCTTTAATAGCAACCACTCAATTTTCACTAGCCGGGCCGTCCAGGGATCGGGTAACCGCTTCGCCTGAGCCGTCCTCCTCATACTCGTCCAATTCGGGATCGTCCAATGCTGCATTCAAGCGTGAAGACTCTATACTTTTTTTGGTTTTTGCTCCTAGCTTTTTCAGCTCCTCTATACGTCGAATAACGTTCCCCCGACCACTTTGCATTCTTGACTGCGCTTGTTCATAAGCGGATTGCGCTTTATTAAGGCTTCGACCAATTTCATCTACAGACTCGATAACTCGGACAAAGTGGTCGTAAAGGCCGCCGGCTTTACTGGCGATAAGATCTGCGTTGCGATTTTGTTTTTCATTTCGCCAGATATTCTCAACCGTTCGCAGCGTTGCCAGTAGCGTTGTCGGACTAACAACAATGACATGTTTGTCATAGGCGTCGCGAAAAATGGTTGGGTCATATTGCAAGGCGGCCATAAAAGCCGCTTCGATTGGCACAAAAATGAAAACGAAGTCCAAGCTTCGAATGCCTTCTAATTTTTCATAGCTTTTAATACTTAAGCCATTGATATGAGTTCTCAACGAAGCAACATGTTGTTTCAATGACTTTTCTTTTTCCACTGGATCAGTTGCACTACAGTAACGTTCGTAATCGAGCAAACTGACCTTAGCGTCAATGACGATATCTTTATTTTCGGGGAGACGAACGATGACATCGGGATTGCGACGTGCACCTACATCGGACGACAAGCTTACCTGAACATCATATTCTCGGCCTTTCTGGAGCCCCGATTCCTCCAGGACTCGTTCGAGAACCACCTCGCCCCAATTGCCTTGGGTTTTATTGTCGCCTTTTAAGGCATTGGTCAAATTAACGGCATCTTCACTAATTTTCTGAGTCTGTCTATGTAATAACTCAATATGCCCTGCAAGCTTATTGCGGTCAGCATTTTCTTTTTCGTAAACATCTTCAACCTTGCGCCGAAATTCCAATAACTGCGTTTGTAATGGCCCGATTGAGGCTGCCAGAGTGCTTTTACTGCTTTCCTGAAACTGCTCTTGCTTTGAAGTAAAGATACGGTTAGCTAAATTTTCAAACTCGCGACTAAGCTCCAATTTAGCTTGTTTTAACAACTCTATTTGTTGTTGATAGTTTTTCTCATCTGCTGCCAACTGAGTCGTAATTGCGGTATTTTTTTCCGTCAAGGCTCTTATCTCAGTATCCTGCTTGGATAGCCTTTCCTGCAGAGATTCTATTTGTACTACTCGCTCCTGCAATCCAGAATTCAGGCGCCCTAACTCAGCAGCTTCTCTAGCTGTCTGCTCTAAACGCTTTACCAAGTCTTCAACTCTAGCCTGAGAAGCCTGCTCACTCTCTTTAACATATTGCAGCTCCTTCACTATTGATAAGTTATTTTTTTCCAACTCAAACAATTGCTGTCGATAATCGTTCTCGATATGCGTGACAATCTCGCTGTGACGACGACGCACCACTGCTAGAAAAACCAGACTCAGTATCAGCGTAAAAAAGCACCCAACGACGAAGACTATTACGTTATCAAAAGAGTTGGCCAGGAAGTTTTCTATGGTCATAAGCTAGTGTATTAACCCTATAAGCTTGGTATTATTCCGAACAATTTCGACTAACCTTATCCGTTCGGTATTGTATTCAAATATGCCTGCACTCAATCAGGAACTTGCAGAACACATTAAGCAGCTCTGCGCCTCCGGCTATGAACAGTATGATCAGGGAGACCTCGCCCAAGCAATCCGGCTATTCTACCAAGCTTGGATCAAACTCCCAAAGCCTCAAACTGACTATGAAGAAGCCGGCTGGGTATTGACGGCACTCGGCGATGGCTATTTTCGACAGCAGAAGTATCAGCAAGCCATTGAGGCATTAACCTCCGCACTGTACTGTCCCAACCTGGCCAACAACCCCTTTGTCCAACTAAGGTTAGGACAATGTTACTTCCATCTACCAAACACGGCAGCGGCTCGCAGCGCGCTATTTAAGGCGTATCAGGGTGGTGGCGAGAACTTGTTCAACAAGGAGCCACCACAATACAGGGCGGCTATTATCGACCTGCTTCCGGGTTAATAGAGCATTTATGCCTGACAATATAGTGAGTCCAACCATTAGCAAGACCGCCTCAAATAACCCATGTGTACTTGTTTTTGACTCTGGTGTTGGAGGGCTCACCATTGCACATGAAATACAGCAGTGTTGCCCGGCAGTTAATCTGATATACCTGTCTGATAATGAAGCATTTCCCTATGGACTCAAGTCTGCTGACTACCTCATACCTAGAGTTGAGCAAGTACTGACCGCCTGCCTAGAAAGGCACTCAGCAGATCTGATTGTGATTGCCTGTAACACAGCCAGCACCGTGGCCCTGCCCCATATCCGCAGTCATTTTGACATTCCTGTTGTTGGTGTTGTTCCCGCAATTAAACCAGCGGCAGCGCTATCAAAGACCAGCGCAATCGGCCTGCTAGCCACACCGGGTACAATACAGCGCTCTTATACTCAGGACCTAATCAATAGTTATGCAAGGCATTGCAATATTGTGAAAATCGGTAGTAACCGCTTAGTCCAGATCGCTGAAGAGAAATTACGCGGAATCCCTGTAAACCGTCGTGAGCTTGAAGAAATTTTAATGCCTTTTATAGAGCCAGAAGAAAACCTGAAGCTGGATACCATCGTGCTTGCCTGCACCCACTTTCCACTGCTTAAAAAAGAGCTTATCTCAATAGCACCAGACCATTGGACTTGGCTGGACTCCGGTGAAGCTATCGCGAGGAGAGTTGACTATTTGTTAGCTGAGAAGGGTTATAAACAACTAGCAGGTCCACGAAACAACGCTCAAATAGCGATAACAACCGGCTTAGAGGATATCAAGTTACTTAGCCCCATACTTGCCCAATTTGGTTTTGCGGATTTTGTAAGACTTCAGCTACCCTCTAGTTAGTCGCACCTCACAATAATAATCCTTTAAAACCTGTGGGCATTGCGGAAGGCTCATCTTATGCTAACATTGAGCCGGTTCACTGAATAACTATGTGGGTAAAGAAAATCGTCACATCATTACCAATAGCGTGACACAAACCTGACTGAGACATACCCAGATTTTTAATCTCAGTTCGAGAATCAAGACTTAATCAATAAAGTTAAAAGGGTCGAAATTATGCGAAATATTGTCAAAACCGTTGTTTCAGTTTTGGTACTCACGGCTAGTTCAGCCTGCTTTAGTTGTGGTGACAAACCAGAAAAGCCCACGCTACCCGATGCGGAAACCGCCGTTACACCGCAGATGATAAAGGCCAAAAACGACGTTAAGGCTTATATTTCGGCGGCTGAAGCCTATTTGAGCTGCGGCCTACCGACTAAGAAGCATAATGACATGGTCGACGAGATGAAAAGCGTAGCCGATAACTTCAACGATATTATTCGAGCATTCAAGGCCCGTATGGCAGGCTAACCTGCACATTTTTTGGTCAGCACGGATTGCTGACCTGATACGCGCCTACTTACTGATTACAATTTACCCTCCCCCGCTTTTCTTTTGCCGAGCCTAGTACAAAGCAGTCGGTTACTGTCCTTAAATTCTGTTAAGCTAGCGCTAATGTTCAACCCCTATCAGCTGTGCATCCTCAAATTTCTGGGTCTCTAATTCATGCTCTCTGCACTATTTGAGCTCGACATACTACAAACTGCCGTGTCCCAAAAGGCATTAATACTAACGCCTAACAGTCGCCTAAACCGAAAAATAGTCGATGTTTACAATCAACTGCAATTAGAAAACGGTAGTACTCACTGGCATCCCATAACCTGTTACTCATTGCAACAGTGGATACAAAACTGTCTTCAGGATTTATGGGTTAGAGGATACCAACCATTAGACAAGCACTTACTCAGTGATCAGCAAGCCTTGTGGATCTGGCAACAAATTATCAAACAAGACTTAGATGCCGTTCCACTGATGGATATCACTCAGACCGCACAAACTGCACATCAGGCACTTAAGTCTCTATTACTGTGGGATATTGACAGCGAGCAGTTAGCTGAACACAACGCCGGCGAACACAATTTGTTCATCGGCTGGAAAGAAGCCTTTTTAACCACGCTCAGTGACCGACAGCTTATACTTCAGGAACAAGCTATCCCTATTCTGAAACAGGCTTTTTCTGAGGGCACGCTGAATAAATGGAATAATATTTACTTACAAAGTTTTGATGATATTGCGCCAGCATATAAAGCCCTAATTGATATGGCCGGCTCACACATTCATAAACCCAAACAAGCTTCAGTTAAAAACAACAACCTAAGTCGATTAGAGTTTGTACAGACAGAAGACGAATTACGTGCTGCTGCGCACTGGAGTCGACAAATACTTGAACAAAACCCGAATTCAAGTATAGGCGTCATTACACCAAATCTGGGACAGAACCGTGAACTCGTAGAACGAATTTTCACTGAGGTGTTTGAATTTAATTACTTACATCCTGAAACACCGCGCTACACATTACCGTTTAATTTCTCAACCGGTACGCCTTTGGCACAGACACCTGTCATAAAGAATGCGTTGAATCTTTTGCGGTTAGAACAAGTACGACACACCGTGAGCAGCATACAAGAACTTTTTTTCTCACCGTTTTCAATTTTCGATCAACTAAGTCACGACACAAAAGTTACCTGGTTAAAAGGTATTAGATCTATTCGCACAAGCACTATCCTTAGTGCAGACCTGCGCCGCACATTAAGTGAAATAGCCGAAAATCTATCTGAAAAAGAACTATTGCAATTAACAGAAGTTCAATCGTTATTACAATATCTAAGAGAATACAAAAAACAACGCCCCAAGTTACAATCAGCACAAGAATGGACTAACAGTTTTTCAGAACAATTAACTAAACTGGGCTGGCCCGGACAGCGGCGCTTAGACAGTGTGGAATATCAACAAGTCAATCAATGGTTTTTATTGCTCGATCAATTCCAACAATTAGATAGTGTCAGTGGACCAGTAAGCAGACAGGCAGCGTTCAACCATTTAAGCAACATGGCATCTGCAACGCACTTTCAGGCCCAAACTCCCGAATCACCTATTCAGATTCTCGGCATACTGGAAGGCGCAGGATTACGTTTTGACCACTGCTGGGTATTTGGACTCACTGATCGAAGCTGGCCCGTTAGCCCTTCTCCCAACCCGTTGCTTCCACAGAGTTTACAAAAACTGCACGCCATGCCCCACTCTACCGCAGAGAGAGAGCTAACTTACGCACGCAGTCTTATGGAAAATTATCGGCAGGCAGCCACAACCGTTATATTTTCCAGTAGCAACTATGGCGATGATGAAGTGATGTCCGCCAGCCCTCTCATTCGTGATCTCAACATAGATAAAAATCTAGACAATCAAATTAACATATTTTTGGGTCAGTCAGATTTTACAAAAAGGCAATTTAACCCCAACAGCTTAGACTGGTTTAACCCAGGTAAGGCACCCCAGATTGATCCTGATGAAGCGGCCCAAATGAAAGGCGGGACAACTATTTTACAATGGCAGTCAGCATGTCCCTACAACGCTTTCGCCCGGTTTCGGTTAGGTGCAGAACCCAAGCAAACTGCCGAAGATGGCTTTCCGGCACTACAACGCGGCGTAATAATTCACCAAATACTTGCTAACTTTTGGCAAGAAGTTCAAACATCAACTGCGTTGCATAAACTTAATAAGGGAAGTCTAGAATCACTACTAGAACATTACAGCAATCAAGCCTTTGACAGTTTGGCCAGTTTACATCGACTTCGACTTGGCGATGAGCTGATAGAGCTGGAGAAAAACCGGCAATTGACATTATTAAAGGACTGGCTTGAACTGGAAAAGCAACGGCCTGAATTTACCGTAATAGGTGCTGAACACCCTGTCACACTTAAGCTGAATGCATTAGCTTTGCGTATGCGTATCGATAGAATTGACAAGCTCGAAGACGGACGCCTGCTCTTGATTGATTATAAAACAGGCACACCTACATTTAATAAATTTATGGGGCCGAGGTTAGAAGAACCACAACTACCACTCTACGGTATGAGTCTGTTTAGTGACGACAATACCCACAATAAACTCGACTACGCTTCAATCACCGTAGACGACATAGCCGGTCTGGGTTATGCCATTATCAATGTGAAAGCATTGGGGTTCAGTGGACTTGCCAACGGTGATTTAGGTATAGCGGGTATTCAAGCAATTGAAAAACAGAAAAGTAATAACGTGGCAGAAAACTGGCAAGCCCAGTGGCATTCATGGTCAGAATCATTAAACGCCATTACTCAAGAGTTTATTGAAGGGGAAGCGCCACCGATCTATGCCCAGACACAATTACAACGTCATTATGAAGAGTTTATCGAACTCAACCGGTTGCCGGAGCAAGCACAAATCAAACAAATATTGGAAAAAAAACGACAGTCAAGTGCTGATGATTCAGGAGCCAAATCGTGAGTCATCAACCTCAAGACCAAGCAGCTCGTGATAGAGCTTTAACGCCGAATTTATCTTTTGCCGTTTCTGCCCCTGCAGGTTCAGGTAAAACAGGTTTGCTTACGCAACGGGTATTAACGTTATTAGCACAGTGCGAACAACCAGAAGAAGTACTCAGTATTACCTTCACGCGTAAAGCCGCGGCAGAGATGCAAACACGGATTTACGATGCATTAACTGTTGCAGCAACGACAGAACGGCCTGGGGATAGCTATGCGGTCAAAACGTGGGACTTGGCTCGCGCAGTATTGGCCGTTAGTGAAAGAGAAAACTGGCAATTGCTCAATAATAAAAACCGTCTGCGCGTTATGACTATCGATGGTTTATGTAGAACACTGACGCAACAGCTGCCCGTAAGCAGCGGTTTAGGCGTCAGACTGGACACCTGTGAAGATCCGGCATTACTATACAAAGAAGCTTGTCATAGCTTACTAGATCAACTGGAAACCAGTTCGCCCTATCAAAATTCAGTGCGACATCTATTTCAACATCTTGATAATAACTACAACAAAATCGAATCTCTCTTAATCAACCTGCTGGCCAGCCGAGACCAATGGTTGAGCCATATTTTTAGTAGTAGAGATGAAAAGCAGTATTTAGAGAATGTACTTGAGCGTATTGTCTCTGAGACATTACAGAAATGTGCTCTGATAATAGCCCCCATCGCCTCAGACTTAGTTCTTTTAGCAGACTATGCTGCAAGCAACCTGCTAAATGACCACAAAACATCCTCACCTGTTTGCGCCTGTAAAGGGCTGACCGCATTACCAAAACCATCACCAGAATATTTGCCTGTTTGGTTTGGACTGGTCCAGCTTCTTACTACAGACACCGGAACCTGGCGAAAAACAGTCAATAAAACACAGGGGTTTCCTACTGGTGAGACAAAAGACGAAAAGATTATCGCAAAGCAGCGTAAAGCGTCACTGTATGAAATTATCAGTTGGTGCAACGAACAACCTCTTCTTAATGACTTGCTGCAAAATATAAAACTGTTACCACAACCTAAATATCCCGATAACCAATGGGAATTTCTTGATAGTTTGACGCAGGTATTGCCTTTATTAGCTGCCCAATTAAAAGTTGTGTTCAGTCAACGCAAACAAGTAGATTTTATCGAAATTACCCAAGCGGCGTTGCTTGCATTGGGTGATTCCGATACCCCCTCAGATCTTGCCCTTAAACTCGATTATCGAATACAACATATCCTTATTGACGAGTTTCAGGATACATCCGTAGCACAGTTACGGTTGCTAGAAAAATTAACAGCTGGCTGGCAACCCAACGACGGTCGAAGTTTATTTTTGGTCGGTGATGGAATGCAGTCTTGTTACAGTTTTCGAGGAGCGAATGTTGGTATATTTCTCGAAGTTAGGCGCAGCGGTATTGGTGATGTCGCTTTGGAACCACTGGATCTAACTGTCAATTTCAGAAGTCATGAAGCCGTTGTAAATTGGGTGAATGACACGTTTTCAATGGCCTTTCCTGTAGTAGATGACATTAATCGAGGAGCCGTTCGATATGCAATCAGCCATGCGTTTAAAACGCGGTCAGAAGCCCTAGCTACGGGTGTTTTGTGTTATGGGATAACGGACGAAAACAATTCGAAACAATTAGAGGCAAATCTTGTCGTTGATTTAATTCAGCAAGCTCAACAAGAAGCCCCTGACGAAACGATTGCAGTGCTGGTTAGATCGCGCCCACACCTGCGATCAATTTTGCGTACTCTCGAACAATCTGGTCTGACATGGCAAGCACAAGAAATCGACCCTCTTGCTCAACGCATGGCCATTATAGACCTATTGTCGTTAACCAAAGCATTGCTCGATCCAAGCGATCGTATCGCCTGGTTAGCCCTATTACGCTCACCCTGGTGCGGGCTAAACAATAACGAGTTGTTTCATTTCGTCAATTGGAATCCCGAACAAGATTCCAGCGCCATAGAAGAGGAAAATGCCAAGCGTCATCAATTCAGTATTATGACCTTGTTGACACGGTTTTTAGATCTGGACGCAGAAAAACGGCGGCAACTCGCTCTAAGCACAGAAGCTATAGCGTCTTTGATGCGATTCGGTCAGCTTATTCTAGCCAGTTGGACAACACGCCAACGTAATTCATTTAGGGCAAGTATTCAGGGTTTATGGCTCGCGCTAGGCGGCCCTGCCGCACTGCTTGATCCAAGCGATATCGACAATACTGCGCGCTACTTTAACCTGCTCAGTGATTATGAGAGTGGCGGAACCATAGCCGACTGGGATATTTTTGAGCGCGCCGTCCAGCGACTTTATGCCGCGCCCAATAGCCAGTCGAACCCCAAACTGCAAGTGATGACCATTCACAAATCGAAAGGCTTGGAATTTGACACCGTCATCATTCCTGGTTTGGACTCCCGACCTAGAGCCGACGATGCCCAACTACTTCTGTGGCAAGAACGTCTGGATGACCATGGTAATACGGACTTGCTAATGGCTCCTGCGCATGCAACTGGCAACGAAAAAGACGGTATTTACCAATTTGTTGCCAATGAAATGCGGCTGAAAAGAGACTATGAATCCTCCCGCTTATTGTATGTGGGCTGCACGCGCGCTATACGCCAGCTGCACCTGATTGCTGAAGTAAAATATAACGACAAGGATCAGCTCACTAAACCCAGCCGCAGTAGCCTGCTAGCGCCCATTTGGCCGACCTTTGAGGAGCAAATGCAACCGGTTGAGAGCAAACCATCAGCTTTCGATGAGGAATGTCGTGATAATCAGCATCCAATCGCGTCAGATTCAGCTATGTCACCTGCCGACACCAAAAATGAGCTGGCATTCTGGCTGCGACGCCTCCCCGCGACATGGCAAACCCCAGACTTTACCAGCAGCTCGCTCTTAGCGGCGTTTCGAGGGCACGAATTTGATGATGACGATAACCTGCCTGAACGTGAAACACGTTCCAGTGTAATCGCGCGTCACACTGGGACGGTGTTACATCGTTACTTACAGTACATCACCGAACAAGGAATCAGTGTGTTTAGGCAGGAAGCCTCTGATCAGTTAACCCGTTTTTGGACATTTCAACTGCTGCAGCTCGGTTTGAGTAACCTCGAAGCCCATAAAGCCTGTACTAACCTGCATAATGCGATTCAAAAAATCACTCAGGACCCTATTGGTCAATGGGTGTTAAATAACCAACACACCGAGAGCCGCTGTGAAGAAGCTCTCTGGTCGACATCAAATCAGGGGCAGCCACGACTTCAAATTATTGACCGAACATTTATTGCCAAACCACCCGTAAACACTCTGTTAAGCGCCAAGGATTCGCGCACATGCCGCTGGATCATTGACTACAAATCAAGCCAACCGCAGGAACAGACAGTAGAAACATTCCTCCAAGAGCAAACAGACCTGTATACGGCACAATTAACTGGCTATGCCAAATTATTTCGCCAGCAAGGCGAAGCCCATATTCGTACAGCGCTTTATTTTCCGTTATTAGCCTATTTTCATGAGATTGATTGCTAAAACAGTCTGGAAAACGTAACGTTAAATGCGCACAATATCGGGCTGTTAAGCGTTACGCCCACCCACAGGCTAATTAAAACGCTCAAATATTATACAGAGTATTATTTTTACTGCTTACTAAGAATTGGAAGAATCCATGCCTGAATCTAACGAGAACATCAACGTAATTTCTCAGGAGATTTTAATCTCCCCCAGTATGTTGAAAGACGAAGTGCCAATGACAGAGCGCGCACTGCAAACTGTGAACGAAGGCCGAGCAACCGTTCAAAACATATTGGACCGTAAAGACCATCGCCTGATGGTTGTGATTGGCCCTTGCTCAATACACGATGTCGATGCCGCACATGATTATGCCAAGCGCCTCAAAGCGTTGGCGGATAAAATCCAGGACACTATCTATATTGTCATGCGGGTTTATTTTGAAAAGCCCAGAACTACCGTTGGCTGGAAAGGCTTGATCAATGACCCCTATCTGAATGATTCATTTAAAATTCAGGAAGGTTTACATATTGGTCGTAAATTACTTATCGATATGGCCGAGCTAGGGCTGCCCACTGCGACAGAAGCACTTGACCCTATCTCACCACAATACTTGCAGGACCTGATTTCATGGTCAGCCATCGGGGCTCGCACTACTGAATCGCAAACCCATAGAGAAATGGCCAGCGGCCTCTCCTCTGCTGTGGGCTTCAAAAATGGTACCGATGGTGGCTTAACCGTAGCCATTAATGCGTTGCAATCGGTATCCAGCCCACACCGTNTTTTGGGCATTAATAACGAAGGTCAAGTGTCAATTATCCACACCCGTGGCAACGCCTATGGTCACGTTGTTCTCCGTGGAGGGGACGCCAAGCCAAATTATGACTCAGTAAGTATCGCGTTGTGTGAGCAGGAACTCCATAAAGCAGGAATACAGCCCAATATCATGGTCGACTGCAGCCACGCGAACTCAAACAAAAACCATGAGTTGCAACCGCTGGTAATGGAAAATATTTGCAATCAAATTATAGAAGGAAACAAATCTATTATTGGACTGATGGTAGAAAGCAACATCGGTGCTGGCAATCAAAAGATGACAGAAAACCTGGAAGATCTTGAATACGGCGTATCCATTACCGATAAGTGTATAGACTGGGAAACAACTGAACGTACTATGACGGAGTTAGCAAATAAGTTAAGAGATATATTGCCAAATCGCTAATGCAACAGTGATAACAACAATCTTTGGTAAGTATCTTCTTAAGATGTATCTTCTTTGATATATATCTTTACAAAGGATCGAAAGAAAAACCGAAAGTAAGAACCCCAAACCGCGGTGCAAGTTACTCCCGCGGTTTTTTTATTTTAGCGTCGATACCTGCATATCCTCCAACCGCTTCAAACCCGCTAAAAACATCTCATTTATCGGTCGTCATCACTAAAGCTTGCTTGACCACTACAACCTAATAAGCTGGACCATCTAAGGCAAAACTAACTTAAAAATACCACCACCAAGATCACCACCATTATCCAGCGATATTTGGCCAGCAACGCCCTTTCTAGTATGCATACGTGCAACCTGGTCAGCAAAATATAAACCCAAATTAGTACTGCCATTAGCGAAATCAACAGTTCGATTCGTCATCGCATCTGAAGAGGCTAGCATTTCTTCTGGATAGCCGCTGCCATCATCTTCTACGGTTATGCACAATTGGTCGTTCTCCATATAGGCGGCAACCTTTACGCATTTTTGCGCATAGCGAGCACAATTCACTAAAATGTTGTGCAACACTCCACCGACGAGTTCGGCATCGAAAAACCACCCCAGATCCTCGTCGCAGTCTAGCGTTAACGCCACATCGCGACTCTGAAACAACGAATAATTACGAGCGACTTGTTCTTCCAACATATCGATAACAAACTGTTCGTCAATATGCAGGGGCAAGCGATTTTTTTCCATACGATATAACGCCAGCAACTTGATAAGCTCGCCGTTTATTCGGGACGCCTCATACTGTAACACCGAAAACTGTTTTGCTTGCTGCTCGTTCGCAGGTGGCGTAGTAGCGACTATTTCATCCAACGAATTCAACAACATTCCAAGGCTGTTTTTCATATCATGGACACTGGACGCCAATATCGTTGAAAAGTCTGGGCCCGATTTCAATTTGCTATCACGTTCTGTCATTTCCTAATGCCCTAGTCAAAATCTTAAGAATTTTTCGTTGCATGCTTTCGATTAATACCGCTAAACATCTCCTGAAGCTGTTTAAAACGACCAAACTGTGTGTGAGTGGGCTTGATACTTTGGCCCACTTGGTGAATAAGGTCGCCGCAATCAGCTAACACTTGCGGCTTTATCTCATAGTGATTTAACTCACCAATCATCGACTGTACCAGGTTTAACGTAATACCAAGATGATGTGGAAATAACTGGTGCGCATGGCGGAAAAAGCCCACAGCTTCGCGATATTTTTTCTGTTTGTAATAAGCAATGCCGTCCTGGTTAATTTGCGCAACCATTGTTCGATTGTCGCGACTCACAGGCTCTTCAAGTAAATGATCAATACGTTGCAGGGCAGCTTCATTATCGCGGTACTTTTCAACCATCTCGTGCAGTAACGATTTCGCACTCTCCTCTTCCCCCAGGGCAAAAAATGATTGCGCCAAATCCAATTCAGTATCGAGTTGCAGGTTCTTATGCTGATGCCCCAACGCCTCCTGAGTCACATCAAGGATTTTTTTGGCGCTATCAGCATCGCCTTTCCCAGCATGCAACCGCACCTGTGTTAAAAATGCCTGCCATTGGGATTCCGCTTGCAGAGGACTAAAACGTTTTTCGATACGCGCAAGTGCGCCCAAGGCATCGTCCGCGTAATCTAATGCAAGGCCTTCATCAATAGCGAACAACTCCGCACTCATTCGACCGAAATCAATAACGTGATCTACCTTATGATGGCATGAGTTGTCACCCAACTTTACTGCCTGGCGATAAGCTTTTGCCGCTACGGGCACATCCATATTATCTTTGGCGACCATGGCCAACCGTTGCTGGCGCTGGATTGCAATCGGGGAAATAGCCACAGCGTCAGCCAATACACCTTGCAGCGCTTTAACATCGCCCTGGCGCCGGTAGGTCTCAGCCAAACTATCGTACGCTGGCATACACATGGGATTTCGAGCTAGCACTTCGGTTAACCAGGCCGCTGCAGTGGCATAATCTTTCTGCGCTAAACGCACGTTAGCTAAACCAACCTCTGCCCAATCAAGATTACGAGCTTCCAGAATATGGGTATAAAGATTTTCAGCTTTATCCAAATAGCCCCCTTCCAAATAAAGCTCACCCAGCAATTTCTGACAGGCAACAGCGGCACGCCCACCCGCCTTCAAGGATTTCTCGCACGCAGCAATAGCACCATCAACGTCGTCCCGCCCCAGCGCCGAAAACACATCGGACATGATCTCCCGTTGCACGAGAAGGCGATCCAGCCGTTGTTCCAGCGTGCGCGCAGTAACAGGCTTGGTTAAATAGGCATCAGGCTGGGAGTCATATGACGCCAGCACAATATTTTTACTGCTCTCAGTGGACAGTAGAACAAATAGCTGACCTGGACGAAGCACATTCCTAAACCGCAAATCTTCGAGCACTTGTTGCCCGTTTTTACCTGGGCCTAAGTTGTAGTCGCAAAGAATAAGGTCGTAATTTTCGGTATCGCAGGCTGCAAGGGCCTCAGCGCCATCTGCGGCCGTATCGATCTGCACAATCCCTATGGCTCGCAGCATTTTAGCCAGCGTCGAGCGAAAGCTATCGAAATCATCGACGATTAATACGTGTAAACGCTGATAGTGATCGTAAGCCACCGTTCATCCTTTTAGGTTAATTAAAACGGATTCGTCTTATAGTCGTTTAAGTATAGGGAAAACCTCAAAAAACAGGGAGTTACCATGTCACATCTGCCCATGTTAGGGCAATATCGGGGCGACAACACCGGAAAAAATACCTACAATCTCCTCCCTTTTTCGCAAGTTCTAATACTTATCATGATCGACGCTAAAAAAAGTGGCCACGACAACCTGTTTGCCGACCCCATCAACAATCTGGGAAAGTTTGCTTTTGACCAAAATGTGGTCAACGTCTTTCCGGATATGATCAAACGCTCAGTGCCTGGCTACACCACCATTATTGCTATGATTGGCGACCTCGCGAGTCGGTATGCGCAGGCAGGCTCACGTTGTTACGATCTCGGCTGCTCATTAGGGGCTGCTACCCTGGCAATGCGCCATCAAATACGCACGGCTGACTGCGAAATCGTTGGTATTGATAACTCAACAGCCATGATTGAGCGATGCCAGACCGTCATTGATGCAGACTGTAGCGAAGTGCCTGTCTCTCTCTATTGCCAGACGCTGCAAGAATGCGATATTCGGGATGCATCAGTGGTGGTATTGAATTTTACCCTGCAGTTTATTCCTCCCGCAGAGCGCCAAGGTATTATCGATAAGATATTTAATGGTTTGAGGCCCGGTGGCGTTCTCATTATCTCTGAGAAAGTGGCCTTCCAGGATCCTCAGCATGCTGCGCTAATGATCGAGCTGCACCACAACTTTAAACGAGCGAATGGTTACAGTGATTTGGAAATAGCCCAGAAACGTAGTGCTATTGAAGACGTCCTCATTCCGGAAACGCTGGACGCACACCGACAACGATTGAAATCAGCCGGTTTTAGTGATGCTGATGTCTGGTTCCAGTGTCTAAATTTCGCTTCGCTGATTGCGCAAAAATAGAACTCAAAGACTAGAATCCTAAAAAACAGGATGCCTTCAGTAAAACCTGTTTTTCGTAGACTATGTAAGGCTGATAGATTGACTAACTCCATGCTGCATTACTTCACCACGTTCATAGAAGAGCTGAAAGACTCAGACCTGGAATCGCTTGCGAATCAGCTGCCAGAGTTTATCGCTAGCGGACTTTGTGAAAAACGTTTTGGTGACCTAGCGGGTTGGCGAAAAGCGCTGGAGTCGCTGCCTGCCGTTAATTCAGATGTTATTGATCTAAAGAATGACGTTAGCATCGGATCGACGACTGACATATCTTTGGCGTTGCAACAACAGGTTCGCTCGCCTCTTGAGCAGTTGATTCCCTGGCGAAAAGGCCCCTACCATATTCACGGTACATTTATCGATACCGAATGGCGTTCAGACTGGAAGTGGAACCGCGTCATCAAGCACCTTGCGCCACTAAAAAACAGAAGCGTATTGGATGTAGGCTGTGGCAATGGTTACCACTGTTGGCGTATGTATGGTGAAGGTGCTGCCAGAGTTATAGGTATCGATCCATCTCCTCGTTTTGTCATCCAGTTTTTGATGCTCAAGCACTTTATTGGCAACGTGCCAGTAGATGTATTACCCATGGCCATGGAACAGATGCCAACCAATTTACAGGCATTTGATACGACTTTTTCCATGGGTGTGCTCTACCACAGGCGGTCCCCGATGGATCACCTGCTGGAACTGAAAGGTACACTGAAACCTGGCGGTCAATTGGTGCTTGAGACGCTCGTGATAGATGGGCCAGAAGGTAGCGTTCTTGTCCCGGAGGGCCGTTATGCCATGATGAACAATGTTTGGTTTTTACCTACCACAGAAACGCTAATCTCATGGTTGCGTAAATGCGGGTTCAAAAACCCCAAGCTCGTCGACCTAAACCAAACCAGTCTCGAAGAACAGAGAAGAACAGACTGGATGCATTTTCATTCACTTGAACAGTTTCTCGACCCCACTGATATCAATAAAACCGCAGAGGGACATCCAGCCCCACTGCGGGCGGTCTTTGTAGCGGAGGCATAAGCTATGCAATGAACGCTTAAGCTACCGCAGCGTTAGTCGTCCAGGGCGACCAGGGGCGTATCCAGGCCAAATTCTCTATGGATCTGCGCACACCAGGTATTTAATCGTTCGGCAGTAAGATCTTCTTGCTGATCTTCATCTATAGCCAAACCGACAAAGTATTCACCACCCGGCAACTCAGCTTTGGAAGCGTCATAGTCATACCCCTCGGTTGACCAGTGCCCAACAATTTTTGCCCCATTGGGAACAATAATGTCATGCAGCATTCCCATGGCATCAAGAAAGTAATCCCCATAACCAAATTGATCTCCCAGACCAAATAAAGCTACCGTTTTGCCGTCTAGCGGCACTGCTTCCATATCACCCCAAAATTCTTCCCAGTCGGACTGAATCTGTCCAAAATCCCAAGTTGGAATACCCAAAATAATCAAATCGTAGTCGGCAAATTCGAGCTGGGTTACATCAGCAATATCATAGATATCGACGACATCCTCCCCTAGGCGCTTCTGGATACGAGCGGCAACAGCTTCTGTATTACCTTCGTCACTGCCAAAAAACAAACCAATCTTTGCCACACTGTCCTCACTTCTTAGTTACATCTGCTGGGGTAGAAAATTACGACGGTTTAGTTACCACCCAAAATGGAAGGCGATTTTCCCAAGTAACCGACCGGGACGCAAGAAAGACAGTATAAGAGTGCCAACCTTTAACGCCAAAAAAACAGCTAGCGGCAATTTCTTGCCAGGTTAAAAGTGGCAAAAATGCCGCCATAAATTTGACAATTCAGAAAGGAAAAATAGCAAAAAGAGACAACCTATTGAAATAAAAGGAATATTTAGATCAAAAAAGGATGGCACGCAATTCGCTAAGTATTTAGAAATGGCAATATATCTAGAAACCGGCAAGCAGCCATGTCGCGAGACGGTTCATAATAATACAGGACTCATCCTATGGTGACTCAGGTACATACACCAAGTGCAATCAGCAAGATAGACAACAAAAGCAAGGTTGTCACGCACCCTGCGTTGATAGAGATCGGCACGGAAGAGGCTCTGCGATTTCGCTTAACCAATATACTGCAAACCACATTAGAGCTGGACCTTCTTCTACAGCTGTTTTACGAATACGTATCAAAATGCACACATATCGATGGCGTCTCTTACCACTTTTCTGAAAAAGGCATTTCCATTGCCGTTGGCAAAAAGGGTCGGCACCAATGTAGCTATCGGCTCAGTTCCGGCGGGGACTTCTACGGTGAAATATTATTAACCCGAAATAAGCGTTTTGCCGAAGAAGAAATCGTTGGTCTGGAAAATTATCTTGCCGTCTTGATTTACCCATTAAGAAACGCACTGAGTTACCGCGATGCGCTGCAAACTGCTGCTACTGATAGCCTAACCGGGCTTGGCAACAGAGCAGCACTGGATTCAGCAATCTCAAGAGAAATATCAACGGCACAACGTTATCAGCAACCTTTTTCTATTCTTGTCGTCGATATTGATCACTTTAAATCTATTAACGATCGCTTTGGCCACCCTATTGGCGACGCCGTTCTTCGAGCCGTAGGACACGCCCTAGCCGAAACCAGCAGGACCTCCGATGCGGTATTTCGCTATGGTGGCGAAGAATTCGTATTGTTGCTAACCAAAACAAACTCAGCTGGCGCTGCGATAATTGCAGAGCGCATTAGAGACTATATAGCCAATTTAAACCTGGATTATCTCTGCGAAACTAAAACCAACTTTAAACTTAGCACAAGCATTAGCGTGGGCCTCGCCACACTAGCCGCTGGCGACGACAAATCAAGCCTTTTTAAACGTGCGGACAAAGCGCTCTATGACGCAAAGAAAGGTGGCCGGAATAAAGTTGTCAATGGAGATATTGCCCAAAACCCGTAAGGTCAAGGGCCTGGATTATTGCTATGTGCGCTTGCTGGCACCTTTAGAGCGCAAACGTTTCTGCTGTCGCATCAAGTCTTTTTCTTGTGTTTGAGTAATGCGAACGTGAGGAGCCTTCACGCCAGCGGTGACGCAAAGATCTTTAAGTTCTTTAGGGTTTAACTCTACCCACTGACCTGCTCGAACATGTGAAGGTATAAAAACGTTACCGTAGCGGACTCGCTTTAAGCGACTTACTTTAACGCCCTGGGACTCCCAAAGACGACGAACTTCACGATTGCGCCCTTCCATTACAACGCAATAAAACCAACGATTTCGACCTTCACCAGCACCATCTACAATATCTGTAAATTTAGCAACGCCATCTTCTAATAAAACACCCTCTCGCAATCGGCGCTTCATATCAGCATCGACATCCCCTTGAATACGAACCAAGTATTCACGGTCAATGACGGAAGATGGATGCATGAGCTTATTGGCCAAGTCACCATCATTGGTAAACAACAATAACCCACTGGTATTAAAATCCAGCCGACCCACTGAAATCCAGCGTCCCTGAGTCAAACGTGGAAGGTTATCGTAAACAGTCTTCCGCCCCTCGGGATCTGAGCGTGAACATATTTCGCCCTCCGGCTTATTGTATAAAATGACTCGCGGGGATTCTTTTACAGAAGCGGCGGCACCAATCGTTCGCCCGGCGAATTCAATCTTGTCCTTGGCTGAAACCCGGTCGCCTAACTTGGCAGTTTGACCATTAACACTGACCTTTCCGCTTTCAATAGCGCGCTCCATCTCACGACGGGACCCAATACCGGCGCGTGCCAGCACTTTTTGCAATTTTTCATCAGCAGGGGGCTGCCCAGACTGCTTTTTGTCTATCATCAAAACAACTCAAAAAAGTAAATAAATATAAGAAATAAAATGCGGCGGCTAGAATAACACGAGTATCCCAAGAAGCCCTAAGTAGAATCAATTTAGCTCGAACAATTAGACAGAGAGCCCTGAAGCCCTCTGTCTAAGCACAAACACAGATACGTCGACACACGGCGTACGGTTATCAGTCATTAAACAACGACGGTAATGGCTTGGCATCAGGGTCAGAGTCAGGCTCGTCATCAGATTCAGAATCGACGTCAGAATCAGAACCGTCTTCAGAATTGACATCTTGTTCAGTAGCGTCAACCCAGTCATCCGATGATTCTGAATCCTTTTCAGTATCTACGCCCTCTTCAGTATCTACGCCCTCATAAGTATCTACGCCTTCTTCAAGGGACTCAGCGGCATCAGTACCTTCTGCTACAGCGTCCATAAACGCCTGCGCAGCCTCTGCATCGATTTCAGTCGTATCTTCTTCCGCGGCGGCATCCGCCACATCTTCGCCAGCATTTTGCTCATGCTCGCCACCTGGGATGTTCTGAGCATCTTCCTCAAGCGCAAGCCCCAATGCTGGATCAAGCTTATCAAAGTCAGCGATCTCGCTGAGACTCGGCAGTTCATCAAGGCTTTTCAGATTGAAATAATCCAGAAACTGCCGTGTTGTTGCATACAATGAAGGCCTTCCAGGTACGTCTCTGTGCCCCACAACCTTAACCCAATCACGCTCGGTTAAGGTTTTAATAATATGAGAACTCACAGCCACACCGCGAATTTCTTCTATGTCACCGCGTGTAATAGGTTGTCGATAAGCAATGAGCGACAATGTCTCCAGCAAGGCTCGAGAATATTTTTGCGGCTTTTCATCCCACAAGCGATTGACCCAGGTTGCGGTTTCGGCACGCACCTGAAAACGCCAACCCGTACCGACTTCCACTAACTCATAACCCGCGTCGGTACACTCAGCGGCAATTTCTTCAAGCACTGCGACGATTTCGCTGCGTTCCGGCTCAATATCAACCTCTGGATCGAACAGGCCACGCAACTTATCAATCGACAAGGGCATGCCCGCTGCCAGCAAAGCGCCTTGAAGAATTTTCTTTAACAAAGAACGTTCAACAGCCTTAGGCTCCGCCTTATGAATGACAGGCTCAAAACCACTTTCAGCGTGCTCAGTTTGTTCAAGCACGTCCGTTTCATCTAACTTTTCATCATCTATCATTGAATTCTTGCTTTCACATGAATGGGGCCAAATACTTCGCTCTGAACAATTTCAACCAGCGACTCTTTAATTAATTCCATAACGGCCAAAAATGTAACAACTACACCTAACCGCCCTTCCGCTACAGAAAATAGACTGACGAAAGGCACAAATTGCTTGCCGCTTAACTTATCTAGCACTTGTGCCATACGCTCGCGGGTCGACAGCTTTTCGCGCTCGACATGGTGGCTCTCGAACATATCAGCACGTCGCAACACTTCGGACAATGCCAGTAATAATTCCTTAAGATCGACCTCAGGCTCTGGACGTGTCAAATTGCGATCAGGTGCTTGAGCGCCTGCCTGGTGAACATCGCGCCCCAGACGCGGTAAAGCATCGATGTCTTCAGCAGCCTTTTTAAAGCGCTCATACTCCTGCAAACGACGGATCAGACTGGCCCTTGGATCTTCTTCCTCTTCATCAGCCTCATCACTGCGCGGTAGCAGCATGCGCGACTTTATCTCTGCCAGCATTGCTGCCATGACCAGATATTCCGCCGCCAATTCAAACTGCATGGCATCCATCAATTCCACGTAGGCAATATACTGCCGCGTTATATCCGCGACATTGATATCCAGGATATCAATGTTTTGACGTCGAATCAGATACAACAACAGATCCAGCGGCCCCTCGAAAGACTCGAGAATAACTTCAAGAGCGTCGGGCGGTATATAGAGGTCTTTGGGCAGGTCGGTATAGGCTTTACCATGCACAATGGCGAAAGGCATCTCGCCCTGACTTGGCTGCCCTTTCTCGTCCTCCTTATCGGAAGTTATGTCAGGTGCAGTTTGTTGCCCCTCAACCTCTTCTACAGCGACGTCATCTACTGACTGAACTGTATCTTCCATATCTTCGCTCACAAGAGGGCCTCTACCGTTAATAATATAGGCGCGAAGTAACGCGCTGATTCTGACAGCTTGAACGAGGTCAAGCCTAATGGGCAAACCGCCGCGCTATCACTTGGCCAATGACCCAACTGTTTTTCAATAAGCCGCCGATTATAACGGCTTAACGGAAGACATAACAGCATTGTAAAATTTGAAAAATAACCTTTAAAATCAGTCTGTTAAATCAAACTCTTCGAGATTACCCACACCTTTACGCAGCAAAACAGGCGCATCGCCAGAAAGATCGATAACCGACGTCGCTTCCAGCCCGCAATACCCACCATCAACGACGAGGTCCAATTGGTGCTCTAATGTCTCTCGAATATCATAAGGATCGGTAAGCGGTAGCGGATCACCCGGCAAGATCAACGTACCACTCATAATCGGCTCACCTAGCTCTTCCATCAAGGCCAGCGCAATCAAGTTTTGTGGAACACGAATACCAATGGTTTTTCGTTTCGGATGCATGAGCCTGCGCGGCACCTCTGATGTTGCAGGTAAGATAAAGGTGTAAGGCCCCGGAGTATGCGCTTTTAGCAACCGGAAAGTCTGGTTATCCACTTTGGCGTATGTCGCTAACTCAGAGAGATCCCGGCACATCAAGGTGAAGTTATGATCTTTATCCAACTGACGGATGGATCGAATACGGTCCAGGGCAAACTTGTCGCCCAAATGACAACCAATAGCATAGGCAGAATCCGTGGGGTAAGCCACCACCCCACCTTGGCGAATGATATCTGCCGCCTGCTTTATTAGCCGCTGTTGTGGATTATCCGGGTGTATTGTAAAAAACTGGGCCACATGCACTCCTTAACATCTTCTGATACGACGAGCGAGTAAACGGCTAGCTAGCGGCCGACTCAAAATAAATGGTTTAAATTTGATCAAACGCAGCCCAAACGGGCTGACACCCCTCAGGCAATTCGGATTGTTGACCGAGTTCTTGCCAGGGTTGTCCCTGACGATGAAAATCACTACCGGTAGACGCCAATAAGCCGAAATGGCCACATAATTCGGCTAACATCTTAGTTACTTTGGGGTCTTGACGGCTACTGACAACTTCCATGGCGCCGCCACCGGCAGCTGAAAAATCAGCTATAAGCTCCCGCAATTTGGTGCGGGTTAACTTATATTTCTCAGGGTGCGCCAAGACAGCAATGCCTCCAGCCTCTACTATCAACCCGACAGCTTCGCAAACTTCAGGCCAAACATTGCCAATATCGCCAACTTTTCCAGCCCCGAGGTAACGTTTGAAGGCTTGAGCGGAACTCTTGACGAATCCACTGGCTACCATATGTGCAGCAAAATGCGGCCGCCCTATTATCGAATCACCCGCGAAACCCTGCGCGCCGGCCAAAGCATCTTTAAGTCCAACCTTTTCCAATTTTACAGCGATCTGCTGAGCCCGGTCGTTACGTAACCTATGCAAAGTGTCTAACGCTGCAACCAATTTTGGACGATTAATATCGATGTTCAAACCCACAACGTGTATCGTGCGGCCTCGCCATTGAGCGGAAACTTCAATACCCGAGATTAGGCTTAAAGGTAGATCTTTAGCGGTAGATTGAGCTTCAGCGACCCCCGCCACGGTGTCATGATCAGTGAGAGCCAACACGTCAACACCCATCTCTGCAGCGCGTTTTACCACGTCTGCAGGTGAAAACTCGCCATCCGACGCCCGGCTATGGCAATGTAAATCGAAACATTTAGTCAATTGGCTACCCGATCACTGTATTAATTGCGCAGTATTACTTAAAATCTGCGCTCTGTTGTCAGCCATTATCGCAAAGGCTGTGCCATTCACCAATGATAAGTGAAGAAAACCTCAATGACGGAAAGCAATTCAAGCGAAACGCCGCTAGAAAAAAAGAAAGGCGACAACCTGCTCATCAATATTCTGGTGAATATCGTCATTCCTACTTTTATATTAAGCAAAGCGAGTGGCGACGAATATTTGGGTACAAAACTAGCACTTATTGTGGCCTTGGCTTTCCCGCTGCTTTACGGGCTAAAAGACTTTGTACAGACCAAGAAAGTCAACCTATTCTCTGGTTTGGGTTTTGTGAGCATCCTACTGACAGGCTCCATTACCTTGTTAGAACTCGACCCAAAGTACATCGCGATTAAGGAAGCAGCAATACCAGGCATATTCGGCATTGCGACACTTTTTTCCTTAAAAACCCGCTTCCCACTGGTAAAAACATTCCTCTATAACGAAAAGATCCTAAGAGTAGACCGAATTGCCCAGGCGCTAGAGAAAGCCGGTGCAGAAAAAGCTTTCGAGAAAGTCCTCGCCAATGCCTCGCTACTGGTCGCAAGCTCTTTTTTCTTATCCTCCATTTTGAATTATGCACTCGCGAAAATTCTGTTAGTCAGCGCACCCGGCTCTGTCGCATTTAATGAAGAGCTTGGAAAAATGACGGCGCTTAGTTTTCCCGTTATTGCCGTACCCGCAACGCTAGTACTGATGTTTGCGCTGTTTTATTTATTTAGAAATATTAAAAAACTAACGTCGCTCGACCTTGATGACGTTTTAGTTCAACAATAAAACCAGGAACTTTTTATGTTGTATGTATTTATTTGCCAGGACAAACCTGACAGTCTCGCCCAGCGCAAAGCCCATAGGCCAGAACACTTAGCGCGTTTAGAAGCACTAAACAATGAAGGCCGGCTGATCATCGCTGGCCCCAACCCTGCGATAGACAATAGCGACCCTGGGGCTGCGGGCTTTACGGGTAGTATCGTCATTGCTGAATTTCCCAGCCTCGAGGACGCGCAAATCTGGGCCGACGCTGAACCCTTTATTAAACACGGTGTTTATGAAAGCGTTACCGTAAAGCCTTTTAATCGTGTACTGCCCTAGCGCTCCGCTAGAATGCCCCAAAATAGCAATATGGATTTGAACTCGTGAAGATAAACAAGCTTTTTGGCCTGCTCGGCTGCCTTACTCTATTAAATATTGCCCCCAATGCCCTCGCTGCAACCGGTTATATTATTGATGAAATATATGTCCCTCTTCGTGCCGGACAAGGCAATCAATACAAGATTCTAAACAAGGGCCTACGCAGCGGAACGGCATTAAAAATCATTGAAGAAAATGATGGTAGTGAATGGATGCTCGTAGAAACCAAAGGTGGAGTACAAGGCTGGATACGCAGTCAATATGTGCAAAAAGAACCTACCGCCGAACTTAAGCTGGCTGATATTACTCGTCGTTTAGCAGAAAAAAATGATAAATATGCTGACACCAAGTCTGCCTATCAGGAACTTCAGGATAAGAATTCAGAACTTGAAGCCAGTCTTGCAGAAGCAACGGCAAACCTTCAGACAACAACCGAAGAGCTGAATGAACTCAAAAAAATCTCTGGCGACGCAGTAGCACTCCACCAGCGCCATCAAGAATTTATGGAAAAATACGAAGTATTAAAGACTGAGTTAGATATTAAGGTCGGTGAAAATGAACGGCTCCGAAAAGACGACCGTCGCAGCTGGTTCATATATGGTGCCGGTGCTGTCGGTTTCGGCGTCTTTTTGACACTGATCATCCCTTTATTTAGACGTAAAAAACGTTATTCAGAGTGGGCTAATTAAGACAACCGATGAAACTGTTCGTAGTTAAAGCGGCCTTGCAGCTCAGTTTATTGCTGCTTTTAGTGATCCCCTGCCCGTCTTATGCCGTTGATAGCGATCCCAGGGTGAAGCTTTCAACGGACATGGGCGATATTGTTGTGGAGTTATACCCGGCATTAGCGCCCGTTACTGTGGCTAATTTCCTTAATTATGTGGACAACCGATTTTACGATGGCTTGATTTTCCACAGGGTTGTGCCCGGCTTTATGATTCAAACCGGCGGCAAACGTTTTGACTTTACCGATAAAGAACCCAATGAACCCATAGTCAATGAATCAGCCAATGGCTTGCTGAATAAACCCGGCACTCTGGCGATGGCTCGCCTCTCAGATCCGGACAGTGCCACTTCCCAGTTTTTTATCAATCTCGCCGATAATCGGCATCTTGACCCGAAAAAGAAAAAACCCGGCTATACCGTATTTGGCAAAGTTATCCAAGGAATGGATGTAGCCATTGCAATCAGTAAACAAACAACAGGGTTGTACAAGAAGTTCCCAAAAGCACCTAACGTGCCGATACGAATTCTTAAAGCCCGAAGGCTGAATACAGAAGCCCAATAGACAACCTATATTGGTGCGCAATGTAGATAATACTTGTGCAACGACATATCAAAGTGAGAACCCCATCATGCCGATAGCCCTTAGTGTTAATCTCAATAAGATAGCGCTTATACGTAACTCTCGGGAAGGCAACTACCCTAGTGTAAAAGCGTTTGCAGAGCTTTGTATTGAAAAAGGCGTCCAGGGTATTACCGTGCACCCACGCCCAGACCAAAGACATATTCGGCCAAGTGACGTCTACGAGTTGAGTGAACTATGCCAAAAACACAACGACATTGAATTCAACGTTGAAGGCAACCCTTTTGAAGGTCCGATAGGCACGTATCCAGGATTTATGGCCTTAGTGGAAGCAAGCCTGCCTGAGCAATGCACACTTGTGCCAGACGGGCAAAGCCAGCTCACCTCCGATCACGGGTTTGACCTCACTCAGACAGGTGAAAAGCTAAAGCCCATCATCGCTAAGCTACACGCGTTAAATATTCGAGTTAGCCTGTTTATGGACCCTGACATCCAACAAATCAAACTTGCGAAAGATATTGGGGCTGACCGTATTGAGTTGTATACCGGACCTTACGCAGCAGCCTTCCTTAACAAAACCGACGATTTGGAGACTCTTTATCAGCGCTATACGGCTGCTGGAGACTATGCCACGCAAATTGGACTAGGTGTGAATGCAGGCCATGACCTTAATCTCGAAAACCTTCCACAGTTCTGTAAAGTACCAGGGTTACTCGAAGTATCTATAGGCCATGCCTTGACCGTAGACTCTCTCCGAATGGGCATGGAGAATGCGGTTGAGGCCTACTTAGATGCATGTGCTTAAGAAGTAAACAACTGCCACTCAGGGATAATAGCTAGCGAATTAGGTAGCACTGTATGCTTATTGCTTCTATGTCCCTGCTGGTCCTAAAACGACAATATCGTTATTTTTTGATCCAGTGCAAACGGTAGTAAAAAAACACTTGCAATATTTCAGGATCGTCGCAATATAGAACACAAGGGCGCCCCCGATACACCAGAGATTTTTAAATTTATCGCACACAAACGTGTGGGGTAAAGTACAACTCAGGCTAAGGAGGTTTGCCAATGTCTTCAAACGTTGTTTACCGTGATATCGATCACTCACCAGCGCTGACTGACACCATTCACAAGAAACTCGCTAAGCTTTCCCGTTTTTCCAACAATATTCAGCACAGCCGTGTAGTTCTGGACGCGCCACATAACCACAAGCACAAAGGCAAGCTGTATCGCGCATCAATAGAACTGGATATCAAAGGTAAACCTGTCGTCATTCACCGGGACGACTCATCAATACACACCGCTGTGCGGGACGCCTTTAACGTAGCAGAAAGAAAACTCAAACAAATTTCTTCGCCCCGCTACGACCGGGAAGGTATTAAAGATTTAGAGGAAAACGATCTTGATTTTGTAGAGCAAGAGCTCGCTTCTTAACGTTTTGAAAAGCCCTTAATACAAGAGTGAACCATCAGAAAAGACCAACGCTTGCGTTGGTCTTTTTGTTTGCCTCTTCCCCAGCCTCGCTTAACGACTGACAACTGTCAACGACGCCCAAAAATCCTTATAATCATCAGTTTTGATCCAACTGTATCCTGTTACGTATGTTGCCGACGACCTAGTTTTTCAACAACCTTTAGCCATTCAGCTGTATCAAGGTAACACCTTCATGAAATACACTAATGTATTAAATTATCGACATGGGCGAGCTACTCGCACAGGCGTGCTTATAACTAACCTCGGCACCCCAGACGAAGCGACGACAGCGAGCGTACGCCGATATTTGCGCGAATTTCTCTCAGACCCCCGGGTCATTGAAGTTCCCCGATTAATCTGGATGTTGATACTGCACCTGATCATCTTACGTATCCGCCCACAACGTTCAGCGAAGAATTATCAAAAAGTCTGGGATAAAACGGGCTCGCCATTGTTACGCTACACCCAGTTGCAAGCTAAAGCATTGACTCAGGCATTCAATCACAGCCAAGCAAATGTGGTTGTCGACTTTGCTATGCGCTATGGTAGTCACTCAATTGCAGAAAAGTTTCAGAAAATGCAAGATGATGGAGTAACCCGCCTACTCGTATTACCCCTTTACCCCCAATATTCTGCAACAACAACAGCCTCAACTTTCGATGCTCTAGCGAAGGACTTTACGCAACGTCGCTGGTTACCCGACCTGAGATTTATTAGTCACTACCATGATCACCCAGCCTATATCAGTGCATGCGCAGAGCAAATCAGACAATTTCAAACAACCCATGGCAAGCCAGATAAATTAATTCTTTCCTATCACGGCCTGCCAAAACGTTATCTTGATAATGGCGACCCCTATCATTGCGAATGTCACAAAACATCGCGACTTATTGCGGAAGCGCTAGGACTTGCTGAAAGCGATTACTTAACGACATTCCAGTCCCGTTTTGGTCGCGAACCATGGTTACAGCCATACACTGACGAAACATTAAAACAACTGCCAAACCAGAACATTAGTAGTATTCAAATTTTCTGTCCAGGTTTTGCAGCTGACTGCCTGGAAACCATTGAGGAAATTAATCAAGAAAACCGAAAGTATTTTTTACAAGCTGGAGGAAAAACTTTTCACTACATCCCAGCATTAAATGATACGCAGCATCATATAGAAGCATTGAAAACAATCATTGAAGAGAACTTACAAGGCTGGCCTTTACCGGCTAAAACTACCGCAGACCAATATAAAAGAGCGCTTGTCATGGGCGCAAAGCAATAAAACAATACCAACAAAACCCCAGCTACATCGCAGCTGGGGCTTTATGGATTAATGGTTCACTACGTATCCAGATTTGGTTGTACCTTCTAAACGCTTTTTCAAGTCATTTGCGATAAGCATAATCACAGGGACTAAAATCAACGTTATAAACGTGGCGAACAAAACGCCAAAGCCCAGAGAAATGGCCATGGGTATCAGAAACTGTGCCTGTGGAGAAGTCCCTAACATCATCGGCAAGATTCCAATAAAAGTTGTGAGCGACGTTAACATCACAGCTCTAAAGCGCGAAACACCTGCATTCAAAATACTTTCCGCAACACCCTGTCCCGCTTTACGCTCCTGATTAATAAAGTCCACCAGAACCAGGCTATCATTAACAACAATACCGATCAGAGCCATAACACCCAGATAACTATGAAAGGTCATATGCGCGCCCATTAAAAAATGCCCCAGCACAGCACCAATCAAACTAAATGGAATAACAGACATGACCACAAGGGGCTGCCCATAAGAACCCATCGGCAAAGCGAGCAAGCAGTAGATAATAAACAACATTCCAATAATGCCGTAAACCATGCTGCCATAAGTTTTCTGCGCTTCTTTTTCTTCGCCTTCCAAACTGTATTCAACATCCGGGTAAGCCACGATCAGCTTATCAAGATATTCACGCAAGCTATTATTTAAAACAACAGAGTTTGTTTCTGCTTTGTTATAGTCGGCAGTAACGTTCAGCACCCGGAACCGATCAATACGCTTAATTTCTGATGGACCTTTTGATGGTTTAAACTCAGCAACCTGCGACAATGGCACTCGACCGCCAGCCGGCGTGTCAATTAACAGTTCATTCAACGTGGTATAGCGACCCCGTTCCGCTAGCGGCAGACGAACGATAACTCTGATATCATCGCGCCCACGCTGAATCCTTTGGGCTTCAATGCCGCGAAATGCTGCAGCGACAGTTGCCAACACATCAGCTCTGCGCAAACCTAACAGTTCGCCCTGCTCCGTCAGTTCTATTTGTAACTCTTGCTTACCGCTGGACATACTATCGGCTATGTCAAAAACAGTAGGATACGAAGCGAGGTGCTCCTTTGTTTTTTCTGCGACGCGTTCGAGTGACTGGAATGAAGTTGCTGAAAACTGGATATCGATCGGATCCCCAAAACGAAATAGCTCAGCGCGATACGAAAGCGATTCTGCGCCGACAATATCACCTACGCTGTCACGCCACTCGCCCAGCAGCTCCTGAGCAGTTTTCCCCATGGATGTTAAGACATCAACATCAGTTTCCACAAAAACATAACCTGAATTAATCTCGCCACCACGACCACCAGTAATAGACAACACTTGTTTAACAGCGGGATTGCCCTCGTCATCCTTGTACTTCTCCCTCAAGTCTTCAGCAGCGGCTGCAATTTTTTGTATATTTCTATCCGTTACAACAAACGGCGTTCCCACAGGCATGACTAAATTAGTGCGAATGGTATCAGCAGGAATTCGAGGAAAAGTCGTGTAGTGTAGCCAGCCATTGGATAGCAAAACAAAAACCAGTGCTAACATGCCCATAAAGAAAAACAACACGCTGTAACGTTGCTCTATGGCTTTCACTAGAAGAGGTCGATAATACGTAACGATTGCCTTTTCAAAATTATTTGCAAAACGTTGCTGCCACAAACCAAACCCAGACAAATCTTTTTCTTTTTTCGGCTTCAGATATTTCAAATGCGCTGGCAACACAAATTTAGATTCGACCAACGAGAATAAGAGCACTGGAATAACGACCGCCGGAATGGGCGCCATGATATTCGCCATGCGCCCTTCCAGAAAAAACATGGGCAAAAACGCCGCGATAGTTGTCATTACACCAAAGGTAACAGGCATCGCGACTTTCTGAGCACCCTGTATAGCAGCCTCCAAACCATTGCTGGTTTTACTTTGCTGAGCATAGATGCTTTCGCCAGTCACAATTGCATCATCTACCACTAAGCCCAGGACTAAAATAAACCCATACAAGCTGATCAGATTAATCGAAATATCACCAGCAGCAACAGCGGTAAAAGAAGCCAAAAATGCGATGGGTATACCAATAAATACCCACCCAGCTACTGCTGGCCTTAAGAATAAGGCCAGCATTAAAAATACCAAAATACCACCGCTTAACATGTTGAAAAGTAGCGCTGAAATACGTTCTTTTAACCCTTCCGACTCATCATCCCAATATGACATCTTGATACTTTGGGGTAACGAAGACTGTTGTTTCGCAACATATTCCTTAACCACAGTGCCCACTTCAAGAGCATTTTGGCGACCAACACGATAGACCTGAACCATGATGGCACGATCGCCATTAAAGCTCGCAACAACATTATCTTCTTCGAAACCATCATTTACATCGGCTAAATCACCGAGAGTTAACAGTGTCCCATCAGCATTGGTTTTTAAGACAATATTTTGAAAATCTTGCTGCTGATAAGCTTGGCCCTTAGAGCGAATTAAAATGTCGCCGCCTTCGCTACGCAGATTACCAGCTGACACGTCGAGAGAGCTATTATCGATAGCCTTAGACAAATCTGACAGCGACAAACCGTACTGACGCAATTTATCCTTAGAGATTTCTACACTAATTTCAAAATTTCGACTAAAAGATATGTTCGCCCGGGTCACACCCGGCAGGCGGATGACATCCTGATGAACTTTCTCAGCATAATTACGCAATTCATCATCAGCGACATCGCCCGTCAACACGACATCTATCACGCTATATTCTCGCTGGGCCAAACTGACGATGGGCTTTTCTGCGTCCGCAGGAAAAGTATTAATACTGTCAACGCGAGACTTGATATCCGCCAGCAATTCCCGCGGGTCATAATCTTCATCAATTTCTACGGTAACTGAACTTCGTCCCTCTGATGAAGTGCTGGTAATTCGTTCAACACCTTCGAGATCGGCTATGGACTCTTCAATTCGCTGAGCGACTCCGCGCTCCATATCCTCAGGCGTAGCACCGCGCAATGACACAGAGACACTGACGGTATCGGGATCTGACGAGGGAAAAGTTTCAATTCTTGTATGATATTTAAGAGCAAGCGCACCACTGATAACCAAGGCCACCATCAATAGGTTTGCCGCTACATCATTCTTTGCAAACCAGGCAATCATTGTGGGTCAAACCTCAAAAAGGAGAATTTAAGATTATTAATTACTAATATTTCAACTATCTGCGGAATAATCTTATTTCTCATTTCGCACCTCTACAGCGGTACCAGAAGTGACCTGCCCCAAGGGCGTCAATACCAACTGATCACCCGAATGTAAGCCATCAGAAATTAGCGCATAGTCGGCAGCTTGCCATGCAATAGTCACAACTTTTCGTTGTAACACATTATTTTCTACCAGGTATACAAAACGGCCTTGTGAAATTGCTGAGGCGGGAATAACCAAGGCATTCTTTAACGTTTTACCGGTAATAGTAGCCGTAACGTATTGCCCAATTTCCATAGCGGAACTGGCTGATATATTTTTTGCTCTATCACCTTTATCGATGGCGGGTTCTGCAACAGAGAAAGGCTGAACAACTTCAGCCACTACGTGCAATTGGCGAGAATCATCGTCAATGCGGCCTTCCGTACGGACCACATGGCCTAACCACTGGTCCTTTGCATTGATGCCAGATGTTAAAACAACCGGAGGTAATTCTGACAGCACAGGCTCTTGATCTATACGTTGTTCTGGAAAATCTAAAAAGGGTAAATCAGTATTTTGTACAGGCAGTCTGACTTCGGCTATATCGGTAGCAAAAATATCCGCAACAACCGTATTGGCACTGACAATTTGACCAAGGCTAACCTGTCGGTCCAATACACGCCCGTCAAAGGGAGCAGTTATTACAGTACGCTCCAAATTCAACATCGCTTTTTTTAGCTGCGCCTCAGCGGCCAGCAAAGTTGCCTCAGCGGCTTTTAGCTGGGGTTTACGCAACACCAGATCAGATGGCGCACCTTTATTCCCAGAAATCCGCCAGTTTTTTTCAGCCTGTATAGATTCGGCTTGCTCTGTATCCAGCTGTTGGCGTGCCTGCATAACAGAAGCTCGTGCAATATCAACATCAGCTTGAAAGTCACCCTGCTCAATGGTTAGTAACACATCACCTTTCTTAAAAAACGCACCGCTGTTAAAACCGGGGTTAATAGATACAACCTTGCCAGAAACCTGAGCGGATAAGCTGGTTTTGGTGCGTGCGGCAACGCGGCCGTAACTTTTTATAAAAATGGTAAAGTCTTGCGCCTGTACCGCTTGCGTTTCAACAATCAACTTCGGCGGTGGCGCCATGGGACGAATATCGGGCTTAGGACTAACCACTTGAAAATAGGCTACAGGGACAGCAAATACAGCCACTACAATCCATGGCAGATACCGCTTTACACGCGGCTTCACGTTCTGCTCTATGGGTTCATGTTTAGTCATAGGATCCTACTTCTTATATTTCACGGTAATTAATACTCAAAGGAACAAGTATAAACACCAAGTGTGTAAAGAATGGGTAAATGCAAGAACAGTGGTTGAAATAACACCTCTCCGCACGGTACAAATATCACTCAAATGTTATCGGCGAGAAGCTTCCCAACCTAGCAGTAAAGCCTTGCGTGTGAGGCCCCAGCGGTACCCATTGATAATACCCGTCTGTCTGATCACACGGTGGCACGGAATAAGGTAACCAACAGGATTTGCAGCGATGGCGGAAGCCACCGCTCGGGTTGCCGTCGGCCTACCGATATACGCTGCTACGCTCTGGTAGGACCAACAATAACCAGGCGGAATGGCAAGCAGTGCCTGCCAAACCTGTAATTGAAATGCGGTCCCCTTTACCAATAAACGCAACGGACTGACATGTCCTTTGCGCTCCGTAGGGCTATCCGTAGTGCTATTAACTGGTTGCCAAAAGGCAAACGCTTCCTCTAATAACCTACGAGCTTTTTGTGTATTTTGCGATAGCTCCGCTGCTGGCCAGTCTTGCTGCAACGTTTGCAAAGCGGCTTCTGTATCAGCATCACCGTCTAGAAATACTAATTTACAAATACCTTTTGGTGTAAAAGCAATAAAGCAAAGTCCAAACGGTGAAGAGCCACACCCATACTCAATCTGTAGACCAGCACCAGCACGACGATAGTCACCTGGGGTTATCCCCTCCCACTGCAACATCAGGTCATGTAGTCGACTCTGACTACTCAACCCAGAGGCGTACGCAGCAGCTTGCACCGTTTCTTTCGGTAGTCGTGATTTAGCGGATTCTTTCGTTAAAAACTGAAGAAAATGCGTGGGCGAAACGCCCGCCCAAGCAGTGAACACTCGCTGAAAATAAGCGGGGCTTAAACTGACATGAGCAGCCACATCACTCAAGGATGGCTGATCAAGTTGATGCTCAATGTAAAAGTGAATAGCGTCCGCAATACGATAATATTGCTGAACACTATTTCTTGATAATTCCGGTGACATAACAAAGGGCTTCGCAATCATATTAACAACACTCTGAATTCCCGACATAGCTACGAGAGCTAGCACACATATTCAGAGAGGTTATAGTGTAGAAGCATCCGCATCGACCCGATTCTTGCGCACTGTCAACGCGGCACCTAACAATATCCGGCTCTTATCACTCACCAACACAAGCAACGCATTTATTCTGGTGTAGGTATCGGCCTTTTCTGCACAGACATTGTTAATCTGGACACGCAACTCAGCTTATCATGCTCATTGTAAACTTTGATATCCCACACTTGCGACGTACGGCCTCTATACAACAAGCTGGCGATGGCCTTTACTTCACCGGACCTAACAGCCCTCACATGATTGGCATTAACTTCCTGACCGACACAATAAAAACGCTCTGGATCAACTACCAAATTTGCACCAATGCTACCTACGGTCTCAGCCAAAAGTACATTAGCGCCACCATGTACAACGCCCATTGGCTGTCGGGTTTTTTCATTAACCGGCATGGTAGCCACTAAATGGTCTAACCCCATTTCCGTTATCTGAATACCCATATGCTCAGAGGCATTCCCGTGAATATGTGCGTTTGCATCGTCAATTGTATAATTTTTAAACCAGATAGATTTTGTCAAACTATTTACACCTTCTCACACAGCTAATAAATAAGGTTGCTGGTACCAGCAACCAGACTGATCGGCCCAGTAGTATAAGGGCAATAATTATGGGGCGGAAATCACTTGTGATTAAACCTGGAAAAAAGCCTGAATTGCATTCTGCTCCCACATAGCATCTTGGTAGCCAAGCTCAATTAATTCGTCACAAAACGGCTGTGCAAACAACAAATAACTGGCTGCCGCAGCACCGCCGCCGCTGGTGGTAGAACCCGTTGATCGAAGAAAGAAACGCATCGATTTTGGCAAGTAACGGATTTTCCGACCGGCAATTCTATCAAGTTCTTTCGAAGGTGAGATAGTAAGACACTCTACCGGTCGCAACGGAACCTCTGATGCCTCACGAATGTTTTCCGGGATAAGCATGAGTAATTCATTGATACGCTCCAAGTGTTCCAAATCGCCTTCCAAGGAATCAATAAAAGCACTATTGAAAAGATGCCCAACAATCTGGCCCATCGAAGGCGAATGCCTCACTATGCGCCGCTTACCCCAATGCACTGGGTTACGGTTACCACTCACACCAATAACAAATATCCTATCAGCGCCCAAATGCAAAGCGGGGCTAATGGGCGCAAATTGACGCACAGCGCCATCACCAAAGTATTCGCGATTTATCCGTACTGCGGGAAAAATAGTGGGGATAGCAGAAGAAGCCATCAGATGATCGACTGTAAGATCTGCCGGTACGCCCACCCGGCGCGACCGCCGCCAACCGTTCAAGGCTGGATCGCCCTGAAAAAATGCGACAGACTCACCACTGGAATACCCCATCGCAGTCACCGACACTGCGCGTAAATCACCGGCCGCAATAGCACGAGGAATGTGTTCAAAATGAATATGCTCTTTCAAAAAGTCTCGTAATGGCGAGTTGTCTAATAAAGCAAGGGGGCCATTGCTTGAGTTACCCTGATGAAAAAGAGAAAAGCCAACGCGTGCAAGACTTTTGCCTATATCAGTCCAGCCAGAGTTGAAGATACGATGGATATTAATATTTTGCCAGATGGCCTGTAAATCGGTGACAGCAACATCAAAACTCCCGGCATGAGTAGCCAGGGCCAGCGCGTTGATAGCACCGGCAGAGGTGCCACAAATTACCGGAAAAGGGTTACGCGTAAGGCTCGGCAGAATTTCTTTTAACGCCATCAAAACACCTACCTGATAAGCAGCGCGAGCACCACCACCAGATAAAATTAACGCGTTAGTCATTTGCACTCCCTAAATACAGCGGTAATTTTTTGTTGTTTGACTGAGGCATAATCAGTGCGATTTAACAGGTACCACCTGCAATTCCATTCCACTAGCGCCGACAATCTTTACAGCACTATTTTCTGCGATGTCTTCTTCAGATAAAGCTGTCCACAAGGCATCTTGAATCTGAACCTTCCCTCTTCCCGCCTCAATAGCCTCGACAACTATAGCTCTCTGCCCAATCAACGCAGCCTGTTTGTTATTCAGAAAAGGTTTGTCTGTTGCTTGATTAAAGCGGCGAAAAAAACGCCAGTAAGCAACCGTACTAAGCACTGACATCAACGCAAAAATACTGAACTGCCATTGCCATGAAATTGCAGGAAAAAAGACCATAAACAAGGCTACTGTCAATGCGCCAAAGCCAAGCCCCAGTAAAAAACCCGCAGTACCCAGCACCTCCAAAAGCAAAAAGAATATCCCTGCCGAAAGCCAGTGCCAAGGCTCTAAATTTAGTAACCATACCGTCATAACATAACCTTAGGACTTACCTTTGGCAGAACTGATTAATTCATTGATGCCTTCAAGTGCGCCAATCACACCGGAAGCTTCAAGAGGCATAAGTATCACTTTATTGTTATCCGCAGCGGCAAGTTTACCTAAAGCGTCAATATATTTCTGTGCAACAAAATAATTAATCGCTTGCGAATTACCATTAGAGATTGCTTCGCTCACCATGTCAGTGGCTTTCGCTTCGGCTTGCGCGGCACGTTCACGCGCTTCCGCCTCAAGAAATGCAGCTTCTCGCGCCCCTTGGGCTTTTAAAATCTCTGACTCCCGCTGTCCTTGAGCGACAGCAATCGCTGCTTGACGTTCGCCCTCAGCACGCAATATCTGAGCGCGCTTTTCACGTTCGGCCTTCATTTGATTGGCCATGGCATCGACCAAATCACGAGGTGGCGTAATGTCTTTAATTTCTATTCGTGTGACTTTTACGCCCCAGGGATTTGTTGCTTCGTCTACTTTTTTTAACAATGCGGTATTAATGAGGTCACGATTCGACAGCATTGCATCCAGTTCCATCGACCCGAGTACCGCACGAATATTCGTCATCACCAGATTCTGCATAGCCTTGGGTAAGTCATTTACTTCGTAGGATGCTTTAACGGTATCAACCAACTGAAAAAAACAAACGGCATCAGTCGTAACCATAGCATTATCGGCACTGATAACTTCCTGTGGCAAAACGTCAAGCACTTGCTCCATCACAATTTGACGCCGACCAATACTGTCTACAAAGGGAATTATCAGGTGCAGCCCTGGTTGTAATAGTCGTGAATATTTCCCAAACCGTTCCACTGTCCATTCATGACCTTGTGGGACACTCTTCACGCCCATTAACACTAAAACTACCGCTAAAAAAGCAAAGATAATGACCGTGGTATCTAATCCAAACATAAAGGTACGTCCTGTGTATAATTAACATTAAGTGTCTTGTTGAGAGTTACATCAACTGGTTTCCCTATCTCTTAGCTCCTTACGCAAAACCTTACCGACGTTAGACTTGGGTAATTCATCAACAAAGGTAATATTTCTAGGTCGTTTATAACCCGTCAACTGTTCGCGACAAAACTGTTGTAACTCCACCTTGGTTAAGCTTTCATCACTCTTTACCACAAACAGTTTAATTACCTCACCAGACTCTGGATCCGGTACGCCGATGACAGCAGCTTCTAGCACTTTCGGGTGCGATACAACAATATCTTCCACTTCGTTAGGGTAAACGTTAAACCCAGATACAATTATCATATCTTTTATGCGGTCAACGATACGCATATACCCATCATCTTCAATAACCGCAACATCGCCGGTTTTTAGCCACCCATCCCGATCGATAATATCAGCGGTAGCCTCTGGCCTCTGCCAATAGCCTTTCATGACCTGGGGACCTCTTACGCACAATTCACCCGCTTCACCATTGGCGAGAGTATTCCCATTAGCATCAATCACTTTGCATTCCGTCGCGACGACAGGCTTACCAATGGTACCCTGCCTAATTGCAGAGGGTGGGTTACAACTTACCACTGGTGAGGTTTCAGTTAAGCCATAACCTTCACAAACCTGAACGCCAGTCACATCTTGCCAGAGTTCTGCTGCGTCGCGGGTCAATGCCATTCCTCCTGAACAGGTAGCCCTCAGCGATGACCAATCCAGTGCGCGAAAATGAGAATTACGTGCTAAATGTGTAAATAAAGTGTTTAAGCCGATAAAACCGGTTAGCCGCCAAGGTTTAATGGCTTTGACCAAACTTTCGATATCACGAGGATTAGGAATCAAGATACTGTGATTGCCCGTATTAAAAAGCACCATACAGTGAAGAGTAAAAGCATACACATGGTAAAGCGGCAAAGGCGCCGCATAAATTTCTACGCTACTACGAACATATTCACCAATAGATTGCCGCACCTGCAACATATTGCAAACAATATTGTTGTGGGTAAGCATCGCGCCTTTAGCGACACCAGTGGTACCGCCGGTATATTGCAAAATAGCCGTATCATCCAGGGCCGTCTGTTTTGCAATTGTAGCTAAATCCTGATGATTAACAGATGCCCCACCCAATTTCATAGCGCTGGAAAAACTAACTGATGCCGCAAACGTAAAATCAGGCACCATTTTCTTAATGTAACGAGCCGCAAAGTTAATAACCTGCTTAGCCGGAAAACGAAGCAAATCGGCAACCTCGGTAACGATAACGGTTTCTACGTCTGTTTCAGCGACAACTGAGGCTGCAGTATCAGCAATATTCGCCAATACAACTAATGCTTTAGCACCGCTATCTTGCAGCTGATGCGCCAACTCACGAGAGGTATACAAAGGGTTAGTATTAACAACAATAAGCCCAGCTTTTAATGCACCAAACATTGCAACGGGGTATTGCAACAAGTTAGGTAACTGGATAGCAATTCGATCACCTGGCTGTAGCGTCGTATGATTGATTAAATAGTTGGCAAAACAGTCAGACAATCTGGCGATGTCGCTATAGGACAGTGTATGACCAAGGCATGTGAAAGCGGCCTGTTCGCGATATTGTTTACAAGCGTCGTTAATGACATCTAAGATTGTATTGTTATTATCCAAAACCACCTCTCAACAAACCCAACTATTTTTTTATTGTTCACCCACGGCATAACTTGATTAAACCGTGAGTGTGTCCTCTGCAAGGTGGCCTTTTCAGGAGCAGGCCCGGAGTTCAATTACTAATGTCAGTTAAAATGAAAAATGATCTGCATCCAGCGCTAACAAATTTCCAGCACCAGACTTTATCATTTCAACTAGACCACGGGTTCTTGGTAATACCCGTTCAAAATAAAATTCTGCTGTGGCCAGTTTGGCTTCATAGAATTCGGGATCATCACAATCTTCATCCAATTTCTGATTGGCAACTACCACCGCTCGAGCCCAGAAGTAAGCCAAGGTGACATACCCTGAATACATGAGATAATCGACAGAAGCAGCCCCCACTTCTTCCGGGTTCTGCATAGCCTTCATTCCCACTTCGGTAGTGAGTTCGCCCCATTCCTTATTCAACATTTGCAGAGGCGCAATAAACTTTTTAGTCGCCAGATCACCTTCTTGAGCCTGACAAAACTTGTGTACAATTTTGGTGAACTTTTTTAACAACTCGCCACGTGAGCCAAGCACTTTTCGGCCAAGTAAATCCAATGCTTGAATACCCGTTGTACCTTCATAAAGCATTGCGATACGCGCATCGCGCACATTTTGTTCCAGGCCCCACTCTTTAATATAGCCATGGCCGCCATAACACTGCATAGCATGATTAGCAGATTCGAATCCAACTTCAGTCATAAATGCTTTAGCAATAGGCGTTACGAAACTCAGCAGGTCATCAGCCTCTTTACGCACGCTTTCGTCCGGGTGACGCTCCGCAATATCAACTTGCAAGCCAGCAAAGTAAATAAGCATACGTCCACCTTCAGCGAAGGCCTTTTGCGTTAAAAGCATGCGCCTGACATCGGGGTGAACAATGATAGGATCTGCGGGACCTGATGGATTTTTAGGCCCTGATAAAGAACGCATTTGCAACCGGTCTTTGGCGTACGCCAGGGATTTTTGGAAGCCCAACTCTGCGTGACAAAGGCCCTGGGTTGCGGTCCCTAAACGCGCCATATTCATAAAGGTGAACATACAATTGAGGCCCTTATTAGGCGGCCCAATCAAAAAGCCCTTCGCACCGTCGAAATTTAAAACGCAGGTTGCATTACCATGAATACCCATTTTGTGCTCAATCGAACCGCAGCTCATGGCG
>JBNKHI010000013.1:0-7912 GCA_050290265.1 Cellvibrionaceae bacterium
CGGGGAAAGAGGCCTCTAACGAGAACTGCTGAGAGGCACCACGCGTAGCCAACCTACCGCGGTTTAAGGTTGACTGAGACCACCCAAAATTCAGGGTAAAGAGGTTAAACGTATCACCATTCCGATCAATAAAGCCATCGGGGCTATCGATTAATACACTGTCACCAAGTTCAAATGGTGTCAGCAAACCAAAATCTGCCGCATCGTAAGCGAGTACCGAAGACCCATCAACGTTGATCTGCTCGTCATTGGTATCTACGATGCCATCGTTATTAGTATCCAAATATCCAGCTTGCAATGCATTTAGCTGAGCAAGGGTCGAGGTGCTATCAGTCGGATCACCACTAACATAAGAAGTCACTGTAGTAACATTGTTACTAGCATCCTCCCATAAACGCGGACTACCAACGATTTCTTGCACAGCATAAGCGCCGGTTTCGATCGAGATATTACTGTATCCAAAACCCAGGTTAATGCGCTCAATCTCGGAGATTGGATAACCAAAATTCAAACTTAGACCATAAGTATTGGTTGAATAGCTGGACACGTTGATCTTGTCATAGTCACGTGCGCGGTAGAACAGGCTGATACCGCGACTGATACCATCCGGTGTAAAATAAGGATCGGTGTAATTGAAGCTATAGGATGTTTCATAACTACTACGATTGACAGAGAAACCGACTTTTTTACCCGTTCCGAACCAGTTATCCTGTTGCACACTGGCCCCCAGGACCAAACCAGTACCCTGCGCATAACCCAAGCTTGCACTGATACTGCCAGAGGGTTGCTCTTCTACTTTGTATTCAACATCAATCAGGTCCGAAACACCGGGCACTTCCCGGGTATCTACATTCACTTCTTTAAAGTAACCAAGACGCTCCAAGCGCACCTTTGATTGTTCAATACGAGCATTGGATGCAGACCCGCCTTCCATTTGACGCATCTCTCTACGCAGTACTTCGTCTGATGTTTTTTCGTTACCCGAAAATTCTATCCTGCGAACGTAAGCGCGCTTACCTGGATTCATAAAAAAGGTAACTTTTACGGTTTTGTCATCTTCGTTAGGCTCTGGATAACCCTGCACTTCTGCGAAAGTATAACCGGCATTACCCAAGCGCTGAGACACGTAATCCTGAGACGTAGTCAGCAACAACTGTGAAAACGTCTGCCCTTCCTTAACCAGGATCAGACTGCGCACAATATCTTCATCAATGACTAGCTCACCGGCCAAATCTACCTCTGACACGGTATAAACATCCCCTTCAGAGATATTCAACGTGATGTAAACCGACTCTTTATCAGGGCTGATGGAAACCTGGGTAGAGTCAATTTTGAAATTTAGATAACCGCGATCCAGATAAAATGACTCCAGGCGCTCTAAGTCACCTGACAGTTTTTCCTTGGAATATTTATCCTTGTTATTTAACCAAGACAACCAGCCACTGGTTTTTAATTCAAACAAATCGAGTAATTCATCATCGTCAAATACTTTATTGCCGACAATGTTTACGTGTTTGATTGCAGCAACTTTACCTTCATCAATAGTGATGTTTAATTCAACTTGATTGCGCGGCAACTCCTTAATAGAAGTCTCTACCTTAGCGCTATAACGACCCTGCGCTACATACTGGCGCTCCAGCTCCTGTCCGAGGCCATTGAGAGTCACCTGCTTAAAAATCTGCCCCTCTGAAAGCCCGTTATCTGTCAGCCCCTTCATCAAATCTTCAGTTTTAATCGCCTTGTTACCTTCAAGATTGATTGCACTGATGGCAGGCCGCTCCTTAATCCCAACGACAAGTACATTGCCATCGCGGAGCATATTAATATCTGTGAAATACCCTGTTCTGAATAGTGACCGAGTAGCTTCCTGAATATCAACGTCGTCTACTTGCTCGCCGATTTGCACTGGTAACGCACTATATACGGTACCAGCCGAAACACGCTGGAGCCCCTCAAGGCGGATATCCTGAACAACAAAACTATCGGCAAATACAGACCAGGAAAAACTTAAAAGGCAACTCGCAAGTAACAGAAAACGCTTCATAGGGTTCTTATCTAACTTGTTATCGAAATACGGAAACTTACATCTGTGGAAGGCAAATTACAGACGGGTTATATCATTAAACAGGGCCAGCAACATCAGCCCAGCTACTAAAAACAGACCGACTTGATAGCCAACCATCTGTATGCGCTCTGGAACAGGACTGCCTTTTACTGCTTCAATCAAGTAATACATTAAATGGCCGCCGTCGAGCACGGGTATTGGAAGCAAATTGAAAACTCCCAAGCTAACACTTAGCAACGCCAGAAAACCAACGTAATATGTCCAGCCAGCCTCTGCTGAAGCGCCAGCAACTTTAGCAATCGTAATGGGGCCACTCAAGTTTTTCGTAGATATTTGACCAACAATAAGCTTTTTGACTGAAATAAGTACAAACTCAGCCGTTTCCCAGGTCTTTTGAGTCGCTTTTACAAAAGCTCCCGCGAGTGTGTAATGAAACTCTCGCAGATACTCTTCTGGCCATTCAGGTATTACCGGACTAACGCCAACCTGGCCAATGGTAACGCCATCTTCGGCAATAACAGCTTTTGGTGTGAGGTTAATATAGATTTGCTCAGAATCTCGCAACACCTCGACAGTCATGGCCTTTTCAGGACGAGCGCGAACATAATCAACCCACTTCTTCCAGGTTGGCATGGGTTTACCATCAGCGGCCAAGATTTTGTCCCCCACCTGCAGTCCAGCTTCTGCGGCGGCACTGTCAGGCATGACTTTCGACAGAGTGACATCGATAACCGGCCGATAAAGCGTCAAGCCCAACCCTTCAATTGGATCTGGCTCACCTTCACCACGCAGCCAGTTATCCAGTACTGCCTGTGATTCGTATTGCAATGTAGATTGCGGATATTTAACAGTAAAAGAAATCTCTCCGGACTCTCCCAGGCGCTTCAACAGTTGCTGATTAAGTAATTGCCACGTTGGCGTCGCCACGCCATCTACGGCAATTATCTCCTGTCCTTTTTCCAATCCAGCCGCAGCAGCAACACTGCCGGGCTTGACGTCAGCCACAATGGGTACCGCATCTTTTCCACCTGGCAGCAACATGACCCAAAATAACAACACCGCAAGAATAAAGTTAGCGACGGGTCCAGCAGCAACCACCGCCATGCGCTGCCATACGGACTTGCGGGAAAACGCGTACGGTAGGTCTTCAGGCGCAACTGGCCCTTCTCTCTCATCGACCATTTTTACATAGCCACCCAGAGGAATCGCTGCGAGGGCAAATTCGGTACCTTTTTTATCGGTCCAGCTCCAAAAAGGCTTACCAAAACCCACCGAAAAACGTAGTACCTTGACCCCGGCGCGTCGGGCCACATAAAAATGACCGAACTCATGAAAGGTGACCAACACACCCAGCGCCAAAAGAAACCACAAAATTGTTAACATACTGCTTTATTCCTACTTTTCTTTACAAGAGCCGAGACGCTTATCATACCAATGTTTTGATTTGCTCGCCGACAAGCTGCCGGGCTTCAAAATCCGCGTTTTGGACATCGTCCAGGGTGCTAGGTTCAAACACTTTCACTTTTTGCATTGTCCTGTCGAGCGCTTTGTAAATATCGGTAAATCGAATCTGACCGTTCAAGAAAGCATCGACAGCGACCTCATTGGCAGCATTCGCGCTAGCGGCGGCGGTACCGCCAGCTTTGGCAGCATCAATCGCAAGCGCCAGGCATGGAAAACGCTCAAAATCCGGCATTTCAAAATCTAAGCGCCCGGCAGCCAATAAATCAAGGCTTGATACGCCTGAGGCAATCCGTTCCGGCCAGGCCAGGGCATGAGCTATCGGTGTGCGCATATCAGGGTTGCCCATTTGCGCCAACACAGAACCATCCACATACTCAACCATGGAATGAATAATACTTTGCGGATGAATGACGACTTCAATTTGATCCGGCCGAGCGTCAAACAGCCAGCAAGCTTCGACAAATTCCAGCCCTTTATTCATCATAGTGGCAGAGTCGACCGAGATTTTTTGCCCCATAGACCAATTGGGATGTGCGCATGCCTGTGCAGGAGTAACACTGCATAACTCGGATACCGGCGTGTTTCTGAACGGCCCTCCCGAACCTGTCAGAAGGATCTTGCGGACGCCAGCACCGCGCATGGAAGGCTCATTGTCAGGCAAACATTGAAAAATTGCATTATGCTCACTGTCGATAGGGAGCAACATGGAGCCTGACTCAGCAACCGCGGCCATAAATAAGCCTCCCGCCATGACCAGAGCCTCTTTATTTGCCAGTAGCACTTTTTTTCCAGCTCTGACCGCCGCTAGCGTCGGTGCCAAACCTGCTGCACCCACAATCGCAGCCATAACCGTATCCGCTTCAGCGGCAACCAAACATAAAGCGTCCGGCCCAGCCAGCAGCTCGGTACTGCAGCCTGCAGCCAACAGCTGCGCCTGCATGCCCTGTGCATCAGTATTACTTGCCAATACAGCATAACGGGGCTCGTATTGTAAACATAACTGAAACAGCTTCTCAGCGCTGGTATTGGCGGTTAGAGCGTAAATTCTATAACGTTCGGGATGACGACTCAGCACATCCAGAGTACTTAAGCCAATAGACCCAGTAGCCCCAAGAATAGTTACGTTCTGCATGAATATCGGCACCTTAAGGAATAATAAGCCAAATCAACCAGCAAGCGTCCAGCCGGACGCCAACACAGCTAAAGCAAAAACTGGGGCACAGGCCGTCAGACTGTCAACGCGATCCATCACTCCACCATGACCCGGCAAAAGCTGGCTGCTGTCTTTGATGCCTCGCTCACGCTTTACCATGCTCTCAAGCAAATCTCCGAGCACGGAGGCCAGACTGGCAGGGATAATCATAGCCAACATCTGCCACCAAATCGCTCCGGAAACCCAGCTCAACAACAACGCAAAACAAACACAGCCCGCAAGGCCGCCCCAGAATCCCTCCCAGGACTTTCCAGGGCTCACTTGCAACGCCAACTTGCGACGCCCGAAAGCTTTACCAGAAAAATACGCGCCAATGTCGGCAATAACCACAATGGCCACAACAATGACAATCACCCATGCGCCATCGACCTGCTCACGCAAATAAGCCATTGCCGTCCACGTTGGCACCAGAACAAAGATCCCCATTAACAAGCGAACCCAGCGACTCCCCCAGAGCAAAGCGCTACTTGGGTATCCCTGTACCCAAAGAAGTGCAATCGCCCACCAGAAGCAACCGCTCAACAAGATGCTTTTCACAACCGCCTGATCAAGAGACGCGTCAATCTGATAGCCCTGTGCGAAAAAGCCTCCGCCTAGCGCCAGCGCGCTGATAAACACAGCATAAGCCACCCGGGCTGCTTGATGAGTAAAACCAGCAAGATTGCCCCATTCCCAAGCAGCAACGGCGAGAACAATGGCAATAAACAATTTAAAGAGAAATACTGGAAGGAAGAACAAGGCAGCGATAAAGCCAGCCGCCATAATGCATGCACTAACAATACGCTGTTTAAGCACTTTCAAGAGCTCCGGTAACCTGCTCACCGGTGCGCCCAAAACGACGCTGCCGTGCATAAAAGTTTTGCACAGCTTGATTTAGACATTCAGCATCAAAATCTGGCCAATAAGTATCGGTAAAATAAAGTTCAGCATAAGCACTTTGCCATAACAAAAAGTTACTGATACGACATTCTCCCCCAGTGCGAATCAATAGATCCAACGGAGGAAACTCTGCCAGAGCAACTTGCTCAGCGAAAACATCTTCAGTGATATCGCTTGGCAACAATTCACCTGCAGCCACTCTTTCTGCCAGCACTTTCGCCGCATTAGCGATATCCCACTGCCCGCCATAATCTGCGGCAATCACCAAAGTTCTGTGACCATCGCTGGCAATCTTCTCAGCGTCTTCAATAGTTTTCAGGAGGGATTTGGAAAAACGAGCACGATTACCAACAACTCGCAGGCACACGCCCTGATCTCGTAGCTTTTTAGCTTCCTTACGTAAGTAACTTTGAAACAACGTCATCAAAGCACTTACTTCTTTCGCTGGTCGTCGCCAGTTCTCGCTACTAAAAGCAAACAGCGTCAAAACCTGAACGTTATGTTCGGCACAAGCTTCCATCACCGTACGTATCGTTTCAACGCCGGCTTTATGACCGGCAATGCCAGGCTGACCTTTACGTTTTGCCCACCGATTATTACCATCCATAATAATGGCAATATGTCGTAGCGTATTATCTGTCATTATATTATCAGCGCCATGGGTTATAACTGCGCAGCCTGGACCGCTCTATATTTCCATCAAATCTTTTTCTTTCGCTGCCAACGCCTTTTCAACTTCAGCAACATATTTGTCAGTAATCTTTTGTATGGCATCGGCCTCGCGACGCTCATCATCTTCACTGATCTCTTTCGCTTTTTGTAACTCTTTTATATCTGCCAAAGCGTCACGACGTACATTTCGGATAGAAATTCTCGCTGATTCAGCTTCATTGCGCGCCTGTTTGATATAGTTTTTGCGCGTTTCTTCAGTGAGTGCTGGCATTGGCAAGCGGATTAATTCACCCGTAGTAGAAGGGTTTAAGCCCAGATCAGATTTCATGATGGCTTTTTCAATTTCCGGCACCAACTGCTTTTCCCAAGCGCTGATGGACAGTGTACGAGCATCCATAACCGACACGTTAGCCACTTGATTTAAGGGGGTATCAGCACCGTAGTATTTCACCATAATGCCATCCAAGATGCTTGGGTGGGCACGGCCTGTACGGATTTTGTTAAAGTGACTACCCAGCGCCTCAATACTCTTAGTCATGCGCTGCTCAGTTTCTTTCTTAATTTCATTTAGCATCTTTTTTGCCCTCTTCGATCAGGGTTCCTTCGTCACCCCCAACCACGATATTTAACAACGCGCCAGGCTTATTCATTTTGAAAACCCTGACTGGCATATCTTGTTCGCGGCACAAACAAATGGCCGTCAAATCCATTACGCCGAGTTTACGCTCCAGCGCCTCATCATAAGTCAATCGATCATACTTCGTCGCGGTAGGATCTTTTACCGGATCAGCAGTATAAACACCGTCAACTTTTGTCGCCTTCAAAACCAGCTCAGCTTCGACTTCGATACCGCGTAAACAGGCGGCAGAATCAGTAGTAAAGAAAGGATTGCCAGTACCGGCAGAAAAAATAACAACTTCGCCAGCTTCAAGAAAGCGAATAGCCCGGCGACGATCGTAATGCTCCACTACCCCGCTCATTGGTATCGCAGACATTACCCGACAAGAGATATTCGAGCGCTCCAGCGCATCGCGCATCGCCAAGGCATTCATCACGGTAGCCAACATGCCCATGTGGTCACCGGTAACCCGATCCAACCCAGCGGCATTCAGCGCAGCCCCTCGGAACAAATTGCCGCCACCAATGACCAAACCAATCTGAACACCTATACCAACAAGCTGGCCAATTTCCAGTGCCATCTTATCCAGCACTTTAGGGTCAATACCAAACCCTTCTTCACCCATTAGCTGCTCGCCACTGAGTTTTAACAGAATGCGTTTGTATTTTTTATCTCGGGGTGATGGCATGCATTGATCTCCGCAGGCTCAAAAAGAATTGACGAAGTTTAACAATATAAAGGGGAGTACGCGACTCCCCTTTATGGACACCCACAGCACCCCTCTAAAGGCATGCTCAGGCAATAGACAGACTTATTTAGAAGCGCTAACTTGCGCAGCCACTTCAGCAGCGAAATCTACTTCTTCTTTCTCGATCCCTTCGCCAACAGCATAGCGAACAAAGCCTACCACTTCAGCGCCAGCGTCTTTTGCCAACTGACCCACTGTAACATCAGGGTTTTTCACAAACGGCTGCTGAGTCAAGCTATTTTCTTTTAAGAA
>JBNKHI010000013.1:7922-73217 GCA_050290265.1 Cellvibrionaceae bacterium
CCATCATTTTCTCAACAATGGCTTCCGGCTTGCCTTCCATATCGGGCTGAGCCTTGATAATTTCCTTCTCTTTAGCAACACGCTCTTCTGACATATCTTCAGGCTTAGTAACCTGAGGATTGACCGCCGCTACGTGCATAGCGATGTCTTTAGCCAACTCAACCGAACCCGCTTTCAATTCAACGATTGTTGCAATACGGTTGTTAGAGTGGACATAAGCACCCACAACACCCGCGCTCGCCTCAACTATTTCCAAACGTCGAACGCCAATATTTTCACCAATCTTCTGTACCAACGCTTCACGCGCTGACTCCAGTTCACCAGCCATCAAAGCCGCAACATCAGTTTGCTTCTCGGCAAAAGCCTTATCCACAACAGTGCTTACAAAAGCTAAAAAGCCAGCATCACGGGCTGCAAAGTCTGTTTCACTATTCACTTCAACAACCACACCATAACTGCCGTCATCGGCAACTTTAGTGGCAACAACACCGTCTGCAGCAGTTCGATCTGCCTTTTTCGCAGCCTTCAGGCCGCTGGCCTTACGCAGGTTTTCAATTGCCAAATCGATATTGCCTTCAGCATCGCTAAGTGCTCTTTTACATTCCATCATGCCGAGACCGGTACGCTCGCGCAGTTCTTTTACCAAAGAAGCAGAAATAGCCGCCATGACTGTATCCTCTATCTCAAATTTAAAATATTCGGGTTGATTGACAAAAGGGGCCTTATGCCCCTTTTGTCGACGTAACTCTACTGGCCAATATTCAGGCTGCACCTTGTGCAGCCGAACCGCCCAACTCAATGGTCAAGCGTAAACATGCCAGTTTGATGACAAGCACTTACTCAGCAGCAGCCTGCGGAGCTTCTTCAACAAACTCATCTTTAGCAGTAGCACCTTGACCATTACTAGCGCCTTCTAAACAGGCATCAGCAACAGCAGTTGTGTACAGCTTGATTGCGCGTATTGCATCGTCATTACCAGGAATAACGTAGTCGACACCGGCTGGATTACTATTCGTATCCACGATACCAATAACAGGAATACCCAGCTTGTTGGCTTCCTGAATAGCAATGCGTTCATGTTCCACGTCAATAACGAACAAAGCGTCTGGCAAACCTGCCATATCTTTAATACCACCGATAGACAGCTCAAGCTTGTCCATCATACGGCTGCGCATCAGCGCTTCTTTCTTGGTCAACTTTTCGAACGTACCATCTTTACTCTGCGCTTCAAGATCACGCAAACGACGAATAGACGCACGAATAGTTTTATAGTTGGTCAACATACCACCTAACCAACGGTGGCTTACGAAAGGCTGACCAGCACGAAGAGCTTGCTCTTTGACAACTTTTTGAGCAGCGCGCTTAGTACCAACAAACAGTACCTTTTTCTTTTGGCTACCCATTTTGGCAACAACTGACAACGCCTCATTGAAAGCGGGTACAGTATATTCAAGATTGATGATATGAATTTTGTTACGCGCACCAAAAATGTATTGATCCATTTTTGGATTCCAGTAACGAGTTTGGTGACCAAAATGGACACCAGCTTGCAGCATATCGCGCATGCTAACAGTAGGCATATTAATTTCCTTTACTTGGGTTAGGCCTCCGTATACCCCGCTAATCAACCCCTTAAGGGCACCCAGACCAACGTGCCGGTATACGTGTGACGTTTCGTTTTAGTGTATTTCGCAGCAGCAATAAAAAACGGTTTTGCTACAGCGGCGCGCTTTATACCACAATCGCCAACGGGTTGAAAGCCAAAACACCGAAACAGCCCACCCCAAGATGCTGAATATGAGGCTGCAAGCGCATATAACCATACAAAAAGAAGGGACTATAAGGTTAATTGTAAAACACCAAGAAGAAATAAAGCTTCCCTCTGTGCCAGCACCCGAGCCTTGGTTTACAATGCGCCACTTATACGCAAACACACCAAAAAAAGCACTGAGCCAATGAAAGTAAGCATCAAAACCCCTGCAGAACTTGAAAAAATGCGCGTGGCCGGACGAATGGCCGCAGAAGTCCTCGATCTTATCGGTGAGCATGTCGTGCCTGGCGTTTCTACAGAAGAACTTGACCGTATCTGCCACGACCACATTGTAAATACACAAAAAGCGATACCTGCTTGTCTAGGGTACAGAGGCTTCCCCAAGTCGATTTGTACATCCGTCAACCAGGTGATCTGCCACGGCATCCCTTCTGAGAAAAAAATACTGAAGGATGGTGACATCATCAATATTGACGTCACAGTCATATACGAAGGCTATTTCGGCGACACCAGCAAAATGTATTTTGTCGGCACCCCCGCCCCGCACGCAAAGCGCCTGGTGGAAGTCACGCAGGAATGTATGTACAAAGGTATTGAGCTTGTGCGCCCCGGTATACGACTAGGCGATATAGGCCATGTTATCCAGCAACACGCCGAGAAGAACTATTACTCCGTAGTTCGCGAATACTGTGGGCACGGTATCGGGAATGTATTTCACGAAGATCCTCAAGTACTGCACTACGGCAAACCCGGCACCGGCTTGGAACTGAAAGAAGGCATGACATTTACTATCGAGCCGATGATTAACGCAGGTTCACGACATACCAAGTTAAAAAATGACGGCTGGACGGTGGAAACCAAAGATGGTCGTTTATCTGCCCAATGGGAGCACACCATGGCAGTCACCAAAGATGGTGTAGAAATCCTTACACTGCGCAGCGACGAATCCTTTTAACTATGTCCATACCCTATTGTGAAACCCCCCTGTTCTTTTTTGATCAGGACAAGTTTCGTGCTGATCTCGATGCTGGCAATCGCATTAAAGTGTTTAAAAATGCGCTCAACGCAGCGAATACGCATTTTGATAATCTGTATGCCGAAGGCGCTGAAATCAGGGGGCTGGTTTATGAACGCGCCTGTTTTACCGACTGTATACTGCATTACGTCTGGCACCAGTTTGACTGGGATACCGATGCCGCATTGATTGCCGTTGGCGGCTACGGCCGAGGGGAGCTGCACCCCTTTTCCGATGTTGACATTCTTCTGCTGTTTGAAAAAGACAATATAGATGACTATCGGGAACCTCTCGAGGGCTTCCTGACATTATGCTGGGATATCGGATTAGATATTGGTCATAGTGTTCGCTCGCTTCGCGAATGCGTAGAGTATGCAAAAGACGATATCACTGTAGCGACCAACTTAATGGAATGCCGCAGTATTGTTGGCTCACCACATCTGTGCGGATTACTACGCGAGGCTATCGGTCCCGACAACATTTGGCCTGCGGATGTATTTTTTAAGGCCAAAGTTGACGAGCAACGCAAACGCCACAGCAAACATAACAACACTGAATATAACCTCGAGCCCAATGTCAAAAATGCGCCTGGTGGCCTGCGCGATATTCAAACCATTAACTGGGTGGCCAAGCGCTTTTTTGGTGTTCGCACACTCAAACAGCTGGAAGGCACAAGCTTCTTCTCTGAGCGCGAATTTGCCATTTTACAGAGCGGAGAGGAATTTCTCTGGAAGGTGCGTTATGGCCTGCATAAATTGGCAGGCCGTGCAGAAGAGAGACTCCTCTTTGATTATCAGCGCGAGTTGGCAAAACAATTCGGCTACAGCGACTCCCCTAAACGCTTAGCTGTCGAACAATTTATGCATTGGTACTACCGGGTAGTGCTGTCTCTGCGCGAACTAAACGATGTACTACTGCAGTATCTCGAAGAAGCCATATTGAAGAAAGGGCAAAGCCAATCCGTTATTCCGGTTAATGAGCGCTTCCAGATCCGCGATAACTACATCGAAGTAACGTCAACCGAGGTCTTCGAAAATACGCCTTCGGCACTCATTGAGATATTTGTCCTTAGCGGCCAGGATAGCAGCATTCTTGGGGTACGCGCTGAAACTATCCGCCTAATCAGAGAAAGCCGACATCTGATTGATGACAAATTTTGCTTAAACCCTGAAAACAACCGGTTGTTCCTCGAATTAATGCAGGTGCCTTTTCATCTGACTACGCAATTAAAGCGGATGAAACGCTACGGTATTCTGGGGCGTTATTTGCCTGAATTTGGCCGTGTTACCGGCCAAATGCAACATGATTTATTTCATATATATACAGTAGATGCGCATACACTGCTGGTCATCAAGTTTATGCGCCGCTTCCTCTATCCAAAGTATCGTGAAAGCTTTCCTATCGCCGCCCACATCATGCGCCGGTTACCAAAAAAAGAACTCTTGTATATCGCTGGGTTATATCACGATATTGGCAAAGGCCGAGGTGGCGATCACTCAACGCTGGGCGCTGTTGATGCTGAAGTATTCTGCCAGCGTCACAGCCTTACTCCTCGCGACACGCGCCTGATCGTTTGGCTCGTTGAGAAACACCTGCTTATGTCTCAGGTTTCGCAAAAACAGGACATATCTGATCCAGAAGTCATTTTCAATTTTGCCGAAATCGTCGGTGACCAGACTCGATTGGATTACCTGTACGTACTGACCGTCGCAGACATGAATGCAACCAACCCGGAAATATGGAACAGCTGGCGAGCCAGTCTTCTACGTCAGCTATACCTTGAAACTAAACGCGCACTTCGTCGCGGTCTGGAAAATACCGTAGACAAGCAGGAACTCATTGAAGAAACACAACAATCGGCCATCGCAAAACTGGCCGACAAAGGCTTCACTGAAACACAGATACGCAAAATTTGGGGCGATATGGACGATGACTATTTTCTCCGGGAAAGTCATCTCGATATAGCGTGGCAAACAGAGGCTATCGCGCATCACTTTGATACCTTGCCATTGATCCTGATGCGAGAAACAACTGTCTATGGCAATACCGGTGCAACTGAAATTTTTGTACGCACCAAAAACCGCAACAATGTGTTTGCTGCTGTAGCCAGTGCCCTGGACCAACTGAATTTAGATATTCAGGATGCCCGAATCTACAGCTCCAAAAGTGGCTACACTATTGATACGTTTTATGTCCTGGACCAAAGCGGTAATCCTTTAGGGGAAAATGAAGCCATACAAAAGCAGGTTATCTACACACTGCAAAGTGAACTCGCACTGCTGGACAATTACTCTGAAATCATTCGGCGCAGAACACCGAGACAACTTAAGCACTTTACAATGCCAACCCGAACGCGCCTGAACAACGATCTGCGAACAGGCTTAACGGTGCTTGAGGTCGTCAGCCCCGACAGGCCCGGTTTACTGGCGCGCATTGGCCGTATTTTTATCGATTTCGACATCCAGCTGATTAATGCTCGGATCACCACGCTGGGCGAACGCGTAGAAGACGTGTTTTTTATTGCAGACTCTGAAGGCCAGCCATTGAGCGATCCTAATCTATGCAAGCAATTAGAAATTGCAGTTTGCGACGAACTGGATAAGCAGGTGAAAAAAGAAGCGCTATAAACAGGTTACTAAAAACTAACCCGCAGCAAGCGCCAGCAACACAGCGCTTGCCGGAACATTAACTTATCCCGAACAGCACATAACTCATGAACCCAGACCTAAAGCAGTTGCATCCTTACCCTTTTGAACAACTGTCCAACTTAAAAAACGGGCTTACTCCGCCGTCACACTTAAGACACATAGCGCTATCCATTGGCGAACCCAAACACGAGCCGCCAGCGTTTGTACTGGAGACGCTGGCGAACAATCTTGACCGCATCACTCAGTACCCCGCTACTCAGGGTTTGCCTGAACTACGTGAGGCAATGGCGAGCTGGGCCAGCCGCCGTTTTGATCTTAAACCGGGACTTTTAACCGCAGAGCAACATATACTTCCGGTGAATGGAACTCGCGAAGCACTGTTTGCCATTGCGCAGGCCGTCATCGATAGAACAAATGATCCACTGGTCGTTTCTCCCAACCCTTTCTATCAAATATATGAAGGTGCAGCCTTTCTTGCTGGGGCAAAATTGCACCTATTAAACTGCACAAAGGAAACGCGCTACATCCCCGATTTTGATGCAGTGCCCAGTGCGATTTGGCAGCGTTGCCAGATGCTTTACATTTGCAATCCAGGCAATCCATCTGGCGCAGTCATGGACATGGCCACACTCCAAAAGCTTATTGGATTGGCAGACAAATTTGATTTTGTTATCGCTAGTGATGAGTGTTATTCCGAGCTGTATTTCGATGAAGATCAACCACCGGCAGGATTGCTTCAAGCTAGTGCAGCAATGGGCCGTGATGATTTTAAACGCTGCCTCGTCTTCCACAGCCTGTCCAAACGCTCCAACCTGCCTGGACTGCGCTCCGGCTTTGTAGCCGGTGATGCAGAGATTTTAAAATCCTTTTTGCTCTATCGTACTTACCACGGCTGCGCCATGAGCATCAACACTCAGCTTGCCAGTATTGCGGCGTGGAATGACGAAGAACATGTCAGAAAAAATCGGGATCTTTATCGCGCAAAATTTGATGCCGTATTAACGATTTTAAACGGGCACTTAAATGTTGAAAAACCCGAGGCTAGCTTCTACCTTTGGCCTCAAGTCGATATGGACGATACTGTATTCACTCAACGCTTATTCGCTACACAAAACATCACGGTATTACCCGGGCGTTTTTTGGCTCGACAGCAAAATGGCATTAACCCCGGCGAAAACCATGTTCGAATGGCATTGGTGGCAACACTGGATGAATGCATTGAAGCAGCAGAACGTATTAAACTTTTTGTAAGCAAAGGCTGAACACTTACCCAATGGCCACAAAAAACCTATCCAAAGCAGAACGTGTCGAATACATATTGCAAACATTGCAAACGCTCTACCCCAACCCACCAATCCCACTTGACCATAAGGATCCCTACACCTTACTTGTGGCGGTACTACTTTCTGCGCAATGCACCGATGAACGCGTTAATCAGGTCACCCCAGCATTATGGAAACTGGCTGACAACCCTTTTGACATGGCTAAACAAACGCCCGATGCGATACGTGAAATTATCCGGCCCTGTGGTTTGTCTCCACAAAAATCAAAAGCTATTGCCACGCTTTCACAAATGTTGGTGGACCAATATAACGGTGAGGTACCAGCCGATATGGCGGCCTTGGAAACCCTTCCTGGTGTTGGCCATAAAACTGCAAGCGTCGTTATGTCACAAGCATTTGGCGTGCCTGCCTTTGCGGTCGATACGCATATACATCGGTTGGCGCAACGCTGGGGACTTACCAATGGTAAAAATGTGGTGCAGACTGAAAAAGACTTAAAGCGACTTTTCCCCAAGGAGAAGTGGAACGCTCTGCACTTGCAAATTATTTATTATGGACGGGAATATTGTAGCGCTCGTGGTTGTGATGGACGAACGTGCCCGATATGTTCCACCTGCTACCCCAACCGTAAACATCCCAAAATCACGCTAAAAGCTTGATCATTAAAAGCTAAGCGAGCGACTAAACAACAATAACAGTCCTATTCTCAACCCTTTGACCGCTTATATGCCTACACCTGCCGAACAAAATGGGGATTCACTGTGCGCCCTTTAGTGCATTTGCCCCAAATTCAGCAGCTGCCCGCCAATACAGGATTACAGAAAGAAATTTAGCGAAAGCTTTAAAACCCAAACGCTATTACTTAACACCCATCAAAAACCCAGACCGCACAAAAACTTTGTGACCAAAGTCTCACTTATGGAGAGATCTGTCACCCACAGTTGGTAGGCTACAAATGTTCGTTGTAATATCCCGCCGAAAAATAAAACGTTAAAGGGAATAGATTATATGGATATACGCACACTCACTCTCACCCTCACTTTTTGCTTTCTTCCGACAACATTTGCACTGGCAGAGACTGACAGCAAAAGTCTTGCAGACATGCAAAGGCAATTAAATCAGGAAGTGATCACCAAAGAATTTTCTGTCGAGGATGAGGCCAAAATCGACGCCTTTATTAAAGACGCGATGGCTAAAGATCTCAAACCCGTTGAAGAACCACCTTCCTATTGGAAGCCCGGCTACACATGCGCCAACATTATTGGCTATTCATGGAATGCTTACCAAAATTGCCGCTATTACCATAGCTACTACGGCTATTACTGGTAATCAACGCGTAACCAATACGTAATCAAATCGTAATCTCGCAACACAAAACAAGGATGATAAACCCCATGACTTACCTTACCAAATCTGTATTACGTTACTGCTCGCTCGCTAGTCTGCTGATCATACTAGGCGGTTGTGCAGCAACACAGGTTGCTCTGTCTAAAAAGGATCTCGATGTACAAGCCCGTACCAGCACCGCTATTTTTGTCGACCCGGTCAAACGTGAAAAGCGAACTATTTATTTAGATGTTAAAAGCGGCGTTATGGCATTCGATCGTTCCAGTTTTAAACAATTTGTAGCTGACCAATTTACTCAGTTGGACTCTGGTTACAAAATTATCGATGATCCAGACGCAGCACAATTTCAAATGACGGCTTATGTTTTAAACCTGGAGAAAACCAGCCCCTCGGCCGCAGAAGCAGCGCTGAATAAAGGCTATATGGGTGGATCAATAGCGGCTGGGGCGGCTGTTGGTGCTATTTCCAATAACTCTCGCCCCTATAATGGTGCTGTTGCTGGTGGAATATTAGGCGGCGCAACTGAGCTTATTTCAGGCGCGCTAGTTAAAGACGTCACCTACATGTTAGTTTGCGATATCCAGATCAAAGAACAGGCAAGCAATGGTGCTATTGTTCGTAAAGATACACAGGTAGATACCAAAATTTCAGACGCAGGTTCGAGCCGCCAGACCGTCAGTGAACTAAGTACACGCAAAGAGTACCGCACGCGCATTGTGACTACCGCGAACAAAGTGAATCTCAAACTAGAACAAGCTAATGACTTAATGTTTAAGAAAACGGCTTACGCTATGGCTGGATTTTTCTAGTGAGCAACAAAACTATCTAGCACTTTTATCATAAGAACGGCCGTAAGCATGAGGCCGTTCTTTATCCCTAACCACCCCCGGTTATTTCAAAGTTTTCCTAGATCAATTCTTGTTTAGGGTAATCAAAATTCAATAGCCCAACACCCTTGATCAACATCCCTCCAATCAAATACATTGCACGCCAGTATTACAATATCCGCAGCGGGAATATTCTCAATAACGCGTTGCCCGACACCACCATTGTTTAATAACCCGTTAGCACAATCAGTTACAGCTGGGTTATGACCTACAACAATACAACCCGACTGTTCTACTGGAAGCTGTCGCAACACCTTTTCCAGGCATTTGGCTTTTGAGATCTAAGCTGCCCCCCTAAACCCTACTTCCAATCCTCTACCCCATAACGGCTCAAAATACTGGCTAGCTGACCATTAGCCCGCATTTTTTTTATACCTTCACTAAATAACCGAGCATATTCTTCTGCGTGAGGGTTTTTTTTAGAAAAAACGATATATAATTTTTCGGGCTCATTCAGGTACCCGGCATTTTCAAGGTAACTACCGTTTTTAAATTCGTGTGAAAAATAGTTAATAGCATTTTCGTTATCTAGAATGGCATCGACTCTGCCAGCAATAAGTTTTTTTATATTGCGGTCAAAACCATCATCTCCAGAGAGGTATTGCGCATATTGCTTAGCTTCTGGCGACGAGAGGTAAAGCTCCAAACCGGGATAAACTTCACCGGAAATTAAACCAAGCCGTATATTCGACAATGATTGACTACCCGTATACATCCAGGAACTGCCTTTTCTAACGAAAAAAGCATATACGTTACTTCCTACTTCTTCATTGGCAGGTATGACTTTTTGGAAGTCAATATCATCCTCTCGCACCCCGGCAAGCACATCAACTCTGCCATCGTAAATACCTTGAATAGCACGCTGAAAAGGAAAATTAACAGGAATGATAGAATGACCCGACTCCAGCATAATCTTTGTTAGCAACTCAGTAACGTAACCAGATGGCTGATGCCCGACTTTGTTAAAATAAGGCATCCAAGCGCCGGTAGCGAAGACGAGAGAATCAGCCGACGCCAACGCAGGGAACGTCATCAAGAAGTACAAAAACCCACATCGAACCCTATTAATAAACATGAGGTATGTCACTTTTGATTAAGCCCGTCAAACATGAGTTTTTATCCGGTTTTAGCATGCCATTTTGATTATGAACTCTAGCACAGCCGCATTACAGAGACCAAAACACTCCTCAAGAATAATAGATAAAGTGCATTCTTTACGCCAGACTCGGTCCGAGTCTATGTTCGCGGCTATGCGCCTCAGGGGCTCTCTCTCGATGCCGGAACGGCTTCAGAGATAAAGGTATAGAGTCGCTCCAGCTTAATTGACGCAGGAATAGTTAAAGAGGCATTGCCGCAGGCAACATATAGCCTTAGCTATAACACGAGCACACACAGCCGGGCAGCTGATTGTATCAAACCAGCAATCGCTATACGGCTTGCCAAACGAGCCGCCATGATTGGCGCATCTCGCAGGCCCCTTTTACCCAGCGGCCTTTCGCGATCAGGCAACACTGGATACTGCCAACTGGATTTCAAGAGACGAACCAGAATCAGGGTTTTCATAACAACCTCAATAAATAAGCTATAGGGCCCTGGTAAGACTTACCGATGCTGGCAGCCAGCAAATTCACCTTCGGACATGCTTCGCAGCCAAACCTTTGGTAGACTAGCGCCCCTTATTTATTGGCACCCATTATTAACCAGGGGTATTAATCCCTAATCTTTGAAGGGTTTTAACCCATTGCAGGACTACCAGTGATTACCCTCTACGGCATAAAAAATTGCGACACAATCAAAAAAGCCAGACAGTGGCTTGAAACCCACAATCATCCCTATCGTTTTCACGACTTTAGAGAAGATGGTTTAACTGCGGAACAGGTAAAACAATGGCTAGGTGAGTTTGGTTGGGAAACACTCATCAACAAACGCAGTACCAGTTGGAAAGAGCTTGATGAGCAAACGCGTAGCCAGCTGAATAACACCTCTGCCGTTGCAGCCATTCTGGCCAGCCCAACGTTGATCAAACGACCACTAATGGACTATGGCAAAGGCAAAGTTCTGGGCTTTAAACCCGACAATTATGCTTCACTATTGTCGCCACAGTAGCGCAATCGCAATGCTTAATGACTTCGAACAGCACGTAACTTTACAATTAAACAGGATTTACCATGAGCACTCTTTATAGCGCCGGCTTTGGTGTTGGCACCCAAAATAAAAAAGGCGAATGGCTGGAAGTTTTCTACCCAGCCCCACTATTAAACCCAACCGAAGCGTTTGTATCGGCAGTTAGTAGTGTGTTGAATTTTACTGGCGGCAACCGGGCAATTAGTTTGGATGCCAATAAAGTTGCCGCACTCGCAGCAGCACTAAAAGAAGCTGGTGAGACAGAACAAGCAACGATAGTTGGCACATTCTCTGACAGCAAACGACCGCTGGTGGCCACTCTGTTGAGCGAAGATACTGCGCCATCTTCAGTACCCGAAGGCTACTTAAAGCTCCACTTGTTGTCGCACCGCTTGGTAAAACCCCATGGGTTAAAACTCGACGGATTGTTTGGTGCGTTACCAAACGTTGCTTGGACAAGCGAAGGCGCTATTGACATGGCCGAACTGCCAGAACGCCAGCTACAAGCGCGTTTAAACGGTGGTCTGCTCAGCGTTGATTGTGTCGATAAATTCCCGAAAATGACGAATTATGTAGTGCCAGCAGGTGTTCGTATTGCCCACACGGCCCGCGTCCGCTTGGGCGCTTACCTGGGTGAAGGTACTACAGTTATGCACGAGGGTTTTGTTAATTTTAATGCCGGTACTGAAGGCCCAGGCATGATCGAAGGCCGAATTGCTGCCGGTGTTTTCGTCGGCGCAGGTTCAGACCTTGGCGGCGGCTGTTCCACCATGGGCACACTATCTGGTGGCGGGAACATGGTTATCTCCGTTGGCAAAGAGTCCCTGATTGGCGCAAATGCGGGCATCGGGATTCCGCTGGGTGACCGCTGCACGGTTGAAGCCGGGCTCTATATTACCGCAGGAACAAGAGTGAAGCTGTTTGACGCAGACGGCAACGAAGCAGAAGTGATCAAAGCACGCGAACTGGCCGGAAAGTCCGATCTTCTATTTCGCCGCAACTCGTTAACCGGCACAGTAGAATGCCTAACAAATAAAACCGCGATTCAGCTAAACGAAGAGTTGCACTCAAACAACTAAGTTTACGTGCGGTTTTCATAGCGGCTTTAGCGCTACATTTTTCAGCGTTAAAGCCGTTTTATTTTTACTATATAGAATCAACGACCATGACAGAGCTATCCCCTACGCTACAACTTGCCGCAGACCTTATTGAACGCCAATCAGTGACACCCGACGATGCGGGTTGCCAAGCGCTTATGATTGAGCGACTGCAAGCAATAGGCTTTAATGTGGAAAAGCTGTGTTGGGGCGAAGGTGCCGATCTGGTAGAGAATTTCTGGGCTGTCCGCGGAGCGAGTGGTCCGTTATTCGCATTTGCCGGCCATACCGATGTGGTACCGACGGGTAATCCAGACGACTGGAAATTTCCGCCCTTTAAACCCACGTTTAGCGACGGCTACCTTTACGGTCGTGGTGCTGCGGATATGAAAGGCAGTCTGGCTGCGATGGTCACAGCCTGTGAAAACTTTGTTGCCGCAAACCCCGAGCATCCAGGACGCATTGCATTTCTGATTACCAGCGACGAAGAAGGTCCAGCTCACAATGGCACTGTTAAAGTCGTTGAATGGCTGGAAGCAAAGAACGAAAAAATCAATTGGTGCCTGGTTGGCGAGCCGTCATCAACCAACCTAGTAGGCGATGTGATTAAAAATGGCCGCCGTGGTTCACTCGGTTGTACTCTCACCGTTAATGGTGTCCAAGGCCACGTCGCCTACCCTCATCTTGCCAAAAACCCTATTCATCTTGCTGCACCGGCATTAGCAGAATTAGCCGCGGAAGAATGGGACAAAGGTAATGATTACTTCCCCGCCACAACATTTCAGATTTCCAATATCAACAGTGGCACTGGCGCCACCAATGTTATCCCAGGAAGCCTGACGGTAGTTTTCAATTTCCGTTTTTCCACCGAGTTAACCGAAGCGGACATTCGCCAAAGAGTTGAAACCATACTTAACAAGCACGAACTCGACTACCAGATTAACTGGGCACTTAGCGGTTTACCGTTTTTAACTGAACGCGGTAATCTTGTCGATGCCATGCTTGACAGTATTCGCACGGTAACGGGTACAGAGAGCGAATTGTCCACAGCCGGCGGGACCTCCGATGGTCGTTTTATTGCGCCGACAGGTGCCCAGGTTGTGGAACTTGGCCCCGTAAACGCCACCATTCACAAAGTCGATGAATGTGTGAAAGCTGATGACCTGGATAAATTAAGCTTGATTTATCAAGGTATCCTACAGCGAATTCTTGCCTAGAAACGGCCTATCAGTGCTGCTTTCCAAAGAGAAGACTCGCCACCCCTTTTAAAATCATCCCCATTTAGTGAGCGCAGCCTTAAGGCTGCTTGTTTACCTTAGGAGAAATACATGACATTGCGACAAAAACCACCCTTCCGTGCCGATCAAGTGGGTAGCTTCTTGCGACCCAGATACTTACTTGAAGCTCGTGATAAATTTGCCCGTGGTGAAATAAGTCCAGCACAATTGCGCGAAGTAGAAGACAAGGCCATTGCCGAAGTGGTTAAAATGCAGGTGGACGTGGGACTACAATCCATTACCGACGGCGAATTCCGACGAACCTATTTTCATGTCGATTTTCTCGAACAACTGGGCGGTGTTGAAACTGACATCCCAGTAACAAAAGAAAGCGCCGATGGCAGTAAAAAATTGGCACCGCCCGTCATTAAGGTCATCGATAAAGTTCGGCATGCAAAAAATATCCAACTGGCTGACTTCCAATTTCTAAAAAGCCAGACCGATGCGTTAGGAAGCAACCTGTCGCCTAAGGTGACTATTCCTTCACCAACCATGCTACATTTTCGCGGTGGCCGCGCCGGCATCGACAGCACCGCTTACCCCAATCTTGACCCGGATTTTTATGACGATGTTGCCAAAGCCTATGGTGATGAGCTCAAGTCACTCGCCGAAGCTGGTTGTAACTACGTACAAATGGACGATACCAATCTCGCCTACTTATGTGATGAAAAAATGCGCGAAGCTGCACGTAGCCGTGGCGATGACCCTAACGAGTTGCCACATCGCTATGCACAATTTATCAATAAAGTCGTTGAACACAAGCCTGAAGGTATGATTCTCGCCATGCATTTGTGCCGCGGGAACTTCAAAAGTACCTATGCCGCAGAAGGTAACTACGAGCCGGTAGCAGAGGCACTGCTCTCAGAAATGAATATCGATGCTTACTTTATGGAATACGACGATGATCGCTCCGGTGATTTCCGCCCATTACGCTTCTTATCTAAGAATAAATTTGTCGTACTCGGTTTGGTAACCAGTAAATTCGGTGCGATGGAAAATAAAGATGACTTGAAACGTCGTATCGAAGAAGCGGCTCAATATGCGCCATTGGAGCAACTATGCTTGTCCCCACAATGTGGATTTTCCAGCACAGTCCACGGCAATGATATCGCCATGGAAGATCAGCGCGCAAAACTGCGTTTGGTCGTTGAAACAGCCGAGGAAGTCTGGGGCTAATACTTTGGTAGCAGATCAACACTAATATAGACCGGCGGCCAAATAGGCCGCTGGTCTAGCTCAACACAAGTTCAAATACAAAGCCTCGCTTAAGTTATTAACTCTTATAGAGAAGCGTTTATTTAATCTCCGTTCTCTTTTTTCCTTCTCACTTCCCAGTCGTATTTCAATTCCGCAAGACTTAACGTGATGTGGCAGCCAAACCAAGCAGCATCATTCACGTCTGTTCAATACTTGACCAATTCTCCAGTAGGTCCATAATTATTATTCTAACTCCTGCGGAGGATAAGCCATGACAAATACAATAGAGTGGGCCATCAACGGTAAGGGCTATGAATTCTGCAACTGCGATTTAGGCTGCGGATGCAACTTTGGCGGTTTTCCGAATTCTGACGACGGTAGCTGCAAGGCCCTCGTTGGACTAGAAATACACAGCGGCCATATGGGCGAGGTAAACCTCGATGGACTCAAGTGTGCAGCTATTATCGACTGGCCCAAAGCCATTCATGAAGGCAATGGCAAATGCGTTTTTATTGTCGAGCCCTCCACCACCGACGAGCAAATAGGCGCTTTAGCACAAGTTTTCAGCGGCGGTTTAGGTGGAATGCCCTGGGAAGTGCTTGGCCCGACATTTGAAGTCGTCGGTCTGCAAAAGACCAAAATCACTATAGAAGGCACAGGCCTGAATTCGCGATTTATTGCAGAAGGCATTGCCGATGCGCAAGGGTCCAGCCTCAAAAATCCGGTTACCGGTGAAGAGCACGAAGCTTTTGTAGAATTACCAACGGGTTTCATCTGGACTCGGGGAGCCTGCGGGGAAGGAACCCATAAAGCAAGTGCCGATGGCATTAGTATTGCTGCGGAAAACTCAAATTGGATTCTCTACGACTTTGACTGGTCAAACCGAGCAGCTTAAAAAATCCGTGGTCATTTCACGAGAACGTATCAGCCTCATTGCCGCCACCGCTGTTTTGGTGGGCCTTGCGTGGGGCTATTTGCTGAAATTAGCTGCCGACATGTCAGGCATGTCAGGCATGAATATGGCCATGCCTTGGACTGCATTTGATGTGTTTATGCTGTTCGTCATGTGGGTCATTATGATGATCGCCATGATGCTGCCATCAGCAACCCCAATGATACTCACATTTCAACTGGTTAATAGCCGACGTCCACAACACCGGACGGTGCCAACCTACTTGTTTGTAGCGGGCTATATCGTGATATGGACACTCTATTCTTTAGCAGCAACCCTACTCCAATGGTTATTGCATAGCCAAGCGCTAATTAGTGCCGCTATGGCCGTTAATTACCCGTTGCTCTCAGGCAGTATTTTGATATGTGCAGGCGTATTTCAATGGAGTCAGTTAAAAGAGTTCTGCCTAACTAACTGCCGTTCACCGCTTACATTTTTAATGGCACATTGGCGCGAAGGCCACATGGGGGCATTCAAAATGGGGCTACAACATGGGAGCTATTGCGCAGGCTGCTGCTGGTTACTAATGTTGGTACTCTTTGTGACTGGCGTGATGAATTTATTAGCTGTATTACTGATTGCCATTTTTGTACTCGCTGAAAAAACGATCTCGAACGGCATTGTCTTTGCAAAAGTCAGTGGTGCTTTTTTAATTATCGCCGGCATATGGCAACTCCTAAACATCTAACTGCGCAAGCCTGCTTCATCCAATATAACCTCGAACTTACTGCAAACAACAATTGTGTTCAGAATAATCGAATGCAGTATTTGCAACCGCCGGATAACCCGCAAGCTTGCGATTGCTTTTACTATAAACTAACTATAAAAACAGGAACCTTAAGGCTCCTGTTTTATACGTTTGCTATCTATTTAAACCAGCGCAACCGAATAGCAAAGTTGCCTGGCAGTAACATTATTTGAGATCAAAGCGGTCATTAGTCATAACTTTTGTCCACGCTGCAATGAAATCCTCGGTAAACTTATTCTTCGCATCGTTTGCTGCGTACACTTCCGCAATCGCTCTCAGTTCTGTATTAGAACCAAAGATCAGATCCACAGGACTAGCGGTCCATTTAAGTTTGCCCGATTTACGATCTCGGCCTTCATAAATACCATCGTCTGAAGCTTTACTCCAAACGGTAGACATATCCAGCAGATTGACAAAGAAGTCATTTGTTAGCTTACCGGGCTGCTGGGTTAACACGCCCACCGAGGATTGTTTCGTGTTCGCATTCAACGCGCGCATTCCCCCTATTAGCACAGTCATTTCCGGTACGGTTAAGTTCAGCAAGTCAGCCCGCTCAACCAGCATTTCTGCGGGTGACTGATCATTGTCGTCGCCGTAATAATTTCGGAATGCGTCGGCAGTCGGCTCCAGAACAGCAAATGATTTCACATCCGTCATTTCCTGACTGGCATCCATACGGCCAGGCTTAAACGGAACGGAGATTTTTTGACCCGCAGCTTTTGCCGCTTCTTCAATCGCCGTTGCGCCACCCAGCACAATGAGATCAGCTAACGAGATTTTAGTTTTCCCGGATTTGGCATTGAAACGCTGCTGGATCGCTTCTAACTTCGCTAGCACTTTAGTCAATTCATCGGGGTTGTTAGCTGCCCAATCTTTTTGTGGTGCCAAACGAATGCGCGCACCATTTGCACCCCCACGCATATCGGTATCACGATAACTGGCTGCTGACGCCCATGCAGTTCTAACCAATTCAGGGCCAGTTAAACCTGAGTCCAAAATTGCCTTTTTCAGTTTTTTAACGTCTCCATTGTTAACCAGTTTATGATTAACTGCAGGAATTGGATCTTGCCAAGCCAAGACTTCTTGCGGGACTTCGTCACCTAAGTAGCGTGCGCGTGGCCCCATGTCGCGGTGATTTAATTTAAACCATGCTTTGGCAAACGCGAGTTCAAATTGCTCAGGATTGTTAAGAAAACGTTGCGCAATTTTTCGAAACTCCGGGTCTTCCCTAAGAGCGATATCCGTTGTAAACATGATGGGAGCATGCCGTTTGCTGGAATCATGTGCATCGGGCACCAGGTTCGCAGCTGCGTCCGAGTCTGGTATCCACTGTGTCGCACCGGCAGGGCTTTTGGTTTTTACCCAATTGAAGTTAAATAAATTTTGCAGATAATTCGTTGTCCACTGAGTGGGGGATACCGTCCAGGCGCCTTCTAGTCCACTGGTAATCGTATCTTCTGCGTTGCCCTTGCCGCATTTGTTTTTCCAGCCCAAACCCTGCTGCTCGATACCGGCGGCAGCTGGCTCTGCGCCTAAACAATCTGCAGGCTTTGCACCGTGTGCTTTACCAAAAGTATGGCCACCAGCAATTAACGCAACAATTTCTTCATCATTCATTGCCATTCGACCGAATGACATGCGAATGTCTGCAGCCGCAGCGATGGGATCAGGCTTACCATGCGGTCCTTCTGGATTAACGTAGATAAGTCCCATTTCTACTGCTGCCAAAGGTCCTTTGAGTTTACCCTTTTTGTCGCGCCGCTCATCTGTCAGCATTTTTCTTTCCGGGCCCCAATAAACAAGATCGGGTTCCCAATCATCTTCACGGCCGCCAGCAAAACCAAAGGTTTTAAAGCCCATAGACTCTAACGCTACGTTACCTGTTAGCGCGATCAAGTCTGCCCAGGATATATTGCGCCCGTACTTTTGTTTTACCGGCCATAACAAGCGTCGGGCTTTGTCGAGGTTGGCATTATCTGGCCAGCTATTTAACGGGTTAAAGCGTTGCTGTCCGCCACCGGCCCCTCCGCGACCATCATTAACTCGGTAAGTACCTGCAGCATGCCAGGCCATACGGATAAAAAATGGCGCATAGGTGCCGTAGTCTGCAGGCCACCAGTCTTGAGAATCGGTTAATACTAGCTCAATGTCATTTTTGACCGCCTGTAAGTCGAGGCTTTCAAACGCTTTTGCATAGTTAAACCCCTCTCCCATAGGGCTAGATTCCGGGTTGTGGGCACGTAATTGACTGAGATTTAGCTGCTCAGGCCACCAAAACTGGTTTGATTTTATGTCGGAACCGGCGAACGCCTGCAGAGATGAAAGGCTGACTGCGATCGCTGCGGCTAGTGGCAGTTTTTTTATTAACATGATGATTTCCCTGTATTAAACAAATTAAATTGAGGTGCTAACGGAGAAACATTGTTGGCCATCACGACAAATAGTTTAAATTAATAAAATAGATCGGCCTAATAGCTATAATTAGGCACGCTGGATTTCATTGGTTTTGAGGTTGATACAGTTGCGAACGATAGACCGCTCATTAAAAAAGCCGATTAACTTTCATTAATCGGCTTTCGTACGGAACGATAAGGAATTTATACAATGGCTTAGCCTCAGATCTGTTCAGCTATTTCAACTGCCCAGCGTGGTATTCATTTTCGAGAACGGTGCGTCTGCCACCACCTCATCGTTACCTTGTGCTGTGTGGTTTCTTTTAAATTTTCCACGGCACGAAACTACGCCTACCTTGTTAAGATCTCAATTTAATTTGTGTCACCCAAGTAAATCATAGTCTTAACAAAAAACAGGAACCCTGAGGTTCCTGTTTTTTGTTAAGCAGTTTTGGTGAATTCAGCAAACTTACTGGTTTTCCGCCAGAAACATCCAGGTTTCCTGTACCGTATCCGGCGTCAGAGAAACACTGCTAATACCCTGTTCCATCAACCAACGCGCCAAATCAGGATGATCGGACGGGCCCTGCCCGCAAATACCGACATACTTGCCTTGCTTGCGGCAGGCTTCAATCGCCATACTCAACATTTTCTTCACAGCAGCATTGCGCTCATCGAATAAATGCGCAACGAGACCCGAATCGCGATCCAAACCTAAAGTCAGCTGCGTCATGTCGTTTGAGCCGATAGAGAATCCATCAAAATACTCTAAAAACTCTTCTGCCAGCACCGCATTCGACGGCAATTCGCACATCATAATAATTTTTAGGCCATCTTCCCCACGAACCAAGCCATTTTCAGCAAGAATTTCTGATACACGCTGGGCCTCACTGACCGTCCGCACAAACGGAATCATCAGCCAAACATTTTTCAGACCCAACTGCTCACGCACTTTGTGCATGGCTTTACATTCAAGGTCAAAACACGGACGGAAACTATCCGCGATATATCGCGAAGCGCCACGGAAACCAATCATTGGATTTTCTTCTTCCGGTTCGTACTGACGCCCCCCCACCAGATTCGCGTATTCGTTGGACTTAAAGTCTGACAAGCGCACAATCACTTTATTCGGGTAGAAAGAAGCAGCGATAGTGGCGACACCTTCAACAATTTTTTCTACATAAAAATCAACTGGAGACGCATAGCCAGCCGTCATACGATCGATAGTCGCTTTAGTGTCTGCATCCTGCTGGTCATAGTTCATCAGCGCTTTCGGGTGAATACCAATTTCGCGGTTAATAATAAATTCCAAACGTGCAAGGCCTACGCCTTTATTGGGCAACTGAGCAAAACTCATCGCACGATCAGGGTTAGCCACATTCATCATTACGTCGATATTCAATGCCGGCATTTCCGACACATCGCTGGTAATCACATCAAAGTCGAGAATACCGGCATAGATATTACCCGTATCACCCTCGGCACAACTTACCGTTGCTTGCGCACCATTCTGCAAACGCAAAGTGGCATCACCACAGCCCACTACGGCGGGAATACCCAGTTCGCGGGCAATAATCGCCGCGTGGCAAGTACGACCACCGCGATTGGTCACAATGGCAGAACAGCGCTTCATCACCGGCTCCCAGTCCGGGTCGGTCATATCGGTAACCAGTACATCGCCATTTTGCACCTGATCCATTTCTTCCAAACCCGACACAACACGCACGGTACCTGCACCAATTTTATGACCGATCGATCGGCCCTCGGCCAATACTTCCGACTGACCTTTCAGAACATAACGTTCCATACTGGTGGCTGACATTTGACTGCGTACCGTTTCTGGTCGCGCCTGTAAAATATAGAGTTTCTGATCGTCACCATCTTTACCCCATTCAATATCCATGGGGCGGCCGTAGTGCTTCTCAATAATCACGGCTTGCTTGGCCAGCGCTACCACATCGGCATCCGTCAAAGAATATTGGCTTTGCTCAGCGTCATCCACCGCCACCACCTGCACGGATTTACCGGCACTGGCTTCGGCACCATAAACCATTTTTTCACGCTTACTGCCGAGCTTGCGGCGAATAACACTGTTATAGCCTTGCGCCAATGTGGGTTTGTGTACGTAGAACTCGTCTGGGTTTACCGCACCCTGTACTACCATTTCACCCAAACCGTAGGATGAGGTAATAAAGACCATGTCGTTATGGCCAGATTCCGTATCCATGGTGAACATCACACCCGCGGCTCCGGTTTCACTGCGCACCATGCGCTGAATACCCGCAGACAAGGCCACTTCACGGTGATCAAAACCCTGATGTACACGGTAGGAAATGGCGCGATCGTTGAACAGTGAAGCAAAAACTTCTTTGACTGAGTGCAGAACATTTTCCACACCGCGAATATTCAGAAAGGTTTCCTGCTGACCAGCGAATGATGCATCGGGCAAGTCTTCTGCCGTCGCCGAAGAACGTACAGCAACGGAAATATCATCCAAATCACCACACAACGCTGTATAACCGTCGCGAATCGCCTGTTCTAAAGCGGGCGTAAAAGGTGTTTCGATAACCCACTCACGGATCTTTTTACCCGCTTCAGCTAATGCATTAACATCTTCAATATCTAACTCGTCCAGCAGATCGTGAATGCGCGCGTCAATTCCACTCTGGCTTAAGAAAGTTCGAAAAGCATCTGCCGTCGTAGCGAAACCAGTGGGTACAGACACCCCCAAATTGGCTAGGTTGCTGATCATTTCACCCAGAGACGCATTTTTGCCGCCGACCTGTTCTACATCGTTCATACCTAGCTGTTCAAAAGGAAGAGTTTGTACTGTCACGTCGAATCCTCAAGTGGTTGTATCGATAAGGCCCGGATAATAATTCATTGCCACTAGCAATCAAAGGCTGCGCCAGCTAAACACGGCAATACTTAGCATTCATGGCACAAATAGAAACTCGGGTTAAGCTATATCCCGGTTAAAACCGTTGAATTTAATTACAGTTACACGAAAATTACCCTAAACCCCGCCTGACAGAGGCAGATTTATCACCCATAGTCAAAATTCAAGCTATAGTCATAGTCGATACTATAAATAAATCTGCGTCACCAAAAATCATTGCATTACAGGATGTAAATCATGCGAGTCCCGCCCTCTTCGCGCTACACTTTTAATTGACCGACATAAATGCCTGAACTAGACTAGCAGCGGGAAAGTGGATCCAAAAAAATAAAAAAAGATCAATAAACGATCAAAAAACCCATGGAAAAGACTATCCTGCTGTACCTATGAATCCAATATCTAACTATAATATAGAATCAAGGAACGCCAAGATGAAAAGAAATAGCCTAAAACCCATTATCGCCTCTATAGCCGCAACAGCGCTCGCACCGATGCTGAGCTCTGCTGCAGAACTGGAAGAAGTGGTCGTCACCGCACAGAAGCGCGAACAAAGCCTCCAGGATGTCAGTGCCGCTGTAACTGCTTTTGGCGGCCAGCAATTGACTGAGTCACAAATCAATAATATTGAAGATCTGCAAGTCATGCTGCCCGGTCTAACCTTTGGTAATGATTTTAACTTCGCCAAAATTTTTGTGCGTGGCGTCGGCATGAGCAGTTCATTTGCTGGCATCGACCCCTCTGTTGCGCTGCACGTAGACGGCGCTGTTATTTCGCAAGCTGCGGCCCAGTTCACCTCACTCTATGATTTAGAGCGTGTAGAAGTATTGCGCGGTCCACAGGGTACTCTTTATGGTCGAAATGCAACCGGCGGCTCCATTAATTTGATTACGGCCAAACCTACCGAAGAATTTGAAGGCTACACCAATGTTACCGTGGGCGGACCTGACCTAAACTACATTGGCGAGGGCGCTATCAGTGGCCCATTAACAGAAAAGGTTCTGGGTCGTATAGCTGCACGCGTGCAAAAACGTGAAGGGTTTGGCATCCATACTGGCACAGGCAAAGATATTGATGACGCAGACAAACAAGGGGTTCGTGGCCAACTGCACTTCTTGATTAGTGACAAAGCTGACAACCTGCTAGCTGCCGAATACTACGAAGAAGATGAGAATTCACGGGCAGTGAAGTTTATTCGAGCGTCTTTTCCAGATACTACCAACCCGGGATTACAGGCAATAGGTTTACCTGACGTATATCCAAACTCCCGTAACGCTGGCGGTGACTTTGTTCCTACCGCAAAGCTGGATACCACTTCTGTTACAAACACACTAAATATTGACGTCAGTGAGTTGTTAAGTATCAAATCCATCACTAACTGGCGCGAATTTTCTAATGAGTTGCTTCAAGATTTCGATGTATCTGACACGGTTAATGGCACCCTGCCACCTTCACCCACGTCAACGACTCAGCTGCAAACGATCGATACAGAGCAAGTATCTGAAGAAGTTCAGTTCATTTTTAATGCTGACAACTGGCGCGGCGTGGCAGGTCTGTACTATTTTGACGAGTCGATAGACAGTGGCGTCATTATCGGTCGGGATCCCATTAATGCCCAAGACAAAGCACGCGTTTATGTTTTAGCCAATATGGACGTATCCGCTTACGCCGCGTTTGGTAACATGACTTATGACCTCACTGACCAATTTGCCATCAAACTGGGGGCTCGCTACTCGCATGAGAAGCGGGAAGTTGAAAACCTCTTCGGTGTAGCACCACCACCAGCACCTGCAGCAATCTTTGATCCAGTCAAAAACACCAGTAAAACCTATTCGGATTTCACACCAGAAATTGGCGTAGAATACCGAACTGAGGGCGATACCCTATTCTTCGCCACTTATTCAGAAGGTTTTAAAAGCGGTACAGCCAACCTTGGGGAAAGAAGCCCTTCTCTTGTCGACCCAGAAACTATCGACAACCTGGAAATCGGTATGAAAGGCCAGTTTCTCGACAACTCACTTCAACTCAACATCGCAGCATTTATCTACAAAGTAGATGACGCGCAGTTTGACAGAACCTTCCCAATCCCGGTGCCTCCATTCTTTTCAGCGAAATTAGAAAACGCTGCGAAAACTGACGGTAAAGGTATTGAGATTGAAACCAAGTGGGCAGCCACAGATCGCTTAACACTGGATATGAACGCAACGTTTTACGATATTAAATTCGATGAATTCGAGTCTCTAGACCCACTCAACGAAGATCTATTTGGTGCAGCTAGTGGCAGCGTTTCAACCACAAGCCTCGACGGCAACACGCCTCGTAACACACCCGAATGGACCTACAATGTGCATGCGGCTTACGACTTACCCTTGGAAACGGGTGCAACTCTGACTTTCGCTGGCAACTACGCTAGAAAAGGTGAACAGTTCTATACCGAGTTTAACAATCCAGTCATGGGCACAGGTGCCTACGGAATCTTGGATGCGAACGTGCTCTACACCTCTGCTGACGAACGCACGACTGTAAACTTCTGGGGTAAGAACCTGACTGACGAAATGGTATTGTCTGGCGCCTTTGCTATCTCCACTAGCCGCACGATAACCGGGACTTACCTGCCGCCACGTCAATACGGTGTAACCGTAGGCTATAAGTTCTAAATCAGGCTAAGGCTGAAAATAGTTCTACACTAAAAACACCGCCTTTTGGCGGTGTTTTTTTTCTTCAACAGAATCATAATCACAGATTAATTTTAGCCCCCTGGTTGTTGCCAGCCCCCATTCATTGCCATAATGGCTCAAACAATAGTAGCCCTATGGAACCGATACTCATGCCTCTACGCTATGCATTTTATATTTCTGACAGTACCGGCATCACCTCAGAGACGCTTGGCAATGCCCTGCTCCCGTTATTTAAAACCACTGAATTTCGCAAAGTGTTTTTACCCTACACCGACACACTGGAAAAGGCAGAAAAAGCTGTTGCGCAAATTAATCAGGCAGCAGCAGAAACCGGTGAACGACCGCTTATTTTTGACACGATTATGAACCTGGAGATTAGAACAAAAATTGCCAGTTCCAGTGGGTTTCTGGTTGATATTATTGGTACATTCCTACCTTCGTTGGAAAAAGAACTCGGCGCTGCGTCTTCCTACCAAACCGGTCAATCACACGACAACCCAAGTGAAGATCGCGCATTACAGCGCATGAATGCAGTAAACTATGCACTGGATACTGACGACGGGGTACACCCCACGTATTACGAAGAAGCCGATGTTATCCTCATTGGTGTTTCGCGCAGTGCAAAAACACCCACCTGTCTTTACATCGCCATGCAATATGGAATCATGGCGGCAAACTGGCCGTTAACAGAAGAAGACTTAAATAAAGGCGTATTGCCACAAAAACTGCTGCAATATAAGGAAAAATTGTTTGGACTGACGATTGCCCCTAATCGCCTTGCGAAAATTCGCCAGGAACGCCGTGCAGATTCACGCTATGCAAGCCTAAAACAATGCGAATGGGAAATAAGAGAAACGGAATTCCTTTACCGCAAATGGGGCATACCTTGCATTGATACAACCGCAATTTCTGTCGAAGAAATTTCTACACATATCATTATGGAAAAGAACCTCAATCGCCGTGTCCAAAAATGTTAAATCATTGGCAACACTCACTTAATGTTACCGCTCAAATCACAAGGTTAATCAATTTATGACAGATGTAATTTTGTCCGGCCAAGAAGGAACACCACTTTTTGTTATTGAGAAAGACAGCTACAACAGCTGGCTAGATCAGCAATCAGACAATATTCAAGCCTGGCTTAGCGACACACAGTACAAAGGTGAGGGCCTATCTTTATTACCTGGCAACAACGGTAAAATTGAAGCAGTGTTATATAGCACAAGCAAAATTAACGATCCGTTTATTTGTGGCGACTTGCCGACACAGTTACCCGCGGGGCAATACAAACTCCAAGAAGCAGATAAAGCACTTACTGAACGTATTGCTTTTAGCTGGGGGGTCGGCAGCTATCGTTTTACCCGCTACAAAAATGATGAACGCAAATTGGCCCAACTTGTCGTTAACGAAGCAGAGCTAGCGGAAAAATCCAATAGCACGGTCGCTGCTATTGCTTTAGTACGGGATCTCGTCAACACCCCCGCTGCGGATATGATGCCGCAACATTTAGCAAACGTCACTGAAGCCCTCGGCCAGCAATTTGGTGCACAAGTAACACAAATCATTGGCGACGAACTGCTTGCGGAAAACTACCCGACGGTACACATGGTCGGGCGGGCTAGTGAACACGCCCCACGGTTAATAGATTTATCATGGGGCAACGAAAATCATCCTAAAGTGACCTTAGTCGGCAAAGGCGTATGTTTTGACAGTGGTGGTTTAGATATCAAACCATCTGCGGGTATGCGTTATATGAAAAAAGACATGGGCGGTGCCGCCCACGTTTTGGGTTTAGCGCGCTTAATTATGAGCAATGAACTACCGGTGCGTTTGCGTGTGTTGATTCCCGCAGTTGAAAATGCAGTGTCCGGAAACAGTTTTAGACCCGGAGACGTCATTAAAACACGCAAAGGACTCACTGTAGAAATAGACAATACCGACGCTGAGGGACGCTTAGTGCTTTGCGATGCATTAGCCGAAGCACAAGCAGATAACCCCGAACTAATTATTGATTTCGCAACGCTGACTGGCGCGGCCAGAGTCGCAGTAGGCACTGAACTACCTGCATTCTTCTGCAACAACCCGGATTTTTCAGCAGAATTAAAAAGTGGAGGTGTTAACAGTGGCGACTTGGTGTGGGAATTGCCACTGCACGAGCCATACAGGGACATGATTAAAAGTGATATTGCTGACTTAATGAATTGTGCAGCAAGCCCATTTGGTGGCGCCATTACCGCAGCGCTCTATTTACAGGCGTTTGTAGAGCCAACAACCACTTGGGCACACTTTGATATTATGGCCTGGAATAACCGCAAATTACCGGGTCGCCCGATTGGCGGGGAAACATTTGGGGTACGCGCCGTATTTGACACATTAAAAAGCCGCTACACGGGTTAGGTTTTAGCAAAATGATTAGCGCTATACACTAATCAAATCGACAACTACAGCCCTTACAAAAAAGGGGCGCTTAGCGCCCCTTCCTTCAAACCTGACAATCTCATTGAAACGTTATGAGAATGTATTATTAGTCCCAGAAACGCCACCATTTCTTGCTGGTCTCGCGAGACTCTTGTCCCTTTTCACTGCCCTTACCCAGTTCCTTTTGTTCTTGCTCAGACTTCATCTCGCGCTGTTTTTCCATCGCAGATTCTTTGCCTTCGCCTAAATGCTCTTCCATTTTTTCATGAGACTTGGACATTTCCTTCTCATGCTTCTCCATTTTTTCTTTAGTTTTAGCTTTGTCCTTATATTTTTCTTGATCCATATCATCCATTCGGTCGTTTGGATCACCTTTCGCCGTCATAGCGTCTTTATGCATCATCTTTTGTTCGTCGCTTGGCTTACCTTTTCCAGTCCATTCAGGTTTGTCGGCGAGCGTTCCCGTCGAACCACCCAATAACAACGCGACAGTTAAGGTTGCAGTAGCCGTCTTCAGCGTATTTATTGCTAATTTAGTCTTCATAATTGCTCTCTTTGTTAAATAAACCCATTGAATTTTTGCCCGTAAACGCACTAGGGCAAATTTAGCCCAACCACATTCTAGTTATGGACCGACAGGTAAATTCTCACCACTCCACTCAGACATCGATCCATCATACACTCGGACATTTTCGTGACCAGCCAGTAAGCATCCTACCGCATTTGCCGTTGCTGCTATACCACCGCCGCAGTAACAAATCACCTCTTGCTTATTCAAATGGTCTGACAACGCAGAGGCTATATTATCACACGATAAATACCCCTCTCCGGCTTTCAATATAGCCGTAATCGATGAGTGACTGGAACCTTTGATATGCTCTTTGGAATAAGCCTCGTAAGGCAAGCTGTTAAGTGTGCAAACTTCACCGCGATCTATAGCAGCTTTTACATCATGTTTACCCGCAAACATGGCCTTACGTGGCTTAAGCGTAAAACGTGCTGGAGTATAGCTTACTTCGCCTTGCTCTAATTCCCCACCTGCGGCCTGCCAAGCTGCTAAACCACCATTAAGAACGCGAACATTACTCAGCCCCGCATAACGCAGCACCCACCAAGCTCTAGTAGCCCAAGGTATTCCCGCAGCTGAATAAACAACCACAGCGCTTGTATTATCAATACCTACACGGCCGATTTGCTCTTCTAATAACTCATCGTCTAACAGGGTGAACGGGTATTTACTCTTTTTATCTGAAAATAACTGGTGATCCCAAAAACCTGCAGACGGGATATGGCCCAATAAATATTGGTCATAGGCTGTCGGCTCACTATCAGGCCGCCCCATAAAATACGTTGCATCAAAAATCTTTAATTTGGGATCCCCAATACTACTCAATAATTCCGAAGGTTCTACCAGGATATCGCTTCTTTTCATATTCCCTCCAAGCCATTGATTGATGGTAAGTATAACAGTGACGTTAACTCTGCACTCAGCATAGCCTATTAGTTCTTTTAAAACTTAAGACACATCAATCAACCAGAAGATTTAGGGCGCGCTTTAACCAGATACCAGCCGTTAACTTATTTTCAGCTGAGCCTCGCAGGTTAGAGTTCAAGCCAAATAGACGTCCTCGGAGGGTCTGAAATGGGGTAAACTAGCCGGTTACGCCAGCTCAGTGAACTAGCTGACATTTATGGAACATTACCCTTCGCTCTTAATGATACGCGTTTAACTCGATGCCCAATACACAACTTATTTCCAGCCAGCCAAATATCGCCATTATCGGTGCAGGCCCTGCAGGACTCATGGCTGCCGAAGTCATTGCCAATGCGGGATACCCGGTAGATATCTTTGATGCGATGCCAAGTGTAGCGCGTAAATTTTTGCTGGCAGGTGTCGGCGGTATGAATATAACCCATGCGGAAGAATATAGTGCATTTGTAGCTCGGTACGGCGCCGCGCAGGATGACTTAAAACCGATTCTCGATAACTTCCCCCCCGAAAAGTTGCGCGCGTGGATCCATCAACTGGGGATTGAAACCTTTGTGGGCACCTCCTTACGTGTTTTTCCAAAAGACATGAAAGCTGCGCCATTACTGCGGGCCTGGCTACACCGATTACGTGGCCAAGGCGTTAAATTCCACTCCCGTCACAAATGGGTTGGGTGGCAAAATAATAGTCCTCAGCAAGGTTGGCAATTTCAAACGCCGGACGAATTGCAAACAAAGCACTTTGCAGCCACAGTCCTCGCCTTAGGAGGCGCTAGCTGGCAGAAGCTGGGATCAGATGGGCAATGGTGCAACCCCCTTAAAGCAGCGAATATAACCGTTGCCCCATTGCAACCGAGTAATTGCGGCTTTGAGCTCCAATGGAGCCGCTATATTAAAGAACGCTTTGCAGGCACCCCCCTAAAAAATGTCCAGCTTTCATTAACGGACGTAAACGGCAAATTCTGGCAGAAAACCGGCGAGTTCGTAATTTCTGAGTATGGCCTGGAAGGCAGTCTCATCTACGCGCTTAGCGCACCATTGCGAGAGCTCATAGCAAACGATACCAAAGTCAGCCTTTGGCTCGACTGGTTACCTCAATACACAGAAGACCAGATAGCCGCAAAATTAACGGGCTCGCGCAAAGGGGTATCCCTTCCCAACCTACTAAAAAAATCTTTGAAACTTCCTCCCGTTGCTATCAGCCTGTTAAAAGAATACTGGCCAGATTTAAACAGCAATGACCATCGAGCCATTGCTAGCGGTTTGAAAAAAATGCTGCTGCAACCGCATGCAACGCGCCCCATCGACGAAGCTATCAGCAGCGCTGGTGGTATCTGCTGGAGCGAAGTAAACAACAATTTAATGCTACAGCAGCTCCCAGGCGTTTTTGTAGCAGGAGAAATGCTTGACTGGGAAGCGCCCACCGGCGGCTACCTGCTCTCAGGTTGCTTTGCTACCGGTCAGAAAGCCGGTGCGGGTGTCGTTAGCTGGATAAAAAACAAATCTCCAGTTGGTTAATTACCAAAAAGCGGTAATTTACAATTTAATACTACTTTTTTAACTATGTGGGAACACGTCGAATATTTTATATTGTGCAAAGGGAATTCAGCCAACTGAGTACTTTTGCGGGAAATACACTGCTGCCCATCAATGCTAACGCCTCGGCGAGTTCGAACTACAAAAAACGGCTTAAAATCAAAGCCCAAACAACAGGTAATACAGAGTGTTTTTAAACCGAATTACCGAAGAGTCACCCAATAATCCATTTACGGTCACCTTGCATATACTTGCTATAGGTGTTGGTTTTGGTTACGGCATTTACCACATATTTTTTGGGAACCAACTTATTGGGATTAGTGCTATGCTTTCCGCCATAAGTTGTGTGTTTGCACTTAAAAATTTATGGCAAAACACTATCCAGCCAGCGCCCTATATTCTATTTTTTCTATTCCAATTAATCGCACTAACCTTGACCAGTTATTATTTCGGTATACGCGGGCTAATAATCCTATTTCCAATCACCTCTGCATTTTTTTATTTTTTATCTTTTCACCTAGCTATCTTTATGTCGATTTTGTTTATCGCCATTAATTTAGTCGCAGCCAGTTTTAATCTAGATCCGGCCAGTATCGTTCGAATCGCTATCGCCCTCGTAAGCTCGCTAATATTCGCTTCGAGCTTTTCCTGGATCGTAATGCAGCAACAGGATAAATTAGAATTTGAAGCCAATCACGATTACCTGACCAAAGTGTATAACCGCAAGGGTTTTTCTGAATGGCTAAATACTGAGCTGGGGTTAGCTAAAGAGTCCAACAAAGAAGTTGCGCTCTTTTTTATTGATTTAGATGATTTCAAGGCAATTAACGATCAGTATGGCCATGAAATTGGTGACCAGTTATTAGTAGCGTTCGTTAAACGTGTGAAGTCTACACTAAGAACACATGAACTCATCGTCGAACGAGGACATATCGCGAATTTTGCACGCCTGTCTGGCGATGAATTCGCACTGGCTTTATCTGACAAGCTGTCTATCAATGGTGTTACATCAATAGCTGAACGTATTTTTAATGCGTTACAGTCAAAATTCCTTATTGGTGAACAAGAAATAATACTGACCTCAAGCATTGGTATCGCCTTTGCCAGCAATACCAATTACCATTCTAACACCCTGATCAAACAAGCAGATGAAGCTATGTACAAATCGAAAAACCAAGGAAAAAACCAGTTTTATATTGTTACAGAGTGAATCTAAGCTTACACCTAACCAAAAAACCAATACCCCACCATAATGGCGGTAATAATGCCAATAAGGTCAGCAAATAAACCGCAGGCAGCTGCATGGCGGATTTTTTTGACACCCACAGCACCAAAGTAAACGGCCAATACATAAAACGTTGTTTCAGTACTACCTTGAACGACAGCGGCAATTCGCGCAGCGAAAGAATCTACGCCATGAGCATTCATCGTCTCTAACATCATAGCTCGCGCACCGGAACCGCTTAAGGGTTTCATCAATGCTGTCGGCAGTGCATCAACAAAACGAGTATCCATTCCCACGCTATCAAAACACCAACGCACCATAGACAATAGAAAATCTAACATTCCACTCGCACGAAATACACCAATCGCCACCAGCATCGCTAGCAAATAGGGCAGTATCGTAATGGCTAGCTGAAACCCCTCTTTCGCGCCATCGATAAAACTCTCGTAAACATTAATCCGCTTATATATTGCCATTAACATAAACAGGATAATTAATGAAAAGAGCAAAAAATTAGCCATCAGAGAAGACGTTTTTGCTAATGCATCAGGCGTTAACTGCACCAGGTAAGCAACCAACCCCACCAAAACTACAGCAATACTGCCCAAATAACCCAGCACCACTCGATTAAATACATCTAGCTTTTGCACAAAAGCAACCAGTAACAGGCCAGCAAGACTGGATGCACTGGTAGCTAATAAAATGGGCAGAAAGACAACAGCCGGATCCGGGGCACCCTGCTGAGCTCGATACATTAAAATAGCAATGGGAAATAAGGTAAGAGAAGACGTATTCAAGACTAAAAATAAGATCTGCGCATTGGTCGCCGTATCTTTATTAGGATTTAAGGTTTGCAAACTCTGCATAGCCTTGATACCGATAGGTGTCGCGGCATTGTCCAACCCCATAATATTGGCTGCGAAGTTCATAGAAATATGTCCAAGCGCGGGATGATTTCTCGGAACACCCGGCATTAGGTGCGCAAACAGAGGTGACAACAATCGTGAAAGCCCTGCGACTAACCCTGCATTTTCGCCAATTTTAAGAATGCCCATCCACAGGGTCAGTATCCCTACCAGTCCAAGAGCAATATCAAAAGATAACTTCGACATTTCAAAAAGAGCAGCGACTAACGCCGTGAATATCTCGGCATTACCTAGACAGAAAAACTGGATTAATGCACTTAAGAATGCAGAAATAAAAAAAGCCAACCAAATAAAGTTAAGCATTATGGATGAAGGCTCCGCTTAATTATTTGATTCTTGTAATTGCTGAATTTTTAAAGCCTCAGTTTTTATCATATCTTGAAGCTTATAAATATTGTCCTGCACTGCATTCATACCAGCTTCGACACTTCGCTGAGTGATCTCTGGCGTTTTTTCGATTATTTTTTGCCCCACCTCTGTTTTATAAAAATCAATCATCTGATTCATTTCCTGAGTGGTAAACATCGAAGCATAAATTTCAGCAGTTTCATAACGCATGTTTTCATACCCCATGTATTCGTTATAAAACTCAAGCATTACTTTTTTGAAGGGGACAAGACCAGGGTTATTCTGTACTTCTAAAGACACCATCCTATCTATCATCTCTTTGGTCTGACTTTCCAAGCCCATAACTTCTAACAGATTGAAAGCGGCGTAAAGCCGATCTTGCATTTCATCTTCGGAATGAGCTGATAGAGAAAATAAACTTAATGCAACCAACGCAACCAACCATTTCATAGCTACTCCTTCCTGGACACTTGCATTAGACTTAGCCTTTAGATATTCAAAGGCACTATACCCCGATTCGTCTTACCCGAAAACTCCGCCCCTTTAACTTACCCTTACTGATTTTTTCAACCGCAAGATTCGTCACTTCACGTTTCACCGCCACATAGGCCGTCATATCAAACACATTGATCTTGCCTATGGCATCACCAGGAATCCCACCATTTCCGGTTAGTGCACCGACAATATCACCCGGTCGCACTTTTTGCTTTTTGCCGCCATCAATTTGCAAGGTAACCATCGCGGCTTTTATACCACGCAGTTCAGCAGATACATAAGGAATACTGGGTAGGTTCTCCCATTCTGGTTCAACCCCATTGGCATCTGCTAAACGCGGCAGTTTATGAGCTTCCTTTTCTGCTAATAACGTAACTGCCACACCCTTTTCACCCGCCCGCCCGGTCCGGCCAATACGATGCACATGAACTTCCGGGTCTCGGGAAATATGGTAATTCAACACCATTTCTAATTTATTGATATCCAAACCGCGCGCCGCCACATCTGTGGCCACTAAAATGCTCACACTATTATTGCTGAAGCAAACCAACGCCTGGTCTCGGTCACGCTGTTCCATATCACCGTTAATGGCAACAGCAGCCAGTCCTGCTTGTTTTAAATAATTTGCTACTTCTGTAGTTTCTTTTTTGGTATTGCAAAAAATGACTGTAGAAGTCGGTTTAAACTCTGCAAGTACAAGTTCTAACGCTTCCAGACGCGATTCTTCACTGGCGACCTTGTATACGCGCTGATCGATATTTTGTTGGGTATGTGCACTCTCCACCTTAATCATGACCGGCTTTTTCATAACACGGTCAGCAAGCTTGCCAATGGTCTCCGGGTAAGTAGCACTGAATAACAAAGTTTGGCGCTGGGCCGGAATTTCGGCAACAATCGCATCCAGCGTGTCCTGAAACCCCATGTCCAGCATACGGTCGGCCTCGTCTAACACCAGCGTTTTCACTTGACCTAACTTCAAATTACCTTTGCGAATATGATCGTCAATCCGACCAGGGGTACCTACCACGACATGCGCACCGTGCTCCAATGAGCCAACCTGAGGACCAAAGGGCATACCGCCACATAACGTCAGGATTTTCACATTCGGCACAGCCCTTGCCAACTTCCGCAGTTCCCGAGCAACCTGGTCGGCCAGCTCACGGGTTGGGCACAGCACCAAAGTTTGGACATAAAACTTATTAACATCCAACCCTTGAATGATACCCAACCCAAACGCTACGGTTTTACCAGACCCGGTTTTGGCTTGCCCGATAACATCCCGCCCCTCTATAACTGCAGGTAAGGCCGCAGCCTGAATTTCCGTCAGTTGTTTATAACCTAGGTCCTGCAAGTTTTGCAGCATAGTTGATGACAAGGGTAAATCTTTAAAAGAGGCAAGGTTAGGCACAAAAACTCCAAAACTAACTGACTAAATAATGTTGCGCAGTGTACACCATCCAGCGGCAAACAATTCGGTTTAGCTACATTCAGCCTCTGTTATCCGGCAAGGCATGCAGTGATCTTTCATGGATGTTAAAGCCCTATTACGGTAAGCTGCACCGCCGCCAGAGTTCTGGCCTTTTGGAGTACTTTAGACCGCATGTCGTTTGCCGAACTGGGCCTTTGCGCCCCCATTTTAAAAGCTGTAGCCGAACAAGGTTATGAAACCCCATCCCCTATTCAGGCTCAAGCTATTCCCGCTGTCATTGCAGGCCGAGACGTCATGGCCGCGGCACAAACCGGCACAGGGAAAACGGCAGGATTCACTCTGCCTATTTTGCAAAAGTTAAGTACGGGCCCTAGACCCCCGGCTAACCAAGTGCGGGCGCTTATTTTGACGCCGACACGTGAACTGGCGGCGCAGGTTGGCGACAACGTAGCAGCCTACTCCAAGCATCTGCCCCTGCGGTCCACCGTTATATTTGGCGGTGTCGGCGCAAACCCTCAGATGATGGCCATGCGTAAAGGCGTTGATGTACTAGTAGCAACACCAGGCCGACTTCTGGATTTATACAATCAGAACGCGGTGAAATTTAACGCTCTGGAAATTCTAGTCTTGGATGAAGCCGATCGCATGCTGGACATGGGTTTCATTCACGACATCAAACGCATTCTCAAATTACTGCCGGTAAAACGCCAAAACCTGTTGTTTTCTGCAACCTTTTCGGACGAGATACGCCAGCTTGCTAAAGGGCTGGTACACAACCCGCTAGAAATTGATATCGCCCCGCGCAATACAACCGTCGATTCAGTTGATCAGTGGATTTGCCCAGTCGACAAAAAACAAAAAAGCCACCTCCTTACACACTTGATATTGGAAAACGACTGGCATCAGATTTTAGTGTTCAGCCGCACGAAGCATGGCGCCAACAAATTGGTCAAACAACTCGAAGACAGCCGTATCAAAGCGGCAGCTATTCACGGCAATAAGAGCCAGACAGCACGCACCAAAGCACTGGCAGATTTCAAGGCGAATAAAATTCGCGTACTTGTCGCCACTGACATCGCCGCCCGCGGTATTGATATTGATCAGCTACCTCAGGTTGTTAACTTTGATTTACCCAACGTGCCGGAAGACTACGTGCATCGCATTGGTCGGACCGGACGCGCCGGTGCCAGCGGGCAGGCAGTGTCCCTGGTATGCGCCGATGAACTAAAACAATTGCAAGATATCGAACGTCTCATTCAACGTCTGTTAGTACGCAAGGACGTTGACGGATTTAAACCCGTCAATCCATTGCCGGTAACAGCATTAAAACCTGTTAAAGCAAAGAGACCCAAAAAGCCCAAAGCAGAACATGTGGATGGCCAACACCCAAGTGCCAGTGCTCATGCACAAAAGGCACACCGTCCTAATCGCACCAATAACAGTCGTTCTGGGGCCCCACGCTCTGGCGCGAAACCTGCTGGCCCGCGTACGAAAGCCAGTGATGGAAACCAAGCAACCAAAAGCGCTAACAATCGTCCAGCGAGCAGCAATCCACGCAACACAGGCAATAAACCTGCCGCCAATCGCACTGCTCGCCCAACAAACCGCTAAATTTTGCTACGCAACCCTCTTGGACAAACTAGTAGGCCAAGGGGGTTATAGCTACAATATCTAAAACTACAAGTTTATATTCTTTGATGACATCGCCTTAAGAGTCATAGAATGCTTGGCTTTACGCTTTCAAATTAATACATTCTTTAAAGGACACTCCAGTGGACTGGCAGGGTTGGCTTACTCTTATATTGATGGCAAGTGCACTCGCTACATTGTCATTAACGCAAATAGCACCGCATCTCGTGATGATGGGCGTCCTCACCATACTGAGCGTAACTGGCATACTATCCGCGACTGAATCACTCAGCGGTTTTAGCAATTCGGGGGTCATTACCGTTGCTGCAATGTTTGTGGTAGCCGCAGGCCTGCACAGTTCCGGCGGTATTGACCTACTGGTTAATAAAGTACTGGGGCAGCCGAAAAGTTCACGTGCCGCAATGACGAAAATGTTCGCTCCAGTTATTTTACTAAGCGGCTTTTTAAACAATACTCCCGTAGTCGCAACCATGATCCCGGCAATCCACGCATGGTCACGCAAAATAAACGTACCCGCTTCAAAGTTAATGATCCCCCTGAGTTACACCGCCATTTTAGGTGGGACCCTGACACTTATTGGTACTAGCACCAACTTGATTATCAATGGTCAGTATCAGCTGTTAACCGGTGAAAGCGGCTTTTCGTTATTCGCGATTACCGCCGTCGCGCTGCCTGTTGCTATTGCCGGCTTATTGTTTATATGGCTGTTTTTTCCTGCCTGGTTGCCTGACCGAAGCAGCGAGAAAGCTTTCGCCAACCTCAAAGAATTCACATTAGAAGTTACTGTTGCCGCAAATGGCCCCCTGGTAGGCAAAACCATTGTGGACGCTGGGCTGCGCAACCTAAGGCGGATTTACCTGGTTGAAGTCGAACGCCAAGGAGCAATCATTACCGCTGTAGGTTCTGAGGAAAAACTGCAAGGTAATGACCGCCTAGTGTTCGCTGGCGACACCCAGGCAATATCCGACTTACTGCGGATTAATGGGATTATTCCTTCTGTAGAAAATGGCCACTCAGAGACTCTGGAGAAAAGCCGATCGGAAAGAAGCTTAGTAGAAGCAGTAGTCTCACCCCACTGCAGCGCTATCGGTGAAGCTATTCGCGATGCACGATTCCGCGACCGCTACGGCGCCGTTGTCCTAGCCGTTGCTCGCAACGGCGAGCGCATCAAAGGCAATTTGGGCACCATTAAACTGGAAGCAGGCGACACATTACTCTTGGAAGCGCGGCCTGCCTTTGTCAGCCGCCAACGCTACAACAAAGATTTCTTATTAATTAACGATCTGGAAGCTGAAACACCTAGACATGATCGCGCGTACCTCGCTTGGGCCATTCTTATTGGTGTCGTCGCTGCAGCGGGCATTGACCTCATTAGTATGCTAAATGCATCTTTAATAGGCGCTGGCCTGATGATCATGACGCGCTGCTGCTCGGTTAGCCAGGCTGAAAAAAGTCTGGACATTACCATACTTATTACGATTGCCGCCTCTTTTGCACTCGGCGTCGCCTTACAAAAAACCGGTGCTGCAGCCATTCTGGCTGAAAACATTATTAACTTAAGTTTTGGGGAGCCGTGGCTAATGCTGGTGCTATCCTACATCACCGTGTCACTGCTAACAGAGACCATAACCAATAACGCTGCGGCACTTATCTCTCTGCCCATTATTTTGGATATGACAGAAAAAGCGGGACTCAATAACGAACCGTTTATTTTTGCGATTATGATGGCTGCATCGGCTAGCTTCGCAACCCCCCTAGGCTATCAAACCAATTTGATGGTCTACGGGCCCGGCGGTTATAGGTTCAATGACTTTTTAAAAGTTGGCATACCCATGAACCTTTTTATCGGCACCAGTACCATTATCGTTATATTGTTGGGTTGGCCACTGTTAAAAAGCTAACCATTTGAGTCGGCCTGACAGACGTATTTTATCCGTCAACCCAACACGCTAGCTAAAAAACTATTTGATAAATCCCGACCAGAATAAACACCAGTGCAGCGGCAATCCGAGTAAATGTCAGCGGGATCTTTTGCATCAGGTATTCACCAGCAAAAACCACCGGTACGTTAGCCAGCATCATGCCTAACGTAGTGCCCACTGTCACCCAAACGATAGCGTCAAACTGGGCCCCCAACAGCACCGTTGCAACCTGCGTTTTATCGCCAATTTCAGCAATAAAAAATAATACGCAAGTAGCAATAAAAGCACCGTATTGATCCACCTTGGAATCGAAACCATCATCTTTGTCTGGCACAAGTAACCACAAGCCAAGGGCAATAAAACTCCCACCAATAATCCATTGCCCTGTCTGGCTTTCAAAAAATTGCCCAATCCAGACACCTAGCCACGCCGATACAGCGTGATTAAGTAAAGTGGCCACCAAAATACCCAACACAATCGCCCATTTATTGCGAAACTTTGCCGTCAGAAAAAGGGACAACAACTGTGTTTTATCCCCAATTTCGGCCAAAGCCACGGTAATAGTGGAGGTTAAAAAAGCATCAATCATAAAACAATTCCGTGGGTAGGATAAAATATCGCCGGATACTACGCGTCGATCGATCGCTCTTCAAGCACACCAACCTGGATCAACCAGAAATATTCGCTGCACTGCAACATTTTGAGTTACACTAAAAAGCAAAGTGGCCCAAAAGAAGCCCTGGTGACGCAAACCCTTTTCAAACAATGAGTATCACTCCGTAAACAAGGAGCCTCTATGACCAGTAACCAAAGCCAGCTTAAATCAGTGAGTTCTGCTGCCAACACCCCGAAAGATCCCAACAACGACGGAAGTACACCGCTCAGCCAAAATATCCGTCTGCTGGGCCAGCTACTTGGGCAAAGCATCAAAGCTAACCACCGGGAAGATGTTTTGGCGTTAGTGGAAAACATTCGCCAATTGGCCAAGGCAGCCAGGGACAATAACCCTGCGGATAGGCAGAAGCTCACCGAACTACTGCTGGGGCTCACTGATGAACAAATGCTCAGTGTTGCCCGGGCATTCAGCCACTTTCTAAACCTGGCGAATATTGCCGAACAGCAGCAAGCAGTAATGGAAAGTCAAATTGAGACTGACAGTAGCAGTGAATTAATCAGTCATTTACTACAGCGCCTTAAAGCGCCAGCCAGCCAACTCAGCAAAGATAAGATTATTCAGGCGATTGAGTCGCTGCGGATTGAGGTGGTTCTCACCGCCCACCCGACAGAGATCTCCAGGCGTACTTATATCCAAAAGCACCAAATGTTACATCAATGCCTGGAACGCTTAAGTCAGCGCCCGCTAGGGCCTGCCCATCGCAGGGAAGAGACAGAACGCCTCGGACAACTCATTACCCAGCTCTGGAACACCGATGAAATTCGTCAGGAACGCCCGACCCCCGTGGATGAGGCTAAATGGGGGTTTAACGTTATTGAACAGTCACTCTGGTTTGCTTTGCCACAGTTTTTACGCAGACTACATCAACTGGTACAAGACGAATTGGATTACCCATTGCCATTAAACTGGTCCCCCTTTCATTTTGCGTCCTGGATGGGCGGCGACCGCGATGGTAATCCGTTTGTAACGGCTAAAGTGACCAAGGAAGTCTTACTGTCCAGCCGCTGGATGGCAATGGACCTTTTTTATCACGACATAGAACAACTCTGCGCTGAATTATCTATCACACCGGCTAACCAGGCTCTGCTCGATGCCGCCAATCAAAGTCACGAGCCGTATCGGCTTGTGCTGCGCCAGCTCCGTGACGAAATTAAAGAAACACGCGAGTATTTAACTGGCCTGTTAACGAAAAAACCCAACCGCGCGCGCAATATTATTCGCACCAATCAGGATTTGCTGAAGCCGCTGATGCTTTGCTACCAATCGCTGCTGGATTGCGATCTGACAGACCTTGCCAACGGTGCGTTACGCGATACCATTTGGCGTGTGCACGCGTTTGGCGCCTGCCTACTGAAGTTAGATGTCCGACAAAACAGTGATCGCCACACACAAGTGCTCTCTGAACTTACACGTTACCTGGGTATTGGCGATTACCAACAGTGGTCAGAAACCGACCGGCAAAACTTTTTGTATACGGAAATAGCCTCACGTCGTCCGCTGTTGCCTGCGAACTGGCAACCCAGTCCAGAGGTTAAAGAAGTACTGGATACCTGCAGTTTAATAGCCAAAACAACGCCCGAAGCCTTGGGCATGTACGTGATTTCCATGGCGCAACAGGCATCCGATGTTCTTGCGGTAAAACTACTACTGCAAGAATCTGGATGTAAACACCTGCCACCCATTGCGCCGCTATTCGAAACCCTTGACGATCTCGACCGCTCAGAACGAGTCATCGGCGATTTACTCGACAATACCAACTATCGCGCCGCCATCAATGGCGTGCAACCGGTCATGATCGGCTATTCAGACTCCGCTAAAGACGCAGGCTTTTTTGCCGCCGGCTGGGCCCAGTACCGGGCACAGGAAAATCTGGTGACACAAACTGAAAAACATGGCGTAAAACTGGTGCTGTTTCATGGTCGAGGTGGCACCGTAGGTCGCGGTGGTGCTCCCGCTCACGACGCGCTGCTGTCCCAGCCCCCCGGATCCCTGAGCGGCGGCCTGCGGGTTACCGAACAAGGCGAAATGATTCGCTTTAAATTTGGTCTGCCAGATGTCGCGCTTTTATCGTTGTCCCGCTATTTAACCGCCAATCTTGAAGCTAACCTGCTTCCACCACCAAAACCCAAAGCGGAATGGCGAGCACAAATGGATCAGCTCGCAACAACCTCCTGCGCGCATTATCGGGAATTTTTGGAGCGGGATGATTTTATTCCGTATTTTCAGGCGGCAACGCCACTTAACGAACTCGGTAATCTACCACTGGGTTCACGCCCTGCCAAACGCAAAACCACCGGCAGTCTGGAGTCATTGCGGGCTATTCCATGGATATTTTCCTGGTCGCAAAACCGGCTCCTGCTCCCTGTCTGGCTGGGAACCACAGAAGCTCTGGCCGAGTGCTTCGAAAAAAACCAAGTACCACAATTGGAAGAGATGCAACAAAGCTGGCCATTTTTCCGCAGCCGTTTAGCCATGCTGGAAATGGTGTTTGCTAAAACCGAGCCGTGGTTATTTGAACTCTACAATGAAAAGCTTGTACCGGAAGAGCAGCATTTTCTCGGCGAAGACCTGGTCGCCCGCTTAACTAAAGTCATTGAGCAAGTGAAAGTACTGATCCCCTCACACTGTTTATTGCAAGACAACCCGGTTTCACAAGCATCCATCGAGCTGCGCAACCCATACATCGACCCGCTAAATATATTGCAGGTTGAATTATTGCGCCGCTCAAGAATGTATGAGGAAGACGAAAAACATCAATTGATAGAGCAGGCGCTGATGGTAACTATTGCGGGTATTTCGGCGGGATTAAGGAATACCGCATAAAGACATCCGTAGCATCACGGGTGGCGCACTTAGCGCGCCACCCGTCCCCCTCAAACGCCCCCCATATTAAGTACATCCAAACACCTCAAAAAGTGTTCAGTGGCAAAGCAGGAGCTTTCGGCTTATTATTTGCCCTTGGTGAACTTGCAGGTATCACAACTCTTTCAGGCCTATTTTCTATGTAGCTAATCTGCCTATGCCCGGCAGCTACAGTGTAAATGCTTGCCGAAGACCTGTCCCGCCATACAAAATTCAAATAAGCTTGAGAGACCCACTATGTTCGTGACGGCAAAGCGCTATACAGAGTCAGAAAACGAGAGAATAGAACTAAAAAATACCTGTCAACAACAAGAACAAAACTTACTTGCTGCCCAGCAACATATTGCTGAACTTGAAAAAACCATAAAATTAAACGCGACAAAGAGCAATGACCTGGGCGTTATGCGCAATGCCATCAAAGGTATGCAACCAGTTAATGCTATACGGCAACGTATAGGCGAGATGGCTCAAAGCCTGCTGGAAGAACAAAGCGTCATACTGAATTCGGCTGCGGTGTACGATCAGTCAAGCAGCAATATGCGGACACTTATCACCAGCCTGGATGTAATAGAGACAGAGATTACAGTGACCCACGACAACGTTGCCGGGCTACGAGGTCTATCGGAAGCCATTTCACAGTTTGTGGGTATTATTAACAACATATCTGAACAAACCAATTTACTAGCACTGAATGCAGCTATTGAGGCAGCGCGAGCTGGAGAGCAAGGCCGTGGTTTTGCGGTAGTGGCAGACGAGGTTAGAAATCTTGCCAAGCGCGCAGGTGAAGCAAGCTCCGAAATTGCTAATTTGGTGTCTAACATCACCAATAAAACTGGCGACGCCGATCGCAGCATTTCTACCGTGAAAGATAGCTGCCGGCAGATGCTTGAAAATGCCAACGTAACCAACGAGTCGCTGGAACGCTTAATCGACTTCTCCCGCTCAATGAACGACACCATTACCCGCGAGGCCACTGCCAGCTTTATAGAAACAGTAAAACTCGATCATATAGGCTGGAAACAAGAGGTCTACGCCAACTGGCTAGCCCCGAACCAAGTAAAAAGTAACTTGGCAGATCATCACCAGTGCCGTTTAGGTCGGTGGTACTACGAAGGCGATGGAGCCAGTCAATACAAGCACCTCAACAGTTATCGAGATCTTGAAAAGCCCCACGCGAGTGTTCATGAAAACGGTCTGCGTGCGCTCAATATGTTACGCGAAAACAAGCTCGCTGAATCAGTGGAAGCACTGATGCAAATGGAAAAAGCCAGTGATGAAACCATAGCCATACTGGCAAGAATGGGCAATGAAATAGAGCGCTGAAATCAACCGGCCGGATTCCAACAATCTTCTAGGCCACCTAATGAAAAACCCCGGACTATGCCGGGGTTTTTCGTTTTTCTTCTAGCCTGTCTTGCCACTATACGTCCGTTGAAACCGACAATGCTTTAGGGTTAGGCCCGAACTCATTATCCTCCACGCTGTCAGTCAGCAAAAATACTAACATCACAATCAAACCAATCAGCGGAATAAAGTAGATCAATTGCCACCAACCGCTACGGCCGATATCGTGTAAACGACGTGCAGTAATCGCAATGCTGGGAACTAACATCCCCAGAGAAAACACAAGCCCCAGTAGCACAATACCCAAGACATTATCGATAACGCCGAGAACGATGGTGAAAATGAAATAGAACAAAACAAACATCCAATACTGTTTGCGGGTCGCCCGGCCTGTGAACTCTGCATATTTTCGTAGTGCGTCGATGAAGTAATCCATTATTTATTTCCTTGTGTTAGTAGTTAAGGTCCAACTTTCGGATATTAACCTTTTTTAAGGCAACAGATAAACGAGTATATAATTTGCAATACCTGCCTCAGTGCTCACCCCAATCGGCTCTTTATGTGCTCTGTGCACATCAGTGAATTGAAGCCCAAGAACCTACCCAGCCGCTTCAGGCGGTTCAATAAAAAGGCCTCTCGATGAGGATTGATTATATGAAAATAGCGGTTGGCCGGATTTGATTCTCGCCTTCCATGGCGCTCACCCCTGCGGGGCAGCTAACGCTGTCCTGATTTGCTCCAGGCAAATCAGTGAACCGAGGTCTAAGAACAATTCCGCTCAATCGAGCGGTTCAATAAAAAAGGCCACTCGATGAGTGGCCTTTTTTATTGAATTGGTCGGAGTGGCCGGATTTGAACCGACGACCACCACACCCCCAGTGTGGTGCGCTACCAGGCTGCGCTACACTCCGTACAGTTGCTAAGCTATTGATTTATTGGAAAAACCGGCTTAGCGAAGAGGCTGGCATCATACCTAAACAAGGTGAATTTGCAAGCTTTTTGCGTTGGCGTAAACCCAATCGGGTTGCGTCAACAAAGGTAGAAATTATCAGGTTTTTAATACCACCAGTACTTCTTCCAGCTCGGCAATCATCTGGCTAACTAGCTGACTGAATTGACTGGAGTCTGCTTGCGCGGTTTCACCTGTCATTTGTTGTCTGGCGCCACCAATGGTAAAGCCCTGATCATACAGTAACCCGCGAATTTGACGGATGGTGAGTACATCCTGACGCTGATAATAACGACGGTTACCGCGACGTTTTACCGGTTTTAACTGAGGGAATTCTTGTTCCCAATAACGCAGCACATGGGGTTTTACTGCACACAGGTCACTCACTTCACCTATGGTGAAATAACGTTTACCTGGAATGGGAGGAAGTTCGTCGTTATGACTTGGTTCCAGCATAAGCTTCTACTCGTGCCTTCAATTTTTGTCCGGGGCGAAAGGTCACCACGCGCCGCGCGGTGATTGGAATTTCTTCGCCAGTTTTTGGATTACGGCCTGGACGCTGACTTTTATCTCTTAAATCAAAGTTACCAAACCCAGACAACTTAACGGGTTCATTAGTTTCCAATGATGTACGAATTTCTTCAAAAAAGAGTTCAACCAGTTCTTTTGCCTCGCGCTTGTTAAGCCCAAGGTCTTCGTATAACTGTTCTGCCAGATCTGCTTTCGTTAGCGCCCCATCCATAAGCCATCAGCCTCACCTAAGGGTTGCGTTACATTTCGCCTCTAAGCTTGATACCACGCTAGCCATGAAGGCGTTAATTTCATCCTCATTAAGAGTGCGTGATGGATGCTGAAAGGTCAAGCCTAATGCGACACTTTTTCTATACGTATCAATGCCTTTGCCAACATATACGTCAAAAACCTTTAAGTCTTCGAGGTAACTTCCTGCATTTTCTCGAACTTGCTGGAAAAGATCTCCAATACTGACTGTTTTATCGACAATAACAGCGATATCGCGACGAACGGCCGGAAAACGAGAGATTCCAGAGAAATTCGGTATCTTACCCTGCTGTAACGAAGCCAATGAAACTTCGAATAAGTATACCGGCTGGTTTATACCGAGAGTTTGCTGCAATTGCGGGTGCAGCGCGCCTATGATCCCAACCTTTTCACCATTCAATAAAATTGCAGCGGTTTGACCAGGATGCAACGCAGCAACGGAGTCTGCTGAAAACGCCCAGGCAGCCTCATTATTGGTGAGAGCCAGCAGGCTTTCAACATCGGCTTTGACATCAAAGAAGTCGGCCTTCTCAGCAGTTTCAGCCCAGTTTTCCGGGAATCGACTGCCGTAAACCAAACCACCCAGCACCGGCTCTTGGGTCAGGCCCGCCGGGCCAGGCACGAATTTCTGCCCGGTTTCAAATAGACGCACACGGCTCTGTTGACGGTTAAGGTTATTTTGCAATGTCGAGACTAAACTCGGCCACAAACTGGTACGCATAACAGCCATATCTGCACTAATAGGGTTCTGCAAGGATACCGGGGTGATATCCGGGTTAAACGCCTGCTGCAATTTAGGCTCGATAAAGCTGTAGCTTACGGTCTCCTGGTAACCGCGAGCAATTAACTGCTGTTGAACGGCATGAATGGGCAATTTGGCTTCTTCGTGACGCTCAATAGGCAATGCCATTTTCATTTTCGTCGTGGGCAAATTGTTATAACCATAGACGCGGGCAAGCTCTTCTAGCAGATCTTCTTCAATCTCGATATCGAAACGATAACTGGGCACCGCAAACGTCCAACTAGTATCGTCTGATGCCACAACCGTTAGCCCTAAACGCGTGATAATGCCCTCCACATCAGCATCCGACATGGCAAAACCCAGGCCCGATTCAATGCGTGTTTTGCGAAGTGTGACAGGCGCAATCTGCGGCAGATTTTCGGTAGATTCTGCACGAACCACCGGACCTGCACTGCCACCAACAATGCTTAACAAGAGTTCGGTCGCGCGCTCCAGCGCTTGCTCTTGTAGCTGGAAATCCACACCCCGCTCAAAGCGGTGTGAAGAGTCTGTATGCAAACCATAGTTACGCGCTTTACCGGCGATGGCCAATGGCGCAAAGAATGCGCTTTCAAGGAATATATCCACTGTTGATGCAGTCACTGCGCTGGCAGCACCGCCCATAATACCGGCCATAGCCAGAGGCCCTGACTCGTCGGCAATAACGAGGGTGTCGGCCTTGAGCTTAATTTCCTGGTCGTCCAACAAGGTTAATAATTCGCCCTCGGCAGCCATACGAACCTGTATATCACCGTTCAACTTGGACAAGTCGAACGCATGCATAGGCTGGCCCAGTTCAAGCAACACATAGTTGGTTACATCAACCACCGCATCAATCGAGCGCAGCCCGGAACGACGGAGTTTCTCCTGCATCCACAGTGGCGATGGCTGGCTGATATCGACGCCCTTGATCACTCGCCCTACATAACGCGGGCAAGCTTCAGCGGCAACCAGTTGCACTGATTTCACCACATCAATGGTGACCGGCTGTTCAGAAATAACCGGCGCGCAGACATCAAGACGATTCAGTACACCCACTTCACGCGCGATACCACGCACGCTTAAACAGTCACTGCGGTTGGGCGTCAGGTCTACCTCTATAATCTGATCATTCAAACTCAGGTAATCGCGCAAGTCGGTGCCGACCGGGGCATCCTGGGGCAATTCCCATAAGCCGTCATCATCGTCACCCGCCTGGAGTTCGGTTTGCGCACAAAGCATGCCGAACGATTCAACACCACGCAGTTTGGCTTTTTTAATCTTAAAGGCTTTGCCATCGTCACCTGGCGGCAACTCAGCACCAATCGTAGCAAACGGAATTTTGATGCCAACACGCGCATTAGGTGCACCGCAAACCACCTGCGCAAGCTCATCACCATGACCTGCAACCTTGCAGACACGCAGTTTATCCGCGTCAGGATGCTGTGCTATTTCAACAATTTCACCCACCACTACGCCACTAAAGACACCGGCGACAGGCTCAACGCTGTCCACTTCCAGACCAGCCATGGTGATTTGTTCGACTAATTCCGATGTTGCTAATGCAGGTTGTACCCACTCGCGCAACCAAGACTCACTAATTTTCATGAATTCGTTCCGTTAAGAAATTTCTTTACGTACTAATGCTATGGATTTTACGTTTTGGATCAGTGTAATCAGGCGACCCAATCACTCTCAATCTATCGCCTAGTTAAACTGCTTTAAGAAACGCAGATCGTTTTCAAAAAACAACCGCAGATCATCAACGCCATAACGCAGCATTGCCAGGCGATCCACTCCCATACCAAAGGCAAAGCCGGTGTAAACCTCGCTATCTACACCGCTGGCTTTAAGCACATTGGGGTGCACCATGCCGCACCCCCCCACTTCGATCCAGCCGGTTTGACCGCATACACGGCAACCTTTACCACCGCAATTGGTACACTGGATGTCCATTTCTGCAGAGGGTTCGGTAAACGGGAAGTACGAAGGGCGAAAACGCACGGGCGCGTCGGCCTCGAAGAAAGCTTTCAGAAACTGGTCCATCGTGCCTTTTAGATCAGCAAAGCTAACGCCCTTGTCGATCAATAAGCCTTCTACCTGATGAAACATGGGTGTGTGGGTTAAGTCAGAATCGCAACGATAAACACGACCAGGACAAATCACCCGAATAGGGGGCTCCTGTTTTTCCATCACACGGACCTGTACCGGCGAGGTATGGGTGCGCAAAACGTGTGTACCCGATACTTGGTCTGGGTTCACGTAAAACGTGTCGTGCATTGCCCGTGCGGGATGGTGTGAGGGAATATTTAGCGCCTCGAAGTTGTGATAGTCGTCTTCGATTTCCGGTCCCTCTTCCACCTTATAACCTGCCGCAGTAAAGATGGCCTCTATACGCTGACGCGTACGGGTAATGGGATGCAAACCTCCATTCACCTGACCACGTCCGGGCAGGGTTACATCAATGGTTTCGGATGCAAGCTTGGCATTGATCGCGGCCTGCTCCAAAGCCTGCTTGCGCAGAGTCAGCTGTTCCTGAACCCGCTCTTTGGCTTGATTAATTTCAGCGCCAGCTTTCGGCCGCTCTTCAGCCGATAAGCCGCCCAGGCTCTTTAACAGTGCCGTAATTTGGCCTTTTTTACCCAGATATTCGACCCGCACATGGTCAAGTGCGGCGAGGTCTTCAGCTTCAGCCACCAGTTTCAAGGCCTGGTCTGTCAGTACCGACAGATTTTCCATTACTTAGCTCCACGTATTTGGCCAAACAAATAGAAGCATCTATTTGGCACTCGAATTTTTACCGTTTTATTTCTATACCGATTTTTACAGTTACCGGTTATTCCATGTGTTGTCGATTTGCCAAAGCTCACAAGATAGCAACCAATGGCAAACACAAACAAAAAAGGGAGAAGCTGTTACGCCCCTCCCCTTTTTAATACCTGCTGCCATGCCAAACACAGCAACAGATGTTCACTTGGGCCTTAAGCTGCCAGGGCTGCTTTCGCTTTTTCAACGACAGCAGCAAAAGCTACCTTATCGTGAACGGCTAAGTCAGCCAACACACGACGGTCCAAAACGATGTCCGCTTTTTTCAAACCAGCAATTAAACGGCTGTAGGACATATCCAGTGCACGCGACTGTGCATTGATACGAGTAATCCACAAGGCGCGGAAATTACGCTTTTTAACGCGACGGTCGCGATAAGCATATTGACCGGCTTTGATAACCGCTTGTTTTGCTACACGAAATACACGTGAACGCGCACCGTAGTAACCTTTTGCTGCTTTTAAAACTTTCTTATGACGACGACGCGCCTCTACACCACGTTTTACACGGGCCATAATCTATCTCCTAAAAATGATTAAACCTAAAAACGGGCCAATTAGTTGGCGCGCAGCATACGATCAACCAATGGCTTATCGGATGCGTTCAGGATTGCAGTACCACGCAGCTGACGCTTACGCTTGGTAGTCATTTTGGTCAAGATATGGCTTTTGTTAGCGTGTTTGTGCTTGTAGCCGTTTGCCACTTTTTTAAAGCGCTTGGCTGCGCCGCTATGTACTTTAGCTTTTGTTGCCATGGGATGTATCTCCAAGGTTAGCCACCACTTGATACAACAAATCTGTGCCAGTCATACAACTGGCAAGACGCGTAGTTTCCAAGGGAGCCTAGCGGTTAATGATTAAAGTAGGTCGGTAGCTAAAAACCTGGCTACTTTTTCTTTTTCGGCGCAATTACCATCAGCAATTGACGCCCTTCCATTTTCGGGCGCTGTTCAACAACACCGTACTCTTCCAGGTCTTTTTCAATACGCTCTAGCATTTCCATGCCGAGCTCCTGGTGAGCCATTTCACGACCACGATAGCGCAATGATATCTTGGCCTTATCCCCGTCTTCCAAAAAGCGAATCACATTCTTCAATTTAATGTTGTAGTCGCCAATGTCCGTACCGGGACGGAATTTCATTTCTTTAATTTGCTGTTGCTTCTGCTTTTTCTTAGCAGCGGCTTTTTGCTTTTTGATTTCAAAGAGATGTTTACCGTAGTCCATGACCTTACAGACGGGAGGAACTGCATCTGCAGACATCTCAACCAAATCCATTGTCGCGGCCTTAGCAGCCTGCAATGCTTCTTCAATCGAGACGATACCGACCTGTTCACCGTCGGCTCCAATTAATCTAACTTCCTTTACATCAATCTGGTCATTAACTCGGTTTTTCTTTGAACGTCCTGAACGCATAGCCTGTGTGATAGCAAATTGCTCCTGTTTAATTTGTTGGTCCGACCATAGGTGCATTCCGGTAACACCCGTCTAAACCATAAAAAGCCGCCACCGGTTGGCTTATCGTAAAACCCGGCAGACTCAAGTCCACCGAGTATTAATTACTTACGACAAACGACCGCGACGTGCCACTGCTGTGGTTAGGAGATCTGCGAACTCATCAACAGACATTACACCTAGATCTTCACCACTGCGGGTACGTACGGCCACGGTATTATTTTCCATCTCCTTATCACCTGCCACGAGCAGGTAAGGAATCTTCTGGATTGTGTGCTCGCGGATTTTAAAGCCGATCTTTTCGTTTCTCAAGTCCGAAATTGCTCTGAACCCCCTGTTTCGCAAGGTTTCTTCAATTTTCTGCACATATTCCGCCTGATTGTCCGTAATATTCATAATTACGGCTTGCTCTGGCGCCAACCAAGCCGGAAAAGCACCTTCGTAGTTTTCGATCAAAATACCGATAAAACGCTCAAATGAACCCAGGATTGCTCGGTGCAACATGACCGGAACCTGGCGCGAGCCATCTTCCGCCACATACTGAGCATCAAGTCTACCAGGCATAGAGAAATCCACCTGGATAGTGCCGCATTGCCACACTCGACCCAAGCAATCTTTCAATGAGAATTCAATTTTAGGACCATAGAAAGCACCTTCGCCAGGCAGCAATTCCCAAGCCAGGCCTTTCGCATCCAAGGCATCAGCCAAAGCCTTCTCAGCTTTATCCCACACCGCATCGTCACCAACCCGCTGCTCCGGGCGTGTCGAAAGACGGATAATCACCTCTTCAAAGCCAAAATCAGCATAAACAGCGTACAACAAGTCAGTGAAAGTCGATACTTCATGCTGAATATCATTTTCAGTACAAAAGATATGCGCATCGTCCTGAGTAAACCCACGGACTCGCATTATCCCTTGCAACGTACCGGAGGCTTCGTTGCGATGGCATGACCCAAACTCGGCCAGACGCAAGGGCAAATCTTTATAAGACTTAAGCCCCTGGTTGAACACTTGTACATGGCAAGGACAATTCATAGGTTTAACGGCGTAATCACGAGATTCCGACTCTACCGTGAACATGCTGTCGCGAAACTTGTCCCAATGCCCAGACCGCTCCCACAATGTGCGATCCACTACCTGAGGCGTTTTAATTTCCTGATAGCCGTTGTCACGCTGAACTCTGCGCATATACTCTTCAATAGTCGTATAAATAGACCAGCCTTTAGGGTGCCAAAACACCATGCCCGGCGCTTCTTCTTGCAGGTGAAACAAATTGAATTTTTTACCCAGCTTTCGGTGGTCACGCTTTACCGCTTCCTCCAGAAACTGCAAATGTGCTTTCAACTGTTTCTTGTCAGGAAAAGCCGTGCCGTAAATACGCTGCAGCATCTTATTATCAGAGTCACCGCGCCAATACGCACCTGACACTCGCATCAATTTAAAGTGCTGACAAAAACGCATATTCGGTACATGTGGTCCCCGACACATATCAATATATTCTTCGTGATGATACAGCCCTGGCCGGGCATCCTTGGGGATATCTCGCTCAAGAATTTCCAGCTTGTATAACTCACCACGCTCACTAAAGGTATCGTGCGCTTCCTGCCAAGAGACAACGTTTTTTACCACTTCGTATTCAGTCTTAGCGAGTTCTAGCATACGTTTTTCCAACGCAGCCATGTCGTCCTCGGTCAACATATGGTCGAGGTCAATATCGTAGTAAAAACCGTTTTCAATAGTGGGCCCAATCGCCATCTTGGCATCCGGCCAAAGTTGCTTAATTGCGTGGCCTACCAAGTGCGCACAGGAGTGACGAATAATCTCCAAGCCGTCTGGATCTTTTGGTGTAAAGATTACCAGATCAGCATCAGACTGGATTGGGTCATGTGCATCCACGCGCTCACCATTAACCCGGCCACCAACGGTAGCTTTAGCCAAACCGGGGCCGATATCGGCAGCAACTTCATAAACAGAAACAGGGGCATCGTAAGTTCGCTGGGAACCATCAGGAAGAGTAATAACAGGCATGATAAATCCTAGATTTCAGTGGTGGCCCCTACCAAAGGCCACGTGAGCTTTGCTGAAAACAGCAAGTAAGCATTTGTTTTGTATATAAATTCGGACTAGCCGAACACGAAACGGCATTATAAAGGAATTGAAACACTTGCCAACCACCAATAAAAAAGCCCTCGAGAACTCATCTCGAGGGCTTTGAATTTGGTAGGCACGATCGGATTCGAACCAACGACCCCCACCATGTCAAGGTGGTGCTCTAACCAACTGAGCTACGTGCCTAAATTACCCAAAAGGCGATTTAAAATTCACGCCTAATGCGAAGGCCGCGAACTTTATCAAGATGCTCCCTCTGAGGCAAGCTTCTTTCTCAATAAAATATTAGCGGAAAGTAGATAGTTAAATCGATTAGCCGAGGGCATACAAACACCGCTAAAATACGCAACCCAAGCCTCAAATAGTCGACACTAATAATGCAGATGAACCAGCCCGCAACAACGCTCGAGCGGATCGCCATTACCGGGGCCAATGGCTTTATAGGCACTCGCCTTACAGATTTTCTGCAAAAACAGGGTTATCCCATCGTCACTATTACACGAAAACCCTTTGCTTGTGGCTCAACGGAAAACACTCCTGTTGGCCAAAAGGGCTTTAAGTCTCTCAAAAGCTCAGACTTAAAAAATGTAACCACGGTCATTCATTTAGCTGCACAAGCGCATAACCCAAATGCTACGAAAGCCGATTATTACGAAAACAACCTGAAACAAACCAAGGCTCTAATGAAAGCTATCGTACAAGCGGGCATTAAGCGCATTATCTACGCCAGTAGCGTGAAAGCGGTCGGAGAAGAGTCCGGGACAAAAGCATTCAATTCGCAAACAGAGCCACAACCTAAGGATGATTATGGGCGCTCAAAACTGGCAACAGAGCAATTAATTAAGGACACCTGCCAACGACACAATCTGGACTACATCATTTTGCGGCTGCCATTGGTTATCAGCCCAAACGCCAAGGGCAATCTCGGACTGATCACAAAAGTTCTTAAAGCGGGCATTCCGTTACCCTTGAAAATCCAACACAACCGCAGAGACACCTTGTCCATCACAAACATAAACACGGCTATACTCAGTTGCCTCAAGAGGTGGCCCGAAAGATCTGACACTTTATTTCTAAGCGACGGCAAACCGCGCTCAACAGCCGACCTCATCCATACCATGGCCAGCTATCAAAACATCGAAGCCAAATTGTTTTATCTACCAGCCCCTCTACTAAGAACCGCCCTCACCATGCTTGGCAAGGCCGAGTGGTATCAGCGCCTGAACGGGAACTTGGAGGTTGATATCAAAGCAACCATGGAAGTGCTTAACTGGAGTCCATCTTTGCCCTCTAAGCACAAGGAGACCGATTAACATCATGGATAAAACAGAACTCCTGCTGCTAGCGACTTTCGGCGCCATCGTAACTTACTATGGCACCAAAATATTCCGGTTATTCGCAATCAACAATATGCTGCTCGATATTCCAAACCATAGGAGCTCGCACTCTCTGCCAACACCCAGTGCCGGTGGAACAGTATTCGCCACAATTATTCAGATTGTCGTCGCGACGCTATGGCTTTCCGGCAATCTACCCGACGAGCAGGCGCTGGCACTGCTCATTGGTGGAACCCTGCTCGGAGCTTTTAGCTTTATTGATGATCGCAAACACCTGAGTAAGCGCTGGCGCTTTTCAGTACACCTACTAAGTGCAATAACGGCCCTGACATTACTACCGGCAACTACCTGGCCCCTACCCGTCCAGCTGCAAATTAAACCGGACATGTTAGATACTACTTATTATTTGTTAACAGGCTTCGCTCTACTCTGGCTTATCAACCTGTTTAACTTTATGGACGGCATTGATGGACTGGCCATTACCGAGGCAATCTCTGTATTAACCTCAGCTTCGCTGCTGCTCTGGCTCAACCATGAACCCTATGTATTAACGCTGTGTTTGGCACTGCCGCTGCTGGGGTTTGCGTTGCTTAATTTCCCCCCCGCAAAAATTTTTATGGGCGATACTGGCAGTACGTTTTTAGGTTACCTATTGGGAGCAACGGGCTTAATTACCGCATCACAGAGTAGTCTCAACTTGTGGTGCTGGGCTATACTCCTTGGCACATTTATTATTGATGCAACTTATACTCTTGCTGTTCGAGTACTGACCGGACAACAATGGCGCGAAGCTCATCGCAGCCATTGCTATCAAATTCTGTCGCGCAAATTTACAAGCCACAAAACGATAGCACTCGGCAATATAGCTATCAATGCTCTCTGGCTGCTCCCGTTAGCCGCACTCAGTCAGAAACAACCCCAATATGGCGTGTATTTTTGTATTACGGCCTTTTTACCGCTGCTGGTATTAACAGCTGCCAGCGGCAGTGGTAAAGAAGAACGACCAAATTAAATAGTTCGATTCAAGTAGCCAGTATAATTTGAGATGTTCAAGAATCAGGATAAATGCTGCTCCCCACATATTTTGACCTAGGATAACTCTCTCATTAGTGGCAAAATACCGACTGGCTCCAGTACCACCCTCTAACACAGGTAACGGCAAGGAAGATGTTAAAGTTACTCCTCGAAGCATCAAGACCCACAAAACGATTTATCTCCGTTATATACGATTGCTTCGCCATTAGCCTGTCGCTTTATCTCGCATGGGCGTTACGCCTCGGGACAATATCTATCAACCCAACGATGGATGACTTTATCTGCCTCGGGATTACGCTCTTAGCATCCATTACCACATTTATCAGACTGGGACTTTATCGCGCCATACTACGGTACATGGCTCATCAGGCTGTTCTCAGCGTTCTTATAGGCGTATTTGTATCAAGCCTGACATTGGCGGCTTCAAGTTATTTTCTATCCGGGGCCAACATCCCCAAACCAGTCCCCATAATGTTTATCTTTACAGCCCTGTTCTTTGTTGGCATTCCGCGTGCAGTAATACGGAACGTCGTACAAATGCTTTACCCTAAAGGCAATATCAAAGTAGCTATCTACGGCGCAGGCACATCGGGTAATCAACTGGTTGCGTCCTTACAACAAGCTAGCGACTATCACCCTATCGCCTTTATTGACGATGACCGCAAGCTATTGGGCAGCTCTATACGAGGGCTGACTGTATACAATCCAAAGGACATTAACCGATTAGTCGAAGCCCAAGGACTAAGCAAGGTATTCCTTGCTTTAGGGAATGCATCCAGGTCTGACAAGCAGAGAATTGTAAGGTACCTAGAGACCCTCCCAGTCCAGGTTCAAACCATCCCACCCTTCTCCGACATTATCAGCGGACGAGCGCGCCTGGAAGAATTGCGCGACATTCAGATTGAAGATTTGCTCGGGCGCGATCCTGTAGAGCCCAATCAGACTCTCATGCAAACAAACATCACCGGCAAACAGGTTATGGTCACGGGAGCGGGTGGTTCTATTGGCTCAGAGCTGAGTCGACAGATTATTCAGTATGCGCCCAAAACCCTCGTGTTATTCGAGCTCAACGAACACAATCTATATAAAATTGACGAAGAGCTCCGAAACTCAATTGCCAAGAAAAACTTAGATATAGAACTGATTCCCCTGCTGGGTTCCGTTGCCAATCAAAGGCGCCTGGAAGATGTAATGCGCAGCTTTAATATCTCTACTGTCTATCACGCAGCGGCCTATAAACACGTACCATTAGTCGAACAAAATATGGTAGAAGGGATACGCAACAACGTGTTTGGAACATACTACTGCGCCCAAGCTGCCATTAACGCAAGAGTTAAAACTTTTGTGCTTATCTCCACCGACAAGGCTGTTCGTCCCACCAATATTATGGGCGCCTCGAAACGCCTTGCTGAACTCGTATTGCACTCAGCGGGCCAAACTCAACGCAACACTAAATTCTGCGCCGTCAGGTTTGGCAACGTTTTAGGCTCATCAGGCTCAGTGGTACCCAAATTGCGCAAGCAGATCAAGGCTGGAGGACCTCTGACCATCACCCACCCCGAAGTCACTCGCTATTTCATGACGATTTCAGAAGCATCTCAGCTTGTTATTCAAGCTGGCGCTTTAGCAAAAGGCGGAGAGACCTACGTATTAGATATGGGTGAACCCGTACGCATCGCAGACATGGCTAAAGAGATGGTATTACTGTCAGGCCTATCACTCAAAAACGAGTCCAACCCCAAAGGCGATATAGAAATTGAATATATCGGCTTGAGACCAGGCGAAAAGCTTTATGAAGAGCTATTGATAGAAGACAATGTGATAGGAACACAGCATCCAAGAATAATGGAGGCTGCCGAGAGTACCGAGCCTGCCGAAGTATGCAATACAATTCTTGAGCAACTACAGACAGCATGCACCCAATATAACTACAAAGAACTGCATAAGATTATCATTAACGCACCGGTTGCTTATGACAAGCGCAAGGACATTGAAGATATTATTTACAACAAGCGCCAAATTAAAGAAAAGCCCGAACTGACAATCATCTTACAATCTTAGAATATGAAAACTTGAAGTTGCTATGATACAAAGAAACAAAGTCTGCGTACTTCTATCAAGCTATAACTGTAACGAATTTATATACGAACAAATAGACTCGATCCTGCATCAAATAGATGTTCAAGTTGAGATCATAATAAGAGATGACGGCTCAACAGATAGCAAATCTATTAAAATACTCCATAACATTTCGAAATTATACCCAGACATTGACATAATAATGGGAGAAAATGTTGGAGCGGCATCTAGCTTTTTTAGATTAATGCAATACTCACGCAACCGAAGTAATTTTTACGCACTTAGCGACCAAGATGACATATGGGAGGAAGAAAAATTATTGACTGCCTTGGAACATTTAGATTCAAACAAGTCAAACGTTCCGCTTTTATTCTGTTCCAGGCAAGCGTACATTAGCAAGAGCGCTGACCTTATTGGGCTTTCACCTATACCAAAGCGCAAATTACATCTAGGCAACGCTCTAATTGAAAATATCTGCACAGGCTGCACCGCAGTATTCAACCAAAGTTTACTTGAAGGTAGCCTTCGCCCCTTCCCAAACATAACTACTAACTCGGATAACACCGCTCCAGTTATCATGCATGATTGGTGGCTTTATTTAACCGCCTCAGCTACAGGTAACGTGATCTACTCACCAAAGCCACTGGTTCGATACCGCCAACACTCTAGAAATCTAATTGGCGCACCCAGAACTTACCTAGAAAAGGTACGACGCAGATACAAATCATTAAAGAAAAACTGGCTTGAAAAAGTCCATCAGCAAGGCTGCTACTTTCTAGCAAACTATAAAGACGTTTTAAACAAAGAAGACCGGCAACACTTTGCTTGGTACGAGCAGACCTATTTGCCAAAAAATATTCCCATACACTTACTAATCACTAACAAACTGTATAGACAAAAAAAAATAGACCAAGCAGCCCTTATCTTACTTACAATTGGTAGCCACTTACGACGTAAAGCATGACAAATCAATCGCACCCACAAAAACAGTTGCTCTACATACTCAATGTTGACTGGTATTTTAATCTCCACTGGATAGACCGGGCATTAGCAGCAAAAAATCATAATTTTAAGATTCATTTAGCGTGCGAATTCACAGAACACAAATACAGAGAATTATTAGAGCAACAAGGAATTAACTGCCACCCAATAAAGCTGTCCCGCACCGGAAAAAACCCTCTAAAAGATCTACAAACTTTCACCCAACTCTACAAACTGATTTCGAAATTAAACCCAGATATCATTCATACTGCGACAGTAAAACCAAATATCTATGGAGCCTTAGTTGCAAGGCTCACTAAAACGCCAGTGGTCTCTACTATAACCGGGCTAGGGTCAGTCTTCTCCAAAAAAAATATTGGCAATAGACTTTTAGGGATGGCCCTTTTTACTAGCTACAAACTGATTTTCAGGACACCCAAGTGCTCACTTCTCTTTGAAAACAACTCAGATTACGAACTATTTAAAAGTAAGTCGATTGGATCAAGGAGAATATTCAAAGTATCCGGCTCAGGGGTAGATATGGAGATATATCAACCGTCTGGGAAACAGTTGAACGATTGTACAACGGTATTATTCGCTGGACGATTAATTAAAGAAAAAGGACTATATAAGCTTGTAGAAGCAATTGCACAAATTAACACCAGGCACAAAGTAGTACTAAAAATTGCAGGCATTGAAGACCAAAATGCCTGCAACCCAATACCATCATCAACGCTAAAAAGCTGGAACCAGATAGACTATATTAATTTCCTTGGGCAAGTAGACAACATACCGTCACTAATGAAAGAAGTAGACATAGTATGCCTGCCAACCCTATATCGAGAAGGTATCCCTCGCGTTCTCATTGAAGCCGGCGCATCTGGAAAGCCCTCTATCGGCTCAAAAAACTCAGGTTGCGAAGACTTAATTAAAGATGGAACTACCGGATATTTAATTGACCCAAAATCAGAAAAAGAGCTAACAGAGGCTCTTGAAAAATTAATACTAGATAAAAAACTAAGACTTAGAATGGGGCAAGCTGCTCGTGAACATGTTAAAGCTCATTTCTCCAAAGAAAAAGTTATACTTGAACACATCAACATTTATAAAGGCCTTTTAACCAAAAAAAACAGGTAACCACTAAATTTCAACAAAGGCGATCTCTACAGCCCCGAGCCCCCCTTGGGCTTATTGGCGAGCGCGTATACATTCCCATCCTCTAGCCATCGCTATAGTACGGCACTCTTATAAAAACCTTAAATGTATCTAATTGAAACATTCTAGTTATAACTGCTGCGGATTATCTGAAACCGGAATTACAATCCATTTCGCCAAGCAATATATCAATCCAATACAGACTGGACCGCTCTTTTGATCGTCAAAGCTGCCTTAACATCCAAGCCTTTTCTATCATCTTGAACAAACTCACTTCCTAAAATCACCAACAACTTAAAAAGCTTTGAATCAAAATTCTTAATAAACTTTGTTATCTTTATCAACTCTCCTATAGCAACCAATTTCGCTTCAGACCCCAGATCTGTTACATCCATTTTATGAAACAAAGGTAAAGAACCATTATACCTCTTTGAGATTTCCAAATTATCGAGCCTATAGTATTCTAGAATATCTTGCCTTTGCTGACGGGACAGCAAAGCATGCTCCACATGAATCTCAACAGAACTACGATCCGATTTTTCGGAGTAACGTAATAGCACATCGTTAAACCTCCCGCTAATTTGAGTATCCTCTGTTAAATTATTTATACCCCGCTTATATTCTAAAGCGGCAGCAGATAATCTTGGATTACTATTTCCCATCTGGCCAAAGCAAAAACCCTCACCCTCCAGCCGAAATACATGAAACAAAAAATCATGAAAAATATCCCCTTTATAAAACTGACCGTGCTCATAGGGCCTAACAAAAACATTCTCTTTACCCACATACCTTTCCCACACAGAAAGCTTACCTAGATAGTCATACCGCGAATATTGATTTTCAATGGTTTTTTGAATGTGTCTTTTTTGGACACCTGTTTTAACAAGTTGATTATAGGTTGCCATAATTGCGTCATCCTGACGTCTAAGGTATACGACAACATATATGTTAAATATTTTTTTTAGACTTTCACAAAACTCACCGATGCATTCACTTGAAGCAGATGAAATCAACTCACTAGATATTAAAATATTATCATTTGGATCACTCTTGAAAACCTCCTGCCATTTCTCTGTATCTATAAAATTAAACTGTCCTAATAGAAACTGCGGCTTGTGAGGAGATAACAGATGATGAGCACCAGCAACGATGCCGTAGTCGGGATAACTAACACCAATATTACTTAATTGAGCTTTGTTCATATAAAAGAAGTTTTGCAATGCAGAAGTCCCGGTTTTTCCCATACCGATATGAATATATAAATTTTTTTTCTCAATACTAGGACTCTTCGTTAGATTGAAGAACCATTTTCTAAACAGTAATCTTAGCTTATTCACAGCCTTCTCACACAGATTGTAGATCCAAGCTCATTATAACCTTGGCTATTTCAACATAAACTTTATATAAATACATCAATTCGGGTTTTAATCAGGACTAACTTTCAGCCACATTCCACAAATGACTGCCTAGCATTTAAAACAAACTGAACTTCAAGAATTGGGGCAATACAACTCCACCAAGGTAATATAACTGAAGGAACTAAATCATAATAACGGCCGCCAGCTGAATATAGAAAATCAAAAAGCAGGAAATTTTATTACACATATCAAATAAATAAGAACAGATCTAATTAGATCTCAACAACGGACACAGTGACATTCATTTCAGCACTACTAGAGCCCAAAAATTTACCCTCTATTGGCGGAACAGACTCAGGCATTCTTGCCACAGCAACAGGAATATGTTCAGCACCAACGATTGCGCCTAGAGTAGGATCGAAACCCTTCCAGCCGGCCCCCGGAATGAATACCTCAGCCCAGGCATGCGTAGCACCTGACTGCGGAGTCGTATATTTGGAGTATAGATAACCACTAACAAAACGTGAGGCCAAACCCAATTGTCTTGAAGCAGCCATAAAGAGATAAGCTGAATCACGACATGATCCTGACCGGGCTGCAATAGTAAACTCAGGCTGCTGAACCCCCTCCTCCTCCCGCCTACAATAATCCACCATTTGGAAAATTCGCTGATTCAAACGAAACAATAGGCCGACAGTTGTGATTTTCTCGTTAGGGTGCCACAAATCTCTCACCCAATCAGTCAAACTCTTATTATTTACCACAAAGCTAGAAAGCATGTATGGCAATAGCAGCACCTTCTCCTCTTCTTCATACTCAAATGGATAATCAACGGCATGATCAGCCACTAAAAAATTATGCGGTATTTCATCATAATGACTTATGACAACTTCGCTTTTTATAATCAATTTATTTGAGTCTTCTATGAAACTTGCCGTAGCTACTGAGTTGCCTTCAACATCTCTATACCAACGAATCGTAGCGGCAGGCGAAATATTTAAACCCGAGTTTTCGATACGCAATTCGTGACTTTCACGAGGCCGCAGCCGAAGAGTATGAGGCAAAAACTGAACGTCACCCGAAAAAGCATAAATTGTTTCATGGCTGATCTTATATCGCCTCATCGCAACCCCATAAACGTGACAAACATGAACACTCACTCTAGTTTGATTTCAGAAAAAAGTCTAACGTATATCCAGACAAAGATAAAAGAGAGTCTCAGAAGAAAATAAGATGCGATTCAGTAGTAACTTTGCAGTAGCTACAACTAGCGGCATTTTAAAGCAGTCACAGTTTTTCTGATACCCTGCTCCAAGGAAGTCTTAGGAGACCAATTCAATCTTGAACGCACTTTCGATATATCAAGAACCACAGCAGGAACATCACAATCTCTCTGATCCTTATAAATAACATTCAAATCGACTAACATGGCCTCATTTATGCACTTGATAATATCCAACAAAGAATAGCCTCTACCACCGCCAACATTAAGCAGAAGAAATTTATCGGCGACGCGTGCAGCCTTTATTAAAACCTCTACAAGATCGTCAATGTAAATATAATCTCTAACAATAGAACCATCACCCCATATCTCGATATTATCACCGGCCAATCCATTCCTTATAAAAGTACCTATAACCCCCTGCCCTTTTTGTTTTTCTTGTCCGGGACCATATGGATTAGCAATGCGTAAAATACAAACCGGAATACCGTGAAGACGAGAATATAAATACAGATACTTCTCAACTGCTAATTTCGAAACGCCATAGGCGCTAATAGGAAAAGTAGCTGCAGATTCACATATGGGTACAGAAGCAGGAATTCCATAAACCGTCCCACCCGAAGAGGCATAAACAAATCGAGCAATCCTCAACTCTTTCAGAACCTCCAGTAAATGCAAACTATTTATAAGATTCTGTTCGCAGTCGTACAAAAAATCGTTATTAGATGTTGATGGAATCGTTGCGGAAGCCAAGTGGTATACCAAATCACCAGGCTGGACAATATTTCGAATCAACTCTGCATCATAAGCATTTCCTGAAAAACACTCTACACCCAATATTTTCTCTTCCCAATGTCTTGCTATGGCAATAACAGACAAACCCATATCTCTTAACGATACAGCCAATGCCCTACCGATAAAACCAGATCCGCCGAGTATAACAGCACGATACATGCGTATATTTTCCTATATCAGCCCACTATGGACACTAACGAGACATTGATTTTAATGGCTCTAACTTTTCAACGGCACACTGAATGTCAGTCCGACCAATACGCTTTGCATGCTCCAATAGAGAAAGAAGCTCAACAAAAGCCTTAGGATATCTAGACTTAAAAATAGCACCTATATTTAGAACCTCATCGTCAGATAAGTTGAATTCGAAACCATCGTCAGAAATATCATCTTGCACAGTATTCGAAAACAAATCTTTAACATTACCACCCATATATTTACTGGCAATCTGCTCATTTACAGACGAGTAAGCAGTAATCAAACCTCTCCTTTCTTCAGTCGACAAAAAATCCCTTTTATGGCTACCTGACAACGAAGACATCTCCAGCAAAGTAACATTTAATTGGTCAGAGCTATCTTTTGAGAGCCCCAAATAATTACAATATTTTTTAAACTCTGCTTCCGTTTTATTCAAGGAATGATTCACATCAGCTTTAGGAAAATCGTACAAAGGTAGAACTTCCTGTCCTAATGAATACATAAAATCACTAAAAATAGAGCCCTTATAAAATCGAGATTTATCAAAGGATCGAACAATTACATTTTCACGCCCCACCTGCGAGCTCCACTTATCTATGTACTGTAAATAGTCACAAAAAAAAGGTTTTTTTAGCGTATCGAGCGCTATCTCATTACCAGAAATAATAGAATGCTTATAGCGCGATTCAACCCAATCATCTTGCCGCCTAACGTACACCACGACTTTAACTAAATCAAAAATAGAAAGTAGAGAAGATAAAAACAAATCAAACTGAGGCTTTATTGTAATTTTAAACAAGCACTCAGAGGAAATCAGAACAGTACTATACTTCCTTGCCTCACGCTCAAGCTTCGAACAAAGAGCTCTAAAGTCTTGATTGCAGTAGCCAGCCAATTCCAAAAGAGAGAACGCATACAGATGATGTGAAAAATCACTCCACAAGCCAGTGTTCGAATAATAAATTCCTGATTTCTTTAAAATCTTCTCTTTGTTTTGATAACAAAATGTTTGGATAGCAGATGTACCGGTCTTATCCATACCCACATGTAAATACAACGTTTTTAGCGACATAGGCAATACCTATTAACAATCAGTAACGGAACAATATACATCTTGATACTTCCGCGCCATCACACCTGGATCAAATTTACGAACAATACTACTTACCCCTTCCAAAGCTTCTGTATAGGCTGCACTTTTCTCAGATATTTCAGCTAAAATAGACGCCACCCCATCTAGGTCAATAACCCAGTTTTCTAATTCAAAAACCCAACCAGCGCAAAGATCTGTATCTGAAAGCATTGACCTTATCTCCCCTACGCCCGATGCCAACACCGGCTTACCCGACATAAGACAATCAATAATAGTAAGAGGGAAGCTTTCGCCATGAAATCGAGAAGGTAGAAAACCAATATCAGATGCAGCATAGTAATCTCGTATATTCCCTCTAAAACCCAACAAATGAATATACTCAGGAACCCCAGTCTTCTTCAACCGCGAATATTCTGGCCCTTCTCCGATCAAAATTAAATGTATGTCTCTTCCAGACTTCTCCCTTGCCAAAGATACAATCTCTACAGCCTCCGCCCAGCCTTTCTCTGGAATAGCTCTACTCACCAGGCAAACCACGAAGGCATCACTTGGGATCCCGTAGGAACAGTAGTCTATAGGCGTAATCTCAAAGTAATCAAGGGCGTTACCTATTTTTTTGAACTGCTCTTGATTCAAGTAATTAAGCCTAGCAAACGGCTCAAGATTTTTGTCTGCGGTATACACAAACATAGCCGTTCGCTTAATTAAACGCGGCATCAAACGCTTAAGGTCTTCATTACTTATTGTTTCATACATACCATGCAAACTAACAATTGTTTTCACAACCGAAGTTTCTGGAAGCAGGTCTAAAATCGTATTATCCACCCACGCATGATGCGAATGAATAATTTCAATATCGAATTCTTCAACTATCGACTCCAAAGCATAAAAATTATCTACGATAGCTATATCGGGGTTCAGTAGCGCCCGAATACGATGAACCCGAGGCTCTTGGTGACAATTTAAGAAAGTAACTGAATACCCTGCTCTATAGAGAATGTTCGCCAACTGGATAGGGAAAGTTTCTCCACCACCAGCAGAAAATGAATAACCTACCATTAATACATTTGGTCTACGTTTAATTGCCTTTTCATCGCAGCGACCAAGATTAAAACATTCGGAAAATTTCTCCTCTGAATAGTCAGCCCTATTTTCAATCCAGTGGCGTTTAATATTCATTTCCATCTGCGCCAGAGAGGAGCTATCTATTGCATAAAGGTGACTCAACTCTCTTGCTACGACTTCATGCTCCTTATAGTAAGCATCCTTTGAATATGTAGAAACAGAGGTATTAGTGCTATGAATTCGATAGTAATTGGTAGATTTAGTAGTAAATGCAACCTGTCCACCTCTAATCAAATGTAAGTAAAATACCCAGTCACCACAAATTCTCATTGAGGCCCAATCTTCGTCACCTAATAAAGTTAACCCCATTGGTTTACGAAATACCGCACTACTCACGTTCGGCACTATATTTTTTATAGCCCAAGCAGATTTCACAATTGAGCTAGCAGGTCTGATAAACCCCCCAGCCCATAAATCCTTATCAATATCTTGCAGATATTCTTCAATACTCCAGATTTTTGCTTCATCATTATTCACAAAATCTGTACGACAGTATGCAAGCTTTATGGACTCATCAGAAAAATATCCAACAAGATTTTCTAAAAAATCGGGAGAGCAATAATCATCACTTTCTGCAATCCAAATTAATTCGCCGGATGCTAATGCAAGACCTTTTTTCCACTGATGGAACACACCACCAGAATTACTAGAATTTTGAATCAATTTCGTTTTATGACTGAATCGATCCCGATATAGCTTGAGAATTGACTGACTTCCATCGGAAGAACAATCATCCATCAAAATAACTTCAAAATTAGTATATGTTTGCTCATATATACTTTCCAATCTGCGCTCAAGATATTTCGCATGATTATAATTTGGCACTATGACTGTAACCAGTGGAGCATTATTCCCATTTGAGAGCAGGGTGAACACACTGGACTCCGAGCGCAAAGAACGCTGCCTATTATTAACAACCTTATTTTTGGACCTTCGGATAATGAGAGCATCCAACCCCCTTAGCAAGGGCACACAAATCGAATACAATATTGAAAATAATCGAGGGCAGGACAACTTTATCTTACCACCAAGCTCTCTTAGCACGTGCCTAACCCTAACCCAAAACATATATATCACTTCACCTCTTTTAGTATTTTTCTTAAAAACCTTAAAGGATAAGTTAATCTCCATGAAAAGCTGCGATGAATCACATCTAAATCCTCTTGCAAAGAGTTAACACTATTACTTAGCTCTACATTTTTCGATGTCAGCTTTTGATTAAGACCCTTTAGCTCTACATTTTTTGATGTCAGCTTTTGATTAAGACCCTTTAGCTCTACATTTTTTGATGTCAGCTTTTGATTAAGACCCTCTAGATTTTTCTGATATGCTTTATAGTCAAGCTCCATCTGCTTGTTGTTTTGAAGCAGCAAAGCCAACTGTTTATTCAACTCAGTTATAACTTCAAG
>JBNKHI010000014.1:0-71138 GCA_050290265.1 Cellvibrionaceae bacterium
CCTAGCCATTGTGCCCTACAGTGTAGGGTTCACCTACCCCGGGGCCACCTGTCGGGCCTTGGGGGCTCATTGTAAACACCCGACCTTGAGCTATAAAAGGCTCGGGTGGACGCCACTTCCGAGGGGTCAAAAAAAGGAAAGGCTCAGGCAAGGCAGGCTTGAGCACAATACAACTCAGTTCTCCCGTGGACGTAGGGTATTACGCTCAGGCGGCCCGAACCACGTAAATCACCGTGTCCACCACGTTCACCTAGAGCTAACAACCAAGAGGCTAAAGGCCTTCCCCACAAAAGAACCACAGCGGGCTGCTCCTGTAGCGGCTCCAGTGGAAGTGTCACAAAACCACTTCGACATAAGCTTCTTTTTCCCAGGACATTGAACATCAAGCCATTCAAATAGCTAACGACAGCGCCGACGGTTTGGCGGGCTACACTTGGTCTCAGGATCAAGATCGCGCTATGCGCATGGCTCACAAGGTTGAAAGCGGTATGCTATGGGTTAATTCTGAAAACAATCGCAACCTCCCTTCTCCGTTTGGAGGCATCAAAGACAGCAGTATTGGCCGCGATGTCGGCGACTATAGTTTCGAATTATATATGGAAACCAAAAATGTATGCCTCGCTCATGGTACCCACAAAATTCCAGTATTAGGTCGACAGGAGAACGAGTGTGAGCCTTTATCAAACACAAAAACTTCTTTATATGCTAAATAAAGATACTGAGCTGCAAGAAACATTTTTTGCTGATAAAAATGCCGTCATTAAGAACTTCAAGTTAACCGATGAAGAAGCCGCAGCCATCGCCAAACCCGACATTGGTTTGCTCTACATTCTCGGCGTGAATGGTCAGATTCTTATGCACTTCGCAGCCATGTGCGGTTATGCGTGGCCGGACTATATTCAAGCCATGCGCGACGCACTGGCTGAACACGGCAACGTTCGCGCGGGGCTCTATAAAACAACAGACGGCAAGGGGGCCATATGAGCTTAGTATTTGCAGGTGTGTGCAGTCACGGGCCGGGCATTACCAGCCGCAAAGATATTGCCGACAAAGATGACAAGGAATCTTTCTATGCAGCGCTTGACGGCATGCGCAAGGAACTGGAGGCAGCAAAACCGGATGCGCTGATTATTATTGCGGCGGAACATTTCGCGAATTTTTTTATGAACAACATGCCAGCGTACTGCATTGGTATGGGTGAAGAGTATATGGGCCCTATCGAGGATCCCGACTGGCTGGGCATTCCACGAACAACGGTTCCAGGCAATCCAGATTTATCCAAAAGGATTATCGAAAGCGTATTAAACGACGTTGACGTTGCCTATGCCGAAGAATGGCAGTTTGATCACGGCATCAGTGTACCGCTGCATTTTTTAACCCCAAAATACGATTTAGACATAGTACCCGTAAATATCAACTGCCAAGGCCCACCGTTGTCACCCTTGCACCGCGCGTGGGCTTTCGGTGAAGCATTACGCAAAGCCTGTGATGCTGTCCCTGAACGTATAGCCATTGTCGGCACTGGTGGAATATCCCACTGGCCTGCAACGCCTGACTCCGGCAAGATCAATATCAAATGGGACAAAGAGTTTCTTAAGCATTGGACAGCCAATGACAAACCGGCACTACTGAGCTACACCGATGAAGCAACACTGCGCGATGGCGGCCAAGGTGGTTTTGAAATACGTACCTACATAGCTATTTCAGGCGCCACTGCGGGGTATAAAGCGGACGTGCGTTACTATCGCCCAATCCCTATTTTTGCGACTGGATGCACCGTAGGCATCGTCAATCTGACGAGCGAGTGAATACTGTGACTCATTTCGTCGTAGAGTACTCAAGCAATATTGATAAATCATTACTGCAGCTAACCAAGGCTTTTTAATAACCTGCAAACAATTCTGGCTCAACTGCAAGCTACCCAGGATTATCCAGCACGTGCTGCCGTGCGCCTCGTGGAAACTAACACGGCTTTAGTTAAAGGTTCTCGATATAGGCGCCCAAACATTATTAATTCCTATGGTAGAGACGGGGGGTTATTGGGCCTGGAGATTTAGCTGCCTCAATGGGTTACCGGGGCCAACCTGAGGTTAAAAAAGCCGTTAGCCCAGAACAACTAAAATACGGGCTGCCGGCAAGACAGCGGGGACTCTGACAACGAACAAAGCAACTGCCAGAACCGATGAACAGGACGGTATGCTATTTGTCGCACTCGATGTAGATACGGTGGCATTGGCTGCTAGCGCCAAAAAATATTAGAAAATCACTTGTTAGGCAATGCCAAGCCCTACAATGATGGCAACAGCGCCTATTGAACATACAGTTTTACACAACCTACTTGCCCGCGTTAACGCGGGCAAGTAGCGCTAGCTAGATAATCACCACTGATACTCTGCAGCAACAAACAAACCGCGACGGGCACCTGGCAGATAACGGTCACCCGAAAATCCCGTATAGTCAGCGCGGTCGGCATAGTCCGTGTCAAAAAGATTTAAGACTTTTGCAGACAATCTAACATGTCGGCTCAATGTAGTTTGGCCGCGCAAGTTAACCAAGTCATGGCCGGCATAACTATGCTCATTTTCAGGGTCAGTATAGTATTTCCCCATATGCAACCATTCCAACTCAATGCGAGATTGCGCGTTAGGCTCCCAACCTAGAAACACGCTGCCAAATAATTTCGGCGCGGTATCAACATTATTCCCTTTAATATCGACAGTAGTTAACGTGCCAGCATCGGTATATTTATGCCGCGCTGCTGTGGCAACTGTGCGCAAATCCCAAGTATCGGATAGCCGGTATTGTATGTCTGCTTCAATACCATAATGCTCCGTCTTGCCATCACTCACATTAAAGAAACTCGAATCGCGATAGATTACATTATCTTTTTCCATAAAGTAGACAACAACTTCTGACGTTAAATTGTCTCCCCTACCGCGATAACCAAACTCAACACTGCTGAGCTTTTCGGAATCCAGATCCGCAACCGTTTGCTTGCGTTGCAGTCGATACAGTTCTACTGCCTGCGGTGCTCGATAACCCTGAGCGATATTGGCAAACAGCTGTTGCTTGTCCGAGTAACTGTACAAAACACCGATATTAGGCGACCAGTTATTAAACGAATCCTGGCCACTTTCCGGCCTTGAATAGCGGCACCCGCCAAAGCCACATACACTGCCATCATCGCGGGTGCGACCGGCGAGCATATGGTTATCGTAATCATAATGCATTGATTCATAACGCAGACCTGCGGACAAACTTAAGCTGCTGGACAAACTCAAGTCGCCCTGCACGAATGGCGCTATTTGTTTCGCGATCACCGAGTAATCGTAATGTTGACCGATGGGAATCGTTTCTTGTAAAAATGCTGAACCAGGAGTGACCGAAGCCTGGGACTGCTTTAACCAACCGTCCGTCCACTCCATATCCAGCCCGGTCACGACCCGGTAATTATCACCGTAGAAAAACGCCGCTGACTGCAATCCGGCACTAGTCTGGCCATTTTCTTCCAATGGCGTTCCCGGTAAAAAATGCTGCAGAAAAGCCATTTCACTGTAACGGGCATAAGGGGTAATAAGCCACGCAGGATCAGTTGTAGAATCCTGTAAGCGAACCCAAAGGCGAGTCGCTTTTGCGTCCCGATAAGCTTCCGGATTGCTATTAGATTTGGCGAGATCCTTATCTTTATAGGCCTCATAACCTTCGATAAACCCCGCCGTCTCCTGATTTAAATTTGTGCTGGTTAGACCGCTCTCTAAGACAAGGTCATCGAGCTGACGGCGATAACGCAAACTAACCTTCTGTTGATCAACACCCGACTGATCTCTATAACCACCATCATGACTACCCGTAAAGGCGCCAGCGAAATTTTCATTCCCGGCAGAAACCTGAACACGCTGATAATCGTCTGGGCCCAACTCAAGGCCTAAACGAGGCGCTTGATCGAACGCAGCGGGCGCAATAACGTTAACAACCCCATGCAAGGCGTTCGACCCATAAAAAGCATTCGCAGGCCCACGAATCACTTCAATTTGAGTAGCGGCTTCAGAATGCGCCTCAAAAAGCTCATTGACATTGCAAAACCCAGCGGGACGCAGAGGAATACCATCTTCAGCCATTAAGAAACTACCACACGCACCGGCACCAGTAAGCACTGGCGAACGCAAGGCTGGCAAATATTCCTGCCCATTATTGCGGTGAAAATCTACTCCTGGTAAACGTGCCAGCACTTCTTGAATATGCTGATGATGGCTGATTTCCAGCGCTTTCTGGTCTACCAGAGAATAACTACCCGGCAAACTAAACTTGTCCTGCTGGTAGCGAGTGCCACTGACAAACACCTCCTCCAAAGACGTTTCTGCGGCTTGTATCAAGCCAAACGGAGCCATCAGCGTGGGTAAAATCGATAGATGAATACAGCGGGATAAAAAGAATTTCTTCACAATAAGTACAACCTACTCTAACTTGCTTTATATTTATAAAATCGGGTCATTCGCTCTACACTTCTCAACAGAATTAAGCAGCAGGCGCTAGTGTGTCTAAAAAACTCACAGAGTCAATGCTAACACCCGGCTTTAACGCGAATTGTGAAAAAATAAAGCAAACTGGCTCTCCCACACCTTTTACACATAATATTTTGACCTAAATAACAGAAGGGTTGGTATCCAGCCAGGAGATGCAGATTTCGCAGGCATCAGCGCTATTAATGAGCACACCCGTAGTAACCAGGGGGGGCAATCAGAGCTTGTTTGGTAATACGGAATTTAGGTCGAAGAGCATACCGCCTCAAAGGCAGACAGCGAAGACTGAATTAACGCAGGCGGAATAAGTATTGGGCCACTCCCCCCTTCAGCTGCAAACTACCGCTCATCATGCGACTTGGTACGTTCCACTTTAGCAGGGCACAAATGCCAGGCACGCACCTGCCGCTGGGCATACGCTACAGACTGAGCATAAGTTCTGCCTAACAAAATAGCATCAAGAAAACTGACCAACCAAATGCTCGCTGCTCTCATGCTAACTCTCCTTAGTTTAAGACCACCTTACGCAAAGCAACCGTATTTACGGCTGACAAAGCGTCTCTCAGGCTAACCGCTATATTCTTTCATGGCAACCGGACAGAAAGAGCCTTATATTGAACTGGCGTTTTTAACGCCAACACGTTTTAATGACTAACATACTTTTCTCAACACGGAGTTGTTGCTTGGTAATGTTGCGCCCCCGTTGCCACACCGCCTCAAGAGCCTCGCCAGGGTTTTGGCAGAGACTTCTCTGTTTTTCTGTTCCGCAAAAGCCCTTGGTACGAATACTGCATTTACTATGCCTAGATACTTATAATCTACTGCAGGTCAGTATGGACCCTCCCAACACACATGAAACCCCGCAAACAGCGATAGTGCCTACTATACTGTCGAATCAGCTTAAAGACCGATATCACCTAAACCTTTGTTACGTTCCTCACAGACTATAAGGCTTACAAATCAATGACTGAACTATGGCAAAACTATCAATGTGAAGACTTCTATGACGAAGTCATGAGCAGCCCTGGTAATGCTCGCAAGCCAGCTCAAAAACTGATGTCTTACTTCAAATCGCTTAGCGACGAGGATATAGAGTCGCGACGGCAAGCTGCTGAAGCCACTATTAAAGAAATGGGCGTTAGCTTCACAGTCTATACGGAAGAAGGAAATATCGACCGCGCATGGCCCTTTGACATTGTGCCCAGACCTATCGCACGTAAACAGTGGGACAAAACCTCGGCAGGGTTAAAGCAACGTCTAATGGCACTCAATATGTTTATCGACGATCTGTATCACGAACAGAAAGTCATCAAGGATGGGGTTCTCCCAGCCTATGTTCTGGAGCAGTCAAAAAACTTCCGGCCAGAATGCGTAGGCGTATCGCCCCCTTTTGGTGTCTGGGCACACATTTGCGGCACCGACTTGGTGCGCGACGCAGATGGTGAGTTTTATGTTTTGGAGGATAACCTGCGAGTCCCTTCTGGCGTCTCATATATGCTAGAAAACAGGGCAATCACCAAGCGGGTCTTACCTGACCTATTTGAGCGTGTCGATATCGCACCCATTGATGACTATCCGTCTAGGCTATTTGAAACTCTGGTGTCACTCTCCCCACGCAAAATTAAAAAGCCGGTGGTCGTCGTACTAACCCCAGGTATTTTTAACTCAGCCTACTTCGAACATGCCTTCCTCGCACAGCAAATGGGCGCCGAGTTGGTGGAGGGCAGCGACCTGGTTGTCCCCGAAGACAACTGCGTTTATATGAAAACCATTTCTGGTCTGGAACGCGTCGACGTTATTTACCGTCGTATCGACGATCTCTTTATCGACCCAGAGGTCTTCAACAAAGATTCAATGTTAGGCGTACCCGGCTTAATGCGCGCCTGGACAGCCGGTAATGTAGGCCTGGCAAATGCCCCCGGCGCCGGCGTAGCCGACGACAAAGTTATTTACGCATTTGTGCCGGATTTGATTCGCTATTATTTGGATGAAGAACCCTTAATCCCCAATGTAGAAACGTACCTCTGCTATGATGAAAAACAGCGCGAATACGTTCTGAATAATTTGGATAAACTCGTCGTTAAGCCCGCTAACGAATCTGGCGGCTACGGTATGCTGGTAGGTCCACATTCAACCAAAAAAGAACGTGAGACATTTGCCCAGCTGATTCAAAAAAATCCGCGTAATTATATTGCGCAACCCACTCTTGCGCTATCCACTGCGCCCACCTTTGTCGACAAAGGCGGACTTGAAGCCCGCCACCTCGATCTGCGCCCTTTTATTTTGCAGGGCGAAAGCACTTATGTAACCACCGGCGGATTAACGCGTGTAGCCATGCGCAAGGGCTCTTTGGTGGTTAACTCGTCACAGGGTGGCGGCAGTAAAGATACGTGGATTGTGGATTAGGAGAGAATTATGTTATCGAGAGTTGCCGAACGTGTTTACTGGACAGCGCGATACCTGGAACGTATAGAAAATACTGCACGTCTCATCGATGTGTATGACAAACTGATGTTTGACCTACCCCGTAGTATAGATATTAGTTGGTACAACTTAATCACCCTGAACAGTGCCGAAGAAGCCTTCGAAGAACGCTACAAGAACAAAGATGAACGCAATGTCATTAAATTTCTGGTGGGTGATAGCAGCAATTATTCGTCTATTTCCAACTGTCTAAAAATGGCCCGTGAAAATATGCGTACCACTCGTGATGTCATCCCTGCAGAAAGCTGGGAACAAATCAACGAGCTGAACATGTACGTCAATGACAATATGCAACAGGGAATTAATCGCAGCAAACGCTTTGAATTTCTCGATGGCATTATCAAAGGCTGCCAGCAAATTCAGGGACTAATTCGCGGCACCATGCCTCACGATCACGCCTGGGACTTTATGACCTTAGGTCGCAATCTGGAACGTGCAGACATGACAACACGCTTACTGGATGCAGGGGTTCGAGCGTTACTCCAAACCGAAGAAGACGGCTCTGCCATTAACAGTCGCCCGCTGATATGGGGCAATGTACTGCGTTCGCTTAGCGCAGAACAAAGTTATCACCGCTCTGTGCGCTCTTCTGCCAAAGGTGGATTAGTTGCTGAATACATTCTAGAGGACACAGCCTTTCCACGTGCCATCGCGCACTGCTTAATTGCGCTGTCAAAAGCGGTTAATAACCTACCGCGCAATGAATCGGTTGCAGCCCACATGACCAAAATGCAGCAAAAGCTCTTTAAGAATGTTGATTATTCCGAGCTTGGCGAGCCAATGAAACAATTCTTAAATGATCTTCAATTAGATTTAGCGGCTATTCATTTTGCGATAGCTGAAAACTGGTTTACGACGGCGGAATAGTCCGCAAGTGCACAAGGCTTTTTATGACAATTCGCGTTGCTATTAATCACAACACCTATTACAAATTTGACCGTCCGGTGAATTTATCACCACACACTGTGCGACTGCGCCCAGCGCCACATTCACGGACGCCAATTCACAGTTACAGCTTTAAAGTTACACCGGAAAATCATTTCATCAACTGGCAACAGGACGCTTTCGGTAACTATTTGGCTCGTCTGGTTTTCCCAGAAAAAACGACAGAATTCTCGGTCTGCGTTGAAGTCCTTGCAGACATGACGGTTATCAACCCATTCGACTTTTTTGTCGAAGACTACGCACAAGAATATCCGTTTAAATACACGGCGCAGCTTAAAAAAGAGCTCGCGCCCTATTTGGAAAAAGAAAACCACGGCAAATTATTCAAAGCTTACCTGAAGTCGGTTAACAAAAAAAAACAACCTGTTAATGACTTCTTGGTAGAACTCAATCAATCGGTACAACAGAAAGTGGACTATTTAGTTCGCTTGGAGCCGGGCGTACAAACACCTGAAGAGACACTCGTCAAAAGTAGCGGCTCTTGTCGTGATTCGGCATGGCTATTGGTACAACTGTTACGCCATTTGGGTTTGGCTGCCCGCTTTGCCTCTGGCTATCTGGTCCAGCTGACTGCCGATCAAAAGGCGCTGGACGGGCCGTCGGGTACAGAGAAAGACTTCACCGATCTCCACGCATGGTGCGAAGTTTTTCTACCCGGCGCCGGCTGGGTGGGACTTGATCCAACATCAGGATTATTTGCGAGTGAAGGTCACATTCCACTGGCCTGTACTCCTCACCCCGTTTCTGCTGCACCCATTGCCGGCTTTACCGACAAATGCGAAGTTGAGTTTGACTTTAGCAACGAAGTCACCCGAGTTCATGAAGACCCTCGAGTCACCAAACCCTACAGTGATGACCAGTGGCAAACAGTGTTAGCACTTGGGGCCGCCGTCGACAAAGAGCTGGAAGAACATGACGTTCGCCTGACCATGGGTGGTGAGCCAACATTCGTCTCTATCGATGATATGGAGTCAGAACAGTGGAACACCGGTGCGCTGGGTGAAGATAAACTCAGTCTGGCAAAAACACTGTTATTAAAATTACGGGATCATTTTGCGCCAAAGGGCCTCCTGCACTACGGGCAGGGAAAATGGTATCCCGGTGAAGAAATTCCACGCTGGGCGCTCGGCTTATTCTGGCGTAAAGATGGTGAGCCACTCTGGGAAAACCCCGAGCTGCTGGCACGGGTTGATAAAGATTATGGCCTGACCCACAAAGATGCCGCCAAATTTGGGCGCTGCCTTGCCAAGCTGATTGGTTTGGATAAAGACTTTTGCCAACCCGCCTACGAAGACGGTATGGCCGCGTTAATGCAGGCGGAAAATCAACCACTCAACCTGGATTTATTATCGCAAAAGGTGAAAGGCGATATGGGACGCAGGCGCTTAGCCAAACTGCTAGAGCGTGGCGTCGACAAACCCTCCGGTTTTGTCTTACCCATCAAGCGTGAGTTCGGCCAAGGCCACTGGAACAGTAGCTTGTGGCCAATGCGCCGCGAGCGCATCACTCTGATACCGGGTGACTCGCCAATGGGGCTTCGCCTTCCCCTGAACGACCTCCCTTGGGTTTCCGATAAAACACAGCTGCAAAAGCCTGAACGCGACCCCTTTGAGCCCCGTGAACCACTGCATAAGCGCAGTGAATTTACGTTCTCAGATAGCAACAGCGCGCCAAATACCAACCCAGCGGTGGCACAAAAGCAATCGGCTCAGGTTTTACAGACGGTAGCAGAAACAAGTGCGGAAAATACCAGCCAAGGTGATGACGCTCAATGGCTTCAAATTGTGCGTACAGCGCTGTGTATAGAAACACGTGAAGGCCGCATGCATATATTTATGCCGCCACTGGAGTACCTTGAAGATTATGTCGAGCTCATAGCCGCCATCGAAGAAAATGCTGCAGCGTTAAATATGCCAGTAATCATTGAGGGCTATGAACCACCGCGCGACTACCGCATGCAAAAATTGCTGGTAACACCAGACCCTGGCGTTATCGAGGTCAATGTCCACCCGGTAAACAACTGGCAAGACATGGTCGACAACACCACCGCACTCTATGAGCAAGCTCGCCTGTCCCGTCTGTCTACCGAGAAGTTTATGCTTGATGGCCGACATACTGGGACCGGTGGCGGCAACCACATCACCCTGGGCGGAGCCACGCCAGAAGACAGTCCGCTACTGCGACGTCCCGATGTATTGCGAAGTTTTATTACCTTCTGGCAACACCACCCAAGTTTGTCTTACATGTTCTCAGGGATGTTTATCGGCCCAACATCGCAAGCGCCACGTGTGGATGAAGGTCGCGATGAAATTCTCTATGAATTAGAAACAGCCTTCAGTGAGATGGAGAAATACGAGCACCCCCCACATTGGCTGGTGGATAGACTGCTACGTAATTTGCTGATTGATATTACCGGGAATACGCACCGCTCTGAATTCTGCATCGACAAACTCTATTCACCGGGTTCAGCCAGTGGTCGCTTAGGGATTTTGGAATTCCGCGGCTTTGAAATGCCACCCCATCACCAGATGGCGCTAGTACAGGCATTGTTAATTCGCAGCCTGCTGATGCGTTTCTGGAAAGAGCCTTATACCAAGCCACTGGTTCGCTGGGGCACGTCTCTGCACGACAAATTTATGCTGCCACATTTTATTTGGCGCGATATGCAAGATGTGGTTAACGACTTGCAGGAACACGGTTATCCGTTTCAATTGGAATGGTTGGCACCGTTTGAAGAATTTCGCTTCCCGCATTATGGACGTACTAAGATTGATGACATTGAACTGGAGTTACGCTGGGCAATTGAGCCTTGGCATGTGCTTGGCGAAGAGTCCAGCAGCTTTGGTACTGCGCGCTATGTGGACTCCTCGGTTGAGCGCCTGCAATTGCGTGCTACCGGCCTAACCGATAGCCGCTATGTGCTGGCCTGTAATGGTCGTAGAGTCCCCATGCATAATACTGGTCGTCACGGTGAATATGTGGGTGGCGTGCGTTACCGAGCTTGGCAGCCGCCTTCCGGCCTGCACCCAACTATTGGCGTGCACGCTCCGTTAACATTTGACTTGATAGACACGTGGACAGGGCGTTCTATTGGAGGCTGCAGTTACCACGTGTCTCATGCCGGTGGCCGCAGTTACGAAACATTCCCTGTTAATTCCTTTGAGGCTGAATCACGCCGTATTAATCGTTTCGATAACATCAGTCACACTCAGGGCCCCTTCACCCCCCGCCCTGAAACAGATGCCTTAAGAGAGTTTTTTCCTAATCACGAGGCCCCAAGACCCATGGAGCCACCACCAGAAGAATCCCCTGGAGAATACCCATACACCCTGGATTTACGCAGGCCAATAAAGCTTTAACCCGTAAATAACCGATGTGGTGCATAAATTGCCCGACCCACCATAGCCCAAGGAAGGGGCTATGGTGGGTCAGCATTGATTAACAACACCTGCCCTGTAAACACGGCATACTAAATTTCCACCAGGCTTAACCATCCAATAATGCAAAATAACAGGAGTTAAACGTGAACCTGAAACCGCTACTAGCACTAGCTTGTATCACTGGCATACTTTGCAGCCACCCTTCGTTAGCGCAAGAGCCCGTACTAGGCGTTAAAAACCCAGAAAGCCTGTTTACCGATACAGATCCCAAGCTACATAAAAACAAACAAGCCACCCTGCATATTATGCGAGAGCTTCTACAATGCAATCAGTGGGACAGAGCCAACGAGTGGATTACCGACCGCTACATACAACACAACCCCCTCGCAGCATCCGGGTTGGATGGTGTTATCTATTTCTTTAAAAAAGTCCTCAAGGTTAAAGAGCAGAAAGAATGCGGAGAACTGACGACAGAAGTGGTCGCGGTTATTGCAGAGGACGACTATGTCACCGTGTTAATGCCCATCACATTGCCGCACCCATCAGACAAAGAAAAAACCTATACGACTACCTGGTTTGACACCTGGCGCTTTGTAGACGGCAAGGCTGATGAGCACTGGGATCCTGCCAAACTGGAAAACTAGCCTTCATATTGAAAATGACCCTATACTAGCTAGAGGCGAGTCAAACATCAGTTTTATTGACTCAATAACCACTGTTCGGACGTTGCAGCTCCTGACAAAGTAGACCGGTGGTAACTCTAGTTGGGTGACGGACAGAGATTCAAGTTCAAAGAAGTGTCGAATTGATTTACAATTGGCACCCGAATCACTCCAGAAGATTCTAGAAAGCACTTAACTATCAACAAGTTAGGCTTCGGGAACGTTTTTTGCTTAACTTTAGATATTACAAAAACTTATGTAAAAGATTAACTACCCTTATTGATCAGGAGCCATCATGTCAGGTAACAGCGAACTGCCGAACGATAACCAGCAAGCACAAGACACAGGCGTGTCACAGGGGCGACGCAATCTTATTTTGGCATCTGCGGCCGTTCCACTTGTGGCGACCCTGCACTCCGGTGCTGCAATGGCAGCCTCCAGTGCACTGCAATGCCTGGGTGGTGATTTTTCTAACAAGAAATTTCTGGAAAATGGTAACAGCATCAACGGCGACACCGCTGTTAGGGTTGAAGTACCCTATTTCAAGAGAACCGGAAATAATAATGCGTCAGGATACGAGGGATACCCCCAAAATATTTATTACATAGAGGGTGGTTTTTATAATAACGGTGGAGACGCTTTCAACTGCGATTTAAATAAACTAAGAGCTTCGAACTCTCCTTACAAGGAAGAAGTCGCTTATGTTCTAGTATTAGTGGATGAAAATGGTCAGCAGCTAGGTCCTTGGCCAAAATACCAACTCGTTAACGATGGCGGAATAGGAAATGCGATTACTCAATCCTGCTGGACTTCCTTAATGAACAGCGGGTCCACCAGCCTCTAAACTACCAAACCGGTGAGTGGCGCAATGCCACTCTCTTTTTTATGTTCTAATCCCACCAGCTAGTCACTCAATTTACAAGAACTTATGTCGTAGTGGATAGACCATGCCCCTAAAATCAATAAAAGATCATGACTGGCAATTGATTAGTCCGCAGTCTCTGCTAATGGAGGAGTTCGGTGACAATACTCTTTGCTACAACAAACACTCCGCAGAAACACACCTACTAAACGCATTTCCGGCAGAACTACTTAAACTAATTATTACCAAACCCGGAACAACTGAAGAATTAGCTAAAAAACTGGCTGAATCCTTAGGTACGGACTATGACGAAAAGTGGCTGCAGTCCGTTGCGCGTGTACTAAAAGATCTTCAACAAATTCACCTGATAGAAACTTGCGAACCATGAAAATTGCTGACATTTCTGTTGCAGAACTGCGACAGCGCGCCAAGAATCAAGGTATACGCTACCGCACCGGTCCCTTTACCGCTTGCCTAAAAACACCCTTTGCTGACTTGGTTCAATTGGTTCATAAAATGTATGGCAGTGCACCGCTTCTGGGTGATGACGCACTCTGTCAATTTCACATCGATATAAAGAAACCTTCCGGCTTGCGGCATTGGATAAAACCGCAAGCCATATTCACCATTGACGGCCTACAGCCTTTCGATCCTTTCCCTGCCAATCACGCATTACCGTTATTAGAGTGGGGGTTAAACTGGTGTATCAGCTCTGCAGCCAATGGTTTTCTGATACTCCACAGCGCAGCCGTAGAAAAGAACGGCAAGGGAATTATTCTTCCCGCGCTGCCTGGCTCAGGTAAAAGTACACTGTGCGCAGGCCTTATCAATAGAGGCTGGCGTTTGCTCTCAGATGAATTTGGCATTCTCGATCAAACGACCGGGCAGTTAATACCCATTCCACGCACATTACCGCTAAAAAACCAGTCTATTGAGGTAATCAAGCAATTTGCGCCAAATGCGTTAATAGGGCCGACTTTTCCGAAAACCCGCAAGGGTGATGTCGCGCACCTGGCGCCGCCACCGGACAGCATATTAAGGCAAGATGAACGCGTACAACCCCGCTTCGTTGTTTTTCCCAAATTTAACAAAGGCCAAAGCACGCAACTTGCCTCGCAGAAAAAAAGTTTAGCGTTCACGCGCCTGTCGAATAACTCATTCAACTACCAACTGACGATGGAACAGGGGTTTACGACATTGACCAGGCTGGTTAGAAATACCGACTGCTATGGCCTGACCTTTGGTGATATGGATTCGGCCATAGAGACTTTGGATAACCTGGTTGCTGAGGCTGAGCAATGAGTATTTTAGTCGATGTATTAAAAGACCCACATAAACTGGACAACCTGACCGTCAGCCAATGGGATGACCTGTTACGTTTCAGCCGCTTTGCGAAAATGATGGCCACAGTTCACTCATTTACACAGCGACTTTCCATAACAGAAACGCTGCCGCCTGAAGCGTTGGTATTAATGCAGGGTGCCAGTGTCCGCATGGCCTATATGCAACAAAAAGCGCGCTTCGAGTTGCAACAAATAGCACAAAGCTTTGCCAACACCGATGCACCCATTATTTTATTAAAAGGGGCCGCTTATATTCATGCAAACCTTCCCCCTGCTACGGGTCGTTTATTATCCGACGTGGACATCATGGTACCCAAAGCTAACTTGCCAGATATTGAAAGCCGGTTTCTAGCATCTGGCTGGAAAGGCGATGACAAGCTTTCTCAGTATGACGAACACTACTATCGGAACTGGAGCCATGAGATCCCACCCATAAGACACCCTTTTCGCGAAGTTGAAATAGATATTCACCACAACATCGCCATGCCGGTAAGCAGGATAAAAGTGGATGCAGGCAAGCTATTCGAAAAGTCTGTCCCCGTCCCGAATAGTCGCTTTCATATTTTGTGCCCAACCGACATGGTTCTTCACAGCGCGTGCCATTTACTGTTCAATGACGAATTGCGCGGGGGCCTTCGCGACATATGGGATATGAAGCTGTTATGCGAACACTACGCACTCAATCACGAGCCATTCTACGAAGAGCTCATTGCCCGAGCTATCGACCTCGGTTTGCAGATACCGTTGTATTATGCCCTTCACACACTAGAGGACATACTTGCGCTGGAGCTACCCGAAAACTGGCAACATAGGTTTGGCAGCCTAGTACCACCCCCTACCATTAGCCATACTATGTTGAAACTTATAAAAAACACGTTAGTTCCAGAAGATGTCGAAAATTTAGGCAGTTCGTTGAGCCAGCAACTACTGTACATACGCTCTCACTGGGTCAGAATGCCACCTTTTATGTTAGCCAAGCATTTGCTTACGAAGTGGTATTATCAGCATACACAGAAGTCAGCAGCTCTGTAGAAAGAGCCTAAACGGTTTAAAATACTTTTTATTAAAAGTCAGATAATCACAGTCCCCCATGAGAAAAACCTTTTCTATCATCCAGTAATTTTGAACTACTTGGAACTTCTTCGCCTACCTGATAGTCTCAGTTTTTCGAAAAACATTCCCCGGGGGAGATTATGAAACACACAATAAAAGCCACATTATTCAGTTTAGTTTTTAGTACATCTGCCGTTTGGGCAGCAGACTGCACCATGCCTGAAACGCCTACCATGCCTGATGGCAGTAAAGCGTCAATGGACGATATGCTGAAGGGTAAGGCTGCTGTATCTGCCTTCCAAAAGGAAAATGCCACCTATCTGAATTGCATGAACGAAAAGATAGAAGCAGCCAAAAACGCATTAGAGAATACCGATAAAGAACAGGCTGCAGCGGCGCTGGAAAAGCAGGCTATGCTGGTAGACCTCTATAACAAAGGCGTAGCGGCAGAAGAAGCACTCGCTGGTGACTTTAATTCAGCGATTCGCGAGTACAAAAAAGCAAATCCGAAATAAGCACTATCAAAGATTACCACAATCGGCGAGTTCACATCGTTTGTAACTTGAATATTCATCTTACACAGTGAACTCGTCGAAATAGGAGCCTGTATGCAAACAGCTCTACCTCATCATAAGATTCTGGAATACTTGACCGCCTGCGTTGCGGGGGCTTTCAAATAGGCATCAAATGCCATACAAATACGACGAATCAATAAGCGCCCATCGGACGAAACTGTTAGTCCATTTGCATCCCTGGCAATAAGCCCGTCCTCTACCATCGGCATCAACTCCACCAAAGCGTCTGAGAAATAATTTTCAAAGTCGATGCTGTAGGCATGATTGAATGGCGCGAAGTCCAGTGAAAAATGGCAGATTAACTGGTTGATCACAGCTTGACGCAGTTGATCATCGATCGTCAATGTTAAGCCTTTAAATGAAGGTGCAATACCCTTCTCAAGCGCTGCGGTATATTGTGGAATATCTTTGTAATTTTGCACAAAAATATTATCAATAGAACTAATAGAAGAAACGCCAAACGCTAACAAATCGCAGTTTCCATGTGTCGCATAGCCCTGAAAATTCCGTTGTAATAATCCTTGTTCCTGCGCAAGAACCAAAGAATCATCCGGCTTGGCAAAGTGGTCCATGCCAATATAAACATAACCAGCAGACTGCAGGGTCGCGATTGAATACTCCAGAATACGTAATTTTTCTTGGGGCTCGGGCAATGCCGAGGCGTCAATTTGATTTTGACTTTTAAATAAATGCGGTAGATGCGCATAATTAAACAACGATAAACGCTCAGGACTTAACTCAATTACTTTCTCAAGTGTTGCCGCAACACTATCAACTGTTTGGTGGGGTAAGCCGTAGATTAAATCCATGCTTAATGACAAAAAGCCTTCCTGCTTCGCGCGCATGGAAAGTGCAGCGACCTCTTCCACGCTATTAAAGCGATTGACGGCCTTTTGTACATTTGGGTCAAAATCCTGAATACCCATACTTAATCGATTAAACCCAATATCCCGCAAAACACCTAAGGTATCCGGCGTCAAGCCACCTGGATGAATCTCAATAGAATACTCACCGCTATCATCGTCCAGCAAACGGAAGTACTTACGTGTCTCGGCCATTAACTCGCGCTTTTCGTCATCGCTGATGTAGGTCGGTGTCCCCCCCCCCCAATGCAGCTGATGAACGGGACGTTGATCATCAAATTGTGCAGATCTATGTGCTATTTCTTTTTTTAAGACATCAAGATAGGGTCGTGCGCGCTTTTTATTAGCCGTCACAATTTTATTGCAGCCACAGTAATAGCAAATCGTGTCGCAAAACGGGATATGGAAGTAAAGAGACAGCGGGCGCCCAGCCAGATTACTGCGGGCAATGGCAGCTTCCACTTCTGAAGTCGGATAGCCTTCGACAAATTGAGGTGCTGTAGGGTAAGAGGTGTAACGTGGCCCCGCCAGATCGTAACGCTGGATCATAGCCTGATTCCACTCTAACTTCGGTAGTGACATAACGCTGGCAGCCCTATTACAGAATACATTGCGTCATTGTAACCAGTGAAAAACAAAGCCTATTGATGCCTATCAAGTAATGAACATTAAATTGCCGCTTTGATTATTGTCGAGGCGTTCATTCTTAAGAAGGGTGTTATTAGTATGGAGGATTTTATTATTGTGAAGACAGCAGCACTAATTCCCATCAGAAATAACTGTACCGCCATCAACCACAATAGTCTGGCCGGTAATAAAGCCTCCAGCAGCTGCAGCGAGCATAGACACAACGCCGCTGACTTCAGCTACAGTCCCGACGCGTCGCAGAGGCGTCATACTCAACCTTTTCGACATGAAATCACCGTTTCCCATCAGAGGTTTTGACAGTGGCGTTTCAATAAGGCCTGGGGCCACGGTATTGACTGTAATCCCATCGGGCCCCAGCTCGACAGCCAGATTTCTGGCAAGCTGGCTCAAACCCGCCTTAGCGACCCCATACAAGCCAATCATCTTATTGCCTCTCAAGCCGGCAATACTGGAAATAAATATAATGCGCCCTTTACCTTGCGCCCTCATCACAGGTGCCGCCCCTGAGCTTAGCCAAAGAGCTGACTGCAGGTTTACCGTCATTACATTATTCCACTGACTATTACTGACATCCAACAACGTACCCACATGGCCCTCTACCCCTGCACTACACACCAAAATATCGACGCGACCACGCCACGCTATGGCGTTAGCCAGAAGCGCATCCACACTTTCCCGGTGAGCCAGGTCTACCGCTATGGGGAGAGCAGCAATACCCTCTTTAGCAATTGCCTCCGCAGTGCTGCAACAACCTTGTTCATTAATGTCAGCCAAAATGACAGCTGCCCCCTGTCGACCCAATGTCGCTGCAATCGCTTGACCGATACCACTTGCCGCACCGGTGACTAACGCCACACAACCACTTAAATCGAATGGACTATTCATTTTATATCCCAACTCAGTGAACGCAGAATCAGCTCATTTAATACCTGTTAACCGCTTTAATAAATTCCAGCCTGAGGCAAATTTTACTGGCATAAATAATTATTTTTCAGAATCAACATTACGGTAAAAGTATAAATAACCATCACTGCCAACCTGCACATCGACGGACTTTAAAGCTTCACCCAAACAGGGGCCCATCGAACAAACTCCCGTCTCAATATCAAACATTGCGCCGTGGGCTGAGCATATTATTTTTGATCGCTTTCCATTTAAATAGCGATCTTTTTTCCAAGGCATAGATGACCCTTCGTAGCCCTTATGCGGACAGAAATTTCGCCAACCAACTACGTCATTATTACGGCGCACAACAAAGAAATCATCTCTTCCTGATCCATCTAAATCGAAGCCCTTGGCAGAGCCATCCTCAATCTCCGCTAAGGCACACAGTTTGATAACATCTTCAATCATTGTAAATTCACCAGTAATCCGCGCAAAACAGCTTAATTTCTGTCGAGACAGCCACTCAATATCGTGCTTTATAGCCATTATTATCCAGCCAATACAGCACACAAATCCAGCTAATCAACGCTTATTGGCATTGCCATTACAGATAGTTATGATCCAGATAATCGATCAATGTCTTTATGTTCAACAAGACACAACATGACGCTTACATCGCTATGATCTCTATGTCAGAATCATTGTCTACAATAACACTGACCTAAAAGAATAATTAATGCCAGGAATCAAATTATGAGTAATGTATTTTTTGACACGACCCATGTTGGCAGCCTCCCCCGCAGCCTAGAACTTGCCGAATTTCTTATTGCTATCGATCATCATAAAGACGTCGACATGCAGGCTTTTGAGCAACTAGTGCAGTCCGAAATCACGAAAGCAGTGCAACAACAAGCAGATGCGGGAGTCTCTATTGTCAGTGACGGCGAACTCGGCAAGGTTGGGTATTCGACATACATTACCGAGCGACTCAGTGGCTTTGGTGGAAACTGCCCCCGCAAACCGGCTATGGATCTGGCAGCTCATCCGAATCTTGCCAAAAAGCTGGCATTAATTATGGGTGACCAGGAATTCGTGCGTGCATCTTGTATCGACAAGGTTAGGCTCATCAATCTTGATCCACTGCACAAAGATATTAAACACTTCAAAGCAGCTCTTGAACGCTGCAACCAGCCTGTTCGAGGCTTTATGAACTCGGCATCGCCAGGCCTCATCACGGCATTCCAACCTAATCAATATTACCCAAGCCACGAGGCTTATTTGGCAGACTTGGCAACGGCTATGCAAGCCGAGTACGAAGCTATCGTCAGCGCTGGTTTTGATTTGCAATTGGACTGCCCCGATCTAGCAATGTCCCGACACACTGGTTATCAAGATAAAACCGAAGCGGAGTTTTTAAAGATTGCCGAAGCGAATGTTGAAGCGATAAACGCCGCAACAGCAAATATTCCTCCGGAACGTTTGCGAATGCATATTTGCTGGGGCAATTACGAGGGACCGCATGATCACGATATTCCGCTGAAAAAGGTTATCAACATTATTTTAAAAGCACGCCCCGCTACCATTTTGTTTGAAGGCGCAAATCCCTGTCATGAACATGAGTGGACCGTCTGGCGTGACACACCAATTCCAGACAACAAAATTCTCGCGCCGGGTTTGATAGACACCTGCTCAAACTATGTCGAGCACCCGGAGCTTATTGCACAACGCCTGCAACGCTTTGTCGATATCGTCGGCGCCGAAAGGGTCATCGCCAGTACTGACTGTGGTTTTGGCACCTTCGCAGGCTACGGAAAAATAGACCCCGAAGTGACGTGGAAGAAATTGAGGAACTTACGCAAAGGCGCAGATTTAGCAGCCAGTCGCTTATAAATACTTCACACCCAGCAACCGCTAATTACCATAGCGGTTGCTTAACCCATTATAAAATTAGCAGTAGTTTCATTAGTGAACCGGTATAATAGCCAATATAACTACTCTTTTAGCTTCACCACAATCTTTCCGTCACTAACCTTAATATATTCAATCCCTTCGGAAAAACTTTTCCAAAAACCTTCGCCACGACCAAATTCACTGACTAGATCAACATTTTTTAAATTACCCATCCAGGCATTAGGTACAGGAACCCCCCACGCACTCACGCCCTTAAACCTAACGACAGGCTTACCATCTACGAAATTAAATTCAATACCAGCGGTAAGGCTTAATGTCTTACCGCCAAAAACTGGCATTTCAGGATCCAAAGGCATCAATAACCTGGCGCTTGCGAGGTTGTTTGACAGATCAATAGCAAACTTATCAGCCATATCAGTATTATGCGCGATCAACGCATTGACCTCCCGCTCACTAAAGACAACTTCGCGGTCGGCACCCTGTTCGGAGTATGCTTCTGGCTTTAACGGCTTCACAGCACCGCCTCCCGAACTAGCAGGACCAGACATTGTTGGTAAATGTAGTATTTCCAATTTTTGATTTAACGTTCGAGTTTCGTTGGAAGAGAGACTCACAGGCGAAAATTCAGAGGGAAATAAATAGCTTTTAATCAGCCAGCCAGCCAACAAAATCGTCAGCAATACAATAATAGTGATACCAAAAGTTTTCCAAGGATTCCGCCCCTGGGGAGGCAAATGATTGCCCGGTGATACAATACCCGAAGAAGGCGGTACGTTCTTGGTTTCCGGAAAATTCATAGCTCTCTACCTTCATTAAAATGTCGCTCCAAGGATAACATTTATGCCACTAAAGCAGGCAGCCCTTTTGAGGACCACTGAACAGACAAAAAAATTGTAAATTAGCGATTTCGAATCAAGAATGAGCAACCAAGCGTCTAATACAAAAGCATTAAACCCTTCAACATTCCAACAAACTTATAATGATATAGACGACACTGGCTACTCATGGAAAAGTGGGATAAAAAATAAATTGTGATGTAAGTATCACAATTAAATTTGTATAAGCCTCGTGCTACCTATATCTTCCTCAGCACTGGACGTATGCAATGCTTCCGGAAAATGCAAAGAGAAGGAATAGGTCAATGATTGACTCTACAGGCAACGCACAAGGGAACATCGCATGCCGCGCAAGGGAATGCTTTTTACATAAGCCGAAATGTAAACTATTTTATTAACTGGGTATATGATGCCTTGGATCAGCTGAACAATTGTTTTCAGGCACCTGTTTTCAGACACCTATATTCAAAAAATATTCATATCCACCCACGTCAAATACTACGCTTTATTTTCGCCGCTCTATTCAAAGCACTATAAGACCAGCTTAATACTTTTATTGGAATGCGTAATACATATCAACCCTTGGTCAAACCAATGGATTGGGTCATAGCGAAGTTTTTGGATAAATTTTTCCGAAGGGATTGGATCTATTAAGTTGAACGTGTGAACAAACGAAAGAGAATCATCGTGACGGGTAAGGAGCCGAAGCCACCTTACCAGCCACCACACAACAAAGCACATCTACTTTGTCACAAATTCCTCCACCAAATCTAAACGCTCCTTCGCAGGGTCGGTAACAAAAGCCGTTTGCTCTTCACCAAATAAAAAAAGTTTTGGATTTTTTGGATTATATTTTTTCCAGTCATTCTTTAGCGCCGGAGCGCCTCTTTTTGCAAACGCTACCCATCTATTGTGCATCGCATTAGCAGTATGCCAATCATTTGGACTTAACTCAGCATAGCGGCTATCTATGGTTTTAAATACAAATGGAATTTCTGTCGCATGAAATGCTCCTGCGACTTTTTCTCGCTCTGACTCAGTCACATAATCAAAACGATACAACCAGGCTGGATTACTTTGAGAAGCCAGTGTTTTAACCACGTAACGAGCGGGCTCTACAAACATAACATCCCCATTGATAATGCCGCCCATTAAAAGTCTAGGGTTTTTATGGTCTTGGGTTTGAAAAATATCAATTGCACGCGCTTCGTCAACACCCGTTTTATCAAGAAAACCTTGCACAATTTTCGATGCCATCTCTGGCATAAAATCAACCATAAAAGCCCATTCATAGTTATTAGCGCCGGCAATATAAGGTACCTTTTGATAGTCTCCTTTTTTGAAGGCCTCTTCTACTGTCTGAACCACTAATTCGCCGTCAATCATTGGACCAGCATAAGTATCAGGCTGACCGCTCGCCATATTCATATTATTAACAATATCTTCAGCGGATAAGGCTCTTAATTTTCTTAATCCCTCAGCACCTAAATTATCAATACCTTTTTCTTTTGCAAACGCCACACCTAAATCTTCACCTGACGGATGAGTATCTCCGGGATCTTTACGCAATTTGGTTGTCCACCATCCACGTTTGCGCCCACCACCAGACTGAGCTATGGCCTTATTAAACAAACCTGATACATACTTTGGATTTGCAGTCATCAAAGTATTAACGGAACCACCACCAGCGGATTCACCAAAAATAGTCACATTATCTGGGTCACCACCAAACTGCTCTATATTGCGTTGTACCCACTGTAGTGCAGCAACTTGATCCATATACCCATAATTACCTAATAGGCCACCACTATTTTCTGCGGTTAATGCTGGGTGCCCAAAAAAGCCAAACCGGCCTAAGCGATAATTAAAGCTAACGAAAACCACACCACTTTCAGCGAAGTGCTTGCCAGTATAGACCGAAGGTGAGGACCCACCATTGGTAAACCCGCCACCATAAATCCAAACCATAACTGGCAAAGGTTTTTTAGCACTTTTTGCCGGCTTCCAGACATTAAGGTAAAGACAATCTTCACTAATGGGACCACCCAAGGGCGCGGCATCTCCAGGAAAAGGTTTCTGCATACAGTCGAAGCCATAATGGTCTGCAGGACGAACGCCCTTCCAAGGTACGACCGGCTGTGGAGGCATCCAACGTAAATCACCTACCGGCGCTGCGGCAAACGGAATGCCCTTAAAACTAATAACCCCACTATCACTTACACCCTTTATGTCACCGCCGGTTACCGTCACCACCGGATCATGAGAACTCTCTGCAAAACAAGATAACGAAGTTAAAAATATAAGAAAAAGACTGAGCTTACGCATAAACTTATCCACCGTACCGAACATGAAAATAATATCGTATTGAAAACTAGAGGTAGTTTTAATCAGGGCTGGTTATTTAGCAGTTAACTTCCGTCTTAAAATCTGAGGAAGATAATATTGAACGCAGTCAAATAACTAAAAATATCAATCATAAAGAAAGCCCCCAATGCACTATTGCAATGGGGGCAAAGGACAACAAACAACTACTTAAAAATTCATACCGAATTTAACGCCGACTGTTCTCGGAGTATTGCTAAAACAAGTTTGAGGATCGCCACCAATAGAAGAGCACACCAGTCTATTCGTTATATTGTTAGCGTAGGCACTGGCATGCCAACCCTTGTCCATAGGCTTATAGGAGAAGGAAATATCTGTTTTAGCATATGCCCCTTGTATTTCATCTGCGAGATTCTCGTAGGTTAAGTAATAATCGTCAGAAAGCAGAGTGCTTACTCTACCGGTTAACTCAGCACCATTATTGAGTGTCCACGTATGATTGTAGCCAACATTCAACGTGACCTTCGGCGCTTTTGGTAGTGAATTTCCGTCGTAGTTAACCACTGTTGAAACCGCAGTAGGATCCGTCTCATCAATATTACGTACAATTTCGAAGTCATTAAACTTAGAATGCAGCAATGCTAATGTACCGGTTAACATTCCGGCCTCACCAACCAGGAAGGTAGTTTCCAGTTCAACACCAGAAACTTCAGCCTCATCAGCGTTGTATGTAACTAAGCCCCGGGCCCCACCAAATGGTGGAATAGGGTCTACCTCAGATACCTGGAAGCCTTCATAAGTGTAAAGAAAAGCCTCGACATTAACTTGCACACGATTGTCATAAAACTGATTTTTTGACCCCAGCGACCATGACAAGATTTCTTCCGGATCATAAGCTACTGAATAGTCTTCGCTTTCTACCCCATCAAAATAGCCACCAGCTTTAAACCCAGTACCCACTGTGAGATAAGCCATAGACTCATCGCCAAAATCCCACTCTACCCCGGTTTTCCAAGTAACTTTATTCCATCCCACTGATGCGAGATTTTCTGACAGCAGTGCCCCCTTGGCAACATAGCTGGGATCAAGCGGATCAACACCAAACGACAAATAAGTTCCACCTACACGGCTCTTTTCATCTTTAGTGTATCGCAATCCACCAATAACCCTGACCGTATCTGAAATATGATAAGTAGCCTGACCAAAGATAGACTTGGACACAGCTAATACATCTGGCTGTGGAAATGACAAACCAAGGCCCGGCGCAATCAAACTGCCAAATGTTGCAAAAATATTCTGTTCTTCTTTTAAGTAATACAGACCTGTAACCCACTCCAAATCACCTTCACCATTGGAAGTTAGACGTAATTCTTCACTGATCTGCTTTTGCGTGTTGTTAGCGTAGTTGATTTGAGATTCAAGCTCATTATTATCAGAATCTGAATAATTTTTACGATTATTTTCGCGATAAGCTGTTAATGACGTAAATGTAAAACCATCAAAATCCATATTGAATTCAGCGCTCAAGCCAAACAAATCATTATCTGTTTTTGTCGAAAATGTGGCGCGTCTTTCTAACTTGGGTTCTCCACCAATAGGAGTTGGTACACTTGAACTTGGCGTTCCTTCATTTTTCCAATAATCTGCAGAAATCAATAGTGACACATCGTCACTTGGCTCCCACAACGCATGAAAACGAGCGGCTATTTCATCAGCGGCATAAGAGTCTTCAATAAAAGCCTCATCAATATAACCGTCATGCTTCAAATAATTCACTGCACCACGCACAGCTAACGTGTCACTGATGGGTAAGTTTAGCATGCCAAAGAATGACTTTTGGCTATAGTTCCCAAAGCCCACTTCAACATCAGCATCAAATTCTTGCTGCGGTTTATTGGTTATAACATTTATATTACCCGCGTTCGCATTACGACCATAGAGTGTCCCTTGTGGGCCTCGCAGAATTTCCACACGCTCTATATCAAAAAAAGTACCCGTTAAAGATGAGGGCCGTGATAAATATACACCGTCTACATGGAAAGATGTTGCAGAGTCGCCAGCTTCAACAAAGTTAGTTGTCACGATGCCACGCATGGCGATTTCAACATTACCGCCATTTTCGGACACCATAAGACCTGGAGCCATACTCGACAGGTCTTCGATACCAGTTATGCCTTGGTCTCGCATCATGCTACCAGTAAACGCCGATATCGCGATGCTCACATCCTGTAACGACTCCTGACGTTTTTCAGCCGTAACCACGATTTCTTCTAGGCCTAAATTCTTGGCGGGTGCATTCTCACCTTCCGCTAGCGTAGTTTGAGACACCATAGAGCCACTGATAATAGCAATAATTGCACTCAACAAATTTTTCTTATTAGTCATTAAATTCTCTCCATCATTAGACGTCGCTAGCGAAACCACTAGTGCACCATCAGCTGTAATTTCACTGGCTAACCCCGTGCCTGACAGTAATTTACTTACTGCCTGTTGCAGGCTGAGATAACCATGCACAGCAGGTGCTGTATGGGTTTTAACTAGATCATAAGGAAAGAGAACCAAGGTATCAGTTTGCGCTGACACCTGATTAAGTGATTTAGGCAAAGCCTGTTCAGGAAGCTGGAAGCTATAATATCTTTCTGAAACAGCATGGCTCGAGACTCCCACGCAAACTAAACCAATCACAACTCTCACCACAGTTTTTAATAGTGCAATACGCGTTGTCATTACATCTATTAAACACCTGTGATTAGTGAGACTGGTCAGCAGAAGAAATCCTCTAGTAGGCATGTGCTTTATTTTTATAATATTTGTTGACGAAAAAAATCATTAAACTGCTCAAAATAGGCAGCACGCCACTTTTTAATCAACTGTAGTAGCGCGTCCAATAATAGCATGGGTATCGTCGATGCGGCTCACTTTTAAGCCAAAGCCGCGCTCAAGTACATCAAAGAGAATATCTGTTTCGCCAACATGAAACTGGCCACCTATACGAATATCGGCGATCACATCATCGGAGATATCAATTTTCATGGTCGTATAACGCCCTACCTCGTCAACGACGGTTTGCAAGGTTTCACCTGCAAAAATCAACAAGCCTTTGCGCCAAGCAAGGTTGCGATTCAATTCATTTTCAGGATGGTGCTCAACCTTTATTTGAGCTTGACGGTCTTGTTCTGCTAATAACGTTGATTCCCCAGCACTGAGAAAACCCAGAACTTTTTCCTCAATAACAGGTGGGCTACGATCCAGGGAGCCCAGAGTATTCAATACAGGTTTTTCAGAGACGCCCGACTTATCCACATTTAAGGTTGAATTCGCACTTTTAGTTAATACTGGCTCTACTTTTTTAACTGCAGCCAGCTCTACCTTACCCTCAGTAACTACCACTTTGACATCATGCTCAAAACGACGAACAGAAAAAGCCGTACCCACTGCTCGCACAAGCCTATCACCGCTTAGCACCTCAAAGGGCCGAGCACGATCTTTAGCCACTTGAAAATGCGCTTCACCTTTTAACACCGTAACACTGCGAATATGTGGTTTTAACGATATCTGAACCAGGCTGTTGGTATTCAACCACACGGTTGAGCCATCAGGCAGCCGCCTTTCTAAGGTTTGCCCTACATCTGTAGCAAGAGACAAAGGCTCTCCTATTGATGACTGCAGCGAATTTTGTTGCACGAATAACATGACTGATAACGCTATCACACCAGTTAAAACAACCAAACCAGCAACCACCGGAGTGAAATTCGACATTAGCTTTTTAATTTTTTTACGGATAGACGTTAAACCGAAAGCTCTAAAATTTGCTAGCCAAGACTTTTTTGGCCCATCAGGAACCGCCAGCATTAACTCGGAAAGGATACCCATGTCATCCCACAAAGCCGCGAAGTGAAGTAAAACCCGCTTATGCTCAGCACTTTGATTCATCCAAGCACGAAAGGCTTCAATATCCTCAACTTTCGGCGATGCCGTCCCCTCGAACTTCAGTACCCAAGCACAGGCTTCTGCTTCGATTTTCTGGCTATCTGGAAATGGGATGATATTTTCTACCACGACGGATCCTTTAAACTCAAAGTTTTTGCCGAGTGCTAGACGCCGCCGGTAATGTATTGGGAAGACCAGTATAACGCTCTTCTAATAAACGACTACACAATCGCATACCTTTAATCAGGTGTTTTTCAACCGTGCTTTCAGTGATACCCAGTTGAGAGGCTATTTCTTTTTGAGAAAATCCGTACACACGCTTCATCAAAAATACCTTTCGACATTGTTCAGGCAAACCCGCAACAACTTCGCAAAACATGCCCAGACGCTTTTGTGCCATCACATTGTTTTCTACCGTCAGATGGCCATCAAGGACCTCGTCAGCCTCATAATCATCGATATAATCGGTAACTTTATGCGCTTTTTTGTCAAACTCCGACAGAATAATATTTTTTGCAATTTTAAACAAAAAAGCCTTTGGCTGGGAAATCTCCCTTTTTTTCTCGGCATCGTACGCTCGCAAAAAGGTTTCCTGCAATATATCGTCTATATCATGGCTTGCAGTAAGCAAAAACCGCGATATAAAACGCCTCAACGCCCGCTGCTGACTACTAAATACGTGGAAGACACTCACTTGGAAACACCATTTATCATTTCATTATTGTTTTTATAAACACAGATAAGTCGCAGCCAAGTGCTAGAAAAGCTACCAGTACTTGGTATATGACCTCCGAGCACAGAAAATCCTCTAGTCGACGAACCCATAATCCGGCTCGCTAACCACGGGAGGCTCACTTTCACCTCAATCAAGCTCTAGAAGCTGCATAGTTCTGGAGAATGTAACCGGTTACAAAAAAACTTTCAACTAGCAGTTAATGGCGATTGGGGAAAAGCAGGGTTCCAACCAAAGCCCTAAACTCATACCCTACGGCCAGTAGACGTGACCACCAAAGGAAAGCAGCCGAAAAATACGGCCTCCTACGAAAAACACATAGAATCAGTCAACACTTCAACATTGAGCTACCGGTACTATATCCCAGAAGCACCGTAAAATTACCGAAGTGGAGTTGCACCTATTAATGTAAATATCGGTAATAATCCTCCATTTCAGGCGCACAACTCAGGGTGGCATGCTGGGCAACTTGCATCATTCGAATAAAATCACTACCGCGTAAATGAACCAGGTGACAGTGATCGCCCGCCTCAAAAAACAAATCATCTGCGTAGCGAAATGCGTTATCCCATACCACACGCATACCATAAGCTTGCCCCAAAACAGGTATTGCGCCCAAGTCACAATCGGTAAACAATGCCTCAATTTCTCGCTCATCTACTAAATGGAAGTGACCGGCAAAGTCCCTATTCAGCCAGCTCATCACCAAAATATGCGACGCAGGAATAACACACATTAAGTACCCACTTTCATCTTTTACGATGACAGCTTTGGCCAGTTGCGCGGGCATTACATGCGCGGAGTGCGCAGTTTCCATTGAGGTGCTCGAATAGGGATGCTTTAGCAAAGAATAGTGGATGTCATTTTGCTGCAAATAGTTTTCAACCGTTAACGACATACTCATAATCGTACCTTCCAAGAGTAATCCAAGGATAAAAAGCGGTTTGTAAACTGAGCTGATAAACGACGAAAAAACACTCCCTCACGATGGCCGACACTCAGCTTCGTTACAGTGCTTCAAGTATAGATGATGGGACGCTTATTACCGGCGCTGGTAAGACTATTTATCCATTAAAACAAGGTTACAAAGACTCACACAAACTAACAACTTTGTTGCTAAGTCAGACTTGCTGCGAGAGAAGACGCAGCGTCAGGTCTCCCCTCTGATTATTAGCTTGTGCTTGTAGTGCAACAGCGACGTCTTGACGGACTTTTTCCTTTGCCAGCGCGGAGGTTTCTTTAGCGAAATCGGTGTCACTGATCCGAGACCGGGATTCAGCGGCGGCAACACCGGCATTGCCCAATTGATTGATCGAACTTTCGAGCGTATTGACAGTAGCACCGAGCTGACTACCAAATTCATTCACACGTGCTTGGACCCTATCGACAATCGATAAGGCTCCCTGAGCATTTTTGGCCGAAGAAAAGTCAATCGTACCAAATTGCTCATCTTTCAATACCTGCTCAAGATTAGGCGTTTCAAGGGTAATTTGATTTGCCAAACCGCTTCCTAATACCAGATTCACCGGGTTACTGTTATTGAGCAAGGGAACACCGTTGAAATCGCTACTGCCCGTTATACGGGCTACTTCTAAACGCAATTGTTGAGCTTCAGTATTCAATGCACTGCGATCCGCATCCTGAAGTAATCCACTACTGGCCTGGATGGCAAGCTCACGGATACGCTGCAAATTTTTGGTGACAGCAGTGAGATCTGCTGCGGCTGTCTGCGCTAATGAAATACCATCACCAGCATTGCGGGTTGCCTGAGAATATTCAGACTCTTGAGATTGTAAGCGATTGACAATTGCAGTGCCGGCGGCGTCATCTGCCGCAGAATTGATGCGGAGCCCAGACACAAGACGTTCGCTGCTTTGCGTGATATTTTGATTACCACGAGCAATGGCAGCACCAATATAGCTGTTACCGGTTTCGATAGCCATAAACCCTACCTTACTCACAACCGCAGAAGTCTTTAATTTAACGCTATAAACAACACACTAGAACAACAGCGTTACACTGTTGTGTTATATGTAGATACTTGCTTAATCGAAATAATTATATCTAATACAAAACTCAACCACGTTAGTACGTTAGCAACCGTCATCTAGCGCTAAATACGCTTAAACGGGGGTAATGACTTCAATATTGCACTGCCGTAACGCCGGGTTAGTAAGCGGTCATCCATAATCGTAATCTGCCCAGCATCCGTTTCTGTTCTCAGTAATCTTCCGCTAGCTTGAACCAGCTTAATTGCCGCATCTGGAACGGTTATCTCCATAAAGGCATTTCCACCACGCTTCTCAATCCACTCTGCCAACGCAGCTTCGACGGGGTCGTCTGGGACAGAAAAAGGAATTTTAGCGATCACGACATGCTCACAATAAGCGCCGGGTAAATCCAGGCCTTCCGCAAAACTGGCCAAACCAAACAAAATACTGCCTTGTTTTTTGTCAATATTTGCTTTGTGCTGAGAGATTAACGCTTGCTTGGACCCTTCGCCCTGCATAAGGATTAATTCTTGCCACTCGGTTGGCAAACCCTGATAAACCTCGCGCATCTGCCGACGCGATGAAAACAGTATCAGACTACCCTTGGCTTTGGACAACAATCTGGGTAGATGCTCAATAATCGCGCGAGTGTGCGCAAGCGCATTGCTAGCGTCGCTCGCTTCTTCAGGGATATGCAACTCTGCTTTAGCAAAATCAAAAGGACTCGGCACCATTGTGTAGCAACTATTGTTCGGGGTACCGGCGCGCATCTGAAAACGCTGAAAATTACCTAAGGCCGTTAACGTAGCAGACGTCACCACTGCGCCACAACATGCCTGCCAGAGACTATACGCAAGGGTTTTTGCTGCCAAGATGGGACTGGAACAGACTTCGATATCCACGTAGGCACCAGTGTCTACCAACGTTAACCAGCGTGCCTTCGGAACTGCATCTTCAGCATCAGCGCTGGCATAGCTGGCCCACAATTCCAAATTAGCTTCCGCACGCCCCTGCCAATTCCCCAAGACAGGATACCAAGCCTCAAGATCAACAGCCGGAACATCACAATGACGATCTTCAAGCGCGTCTTCAACTTCACGAGTCATACGAGACAACAAATCAGTAAGGCGCTCAAAACTGTGTTTTAGAGCTTCAGCAATTAGACGTAAATCGTCGCTCACTATGCCGTGCTCAAAGCGGTAGCGCGGACTATTGTCACCATCTGGTTCAAGCGTATCCGTATACTGTTGCAACTGCGGCCACACCAACTCCATATTGCGTTTCGCCGTCGCCAGTTCTGCAGGTAACTGCTCAGCAAAACGATCAATATTACCGGCACCACTTATTTGCCCCAACATTTCCGACAAACTTTTCAAACATTGATCCAACCAGCGCGTGGTGGCGATAGTGCGGCCATGACAAGCGAAGTGATTTAACGCTTTCTCCGGTAAGTGATGGCCTTCATCAAAAATATAGATAGCATCGGCGGGGGCCGGCAGAATCGCCCCTCCCCCCAAGGCTAAATCAGCCAGGACTAAATCATGATTGGTGACAATGACATCTACGGTTCCCAAGCTATCGCGGGATTTAAAGAAACTACAGCTGCTAACATTAGAGCAACGACGTCCTGTACATTGGCGGTGATCGGTCGTTACTCGTTGCCAAGATGAATCGTCGAGTACAGTTTTCCAGCTGTCCTTATCACCATCCCATTGATTGCCTGCTAATGTCTCAACCATCTGCTGATAGAGTTTGACATCTTCAGCGCTGACCTGAGGCAGTTCATCTTCATATAAAGCACGCGCGGGATCATGGCTGGCTTCCTGCTCCATTAACAACCGATCTAACTTTGACAAACACAGGTAGCGACCACGTCCTTTTGCCAGAGCAAAATTAAACTGCAATCCACTTTGACGTTTTAGCTCAGGTAGATCTTTATTGACAATTTGCTCCTGCAACGCGATGGTCGCGGTGGATACCACCAGCTTTTTTCCCAACGCTCTCGCAATCGGTATCGCCGCCATTAAGTAAGCCACGGTTTTACCCGTTCCAGTGCCCGCTTCGACAACACAAATATGGCCATCGCTGGTGCGCACGCCCTCGTCATCCAGTTCAACACTACCCAATGTTTTCGCAATTTCGGCAATCATTAACTTCTGGCCGTACCGCGGCTTTAATTGACGCCCTTCAAGAAACTTGGTGTAAGCCGACTGAATAGTTGTTTTAACTTCGTTAGAAAGCATGGGGATCTCAACATTGGTGGACTAAGGTCCACTCAATGCACAATTAACTGAAAATATGATGGTATTTAGCAAAACAGGTTAGATCATCTACGTTGTTTCACCTGGGCGCGTGCTTTTTTCTTTGCTATGAATAGGATTTGCGTACATCGCGAGATAGATATCGCGCCAACGTTCATCAACCGCAGCCAGGCGCTTTTGAAAAAAAGCACGCTCAGCCTTCCACATTCCCTGGCGCTCACCCTCTGCAAAACTGATAAAGTTTTCACCAACCGGCACATCGGGTGTGTGACCGTGTAATTGTTCATACGCAAAAACATTACTCGGATGCAACACGTAATTAGTAAACATCGATTGATCTAAATAACGGGCCACTTCATCCGTAAACGTAAAGTTTTCTCTTAAAGGATCACCGAAAGCCAAATGTACACGACCTTTCTGGCCAGCGATGCCTTTGGCAATACTGGCAATGTCTTCCTGCGCGCCTTTTTCATACTTACCTTCTGTACGCTGCATATACAACTCACGGGCTTTAGCCTCATCACAAGGGTCCCACTCATAAGAAATAGCCACTGGCACAATATTCAATTCACTAATGTAGTCATGTAGCAATTGTTCTTTGGGCCGATTAAGCGCAAACATACTAATAATTGCAGAGTTAGTGACATCCACACCATCTTTCGCACGGCCCTCACGTTGCGCTATCCAAATATTGGACTTGTCCTGGGTAATCGAATGATGAATGTAGTGGGATAGATGTTTTGCAGCCTGCAGTTTTTCCTTACGGCTTGCTGCAGAGCGGTTAACAATAAAACTTTTATTCAAACGCATTAAGTCAGATACGTAAGGCTTGGTCAGAAGATTGTCACCAATAGCAATTCGCAAGGTAGTAAACTGATTATGAAACAAAACCCAGTTAACCAATGCCGGATCCATAGCTATATCGCGGTGATTGCTCACAAATAAATAAGCCTTTTCGGGGTCCAACTTGTCGAGGCCTGATACACTGAGTTGACTTACCGTCGAGTCAATCATCGCTTGCATATAACGCTCAATGACTGCCTGAAACGAATGTATATCCGTCACGTGCTGAACTTGTTTCGCTAAATACCGCTTAACCAACGGACAAATTAACCAAGGTGCCAAGCGCGTCAACTTTGGAAATTTAAACGCTGCCACGGCATGGCTTAGCTCAGGGTCATTAAGAATTCGGTCTAGGGTAGGACGCACTTCATCGTCGTTATAAGGGCGAATATCATCAAATTGGGTCATTAGTAAGCCTGAAAAAATCTAAACATAATTGATACGCAAATGGTTCAAACAGCAACTGTCATCTGATGAGCCAGTAAACTGCCGGCATTATAGCACTGCTTTTTAGGAAACACGGGCAGGCGAACTGATACGGCTATCCCCACCTATTATCTATCAAAGCTTAAGCAGCCTATGCCAAGGAAATAACAGCTTCTTCTAACGCAGTGATAGCATCCAATAATTGCTCGTCGGTTAAGTACGGAGCAGGACCAAAGCGCAACCACTGCTTGCGATAATCATTTTGTACCCCGATGTCGCGGACTTTCTCTGAAAGCTTCTGGGCATAGGGTGATGTAAACGAAATAAAACCACCCATAAACTCAACATCGGTAGTTAAGGAAATAATATCGGGGTCAAAACCCTTGGCCGCAAAGCCCTTTGCCAAAACATTCAACTGATGATGGTTCAGGTCGTGCAAAAACTCAGGCGTCAGCCCTTTGTTCAAGAAGTAGTCAAAAACATGCGCAGCCCTGAAATGAGGCAAGGCATCATAGGTGGAACCATTAAACCGAGTGGCATCGTCTGCGAAGGCAAGAGGCAATGCGGCGGGATTATCCAAAACTGGATCAAAACAACCATACCAGCCTGTAATCAGTGGGCGAAAATCTCTACCTGGGGGAACATGCATAAAACCATTCCCATTGCCCATTTGACAGTATTTTGCGCCACCACCCGCCACGAACGCCTGCTCCAGGTTATAGTCTTCAATGGAGAAAGACAGAACATTGACACTCTGGTAAGCATCTACAAACAATTCAATACCACGCTGCTGGCAAAGCGGTAACAGCGTGTCCAATTCTAAAATCTGGTGCCCCGTCTCAAAATTCACCGTTGATACACATACCGCTGCCGTTTTATCAGTTAACTCTGCTGCCAGCCTCTCCACTACCGCGCCGGCGGGATGGCCAGGCACTTCAACTATCTCGACACCAGACTCTTTCAATCTGGCCAGCTGGCGCGCAATAGAGGGTGGTTCACTATCGGTTGTCACGATTCTGGAACGTTCTTGGAGCGGTAAAACGGACAGGAAACGGCAAAACAAGTCATGCACATTGGCTGCCAAAGCGATATTTTCGGGCTTGCTGTCAATCAGCCCCGCGAAGCCCTGCCTGACCCTGTCAGCCTTGGCAAACACCTCTTCAAAGCGCTCTTCGCCGCCTTTATTTAAGCAATCCCACTGTTCCACGTAAGCTTGATACGCCACATCTGGGATGGCTTGATGGACATGCCCGGTCAACATCAAGCGTAAATCAACCTGTGCATGTCGATAGTCATTGGCAAGTGCGTTCGGCGTTTGAGTAAGCTGACGTAAAGAGAGCTGGGACAACGGATACTTCCTTAATCGAATATAGTTATATTTTACACCAAACCAATTAAACCCGATATTTGAGCGGCTTAGGCGACGGTTCTATAAGTAGAGATCCAGTGATGCCATAATGCAACATCAACTAAAACATCACAAAACTTGTTAGCGATTCGCACGTTTGGGAGCAACCGCTGTTGAAACTGATAAATCCAAAAGAAAGCCTGAGGTTACTGTTATGTCAGGCCAAAGAACATTTATGGGTACAGCCACTCCTCATGGGCTTGCTATCCGTTGCGGCCACGTTAGCCGCAACGCAGGTTGACCAGAGCATATTACATAATCATGCGCCCGAAATTCCAGCCAGCGTGATTAATACGTTACTGACAGTCATGGCTTCCAGTATGCTGGTTATTGCAACCTTCGCCGTATCCTCTATGGTTGCAGCTTACGCTTCTGCCAGCAACACGGCCTCTCCCAGGGCTTTCGCGCTGGTTATCGCCGATGATGTATCACAACGCGCATTATCCGTTTTTGTTGGCGCTTTTATTTTCAGTATTGTCGGCATAGCCGCGTTCCAAAGTGAACTCTACGACAAGGGAGCACGTTTTACGTTCTTCGTTTTCATACTATTGGTGTTTGCTCTGGTTATCCTCACTTTTGTGCGCTGGGTAGATAGAATTGCCAGACTGGGACGAATGGGCAATACCATTGCAAAAGTGGAAAAAGCAGCAGCCGATGCGCTGAACGAGCGTCGCCACTCACCAACACTGGGCGGACAACCTGTACTTAACGCTATCTCAACGCCCAGACAGCTTATTTATTTAGATGACGTAGGTTATTTACAGCGCCTGGACATCGCAACCCTGCAACATATTGCACAAGAAATCGATGGCAAAATCCAGGTACTGAAGTTACCGGGAAGTTTTATCACTCCTGATCAACCCATTGCAGGAATCCATGCTGACCACGATACCGATCAAACGTGCATGTTGACGATTCAGAAGGCTTTTATGATTGGTCAGGAACGTCGTTTCGAGCAAGATCCACGCTATAGTATTATTGTCCTGGCTCAAATCGCCAGCCGAGCGTTATCACCGGCTATCAACGACGCCGGTACGGCCATCGATATTATAGGAATACTCACTCGCCTCATAAACGCATGGAGCAAGCCAATCGAGAACGACGACAGTGATGACAATAGTGCCGAAACGGTAAGGTTCGACCGAATACTTGTTCCAGAGATACCTGTCGACGAATTATTTAATGACGCTTTTTTAGCTATTGCGCGCGATGGTAGTCATCTACTGGAAGTTACGACAAGATTGCAAAAAGCACTGATGTACTTAGGCAAAGCGCACGGGGGAAAACTGCAAGGCCCAGCGGAGAAACATGCAGCCAGAGCCTTGCAGCTGGCAAAAAATGCGCTTCAGCTAGACACTGATATTGCGTTGTTAAACGATACAATCTCTCAATAATTAAGCCATTACTATGACCATAAACCAAATTAAACTCGAAGGCTTCTGCGACTTTTTCAATTTACTGGAAATTGAAGCGCATTATTTTGACCTGGGCCGCAGAGTTACAGCAATAGAGCCTCTCGCATTTTCAGAATGTGACGCTCTAAACATGCCCTACCCAAAGCCTTATCTTAATCATGCCTGGATAGGTATTCTTTTTTGGGAAAAAGGAAACCGCACGAGTCCAATGGTCTGGACGATTAAATTACCACTGGATGAACAACACTATTTTGATATTCAAGCACGGGATCTCTTTATCCGACAGCTGATAACGACCATGGGTAAGAACGTTGACGCTGCGAAACGCGGAGAAAACATGCAGGCAGTGCTAGACAATAACCCTTACAGTTTTACGCTTCCTCAGGAACGCCAAGCGGTGTTTCACGCTAAAGCGAGCATCGCATTGCAGCGCAATCCAAGCGCTACCTACAAGTCTTGCCTGGACTATTTAAGGTCTCCAGAAATGGGCAACTGGCAAGAGCTGTCAATTCAAGGGTTGGCAGATATAACTGCACGCTGGGAAGAACACAGAACCCTACTGATAAATGCAATCCCCGCACTGCCCAGTGAAGCTTTCGTGGCACTTTGCCAATTACTCGAGCATGAAGCTATTGACGCAAAATTACTCAATACGATTACCCAGCGTCTGGATTTGTGCTTAAAAGAAACCGAGTACAAACCTCTTGAAATTGCTGCAGCTATTCGTGCTATCTCCTACAGTCCGGCGCAAGTCCTCAGACAACAAAAACTGGAAAAAGCACTAGCTCTAATAGAAAACGTCGATGTAGAAATTATTGCAGCTATTGCATCTCGTTGCAGTCATGATTTAACAAACCCAGATATAGCGCTGGCATTTTTAGAGCTCCTGGTAAAACTGGGGCAAGAAAATTTTAACCAGGTCATTACGGATTTATTTTTGTTAGATGAACTCAAACAACCGCTACGTAACGCGTTTCGACACCCCAAACGGTCAACACAACTGATTCAGGCCATTGGCGAACTGTTAGCCAAGGCTCAACAACAATAAATAACTCATCAAGGTATCTTATTTATGTTTATAAAACGCGCCTCACTTTTTGCACACGTTCGAATTGCCGTTATAGCATTAAGCTTTTTGGCAACATTTTCACAAACCAGTGTCGCCGCATCTAAGGAAGAAATAGATGCGCGGGTTCAGGAAACACTCAAGGAGTTTTATGCCTACTCTTCGGCAGGAAAAGCCCTAGCACATAAAGCTGATGGCATACTCGTCTTCCCAAAAGTCATTAAAGCCGGGATTGGTATTGGCGGGGAGTATGGTGAGGGCGCGTTATTAATTGGCGGTAGCACCGTGAACTATTATTCTACGGCCAGTGCTTCCATCGGCTTTCAGCTTGGCGCTCAACAAAAATCACAAATCATTCTCTTTATGACAGAAGATGCTTTGAAGAAGTTTAGAAAGAGCGAAGGATGGAAAGCGGGCGTTGATGGCAGTGTCGCAATAGCCCAATTTGGCGCGGGCGGCGAACTGGATACCAATACCGTTACACAGCCAGTCATCGGCTTTATCTTTTCCAATAAAGGACTGATGTATAACCTGAGCTTGGAAGGTTCTAAGTTTACAAAGATTGATCGCTAAACGAACCTGATACAGGGCTGGGAAAGCCCTCACAGTGGAGAACTCGAGTTAATCTAACCGGGTTCTCACACAAACCCAAAAAAAGCAATGAGTATTGTCTTCTTTGACTTTCTCTACACTGCTACCGGCGCTGGCAACCTCTTTCGAAGACAAGGTGCCGTCACCATCCGCATCAATGCTGTTAAATGAACCCATGTAAGCACTGTACTCACTATTATCAACGGCACCATTACGATCTTTGTCCAACTTGCCAAAACGCGCCTTGAGTAAGACATGACGGCGGTTCAAATCCATGGTCTCGTATTCGTCAAACGTAACAGCCCCGTCGTGATTCATGTCCAGCTGTCTAAAAATACTATTTTTCTTGAGACTGATCTCATCTTGAGTGATCAAGTCATCGCCGTTGAGGTCATATTTAGCAAGCAACCATTCGCCATCAACTTGTTCAGAAACAGCCGGTAAGGCACTCAGTGTTAAAAAAGAGAATACCGATACTTTAACGGCCATTGAAAAACGACGTGTAAGCACTTTCATTACGTAACCCCAGGCTAAACAGCAGTTATCAATTGACTGCCGTGGCGCACGAGAGTTCCAATTAGAAAAAAAGCAAGTCTCAATGCCACAGCGACATTAAGACTAACGTTACACTGAAGTGATTAAAAATGCTGTAATTTTGATCACATTTACACCAAGAAATAGTTCTTTAGCATTAAAAATGATGATTTAAATCAAACTCTTTTTATCAAAAAATCATTTAAACGCCACGAGAAGAATACCAATTAACATCCCTAGCATATTTATCCACTTGCTTCTCAACATTCAAAATCAATGCAAATAACGCCATTCTGACCAAAACACCATTGTCTGCCTGCCGGAAAATAGCGAGCTTTGGATTATGGTTAAGATCGTTATCCAACTCATTTGCATCAGCTCGCGAATCTCTCGGTAGCGGATGCATAATCACCGTATTGGGTTCGCAATACTGGGTATAGATTGCTTGGTTTAGACGGAAGCGACCTCGGTACAAGCCCGCCTCTTCTTTTGAGGCAAAACGCTCTTCTTGGATACGCGTTGAATACACGATGTCTACGTGCGAGATATGCTCCATCAATTGATCAGTAACCACAACCTGATGCCCAGCTTCACGCAACTCTTCGACATAGATTTCCGGCATCGCCAACTCTGCAGGTGAAATTAATGTCACATGAACATTACTAAAAAGGCTAAGCAGCTTGCACAGGGAGTGAACCGTACGGCCATATTTTAGGTCGCCAATCATCGCAATGCGCAAACCATCAATGGATTTTCCACTGTCGGCCAACTCTTTCTTAATGGTATAGAGGTCGAGTAAAGCCTGACTCGGGTGCTCATTGGGTCCATCACCGCCATTAATAACGGGCACACGACTGGCACTGGCAAACTCTGCAACCGACCCAGCTTCAGGGTGCCGCATACAAATAACATCGCTGTAACCGGATAATACGCGCGCTGTATCGTAGAGCGACTCGCCTTTGGCCAGAGCCGAATTTTGGATGCCGGTAGTTTCCCTTACCTCTCCCCCCAGCAAGTTGAATGCACAGCCGAAACTGACTCGTGTACGCGTGCTCGGCTCAAAGAACATATTACCAAGAATAGCGCCCTCTAAAACACGTGTAACACGCTTGCGCAGAGCATAAGGCTCCATGCAGTCCGCAACCTCAAAAACTCGTTCAATGGCATATCGATCAAATTGTTCAATAGACAGGATATGGGTTCCAGTGAAATCCACAATGCATCCTCGGTCAGACAGGTGGGCGGGAACACTCTTGTAAAGAGTGTCGAAATCTGGGCCAGTATTGTAGCGATGTCGCTACGCAGCCGCCAGTAGCTAACCCCGATAGCAAGCAAAATATCTGCTCATAAGATCAAGACTGACTACTGCTCGGCGGCTGTTTCCAACAGATAGTCGCCCCACTCCGACAACGCTTCAAGCACGGCATATTTTTCTGCATCAAGCTCCGAAGACTCTTCCAGACTCATTAATTCTGCCTGAAAGTCTTCCAAAGACAAGCCGCCGTTATTAGGTGCTTGTATTTGCTGATGGCAAAAAGCTCGCCACTGGGCCTGCTCAGCAGGTGTTAAACTTGAGGGGAAATTACGCGCTTTGTATCGCAATAGCAATGTCACCAAGCGAGGGTCAGTAAAGGAGAACGCTGTAGTGGCCAGTTCTTCAGAAGATGCACTGCGAACCTCGTCAGCGATGGTTCGATCAGACGGGGAGATAAAGCCTTGATACAACGCCATTTCTGGGTCCTGCGGGGCGTCAAAAACCTGTTGTTTGAAAACAGCCTGTATTTTATTGACCAGCTCTGCACCCTGCAGACTACGGTAATTAGCCCTGCACGCGGGCAAGTCTAGACCAAGTCTTTCGGCGGCCTCAGGCGTCATTAATTTGGGCGTTGCCAAAATCGGGCATTTATTCAAGTGCACAAGTTTCAGGGGGATTCGCTCAATCCCTTTCGGTAAATCTTCTTTACGCGTAAACAACCTTTCAGCAATCTGTTCAGCAGACAAATTCAATAGCGGTTCAGGATCCACTGCCAAGTCATAGACGACTACAGCATTTTTGTTGGTGGGATGAAATGCCAGCGGCAACACCAACGCAAGACAGCCGCGACTGGCCGGAAACATTGAAGAAGCATGTAATAGCGGCTTTTGACCATCAATATCAATCAGTTTTGCCACTTCATTTTTCTGTCGATAGCGGAATGCATAGTCGTATAGTGCCGGCTGTTTCTCTTTTATCAACCGAGCCATCGCGATGGTCGCATGAACATCCGACAAAGCATCGTGAGCAGACGCATGGCTAATACCATTAGCAGCAGTCAGGTGCTCTAATTTGAAGCTGGGGCTACCGTCGTCATGCGTGGGCCAAATAATTCCTTCTGGGCGCAATGCATAAGTTAGACGCACCATATCAATAATATCCCACCGGGAATTACCATGTTGCCACTCGCGCGCATAAGGGTCGTAGAAGTTTCGATAAAATAAATACCGGCTCACTTCATCATCAAACCGCAACGTATTGTAACCAACACCGCAAGTACCAGGCTGGCTTAGCTCTCGATAAATTGCCTCTGCAAATTGATACTCAGGCAGCCCATCGGCCATGGCTTTCTGAGGTGTAATACCGGTAATGAGACAAGCAATTGGATGCGGCAAACTATCCAAGCTAGGCTTGCAATACTGAACCAGTGGCTCGCCTATGATATTCAGGTCGAGATCCGTTCGGACACCGGCAAATTGCGAAGGCTTGTCTCGCGCCGGCACTGTTCCCCAGGTTTCGTAGTCGTGCCAATATAACGTTGTCTCAGTCAAAGGATTACCCTGCTATTAATAACTTACCCTACAAAAATGCCGGGAAATCCCGGCATTTTTTTACGCTAAGGTTTCGGAGGCCATTATTTGACTTCCAGAATACCTTCTTCGATCTTAGCTTTCCAAATCTGGGGGCCCGTCTTATGGACCGACTCACCCTGACTATCGACGGCTACAGTGACGGGCATATCCTCCACCGTAAACTCATAAATCGCCTCCATACCCAAATCTTCAAAAGCCAACACCTTGGATGCTTTGATTGCCTTTGAAACAAGGTACGCAGAGCCACCAACTGCCATAAGGTAAACAGCCTTGTTGTCTTTAATTGCTTCAATTGCCAATGGACCGCGCTCTGCCTTCCCGACCATGCCGGCCAAACCGGTTTCTTCCAGCATTGCTCGTGTAAATTTATCCATACGTGTCGCAGTAGTTGGACCTGCGGGCCCCACAACCTCACCCTCAACAGGGTCAACTGGACCAACGTAATAAATAAACCGGTTAGTAAAATCTACTGGTAATTTTTCACCCTTAGCCAACATGTCCGTCATGCGTTTATGCGCAGCATCGCGGCCAGTTAATAATTTACCCGACAGCAATATGGTTTCACCAGGCTTCCAATCCGCCACATCGGCCTTGGTCACCGTATCTAGATTTACACGACGAGCTTCGCCGACTTCCCAGGTAATTTCCGGCCAGTCTTCCAATTTGGGCGGTGTTTGCAGTGATGGACCAGTACCATCCAGCACAAAATGTGCGTGCCGAGTTGCCGCACAATTTGGAATGATAGCGACCGCTTTATTCGCAGCGTGAGTTGGGAAATCTTTAACCTTCACATCAAGGACGGTAGTTAAGCCGCCTAAACCTTGTGCACCGATACCCAAACCGTTGACCTTATCAAACAACTCCAGGCGTAACTCTTCCGCGCGATTACTCGCACCACGAGCCTGCAAGTCTTGAATATCGATAGGGTCAAGCAGAGCCTCTTTTGCCAGCAACATGGCTTTTTCCGCAGTACCACCTATACCGATACCCAGCATTCCTGGTGGGCACCAGCCGGCACCCATAGTCGGAACAACATTCAGCACCCAGTCAACGACTGAATCTGATGGGTTGAGCATGGCAAATTTAGATTTAGCCTCAGAGCCACCACCTTTGGCAGCGACATGTATATCAACAGTGTTGCCCGGCACAATTTTATAATTAATAACAGCAGGCGTGTTGTCGCCGGTATTTTTACGAGCGCCATCAGGATCCGCAAGTACCGAAGCGCGCAACACATTATCAGGGTCCAGATATGCTTTACGCACGCCGGCATTAATCGCCTCGTCCAAAGAAATGTCACCTTCGAAACGAACCCCCATACCGACAGTCACAAACACTGTCACAATACCGGTATCCTGACAAATTGGGCGATGCCCTTCCGCACACATACGCGAATTAATCAGAATCTGCGCCATGGCATCTTTCGCAGCCGGATTGGCTTCGCGCTCATATGCCTGATGCACTGCCTGAATAAAATCCACAGGGTGGTAGTAAGAAATAAACTGTAAGGCATCTGCCACACTGGTAGTGACATCGTCTAATCGAATAACAGCGGTCATGGAAAGATCTCTACTTTTTTACAAAAACAAAGCCGGGGGCAACCAAAGAGCGGCTAACCTTTTTTCTCCGAAAAACCCGACTCAACCAGCTAACACGGATAATCTGAGTTCGAGCCACGAATTCTACACCAAGGAACATTGTATTTCCGCCTAAAACCCAGTGATCTGCCGTTTTATAAGAGCCAAGTCCTTGGGAAAATAGAAATTCTACGTTCTTCTACGCGGACAGACGCGAAACATTGAAAATTTATTAAACCAACCTATAATCGACATAACCCTGTTTTTGGGATCTGTTATGTTATCGAGCTTTTAACTCAGTGCCGGTGCTGGTTAAGCAAGTTAATCAACGCCCATTCCGCAGCAGTTCCGTGATATCTAGACGAACTGCCTCAGCCACTCCCCCCTCAGATATTACCAATCGACTTAGCTTCCTAGCCAAAATTCTTTATAAAACAAGATGTTACTCGTTCACATCATACACCGATGTTACTAATACTTTTGAGGAGTTAAACATGGCGTCAGTATTAGAGTTATGTCCATTTTGCGATAGCAGAAACCTACAAGTTGCCCATCAGCTTTTTTCTTATGCCGTCAGCTGTCAAGCGTGTAAAGCACGAGGACCAAGTAAGAAAACGTTTAAGCTTGCCGTCATTGAATGGAATCATACGGCAAGAAGTGTATTGAAGGGGCGTCAACGTAGAGAGGATTACGAGAATAGCCGCACCCATGAGTTGGAAGCGACTATTCGGCATCTGGTTAGCCAGCTTGGCTAGTACCCAAACGTTTTTGAAGGTCTAAAATCTGACGATTAATCTGGTATCGGTAGGCGTCTATTGCCTCAATAGCTTCTTCATTGGTTTTAATTCGTACGCCATAATCACCTAGCTGACGAATACCAGCCGAAGCTTGTTCCAATTGCTGCGATAGACTTTTTAACATCTTCGCCTGCGCTGCCACATCAGCTTTAACCGCCAGTGCCTGCTCAACTTTAGCTGCAACCGCCTTAAGGGAACTATCCTGTGCAGCCAGGGATTTTTTCGCTCCATCAACAGTAGCAGTTAGCTTTTTCAAACTAGACTCTAACGCTGTAACAGATTGTTTGTTTTCCGCAATGCCTGAACGATTAACATTCCGCGTATCCCACAGTTTAGCAATTTCGTGGTTTGCCTCTTTCAAATTAGCTTGTAAAACTGTCAGTGATTCAGAAGATTCGTCAGACGATAAATTGAGGCGCTCTTCAAGCTCCACTATTCGCTGCTCTGAACTCACCAACACTAACTGTACCTGCAAGAGCTGCCAATAAACAAAACCCGCTAAACCAAGACCTGTTAGCGCCAGAATTAAAGCGATAGGCAGCAATGGAGAAGAGCGCAAGCCCGAAACAGTCGGTGGCGTACGCTGAACAGGCGCCTTCGGTTGTGGACGAGCTTTACTTCTGTCGCCGGCAGATTTTTCCATGCCTCTATCTTTTAGAGGCGGTTTACTATTCTCGTCACCGAGATCTGCACTGGAAAACGTAGGTTCCTTTCGCTCGGAAACCATCCCCAACTCCTATAGTTCTTACCAAGGTATTGTATAAGCCAGACAAGCTAACATGAGCAGTCTTTATAACAAAGCTATCCGGTAATGCAACCTGATTACCAAGGTTATTTTAAAAGCCAAATATCGAAGAGCATATAGCCCACATCAATATCAGCAATACAAGTGGGCTTGTAGCCAAAAAATAACCCCCAGAACAAGCTGGGGGTTATTAGAGCACAAATCAAACGATATAGAATCTGCGCTTATTCAAGCTGAAGCCAAAAACGACAACTTATGCAAAATTAGCGTTAACAAAATCCCAGTTAACGAGTGCCCAGAAAGCGTTCATATAGTTAGGGCGCGCATTGCGGTAGTCGATATAGTAAGCGTGCTCCCACAAATCTACTGTGAGAATCGGAGTAACGCTTGCATCAGTCAGCGGAGTCGCTGCATTACTGGTGTTTACAATCGCCACAGAACCATCAGCTTTTTTCACCAACCAAGTCCAAGAAGAACCGAAGTTATTAATAGCTGAGTTAGTGAATTCTTCTTTGAATTTATCAAAAGAGCCAAAAGCTGCATTGATAGCATCAGCTACTGCACCTGTAGGAGCGCCGCCGCCATTAGGGCTTAGACAGTTCCAATAAAATGTATGATTCCAAATTTGTGCGGCATTATTGAACACACCACCTGACGAGGTTTTGATAATGTCTTCCAAAGATTTGCCTTCAAACTCAGTCCCTGGAACAAGACCGTTTAATTTGTCGACATAAGTCTTGTGATGCTTGCCGTAGTGATATTCCAGCGTTTCTGCAGAAATATGTGGAGCTAATGCGTCTTGTGCATATGGCAATGCTGGTAATTCAAAAGTCATGATTTAAACCCTATATTGATTAATCAAGCGAACACGATATGACCAAACTTTAACAAACTTAATACGATGAAGCTAGAAACATACCGTTATTAAAAGTGCCTCATAAACTTACTTAGCCTACCCATATTTAACATGGGGTTATTTAAAGCTTTACAAAAAAGGCCTGTTAAAAACAGGCCTTTTTGTCAGTGACTGCTGGACATTACATCATGCCGCCCATGCCACCCATACCGCCCATGCCGCCCATATCTGGCATGCCGCCGCCACTACCTTCCTTTGCGGGTGCATCTGCCACCATCGCTTCGGTAGTGATCATTAAGCCAGCAATAGAGCCTGCGGCTTGCAATGCAGTACGAGTAACTTTAGCTGGGTCAAGAATACCCATCTCCAGCATATCACCGTACTCACCAGTACCCGCGTTGAAGCCAAAATTGCCTTCGCCACGCTTCACTTTATCCGCAACAACAGAAGCTTCTTCACCGGCGTTGGTCACGATTTGACGAAGAGGAGATTCCATTGCACGCAACGCAATAGCGATACCGGCATTTTGGTCTTCATTAATACCCTTAAGGTCTGCAATTGAAGCAGCCGCACGAATTAATGCAGTACCACCACCAGGCACAACACCTTCTTCAACCGCTGCACGAGTAGCATGCAAAGCATCTTCTACGCGAGCTTTTTTCTCTTTCATTTCTACTTCAGTCGCAGCGCCAACTTTAATTACGGCAACACCACCAGCTAACTTAGCAACACGCTCCTGAAGCTTTTCACGATCATAGTCAGAAGTTGACTCTTCGATTTGCGCACGAATCTGAGCAACACGAGACTGGATATCAGCTGCTGAACCAGCGCCATCAACAATAACTGTATTTTCCTTGCTCATGGTAATGCGCTTGGCAGTACCCAAGTGCTCAAGAGTGGTGGATTCAAGATCCAAACCAATTTCTTCAGAAATAACAGTAGCACCGGTTAAAATGGCGATATCTTGTAGCATAGCTTTGCGACGATCACCAAAACCAGGTGCTTTACAAGCTGCAACCTTAACGATGCCACGCATATTGTTAACAACCAGTGTTGCCAACGCTTCGCCTTCAACATCTTCAGCAATAATAACCAAAGGCTTACCAGCTTTAGCGACGCCTTCAAGAACAGGCAACAACTCGCGAATGTTTGAGATTTTTTTATCAACCAACAGGATGAATGGAGTCTCTTGCTCAACACTCATGTTGTCTTGATTGGTGATGAAGTAAGGAGACAGATAGCCGCGATCAAACTGCATACCTTCAACAACATCCAGTTCATTTTCAAGACCTGAACCTTCTTCAACAGTAATCACACCTTCCTTACCAACTTTTTCCATTGCTTCTGCAATGATGCCACCAACATGGTCATCACTGTTAGCAGAGATAGTGCCTACCTGGGCGATAGACTTGCTATCAGCACAAGGCTGTGCCAACAACTTAATCTGTTCTACAGCGGCAATAACAGCTTTATCAATACCACGCTTAAGATCCATTGGGTTCATGCCTGCAGCAACAGACTTAAGACCTTCATTAACAATAGACTGCGCCAATACAGTCGCAGTAGTGGTGCCATCACCAGCGTCATCAGAAGCCTTTGAAGCAACCTCTTTGACCATCTGTGCGCCCATATTTTCGAACTTATTTTCAAGTTCGATTTCTTTAGCAACAGATACACCATCTTTGGTTACTGTAGGAGCACCAAACGACTTTTCCAGAACTACGTTACGACCTTTAGGACCTAAAGTAGTCTTAACGGCATCAGCCAGAATATTTACGCCTGCGAGCATTTTTACGCGAGCGTCATCACCAAATCTTACTTCTTTTGCAGCCATTTCATAATACCTTCTAAATTGTGTCTAACACTAAATCAACATTTGCCTTTGCGCGGGCAGCGATTAAAGAACAACCGCTTTAATGTCTGATTCACTCAGAATAACTAATTCTTCACCATCGACTTCGATAGTGTCGCTACCGGCATATTTACCAAATACCACCACATCGCCAACTTTTACGTCGACAGGACGAACATCACCGTTATCCAGCACTCGACCACCGCCAACTGCAACAACTTCACCTTGATTAGGCTTTTCTTTGGCAGACCCAGGCAGAACGATACCACCGGCAGAGGTTGCTTCTTCTTCCTTACGGCGAACTACAACTCGATCGTGTAGAGGACGAATTTTCATCGATTTATTCTCCAAATAGCGTTTTTAACACATTAGTTCGGCACAATTGCCGGGTTGAAAGTCTATATGGTCATTGGTAGACCAAATTCAAGGTCTGAAAACCTGGTTTTCAGATTTTTACTATGGCCAGTACTCACGTAGTCTGTACCAGATGGCAAACAAGATGGGGTCAGAGCGGAATATTTCAACTGCCCGGAGAAACTATTTTTCAATTTTTTTGTTTTCTTCAGGCTCATGAACAGCCTCACCTTCGAAAACACGGCCCGCGCCAGATGAGACATCAGGCCTAGACTGGTACCCTCTGGACTCATACACGACTCTAGCCCCCATAAACTTAACAAAAACGCTCAGAAAAGCACTGCGCACTCCGGGGATTAGAAAGCAAAAACCAATTGCATCTGTCAGAAAACCTGGCGTTAATAACAAAGCCCCGCCAACAGCCAAACATAACCCCTCAGCCATCTCCCGAGCAGGAACTTCTCCGCTATCCATTTTCTGTCGCGCGCGAATCAATGTCTGCAAACCTTGTTGACGCAGTAGCGCCAAACCAACCATGGCTGTCAATAAAACCAGCGCTATTGTCGGCAATGCACCAATATGGGACCCGACAGTTATCAACAGCCACATTTCCAGAATGGGCATCACTACGAAAAAGACTAATGCTCCGCGCAAACCAGCCCTCCAATTTATCAACGATGAGTCGCAAGTCATTTCGGCTGACCGTGAACGACCTATGCATGAACTTTTAATAATGGGGACTAAAGCACTTAATTCAACCTAAACCCCGAATTTACATGCCGTTAAAACGCAGACAGCCCACCCTAAACCCGCTAGAATGTGGCCCTTTTTTAGGGTGGAGGTCTTTAATTGGAAGAAATTTATGACCATCACAAACAACTAGCACGCCGCACTGCGGTAAATTTTGAACCATGGCCAATCGCGTCATGACTAAGAACCGGAGTTTCACGATGTTCAAAAAACAATTGATCGCCTCATCTGCCATTCTCTTATCCGCATTAACCCATGCACAAGACTGGTCAGGCAAAGGTGAACTTGGCTTAGTTATCGTCACAGGTAACACAGAGTCGGAAGTACTCAATGCGGCTGGGGAAGTTGCTCGAAACTTTAATGGTTGGGATAACGCGTTAAAAGCAACGGCCATCAGCTCGAAGAATGACGGCGAAAAGAATGCCGAATCATACTCGCTGGAGGGCACCACCCAATATGACTTAACCGACCGACAATACGTGTTTGGTAACGCCCGCTACTTCGAAGACAAATTTGACTCGTTCGAAGCTATTTATTCAGTAGCTGGCGGTATCGGTTATCGCGTATTCAAAACACCTAAAATGAAATGGGATGTGTCACTGGGTCTCGGCTACATCCACCAGGTAAGAGAAGAAACAGGAGAGGACATCAGCGGCCCATCTGGCTTGGCAATCTCCAGGTATAGCCATAAACTCACGGAAACCACGGAGCTGACCAACGACACGCGCTTGGAAACAACGGCTGACAACACGTTTTTACAAAACACTATTGGTGTTAGCGTAGCAATTAATAGTGCCTTGGCGCTAAAGGTAGCCTATGAGGTACGTTACAATTCAGACCCGGATTCAGTAGATAAAAACACTGACACCATTACCTCAGTGAATATTGTCTATAAATTTTAAGGGAACCTCCCCTCCTCTAGCCCTAAGCGAAAAGAGAGGGGGGGGGGGGAACTTGTGGATAAAGCCCTCAATCTATTGGTTCATTTCTTATTGCCAACGAACCAAAACGTAGAATCAATATAAAGTATGATTTGCGCGAGCCTTTAAGGCTGTTACCCTTCTGCTCCAATCTATCGACTCGCGATTATATAAACCCCATGGTACTAACGCCAATTCCAAGCTTCCTGTCATCCGGCCAGCACCCTCTGGGCTCGGATAGCCACTACTGGCTATTTTGCAAGATGCTAGAACTTGGCTTTGCACTTCACACTGGTGCAACTGACAGACTGATTCTCAACTACAAGATTCTAGAAACCAATCAAAGTCAGCAATTACCAAAAATTAAATCCTCGCTAAGCAATAGTTTTCGTCTATCGCAAAAGCTGGTTAAACACAGTGAGTATTACTTGTATTACAACGTGGATGAAAACATGGCAGTGCCAGAACTGGCTAAATACAAGCCAGGCCACAATGAGTTTATACCTTGCGGCAATGACGTCTTACATTCGCTAACTCACCCTGCAGAAAAGACGCTGGTACCCGTAGTGAAGTTAGGCGCACTGCGCGGTTTACATCACATAAAGGATATTGCCTGCCTGCAAGTGAGCACTATCGATTTCGCACCATTGTTCGAAGTCAACCCCGAACTAGCCGATAGGCTGCTCCGACAGCTCACCAGTAAATACAAACAGTTTTTAGCGGTATGTGCCTACTGGAAGGGCGAAACAAAGGATCAAGCCCCCGGCAAACGATCATAGTAGATCAGTACTGGGCGATAAGGCAGAACGTAGAAAACTAACGTTTGCCCTTTTTCTTCTGACTATTTACATGACTCATCAATCGACGTTTTTTGGCAACTTGGCGCTGAGTAAGTTTGTTTTTACGCCCAGCAAAGGGGTTATCCGTACTACGAAACTCAATTCGAATCGGTGTGCCATGCAGCTCTAGCTCACGACGAAATATCTTTTCCAAATAACGTTGATAGTGCTTGGGCACCTCTTCCGTTTGATTACCATGAATAACAATCACAGGGGGATTCTTGCCACCCGCATGAGCATAGCGCAGTTTAATACGCCGTCCATTCACCAACGGCGGTTGATGCTGCTCTACTGCGTCCTGCAAAATACGCGTCAGATGGTTCGTGGTTAATTTATCAGTTGCAGAATTATAAGCCTGTTCAACAGACTCATAGAGATGCCCAACGCCGGTACCATGCAGTGCCGAAATAAAATGAACATTAGCAAAATCAACAAAACGTAAGCGCCGGCTCAGTTCCGTTTTTATATATTGCTTATGCTCTTCTTCCAAACCATCCCATTTGTTTAAAGCAACGACCAGGGCTCGCCCTGCATCAATAATATGTCCCATCAAATGCAAGTCTTGGTCCACCACCCCTTCTCGGGCATCAAGAAGAAGGATCACGACATTAGCATCATCAACAGCTTTAAGCGTTTTAATGATGGAAAACTTTTCGACCGTTTCTTTAATACTTTTGCGCCGTCGAATACCTGCGGTATCGATAATCGTGTAAGGTTCGCCGTTACGCTCATAATTGATATAAATACTATCGCGAGTAGTTCCGGGCATATCGTAGACAACGACACGGTCCTCCCCCAACATCCGGTTTACCAACGTTGATTTTCCAACGTTTGGGCGCCCCACTATCGCAATTTTAATACCCTTGGCCTCCTGCATCTCCTCTACTTCAGGTTGCTCAGGAACCGTCATCAAAACCTCTTCCATCAGAGATTTGACACCGCGGCCGTGTGTGGCGGTTGTCGGATATATTTCACCCATACCCAATTCATAGAATGGTGCTATACCAACGTCATGGCTCAAGCCATCAATTTTATTAGCGACGATAAAAACCGGCTTACTGGTTCCCCGCAAATGCTTTGCAATTTCCTGATCGGCCAGCATTAAACCGTCTCGGCAATCCACCATAAACAGAATAATGTCAGCCTCATCAATAGCCAACAAAGATTGCTCTGCCATAACCTGATCGATACCTTCCTCAGTCCCGCTCAAACCACCTGTATCGATCACTAGAAAACGCCGATCCAGCAACGTGGCTTCTCCGTACTTCCGGTCACGGGTCAGGCCAGCGTAATTAGCCACCAGAGCGTCACGAGTGCCGGTTAAACGATTAAACAGTGTAGATTTTCCCACATTGGGACGGCCCACCAGGGCGATTACAGGAAGCATAAATCAGAGATTTCACAGAAAGAAAGAAGAGACTAGTTTAAAGCAATACGGCATAAGTGTCTGCTTTAAAGCAAGCGACAGTGTGCAGAAGGCTACCCCCTGCACACAAAGTACCTTTTCATCGATTATTTTTTAGTTAAGGCCTCTAGACGCCCACTATTACCCAACACATAAACTACTGAGCCATCGCTGATGAGATTGGCTCGCACGCCATCACCATCGACTTTCGTTCGAGCAACAAAGTGGCCATCATCCAAGGACAGCATATGGACGTAACCCTCAAAATCAGCAACCGCGAGATAGTCGCCCATCAATGCTGGCCCAGACAATTTTCGACGAATCAGCTGGCTATTTTCCCAATTAACCTCACCGTTCCCGGCATTGAACGCGATAACACTATCATTTGACGCGGACATAAATACTTGCCCATTTGCAAATGCCAGATTGTTGTATGTTGAAGCATCATGAGCCCAAATACCACGACCGTTGGCACGCCCTACCGCGAGTATGCGCCCTTGGTAACTGGCGCTGTATATAATGCCATCAGTGACCAAAGGAGTGGTATCGATGTCTATCATACGCTCCAGCTCAGTCTGCCCCTGTGGCACAGCTATGCGCTGCTCCCAAAGTTGTGCGCCATCATCCATATTTAAGGCAACCAACTTACCCGACCCAAAAGCCGCGTAAACAGTATTGCGGCTAACCACTGGTGCCGCTGTACCTCTCAATGTTAGCGCCGGCACAGCATTAACATAACTCCACAGTTGCTCCCCGGAAGCAGCATCCAGGCCATAAAGCTTTCCGTCACCAGTCTGAACAACTACAACTTCACCGTTGCCTGCCGGAGCCGAGAGCACCTCACTGCTTACTTGTGCAGTCCAGACGATTTCACCCGTGGTAGAGTTCAATGCAATAACTTCACCCAGATTGGTACCTACCAGAACCAAACCTTCTGCCAGGCCCACGCCACCGGACACGGGCTTTTCTAATTCCTGGCGCCACCGTTTTTTACCATTTTCCTTGTTTAACGCGTAAACATTTCCTTCAATATCAGTAGCAAAAATTGTGTCGCCATTCTGGGCAGGTATCAGTTTGGTATAGCGTACGTCCTGGCCATCACCTATATTAGCCTTCCAAACTCGCTTTATTTTTATCTGTGGATCAAAATCCACCAGCTCTGCAGGCTCAATATCTACTTTTTTGTTAGACGAACAAGCCGCAAGAAAAAGGACTACTGCTAAAAGGAATAAACGTCGCATTAAACTGCATCCTCGGTTGCATCACTACCTTCAGGTTCAGCAACTTTAATATCATTTAACTTCAACTGAATAATATTGCGCTGGACATTAGCATCTGCGCCCAATTGAGTCAGCGCCATGGCATAGGCAGCTCGCGCTTTAGCAAGAGCACCCTGGTGAACAAAAATATCTCCCCGCAACTCGGCGAACAAGGGCGAAAATGCTTCATCTGCCTTGCCTTGGATCAACTCAAGTGCGGCCTCAGGCTTGCCTTGTGCCAGGAACACACGCGCCAATCGCAAATCCACCAAAAGCTCCACAGAGTCATCGGGACCTGCATCTTTCACCCATTGCAGCTCCTTCACAGCCAAATCCAGGTCTTTTTGTTCTACTGCCAACTTGGCCAGTAACAAAGCGGCATTTTGCGCATATACGCTTCCCGAATAGTCTGCCTTTAATTGGCCAGCCAAATGTTCGATGGTTGTCCTCTTTTCATCAGACAGCGTCTCCCCTGGAGCCACTTGCAGTGCAGAAAACATATCTGAATAGATAGCGCTGGCAGCCTCTGCTGCAGCACGCTGGCTGTTCTGCCACGCCTGCCAACCGAAATAGCCGGCCACCACAAGACCAACAGTAATCAGCAAGTTACTGCCATTATCTGCCCACCAGCGTTTAAACGTTTCTATTTGCTCTTCTTCGGTTAAATGCGCTGTCACATCTATCTCCCAATATATTTATAAATCTCGATTTTCAATCAAATGCAAAAAATCTTGCACCATCCGTATATGTTACTTTTGTGTTATTCAGCAGCCTTCAATGCAAGAATAATTTCGTCTATGGCTGCTGTCACTTGCGGTGCGTCTGTACGTAAGTATTTAAGCGTCAACTGATTGTTGTTTACCTCATCTTCACCCAAAATCAACGCAACCTTAGCGCCGGACTTGTCAGCTTTTTTCATCTGGCTCTTAAAGCTTCCACCACCGACATGAGTCAACAAGCGCAATTCAGGCAAGGCGGTCCGCAGAGATTCAGCAATAACTGCGCCTTGCGTATTTACATCACCAACCAAGAGTAAATAAGCATCAATCTGCTGCTGGGCAGCTTGTGGCACAACACCAAGGGTTTGCAGCATCAAAATCAGACGCTCGACACCCATCGCAAACCCCACCGCAGGGGTTGGACGCCCTCCGAGCTGCTCAACCAAACCATCATAGCGCCCGCCAGCACAGACTGTCCCTTGAGCCCCAAGCTTATCCGTCACCCATTCAAATACGGTTTTACTGTAATAATCCAAACCTCGAACCAAGCGCGGATTCACTTGATATTCGATACCCGCACCATCCAGGAGCGCGGTTAACTGCGTAAAATGCTCCCGAGACTCGTCATCCAGATAATCCTGAAGACTAGGCGCCTGATCCAAAATGGCTTGTGTATTTTTATCTTTACTATCAAGAATTCGCAGCGGGTTTGAACCTAGTCGTCGCTGACTATCTTCATCTAATTTTTCTTTATGCGCAGTCAAAAACTCCACCAAAGCCGCGCGATATTTCGCTCGCGCAGCCGGCATGCCAATGGAGTTTATCTGTAAGCTAACTGCATCAGCTATACCCAATTCGCGCCAAAGTCGCGCCGTCATCATCAGTAATTCTGCATCAATATCCGGTCCACCCATACCAAAAGCTTCAACGCCAAACTGGTGGAATTGGCGTAGTCGACCTTTTTGAGGCTTTTCATAGCGAAACATAGGACCGTGATACCAAAGGCGCTGGGTCAAGGTGCCGCGGTCATACAGCAGGCCATGCTCTTCACAGGCACGCACGCAGCTTGCGGTACCCTCTGGACGCAATGTTAAACTTTCATCATTGCGGTCATTAAAGGTATACATTTCCTTTTCAACGATGTCGGTAACTTCACCGATTGAGCGCTTAAACAATTCGGTTTTTTCGAGTACAGGAAAACGAATTTCCTGAAAACCGTAACGCTGAATGACACCTTTTACCGTACGCTCAAGGTATTGCCAAGTTGAAGACTCTGACGGTAGAAGATCATTCATACCGCGAATGGCTTGAATTTTACTCAAGTGAAATCCTATTTTTTAATTACCAAACAAGTGCGAAACAGCCTAACCGCATCGCCCATTGTCGTTGTTTTAATATTAAACCTTGGCAATTAGATTGGCATTAGCCGCGTCTTTTTGCTGTGCCTTAGTGCGGATCATTCGCTCTAAATCATCAATCAGGTTATCTTTGCTTAATTTTGAGCTAGGTTGGCCATCGACATAAACTAGATTGTTTGGGGTACCCCCCGCCAAACCGATATCAGCCTCTTTAGCCTCACCTGGCCCATTTACTACACACCCAATGACAGCAACGTCCATAGGAGTAGTAATATCTTCGAGGCGAACCTCCAGCTCATTCATGGTTTTTATAACGTCAAAATTCTGTCTCGAGCAACTTGGACAAGCAATAAAGTTAATGCCTTTGCTACGTAGTTTTAAGCTGCGCAACATATCCCAAGCTACTTTAACTTCCTCAACGGGATCAGCAGCTAATGACACCCTGACAGTGTCGCCAATGCCCTCCATCAACAGCATGCCAATGCCAACGGACGATTTAACTGTTCCCGAACGCAGGCCACCCGCCTCCGTAATACCCAGATGCAACGGCTGGTCTATTTGTTGCGACAGTTTACGATACGCTGCTACCGCCATAAACACGTCGGACGCCTTCACACTGACTTTAAAATTCTGAAAATCCAGCGCATCAAGAATCTCGACATGGCGAAGCGCTGATTCAACTAACGCATCCGGTGTAGGTTCTCCATATTTCTTTTGAATATCTTTTTCCAGCGACCCCGCGTTAACACCGATTCGAATAGGAATGTTTAAATCGCGAGCTTTATCGACCACGGCCCGGATACGCTTTTCACGCCCGATATTACCAGGGTTGATCCGCAAGCAATCAACGCCAAGGTCTGCCACGCGCAACGCAATTCGATAATCGAAATGAATATCGGCAACCAACGGCACTGAAACCTGCTTTTTAATTTCGCCAAAAGCTTCTGCCGCATCCATTGTTGGGACGGAAACCCTAACAATATCTGCACCGGCATTCGCGATACGCTGAATCTGAGCAACAGTTGCCTGCACATCAGTAGTTTCAGTATTCGTCATACTCTGCACGCTAATTGGCGCATCACCACCAACCAGCACACCGCCAACATTTATTTGCCGAGTCAATCGGCGTTTTATAGGGGATTCAAAATGCATGATGTCAAACCATCAAAATTAAAAGCTATTAGTGGTCGGCAAGTCAGACAGGGCTGGCTTAGACAAGGTTAAGCGCAACAACTTGCGATTTGGCGAAATATCTAAGGCAACCGGCTGCCCATCGATCCAGACTTGAGCTGCTCGGGCATCACCCAAGACTATATCAAAAGGCGGCTCGCCGGTTAACTCAGCCAGATCTCCCACACCCTTTAACTCAGCAATAATTTTCTTCCCCGCCGCATCAGTCACTTCAACCCAACAATCGGCACTAAAAACAAACTTTAACGCGGATAGCGTTGAAGGAACCAAAGCGTTTACGACTGGCGCACTGCTATTCTGCTTATTACCAATCTGCTCACTAACACTCAAACCAGAAGTGCTCCCTTCTGTTTGTGGCAATGGCAAACTTTTATCTAGACTATTTGATAGACTTCCACCACCAAGAGTCTCGGCCGCAGTAGGTGGTACACTTGGCACATCAATGGGTTGATCTGTGCCCCCCCCCGAAACTGGTTCAGTTACAGGCTTATCACCATCATCTTGTGCAAGAAAAAACAGCAAAACTGCTACGACAGCTAAAAACACTAGCGATACAGGAATTAACAAGCGTTTTACAGTATTAACTCTTGGACTGATGGCTGGTTCAGGATCATGAGCCAGCTGCTTTGTCGTTCCCTCAAGCCGCCTAATAAAATCTTCATAATCTTTAGCGAGACGATCTGGACTTAACTTTAATAAACGTGCATAACCACGAATGTAACCCAGAACAAATGTAGCCGATGGCAACTTTTCATATTCATCATTTTCTAAGTAACGAACCTTAGCAACCACTAAATGCAACTGCTTTGCTACCTGTTCCAAAGACAAGCCTTGGGCTTCTCTTTCTGCCTTCAACTGCTCTCCAGGTGAACTTTGCACACAGGCCTCTTGAGCATCGATGCTTGCTAGCTCAACAGCTGACGTTGGAGCAGGACTTTTGTCGATTACAGCAGCATTTTCAGAAGTCATTGTTAAATTACTTTTGTCCAGATTATTTTTTAGTCAGGCTTCATTTACGCACACAGTTACAAATTCAAAAATGTCTCAAGTAAATATTGGGGCACTCCCAGAGCGACCCAATATTTACTTAAGAGAACGCTTGTACATTAGCAATTCTTTAGAGTAAGGAAAAAGATTTTTCAACGCCAGTGCATAACTGGACTCTTTATCTTTATTCCCAAATACTCGCTCTATCTGAATACCCAGCCATAAACTTGCGGAAGTTGGCTTGGCGGTATTTTCAAAACGACTCAAATAGCTCTTTGCCGCTGCATAGTCTTTGTCTTTAAACGTAAGGTCCGCCATTTCGAGCATAGCCACCGCCATCCTTGGGCTCAGATTTAACGCATGCTCAAAGGCTGAGCGCGCCCTTACTTTGTTGTTCAACTTTAAAGCTGTTCTCCCAACGTTTAACAACGCTAGGTCACGTTGATCGTAAGACACGTCTGCAGCAGCTCTCTCGAATTCTTGAATCGCTTCTTCATAACGCTGATGTTTAAACAAAAACGAGCCGTAATTGTTACGGGCTTGGGAATAGTCAGAATCATAATCCAACGCTTTTAAAAAATGCTCTTCCGCCAGTTTGGGGTCCCCATCCATTCGGTAAAGCATCCCCATACCATTATGAGCACCCGCCGAGCGTTTATTTAGCTCTAATGCTTTTTGAAAATGTTTACGCGCTGCATCACGGTTTTTTTTCTGCAAATAAAGCAAACCTAACCGCACATGAGTTTCTTCGGCTTTTTCCACATCTACCTTTGTGGTCGATGTAGAGGTACTAACGCATCCAGATAAAACTACAGAAAAAACAATACCCAACAGCGCAGGATAACTTAGGGCTTTAAATAGGTTACTTAATCTAATCACCTTGTTCTATTCCCCTTCTTCAAACTATCTTGGCGATATAATTCGAACAGGCTCTTCAGACGTAGTCTGAGCAGCTAATACCGCAGCGGCGTTTCGATAACGCTCACTACGTCGAGTTTTATCGTTGACCATACCTGCCAGCTGTCCGCAGGCTGCATCGATATCGTCGCCACGCGTCGTTCTCACCGTTGTGGTGTACCCAGCATTAACTAAAATATTTTTAAACGTATGCAGTGCATTATTACTTACCCGCTCATAATCGACAGCGGAGAACGGATTAAACGGGATAAGATTGATTTTGACAGGCACATCACGTAACAGTTCCACTAACTCATGGGCGTGATGAGGACGATCATTTACTTCTTTAATTAGCGTGTATTCAATCGTAATTTTACGACGTTGATCTGGCAGTCCATCTATATAGCGTTTGGCGCTATCCAGCAACATCGCTATAGGGTACTTTTTATTAATCGGCACTAACTGATTGCGTAACTCATCATTCGGCGCATGTAGAGAAATTGCCAAACATGCATCAGTGTATTGACCAAGACGATCTAAGGCTGGGACAACACCAGATGTACTTAACGTTACTCGACGCTTAGAAATACCGTAGGCATTGTCATCCATCATTAGATTCATAGAATCTACAACATTATCAAAGTTCAGTAATGGCTCGCCCATACCCATCATCACCACGTTGGTAACTCTGCGAGGGCCACCTACCACCAGCTGACCAAAAGATTTTGCGGCAATCCACACCTGACCAATGATTTCTGCGGCACTTAAATCACGGTTAAATCCCTGCTTGCCCGTCGCACAAAAACTGCAATCCAGCGAGCAACCTACCTGGGAGGAGACACACAACGTGCCACGATCACCTTCAGGAATAAAAACAGTCTCAACAATGTTGTTACCACTGACACGAATCAGGAACTTACGGGTTCCGTCAACGGAGTCAAATTGCTGCACCACTTCTGGTGCAGCAATAATTGCCTTCTGTTCCAGTTTTGAACGCAAGTCTTTAGAGATATTGGTCATCTCCTCAAACCGAACCACACCCAACTGATGAATCCACTTCAACACTTGTTTCGCGCGAAAAGGTTTTTCACCAATAGAAACAAACCACGCCTCAAGCTTTTTGGCGGTTAAACCTAAGAGATTGACTTTGCCGTCAACCATAGTCAGGTCGGTCAGTTCTATTTCGGCTAAACTTTGTGATGGTGCAGACATAACGTTCACCTGATTTACAACAAGGCTGATTCAGCCCTTTGAATTAGCGGCCGCAAACTTCGTTATCTGCAAAGAAATAAGCGATTTCACGCGCTGCAGATTCGGCAGAGTCTGAACCATGCACGGCGTTCGCATCAATAGATTCCGCGAAATCTGCTCGAATGGTGCCAGCTGCGGCTTCTTTAGGGTTAGTCGCACCCATCAGATCACGATTTTTAGCAATAGCGCCTTCACCCTCAAGCACCTGAACAACAACAGGACCAGACGTCATAAACTCAACCAAAGCACCAAAAAAAGGACGTTCTTTATGTTCGGCATAAAAACCACCTGCCTTTTCGTCGTCCAACTGCAGCATTTTCATTGCCACAACCTGAAGACCGGCTTTTTCAAAACGAGCAACGATTTCACCAATTGCGTTTTTAGCAACAGCATCGGGCTTAACAATGGATAAAGTGCGTTCAACCGCCATTTAGTACTCTCCAATCAATAATATTTAAGGGCCAGCGAAGTCGAAAGTCTTACTTTTTCACGTCCAACTTCACAAATAGAAAACCCGCGGATTATACGCGGGTTTACGGCACATTTACACGGTTAAACCAGCGTTTACCGTCTATTTCGTGACTGCAAGACAATGATTTTACAGTTAATTTCAAATTATTCGGACTCTTCGATCCAGGCGGCCTGAATTGCCTCGAGAATTTTCTCCCCACAACGATCAGGATCATCATCAAATTCCGGCAAGGCGATGACCCAATTACGTAAATCCACAAAATTAACATATCTGGGATCGACATCTGGCTTGTCTTCAGCCAACTCAATCGCGATATCCAGTACGTCAGTCCAGGTCAGGCTCATTTTCTCTCTCCTAGGATCGAAGTGCTTCGATTAATGATTTTCGGAAACCATATTGATGGTGTATTTCGGGATTTCCACCACCAGATCATCCTCCCCCACCAAAGCTTGGCAGCTTAACCGACTGTCAGGCTCGAGGCCCCAGGCCTTATCTAGGTAATCATCTTCCAGTTCATCGGCTTCACTCAATGAATCATAGCCCTCACGCACGACCACATGACAGGTCGTACATGCGCAACTCATCTCACAAGCATGCTCAATATCAACGCCCTGGCGCAAAGCTGCCCGACAAATACTTTCACCTGGCTCGGCTTCAATAACGGCCCCCTCTGGACAAATTTCTGCGTGGGGTAAAAATACAATTTTTGGCATAACGCTTAACTCACCTCTACCAATCTAGGGCACATATACTTACGATTCAAACTCATCCAGGGAGTGCCCAGACAAAGCCTTTTTAATACTGGAATCCATTCGACGCGCCGCAAAGTCATCACTGATATTCGCCAAATGTTGAATTTGCGCTGCAATTTCATCAGCACTCCCCGAATTATGGGCAGCTTTCAGCGCTTCAATCCCGGATTCCAGCAAAGCGTACTCTTCTGCACTTAACAACTCTCGCCCATCCGCAGCCAGAGCACCAGCTAGCGCCTCAAGAACTCGCTCAGCCTCAACTCTCTGCTCCCTGAGCGCGCGCTCTTCAATGTCAGTTTTGGCGTGTTCGAAAGACGACTGCAACATTGTCGTAATCACATCATCACTCAAGCCGTATGACGGCTTCACACTGATTTGAGCCTCAACCCCACTGGACTCCTCACAAGCAGCAACACTTAACAACCCATCGGCATCGACCTGAAAAGTGATAGTAATAGTTGCCGCACCTGCCACCATGGCTGGGAAACCACGCAGCTCAAATCGCGCCAACGACCGGCACTCTTCAACAAGGTCACGCTCGCCCTGCAATACATGAATGGCCATTGCAGTCTGGCCATCCTTAAATGTTGTAAACTTTTGCGCTTTGGCCACAGGAATAGTCGTATTCCGATGGATAATTTTTTCCACCAAGCCACCTCGGGTCTCTAAACCCAGGGACAAGGGAATGACATCAAGCAGTAACCGATCGGTTTCCTGCTTATTACCCACTAATACATCCGCTTGAATAGCCGCACCCAAGGCAACAACTCGATCCGGATCTATCGTAACCAGCGGAGCACGACCAAAATATTCCCCCACTTTTTCACGTACACGAAGGCTGCGAGTCGAACCGCCGACCATAACCACATCGTCAACATCAGCCACTTTCAAGTCAGCGTCACGCAGGGCAGATCGGCACGACTTAAGCGTGAGCGCAATCAAGGGATCAAGCAATTCAGCCAACTGCTCACGGGTCAATTGCCCAGTCCAGCCACCATAGCTAACGTCCACCGCGGTTTCCGTCGCTAGCGCCTCTTTCGCGCTACAGGCGGAGGCCATTAGCTTGCGCTGCTCTGCAGGACCTAAATCTGCAGAAATACCGGACTTATCCAAAATCCACTCAGCGACAATGCGATCAAAGTCATCACCACCCAAAGCGCTATCGCCTCCAGTAGCCAATACCTCAAACACACCTTTGGATAAACGCAAAATTGAAATATCAAACGTCCCACCACCAAGATCGTAAACCGCTATTACACTTTCATCTTTTTGATCCAGGCCATAGGCAACAGCCGCGGCGGTTGGCTCATTCAACAGGCGGAGCACTTTTAATCCGGCCAACATTGCGGCATCTTTAGTTGCCTGACGTTGCGCATCATCAAAATAAGCGGGCACTGTAATCACAACACCTTCGAGCTCGCCACCCAATGTTGCCACTCCCCGACGAGCTAACACCCTCAAGATCTCAGCAGAAACTTCTACCGGGCTCTTCCGTCCAGCGCGGGTTTTGATATAAGGCATGCCGCCATCATCTGTATCAAACTGGTAGGGCAACTGGGAACCAACCAGCTTGATATCCTTGATACCTCGGCCCATAAGCCTCTTAACAGACGCAATCGTGTTTAAGGGGTCAACAGAAGCCAATTTCTTAGCTGACTGCCCAACTTCTACCGATGACTCACCGTAACGCACAACTGACGGTACGATGCTATCGCCGACCTCATCCATCAACGCAACAGGATTTGAGTCAATCAGGCTGGCAATAAGCGAGTTAGTTGTACCCAAATCAATTCCGGCAGCACGCTTACGCTCATGCGGCTCAGGCGACTGCCCGGGTTCAGAAATTTGCAACAATGCCATAATAGTTCGTATTTCCTGTGTAATTCGCGGTATTTGACGAAACCTGCAACATGATAATGCCAAGCGCCGCCCGCAATGGACTAGCTATGAAGGTTTGGCGTTATGCATCCAGCAACCGGCTTTCCAATTGGCGAATATCTCGACCAAGCTTGTCGACGAAGTGCAGTTTTGAAACGGTATCAAATGCGGCCTCAATATTATTGTCTGCATAATACTTCGCGAAATCGTCCAACAAGCCCTCCCGTAACGCATCGCTCTGTTCGAACAGGTCATCAATCGCAGCCAGTGGCTCCGCGGCTTCGTGGACCTCAGCAAGGGCTTCTCGCAAAACCATTTGCGCCATCAGAAAGTCCATATCCGCGTGGGTTGTCGAATCAAAGTTGCAATCCATACCGTGAAGTTTAAGCAGGTACTCTGCCCTCTTTATCGGCGATTTCAGCGTTTCATGGGCTTCATTCACGTACGACGCAAACTGCACAGCAATTCGTTTTTCACGGTCACCCGAACTCGCAAACTTATCCGGATGAATATCACGCTGCAAATTCCGATAGCGTTGCGCCAAATCAGTAAGGTCTATGTCCCAACCGGGCTTAAGGCCAAAAACCTCAAAATAGTTTTGCTTAAACTCACTCATCTGCCTACCAGAGCACAACAATGTTTAACATGCCATACACGACCGTTATAAAAAGGCCGGACACTCTATGCCCGGCCACTATTACCCAGAATGCCGCGCGTTAAACGTGAAAGCTTTCGCCGCAACCGCACTCATTTTTAACGTTGGGATTATTAAAGGCAAACCCTTCATTGAGACCTTCTTTTACGAAGTCTAACTCTGTCCCATCAAGATAGAGCAGGCTTTTGGCGTCCACAACAAGATCAAAACCATCCTGTGGAAATGCCTGATCATGACCATCCAGTTCATCTACAAATTCAAGTACATACGATAAACCAGAGCATCCACTCGTTTTTACGCCAACGCGAATGCCTACACCCTTTCCGCGTGCCTGAATCTGCCGCTTGATATGGTCAACGGCACTCGGTGTCATGGTAACTGCCACAAAGCCTCCTTAATGATCGACGACCAGTTAATCACTCTACGTTTTCGCCACGCTTGGTGCGAATATCTTTAATCGCAGCCTTGATAGCATCCTCAGCCAATACAGAGCAGTGAATCTTCACCGGCGGCAAAGCCAGCTCCTCAGCAAGCTCTGTATTTTTAATGGCTCCCGCCTCATCAAGCGTTTTACCTTTGACCCATTCAGTCAGAAGCGAGCTTGAAGCGATAGCAGAACCACAACCATAGGTTTTGAATTTAGCATCCTCAATAACCCCTTCAGCACTTACCTGAATCTGCAAACGCATAACATCACCACACGCGGGAGCACCCACCATACCGGTACCTACGGAGCTGGACTTATCATCCAACTTCCCAACGTTGCGCGGATTTTCATAATGATCAATTACTTTATCACTGTACGCCATAACAACCTCTCTTATGAGTTAACGGCTCTAGCCGCTTATTGGCAAATAAACTTAATGAGCGGCCCACTCAATTTTGCTGAGATCAACGCCATCTTTATACATATCCCATAACGGCGACAAATCACGTAACTTATCAACCGCCTGGCGAATTTTTTCTATTGCAAAATCCACCTCTTCAGCCGTTGTAAAACGGCCAAAACTAAAGCGAATCGAGCTATGCGCCATTTCGTCATTTAGACCTAACGCTCTCAACACATAGGAAGGCTCCAAGCTGGCAGATGTACATGCCGAGCCTGAAGAAACTGCCAAGTCTTTCAAGGACATAATCAGTGACTCGCCCTCTACAAACGCAAAACTAACATTCAAATTGCCAGCCACACGCTGGTCGACGGAGCCATTAATATGTACCTCTTCCATTTCTTTGATGCCATCCCACAAGCGATTACGCAAAGCCAGTGCATGCTCAGCATCTTTCTCCATTTCCAGCTTAGCGATACGGAACGCTTCTCCCATACCAACAATCTGGTGAGTAGGAAGAGTTCCTGAACGCATTCCGCGCTCATGACCACCACCGTGAGTTTGCGCCTCAAGTCGAACTCTTGGTTTACGGCGCACAAACAAGGCACCAATACCTTTGGGACCATAAATTTTGTGTGCCGAAAAAGACATTAGATCAACTTTCATCAAATCCATATCAATCGGCAGCTTACCGGCACTCTGCGCGGCATCCACATGGAAAAACACCTTGCGATCACGACATATCTCACCAACTGCTGCAATATCCGTTATCACACCGATTTCATTATTCACGTGCATCAGTGACACCAGAGTAGTGTCATCACGAATGGCATCGGCAACCTGCTGCGGCTGAATCAATCCATCACTGCCCGGCTCCAGGTATGTGACCTCATAGCCCTCTCTCTCAAGCTGGCGACAAGTATCCAACACCGCTTTATGCTCAATCTTAGAGGTAATCATGTGCTTGCCACGGGACTTATTGAAGTGCACAACCCCTTTAATTGCCAAATTATTAGACTCTGTGGCACCACTGGTCCAAACGATTTCTCTCGGGTCAGCATTGATTAAATCCGCAACCTGACGGCGTGCATTCTCTACAGCCTCCTCCGCCTTCCACCCATAAAAATGCGAACGTGAAGCGGGGTTGCCGAAATTGCCATCCATCGTCAGGCAGTCGACCATTACCTTGGCAACTCTCGGATCTACCGGGGTCGTTGCTGAATAATCAAGATAAATCGGTAATTTCATGCTTTTATCACTCTTAAAACGTTTACTTAATTTAAAACTCAAATAACTTCGGAAGCAGCTATCAATTGATCACTAGACGACTTGCCGTGGGCATCTTGAGTACGATCCTGACGCTCAGATACTAACTGAACATCTCGCCTGGCCACTAGGCTCGCCAAACTGATACCACTAAGAAATTCATGAATTTGGTCACTTAAATCACACCAGAGATAGTGAGTAAGGCAAACCTCACCATGCTGGCACGAGCCCGTACCGCCACAATTGGTGGCATCTATCGACTCATTCACCGCATCAATGATTTCCGCGACCTGAATATCCTCCGCAGAGCGGCTGAGCTTATAGCCACCACCAGGCCCACGAACGCTGGAAACCAATTCACGCTGGCGTAATTTAGAAAATAGTTGCTCCAAGTAGGAAAGAGAAATCTCCTGCCGTTTAGAAATCCCAGCCAAACTAATAGGGCCTTTATCGCAGTGCAGGGCCAAATCCAGCATGGCGGTTACAGCATATCTGCCTTTAGTTGTCAGTCGCATAGTTACACTCGGCTTCGTTAAGCGTTTTGTGAGCTAGCAATCCCATATTAAGACTTGCACTGTTACCGGGAGCTCACAGACTAGGCTCCATTATAAATAACCCAGTAGCGCAGTCAACTATATAACCAACCATTACACTAGGGTATTAACATATTTTCTCTAACCACCTATTGATCTATTCAGCACCATCCTGTCCCAACCGATCAGAAAGCTCAGCCAACTTTTTATCTGTGTGGAATATATAATTTTGAGTCGAGGTAAGCACCCCTCTTAATATATTCAGCTCCATTTCATCCAGGCGAGCCCTGCTAAAGAGCCGACGCAGGCGAGTCATAGTCTGTCGCGGGTTATTCGGCTCAAGAAAACCCAGTATTTGGAGGGTTTCCTGCAGATGCTCGTAATACAGCTCAATGGCACGGTGATCCGCAGGAGGCATGTCCCAATCATCAAACGTGACTGGCTTCCCCTGCTCCGCAGCCAAGGCTGTCATACGAATTTCATAACAGATCACCTGGACTGCGGTTGCCAGATTTAAAGCGCTGTACTCCGGATTCGCCGGAATATGCACGTGGTAGTTACAACGGTGTAACTCATCGTTCGTCAAACCTCTGTCTTCACGCCCAAATACGATCGCAACCTTATGTTGCGCGGCCTCTGCCCAAGCTCGGTCGGCACATTCACGAGGCGTTACCAAAGGCCAGGGAATACGTCGCTCACGAGCACTGGTACCAACTACCAAGGCACAATCTGCAACAGCGTCATCCAGTGTCGGAACAACCACAACAGACTCCAAAAGCTCAGCTGCGCCAGCTGCGCGCCATACCGCTTCATCTGCGGGATACTCTTTAGGGTCAACCAGATACAACTCGGACAACCCCATATTTTTCATTGCCCGCACTGCACCGCCAATGTTTCCTGGATGCGAGGTATTCACCAACACTATCCTAATTTGCTTAAAAAGAGGGGAATCGGTATTCGGTTTTACGGTACTCATAGTCGCTGCCAATCACTCACGGGCTGTATTGCCCCTACCTGTCTGAAAAGAGGCGGCGGAGTTTATCAAATTGCCTAGGATTAAACGAGAACATACTGGTACAATACGCGCCCCGCGTTAATTCACCCACTGTCCTTTAGCCAGTAAAGGTTCAGAGTGAGTTACCCATGCTCTTTAAAAACTTGATCGCTCCACTGGCCAACCCCGTAATTAATAGACTTACAGCGATCAATAGACGATTTTATTCACACTTTGCGGCGCGACTGCGCCGGACAAACGAGTATTTGCTTAGTTATGGAACCCACAATTACTATCGCGTTGCGTGCTGCACGCAAAGCAGGAGCCCTGATTGAACAGGCCCTGGAACGAGTAGAATTTTTGACTGTTGAAAACAAGAACCGCAATGATTTCGTCACAGAAATCGATCGCGCCTCTGAAAAAGAAATCATCTACCACTTACGCAAAGCTTATCCTGATCACGTGATTGTTGGTGAAGAAAGTGGCCGCCAAGAAGGCCAAAACAGCGATTACGAGTGGATTATTGACCCCCTGGATGGCACAACCAATTTTATCCATGGCATACCCCATTTTGCGATATCTATTGCCTGTAAATATAAAGGGCAGCTGGAACATGCTGTCGTACTCGACCCCATTAAACGCGAAGAATTCACTGCCAGCCGAGGCAAAGGCGCCATGCTCAACGGTCGCAGAATTCGCGTGTCTCAGCGCAAAGGCCTTGACGGAGCATTGATTGGTACAGGTATTCCCTTTAATGGCTACGCCTTGGAAAATATGGAGCCTTATCTAAAAGCCCTGCATGAAGTTGCAGGCCAAACTGCAGGTATTCGACGACCTGGCGCAGCAGCGCTGGATCTCGCCTATGTAGCAGCTGGCCGCTTTGACGGATTCTGGGAATTGAATTTGAAAGAGTGGGATATGGCTGCGGGGGTATTACTCGTACGAGAAGCCGGTGGACTAGTAAGCGATTTCCAAGGTGGCAACAGCTATATGAAAACTGGCAACATTGTTTGCGGAAATCCAAAAGTGTTTAAGCCATTACTACAAATAGTCAGTAAACACATGGGCAGTATACGCTAACTGCAAGCAAAGCAATTGTCGCAACACCTCAGCACACGCTGTGTTGCCTGGAACCAGCAGGCAACACTCAGCGACCAAAGTCTTTTTGAAATGCAGCTTCCAGACGGAACAAAATCACTGCCGCTCCTTCTCGACCATCCTCAGGCAAGTCTTTAAACCAGCGGTAGCTCGGTTGAATTTCAAAAAATAACCAAGGCCTATAAAAATTTTGACGGTAACGTACGCCAGCTACATAAGTAGTAACATATTTTTCTGGCTTGGTTTTACCTTGAGCGCCCACAAAATAACCAAACACCTTTTTATCAGACAATTTTTTATCAAGGGATACACTTGTGTTCCAGCCTACCCCGTCAACGTCTTCTTCCCAACCGACCTTGTTATGCCACTGTAAAATCAATTTTTCACTAAGAATTTTGTCCAAATCTATTCTGGTTTTTGAAGCCAGCCCATCGCCGCCAAGATATAAAACCTCTTGACTGAATGTGCCTAACAAATTCTCTTGCAGCGGATACTCGTACTTATACCTAGCGGATGTTTTTAAGTTTAGTGTAGAACGCAAACCAACACGAAAATCGATACGATAACGCTCTTCTTCTTTAGCGTTATACTGCAATGACAAATCTTCTGGAGAGTCCTGCCGGTCAATTAATAAGTCATCATGCCCAGTCGATCCCTCATCTTCATCGGAAAACAGCAAGCTTACCCGCTCATTCAGTTGTGGCAGATACACTTTGCCACGCAGCTTAACATCGGAATTAAACTTATCGACCTCATCCCACTCCGGCTCCCAGCGCAGTCGAAGAGTAGAATATGGCGCGTCCTGCTCCGTACGTACATCACCGAAAAAATTATCCATCCAACCGGCCAAACTATCAGCCCTAGTCACTATATATTTGTGACTTTTATCTATCCAAGGCTTTGAGTCTGTATCAACTTCTGTGTCACTTGTGGCAGCAACCACCTCGCTAACTATCTCGCCAGCATGCGTAGCAACAGAAACCATAAGAAAAAGGCTAAGCGATGCAAGGGTAGAGCGAGCTAGGGAAAACAAAGGTTTGATCATAAAACAGCCAGGTTCCAGAATTTATATTTTAAGCATAGCCAGATAACTAAGACTACGCCAGCAAGCCCAGAGGTCTCAACTAAGACTTATCATCCAACAGGGCATTAAGGACCGCCATCAACTCAGAGACATTCAACGGCTTTATGAGATATGCGCAAAAACCAGCACGCAAACCGCGGTCAACATCTTGCGCCATCGCATTTGCCGACAACGCAATAACCGGCACATGCTTGGTAATATTATCTTTTTGCAATATACCCAATGCATCAAACCCATCCATTCCCGGCAAATTAATATCCATAACAATTACGTCCGGATTTATACTTCTGGCTTTGTATAGTCCCAGAAAAGGTTCATCGGCCACCTCAAGGGAAAGATTTTCAAAGCGCTCACAGAACCGCTCCATTACACGTATATTGGGCAAGTTATCTTCAATGTAAAGGAGCTTTTTGGGAGTACTAAATGCTAAATCAATATCGAGACTGAGATTAGAATCCAGCCGTAAAAATTGTGGCTCGGCCTGCGCATGCAAATCGTCAGTGATAGGTAGCAATACGTTAAAAGTTGACCCTACACCCTCAACACTTTGACATTGAATTTCACCATCCATCATTTCAACCAATCGCTTGGTAATCAGTAGACCAACACCTGAGCCCTCGATATTCGTACGTTCGGCACCCAGGCGATTAAAGGGTTCGTACATTTTTTTCATGCCAGCAGCAGAGATTCCTCTCCCGCTGTCTTCAACAGTGATCTCGAGCAAGCCATTAGCAGTCACAGAAAAACGAACTTCGACGTAGCCACCTTCTCGATTATACTTGATAGCATTACTTAGCAAATTTAGAAGCACCTGCTTTAACCGCACACTATCCGCAGCAACGTAGGTTTCCAGACAATCACACGGTAAAAATCGCAACGCCACCTGGTGTCGAACGGCTAATGATTTAACTAACACGATACACTCTTCGACAACCCGAGCAGGCAGTACCGATTCTAGAGAGAGGCTGGCTCCACCAGATTCAATTTTTGACAGATCGAGAACATCGTTAATTAACTGAAGCAGATGGTTACCAGCTTTACGGATTTCATGAATATTTTCACGCTGATCGAGAGATAAGTTGTCGTCATAATTAAAAAGCTGACTAAACCCTAAAATGGCATTCAACGGCGTTCGCAATTCATGACTCATACTCGATAGGAAATCAGACTTTGCGCGATTCGCATTTTCAGCCTGCTCTTTAGCGCGCATTACCTTTTCTTCGGCCTCTTTTATATCCGTAATATCCATATTGGTGCCCGACATTCGCCAAGGCTTGCCGTCAGGAGTCAGTAAGGCTTTACCTCGTGTCCTAATCCATCGATAACTGCCATCTTTAGCTCGAATACGATACTCAACATCCATGCGCCCAAGCGTATTCCAATAATCATCAATTTGCTGTAAGAATCTATCTACATCTTCCGGATGAATAAGTTCACACCAAGCTCGAAAACGATTTTTTCCTTGATTCAATTCATCGTCATCTTCGGTGTAACCCAGCTGGTCCCAGCAGCGAGCAGAAAAGTGATAATGACCACCGCCTTCGCCATACCATTCCCAAATACCATCATTCGAAGCGTCAATAATTCTATAATGACGGGCTTCACTTTCCCGCAGCGCGTCCTCCGTACTAATCAGTACGGAAACATCAACTACCGAACCATAAACCAAGTGGGCCTGCCCCGTTTCATCCCACTCTGCATCACCACAGGATTGAACCCAAAGACTATCCCCATCCCTGGTTTGTAATCGAAAAGTAAAGTCGAAACGACGCTTAGTGCTAAGAAAAACTCGTATATCATCCAGAACGGGTTCGATATCTTCCGGATGGGTAAAACCGCGAAAACCTACATTTTTTGCAATGTGATCCAGCTCTTCTGGGGTATAACCCAACTGCTGCCAGAGTGTACCGAAAATATCAAACCGATCTTGATCAACGTCCCAACACCAAAAGCCATACCCTTCTACACGACACATGCGTTCATAACGGGTTTGAATTTCGGCTAATGATAGTGTTTCTGTCGCAGCCACTATTTTACGCTCCAATTATTCTCGCACGACTACTTCTCAGACCTGTGAATACACAAAAGCGGGCCTCAAGCCCGCTTTTGTGTATTTGGTGCATCAATCAAAATAACCATTACATTACTGATTACTTAAGGCATTTGATCCAGTACTTCATTCTCTTTTTCTGGCGGCATTAAATCTTCACGAGTCAAACTCATCATCAACAGCACATTTGCGGCGACATAGATAGAAGAATAAGTACCCACTACAATACCCACAATCAGAGCAATCGCAAAACCGTGGATTAATTCACCACCAACGAAAAACAGAGCGACCAATACCAGCAAAGTAGTTAATGAGGTGACGATGGTTCTGTCCAGCGTTTGGGTTAAAGAAATATCGATAATTTCTTCCGGTGTACGCTGCCGCACTTTACGAAAGTTCTCACGAATACGGTCAGCCACTACTATCGTATCGTTTAAC
>JBNKHI010000015.1:0-67923 GCA_050290265.1 Cellvibrionaceae bacterium
TAGCCAGCTTAACGGATAAACCTCCATGGTTTCGTACATAACATCTGTCCAATCTTCGAATGTCATGACGCGAAACAATGTCAGTAAACTTACCGCAATATCGCCCCACAGCACTTCATTAATAGGCTCAAAGAAGGTGCTGCCAACCGCTGCATAAATGTAGAAAATAATAAACATCAGCAACATAACGTAGCCTAATTGAGGCAACGCTTTTACAAGTGAGTTTAAAAGAAGTCGAAGTTCAGGAATAATTGAAACCATTCGTAGCACACGAAATATGCGCACCAGTCGGCCAACCAAGGCCATATCACTATTTTCAATCGGAATAATGCTGACCAACACAATCAGCGTATCAAAGATATTCCATCCTTTATGGAAGAAGCGCTTCTTGTCCGTCTCAGCTAAAAACCGGATGGTAATTTCCACCATAAAAACAATGGTGATCAACCAGTCAGCAACCAAGATAGCTTGAGTCACATACTCAGGTAGTGAATAGGTTTTTACCCCTATCACTACCGCCGAAAAAATAATAACGGAAACCACAAACAGCTCGAACGTCTTACTGGATTTGATACGTTCAAAGGTAGCATTTAAAGCTTGAGATTTTGCTAAAGTATCCATGAACTAGTGAGTCTCGACGAAAGCAATAGAAAGGTCTAAATCGGTAAAACATTTAACCTTGCAATATTAAGCTTTACCAAAAGTAAAAATAATTTTATTCCTTTGGAACGGACACAACTGTCCCATCCACACCATTATTATCTTCTGCATTGTCCTTCTCAACTTCCGGATTCAAACAATGCCGAGAGAACGACACAAAGTCATCCCCCTCCCACTCACTGTTGGGCTTTTCCATCATAGCGTCACACCAAGCTTCGCTATAGAGAACTACTGCGTCGGGACCGGTCACTTCCAGGGCCGAAGTTTCAGAAAAATCTTCTTCCGCGACGACAGAATCCGCTGGGATCTGGGCTAAATAAAGACCCCCAACCACCAAAAACATCCCGGAAAAAAACACGGCAAAGATAATCAACTTTTCCCATTTTTCAGATAATGACATATGTAAACCTTATTATTCTCTTCGCCACTTAGTACCATCACGCGAATCTTCAAGAACAACACCATTTGCCTTTAATTCATCACGAATCTCATCACAACGACCATAATTTTTATCCAGTTTTGCCTGCGCCCGCTCAGCTATCAACGCCTCAATGGCATCAGAACTTATTACGTCTTCAGACTGCGACTGAGTGAACCATTGCTCTGGCGACTGTTGCAGCAGCCCCATCAATTGAGCAATTTGGATCAGTTCACTTTTTAAAGGAATTCGATCAGCCCCATCAGCTTTATTTAGCCGCTTAGCTAGCTGATGTAATTCACTGATCGCCATTGGCGTATTTAAATCATCCAACAATGCTTTGTAGGCTGGCGACGATTGAAGGTCAACAGAAGAAGACTCGAGGTTTTCAACCTCCCGAAGTGCGCCATACAAACCATCTAAACTGGCTTTAGCCTGCTCTAGTAGTTCCTTGGAAAAATCTAACTCTGAGCGGTACTGAGCAGACAGTAAAGCAAAACGGATGACCTCACCTTGATATTTGGATAGCAGTTCACGTACCGTTCGAAAGTTGCCCAATGACTTGGACATTTTCTCGCCATCAATATTCAAATAACCATTGTGCATCCAGTACTGAACATAAGCCTTACCGTCATGCGCACAACAGCTTTGGGCCAATTCATTTTCGTGATGTGGAAATATCAAGTCGCGACCACCACCATGAATATCAATAGTATCGCCAAGGTGGGCTTCGATCATGGCACTACATTCTAAGTGCCAACCTGGCCGACCATAACCCCAGGGACTATCCCAGCCAGGCTCATCCGTGGCAGAGGGCTTCCAAAGTACAAAATCACCGGCATAACGCTTATAAGGTGCAACTTCAACGCGCGCGCCATCCAGCATGTCATCAAGCGAGCGGTTCGACAGTTTCCCGTAGTCTGGCATGGATTGTACGGCGAATAACACATGCCCTTCAGCCTCATATGCATGCCCCTTAGCTACCAACCGCTCAACCATACTAATCATATGTGGAACATGCTCAGTTGCCAGCGGCACAATACTTGGCGGTAAAGCATTCAATTGCGCCATATCCTCATTAAAGGCTTGTGTGTAACGCGCAGTCAACGCTGCAATGGGCTCTTGATTATCTTTTGCAGCCTTCATTATCTTGTCGTCAATATCAGTAATATTGCGCGCGTAAACGACCTCGTCGAACTCTTTTTTCAGCACCCTAAAAAGGGTGTCGAACACAACTACCGGGCGCGCATTCCCAATATGCACCAGGTTGTATACCGTCGGGCCACAGACATACATTTTAACTTTGCCAGCTTCTATAGGCTCAAATACTTCTTTCTTTCTGGTACGGGTATTGTACAGAGATAAACTCATTACTAACCTTTGCTTTAAATTCGTGGCGATAAAAGTCTGCCAACGTTGATAAAATTTTAAACTCGACTCTTTTGAAAACTACGTCCAAGCAACCCACTCATTGCGGCACACTAAGAGCGCGCCACAATGAAGATACGTAGGTTCAACTACGTAGCTATTGCTAACGTAGTAAGGATTGCAGAGTTGTATACATACAGCTTGCATTAACGCAGTTTAAAGCTTGCTTTCCCAGTTATCTTTTAACCCAATTGTGCGGTTAAAGACTTTGCGCTCTGCTGTGGAATATTTACTATCGAGACAGAAATAACCCTCGCGCTCAAACTGGAATGACTCGCCAACCTCAGCTTTTGCTAAGCTACTTTCGGCCTTGGCCCCAGAGATAATCTCTAACGAGTTCGGATTAATGCTATCGATAAAGTTTTTGCTCCCCGCATCCGGGGCTGGATCGTTAAATAAACGATCATACAAACGCACTTCACAATCCACATTATTAGTCGCAGACACCCAGTGGATCACACCTCTTGGCTTCATACCTTCCGGTGGGTTAGCACCAACTGTCCCTGCAACAAGTGATGCTTTAATTTCAATGACGTTACCCTGTTCATCTTTTACGGCGTCGTCCGCCTTAATAACGTAAGCACCCCGTAAACGTACGTAATCACCCAGCACTAATCGCTTAAATTTCTTACGTGACAGCGTTGTATCCTCGGTAAAGTCGTCACGTTCGATATATAAACTCTCGGTAAAAGGCAAACTGCGCTCACCTAATTCTGGCTTATTAGGATGGCAAGGTTGTGTAACCCATTCAACGCCGTCACAGGCTGCGGAATCGCCAAAATTAGTGATAGTCACTTTAAGCGGTTTAAGTACACACATTGCCCGTGGCGCATTTTCATTGAGATCATCGCGCACTGCATATTCCAGCATACCTACATCAATGGTACTACCCGCTCTAGCGACACCGATAATATCGCAAAATTTTCGCACGGAAGCAGGCGTAAAGCCACGACGACGCATACCCGAAATGGTTGGCATTCGAGGATCGTTCCAAGCGTCAACAAAGCCATCATCAACCAGCTGCTTAAGCTTTCGCTTAGAGGTAATGGTGTAATTTAATTCCAAACGGGCAAACTCGTACTGGCGCGGCTGACTAGGCACCGGTAAATGTTCGATAAACCATTCATACAAAGGACGATGGTCAGCAAACTCTAGCGTACAGATCGAGTGTGTCACCCCTTCTATGGCATCTTCCTGACCATGAGCAAAGTCATATGTTGGGTAAATACACCATTTATCACCGGTTTGATGATGGGATTTTTTACGAATGCGATAAAGTATAGGGTCACGCATATTCATATTGGGGTGAGCCATATCAATCTTGGCTCGCAATACACAAAAACCTTCTTCATATTCACCGCTACGCATACGTTCGAATTCAGCGAGATTATCTTCTACTGATACGTCCCGGCGCGGACTGTTTTTACCAGGTTCTTTCAAGGTACCACGATAGGTTCGCGCCTCATCTGCGGTCAGAAAACAAACATAGGCGTTACCCTCTTTAATAAGATGCAAAGCCCAGTCATGGAGTTGATCAAAATAGCTCGATGCATAACGTATCTCACCGGCCCAGTTAAAGCCCAGCCATTTTACATCTTCAATAATTGAGTCAATGTACTCCTGATCTTCTTTTGCAGGGTTTGTATCATCAAATCGCAAATTACACTGACCACCATATGTTTCTGCCAAACCAAAATTCAGACAGATAGATTTAGCATGCCCGATATGCAGGTAACCATTTGGCTCAGGTGGAAAACGGGTGACAATACTGGGGCAAACTCCATTTTCGAGGTCTTTTTTAATGATTTGTTCGAGAAAATTAAGCGGTCTGTCGTCGTCGGCAGTACTTATGGCCATGTCTAAAATTCCAGCTGATTCTGTAAATATCCACCGATATTGGACCGCTAAAGCCCGGGAACATACCCGTGGAGTTTCGAAAATGTTATGAACGGCGTATTATAGCTGCCTCCTGACAGGTGTAGCACCCATAAGGGGAGCTTTTTTCCTGTATCTGATTATTGTTTAACCCATTTTAAAGCCGGAACTCTATCATGATTACTCTGCACACAAACTTTGGCGACATTACCCTTGAACTCGATTTTGAAAAAGCGCCTAAAACCGCAGCTAATTTCAAACAATACGCAGAAGATGGTTTCTACAATGGCACTATCTTTCACCGTGTTATTGACGGCTTCATGATCCAGGGTGGTGGCTTCGACGCGAATATGGACCAGAAAGAAACCAGGGACACCATTGAAAATGAAGCCGACAACGGTCTTAAAAACGACCTAGGCACCATAGCCATGGCCCGAACGATGGACCCACATAGCGCCACTGCACAGTTTTTCATCAACGTGAAAGACAACGACTTTTTGAATCATACAGCTAAAAACTCTCAAGGGTGGGGCTATTGTGTGTTTGGTAAAGTCACCGAGGGTATGGACGCTATTAATAAAATCAAAGCTGTTAAGACAGGTAGCAAAGGTGGACATCAGGACGTGCCAAAAGAGAGTGTCATCATCGAGTCTGTCACTGTAGCCGAATAAATCAGGCTGACAAAAGATGTACACACTGTTTATATCTGACCTACATCTTGACGAAAAACGCCCGGCCGCAACCCGGGCGTTTTTCAGGTTTCTGGAAAAAGATGCCAAAACGGCTGATGCCCTTTATATTCTTGGCGATCTTTTTGAAGTCTGGGTAGGCGATGACGACGATTCAGAATTTGCGAAAAAAATCCAGCAAGCCCTCGCCCGCTTTACGGCAGATGGTCCGCCCGTCTATTTTATGCATGGCAATCGAGACTTTCTAATTCGCAATGACTTTTGCAAACGTACCGGCGTTCAACTACTTAATGACCCTACCAAAGTTTTACTCTACGGCGATGACCATCCGATTTTACTCAGTCATGGCGATAGTCTTTGTACCCTCGACCATGAATATATGGCCTTCCGCGAACAGGCCAGGTCCATTCATTGGCAAGACGAGATCCTATCTCAACCATTAGCCGTAAGGCGTCAAATTGCCGCTGATATTCGTTCCCGCAGCACAGCAATGAACAGCTCAAAACCCGAAGACATTATGGATGTCACCCCACAGGAGGTTGCTCGCCTGATGGAACAGGAAGAAGTGTCCACACTGATACATGGTCACACCCATAGGCCAGCGGAGCATGTAGTAGATCTTCAGGGTAAAATCGGACGGCGTATTGTTCTCGGCGACTGGCATGACCAAGCCTGGTGCGTACGCGCTACAAAAGATAGCGTCACATTAGAGCATTGGGACATTAGCTAAATAGCGGCTCACATTAAAGACACCGAAACAAAACAAGCAAGTCAGCCCAGCAGTTTTAGACCTGGGCTAGAACTCTTATTGCACACTTCGAATAATTGGCGGCGAAAAATCACTATAGACGCCGTCCAAATCGAACGCAGCTATTTTGAACTCATACTCCCCTGCCGTAATACCATCAATAGTATGTTCAGTTAACTCGCCGTTATAAATAAGGATAGACCGGTATTCCTCAGACCCATTTCGATAAAGGATTTCATAACCGCCGATATCACTGGGATTCAACGCAGTTCCATTTTCCCGAGAGTCCGGCGCAGCCCAAGATAATTGCAAGGAAGATACCGCCGGGGTCACTGACTCAGTGGTTGAAGTATCGACAACGTCAATAACTTCTACGATTGGGTCACTCGTCGTCGTATCAGCAGCAACATCTTCTACCAACGGCTCCTCGGTAATGGTTTCTATAACAGGCTCTTCTACGGATTCTTCCACGATAACAGTGCTGCTATCGACGACAGTGCTCTCATCTACCAATGGCTCCTCAGTGGTAGACACAATGGTTTCATCGACAGTTACGGTTTCATCGACGGTCGGCTCCGACGTAGTATCTTGAACCGCAACAGGGTCTTCTGCAGTTGTTACGCTACCGTCAACAACATTTGGATCGTCAATTGAAACGGGCTCTTCCACGGGGCTAGAAACTGTGCTATCCGGCTCTGTCGTGGACTCAACCCAGCGCCCTCCGGCCTTACCATTGCCTTTAACCTCATATTCCTGAGTAGACGTGTACGTAGGGTCAGTAAACTTTTTCGGAGCCGCCGCCGCGGGCATAACAGCACTTAACAAGGGGGCTGCCAATACCATGGCGCATGTCACACGGCGCAACTGCGATTGCCAACCTAAACACTTCTCTACGTCCTGGCGACTGACGATATTTAATTCAATTAATATTTCACCCAATGCCGTGGTATCAGGCTTATTGACTCTACTCGAAACACAATTGGCTTCCCGCCGGCGGTGCTGCTCTTGGATCGCGAACCCTAGCTGGTCCGGTCTAATCAAACCTTTCCTTAAAAGTAATTCACCTATCCGTGTTGGGCCATTGTATTTAACCATCTCTATACACCTAACTAATTCAAAGAATCTAACACTAACTATAGCTAATGATTGCATCAGCGCTCGGTAGCTACTTCTATGCAGTGTATAGGCTGGCGCTCAAAAAACGTTGACTCAGGTTAACTCAGCAGAGGAACTTCTTCACAATTCCTAACAATAAGCTCATGTCGCATAAGTTTCTGACCCGGACGCTGAATAGAGGGTATCCACAGGTAAGTATCTAACCAGTAAACCATGCTTGTGAGCTTGTTATTAGGCTTTAGGAACGCCGACTCTTATACTGCAACTAAGCCCGAACAGGCTTGGAGGGCGGGTGCATTTTGAGCCAGGCAGAAGGCTCTATAATTTCACCAAATTGATTAACTTCTGGATAGGCATAGCCATGTTTATGGCAATAATTTGCTACTTTCGGGTGCGCCCACTGAAAAAAGCGGCGTTGGTAATCTTCATCGGATAAGCGTCTAGCATTATAAAACCCGCGCACGGTTCTTTGACGCTGGGCTTCTGACAAAATAATTGCACAGGCAACGGAGACATTATAAGAATCAACCATTCCTAGCATCGGGATAGTGATATGCTGATCAGCCATCTCGAGCGCCTGTTCATCCAAACCAAATCGTTCGGTGCCCAGCAGCAAGGCAGTTGGCAAAGAGTAATCAATCTCCCTATAGTCTTTTACAGCATCCCCCACATGAGCAGCAATAATCTGAAACCCTTTATTTTTTAGATGATGGACGGGGCTACTCAGATCATCATAACGCTTCGTCTCGACCCACTTATGACTCCCTGATGCCGTTCCGCGGTAGGTCCTATAATGCCCCGCCTCGACCACACTGTGAACAGTATCAATACCAACCGCATCGCATGTCCGAACAATCGCCGACAAATTGCGTCCTTTATGTACCTTGTCGGTTATCACCGTAAGGTCTGGTTGCCGGCGATTTAGGACCGATACCATTTTTGCGTAACGTTCTGGAGTCATGACATCAAGAAAATTTTTTAATTAATGACAAATAAGCTACACCGCTAAATATCACCTAATAGTAAGCAGTAGGTTTGTCCACATTATCTGTGGATAAGTTCGTGGATAGACTCTGAAAACTAGCCAGGAAAGCCTATGCTTAAAGCCCCCCGTACAGATTGTACACTTTTTAACCATACTTGAAATGTTCAATAAAATCAATAAGTTAAAAATTACAAGAGGGCAACATACAGAAATATGCCGTTTTTTGAAGAAAAAAATCTTGCATATGTTGGCCTTGTGCATAACGGTTAGTAACGACTAACCGTGGAACCGCTATTTGCAAAAAATATTTACCACATGCCATCTTCGCTATTAGTGGAAACGCTGTCCTGTCACTCGAGACCACCACGTTAAAAGCACTTTATCGACGGCTGCTGCAACGGAAATACCTAATTTTTCTTGTAGGGTCTTTTTGTGGACATAACTAACTTCAAACAAATCTGCAGTGTCAGCCAGGCCCGTGAGGTAATCGTCGCTTGTCTGCAGCTCGTCAACTAATTTATGCTCCAGAGCGCGCTGACCAAACCACACTTCGCCAGTAGCCACTTCGGCTAGATTAACCTGTCTACGCTTCTCCCCCACAAAATCTTTAAAGAGGACATGAGTATCCTCCAGGTCTTCTAAAAACTTCTTTCGACCTTTCTCTGTATTTTCTCCAAACACTGTTAGCGTCCGCTTGTATTCACCGGCCGTCAGCACTTCGTAATCAACATCGTGTTTCTGCAAAACTTTATGAAAGTTAGGAAGCTGGGCAACTACGCCGATAGAGCCGATCACTGCAAACGGCGCCGCAACAATTTTATTAGCCACACACGCCATCATATAGCCACCGCTTGCAGCGACCTTGTCGACACAGGCTGTTAGTGCAATCCCCTTATCGACAATTCGGCTGAGCTGGCTTGAGGCCAACCCATAGCTGTGCACCATACCACCGCCACTTTCCAACCGGACGACAACCTCATCGTGCGCATCTGCAACTGCTAAAATTGCCGTAATTTCTTCTCTCAGTGATTCCGTAGCAGAGGCTTTTATATCGCCATCAAAATCAACGACGTAAACCCGCTTACGCTGATGATTACTCAAGGATTCCTTCTTTTTTGCTTCTAGCTTTTTCTTGGCCTTTTCTTCCTTTTGCTCTTGTTTTAAGACTTTTTTATATTGCTCGGCATCCAGAATGGCACTTTTTAATGTGTCAGCCATATCCATATAAATATCGTTTAATTTAGTGATTTCGATATGCCCTCGCTCGGATGAGCGCCTGCCGCGCATGCTTGCAGACACTAAAATACCGACCACAACAGCGATAGCTATTACAATAGTCACTGATTTCGCGAGGAAAAGACCATAGTTCGATAAAAATTCCAAAAGTAAATCTCCATTCGTTAATACGTAAGTCGTCAATTTTTAAGTCATGATTCGTATGAATAAACGCTAGGTCAGCATCATTTACTGAAAGGTGAGCAGTGATACCGTGTTCCGGCAACCATGTAAAGAGGGGTAAGAGGGTTTTGTGTTTTGAGGGAAAGGCGCACTGACTATTGCCAGCGCTCTACCGCTTGCTGTGCTTGACGATTTAAAGGCCGCGCAAGTAAACCACTATAGGTCAGCGCGACATCATAAAGAGCCCCGTCTTCCATAGGAACATAAGCCGCATTTCCATAGGCAGCGTCAATCCAGCCAGGAAATAGACCGCTGGATTTCAACAAACTCCAAACATCGACCCCTTGATATTCTGGCCCTAAAGAATAGACGCTTCTCGGCGCGTTAAGCTCGTCTTCCAATGTAAAATAACGGCCACTGAGACGCTCTAGTCGAAAAGCGGGTTTAACGCCCAAGCGGGCTAGCTGCCCAGTGGGTTTAATTAATTTTGCGTCTAACTGCCATTGGTCCCCATAGAGCTCAAATTCCTGCTCATTGCCAAGGCTGTCTGTCAATTGCACCCGGTAATGCTGTACATCGATTTGCTCAAAACTCAACGTAGCGATAGATGTTTCGCTCAATGCCTGCTTATAGCCGTAAATATCCCATGCAAACGCCAGAAACATGAGCGAAGCCAGCAATAACAACAAGCCGCTAAAGCCTCGGACACACCCCAAAAACCAGTTTTTGCGCCAAAGAACACGGAGCATAAAATAGACGAACAGCAAGCTAACGAGCACAGCGAGCCCGGCAATAATTTGCAGCAGCATAAGCCTAATCCTTTCCCTGTTGTACCCTATTCATACATACTAAGAGTTATTAATTTACCGACGAGACAACCCTACACTAGGTCACGGAATAACCTAACGCAGCCAAACTTTCCTCAGCCACCTCCAATACTTTTTCATCAACCGAATAGCCCGATTGGATGGCATTAATATAGTATTCGAGGCTAATTACCGCATCGGCAAATGTTTCAAGAAGCTGCTGCAACACGGCGGGTTGATCATTGGACATTAATGCATATTCAATAAAATTCGCACACTGCTCGGCTACCTTTGCTGCGCGATGAAATTGCATAATTGCCATCCCGCCACGAATATGTGTCAAAGTAGTCACTACGTTTTTAATATGACCCCGGTCGTAGTTTGATTCAGCAAATGAATTCAAAGCCCGCTTAATCAACGACAGCCCTGCTTCAATCTCGGTCAAAACAACCTGCTGCGCTTCCGCATAGTGCGTCTGAGAAGTAACAGCCTTACGCTGATCTACATCGTTTGAGACCGTACGCTCATCAGTGAGATGCAGCTTATCCAAAGCTGCAATCCGGCTTTCCACGTAAAGCAGAGTATCGGCAATCGACAGTAAATCGGGTACCGACGCTGACTTTTTCTGCCAGGCTTGGAGTGTGTCGATATCCGCCCGCAAAGGCGCGCTGGCGGATGTCAAACCCACCACAGGAAGGATGTCGGCAACCTTTTTGAGAATACTGATCAGTTCTGACAAATCGACTTGGTCTGCGCGCTGGGCTTGGGAGGCTAACTCAAGAATTTCCTTTGCTGCTCGCAACTCGTCTTGTAGCACTGCGCTAACTGAAGATACCGTTAAATTATTCGGCCCGCGAAGATCATCCATCTGCTCGCGGAGCTTCGCATCTGAATAACCAGGCCCAGTACAGCCAAGCTGCTCAATGAAACTTTGTACCCTTTCAGTATAGGGTTGGCTCAGGGTAATAAGGTACAGTAACTCACGATGAAGCTTTTCATTGGCAGGTTGATCCGCTTTGCCATTATTGATTTGAAACGATTTAATCTCGCGGTCAATAGCACCCAATAAGCGCTTGCGCGCAGGGGTTAATGTCAAGAGACCTTTCATCAAGCTCTCAAAAAACAGATCCCCGAGCTGCCAAGTAACACCAATAGACATGCCTGGTGATACAGTAAACAACCGCTGCAAAGCCCTCTGCATCATGCCAAAAGAAACTCTAGCCGGTTTACCCTGCAATATACTTAATAAACCAACCTGATACATATGCCGAAAGCGCTTAATCGAAGCACTTCGTTCTTCATTTGTCACGCCTTCCGGCAGCTGGCCACTTACCGTGGGCCAGTTTACTTTCTCGTGATAAAAATAGGACTCAGCAATGAATGGCTGCCGCATTTGTGAGCGCACGTCATTAATCGAGGGGATCAGCAAAGCTGGCATGCCCAGTTGGTTTTTCAAGACATACTCTATATACCGCGGAAGAACAAACAGCCCGCCAGCTAAGGCTTCTACTACCGCATCAGTGCCGTCGTCAGTACGGCTCTCCGCCAACGCGGGCACAAGCAGTGCCAACTCTTTTGCCAGCACATCAGCGCCAGTTAGCTGCACTAGAGATAACGTGCCGCTAATTTGTTTCAGCCCAGCCTCCAGCTCATCCAGATAATCACCTTGTCTATCAGTGATGCATTTTTCGAGCTGTTTCGTTGTCGTATCTATAGCTGACTGCAACTCTGTTTTAACCAGTTTCAGTGAAGCTAAGTTTATTTCAATGCCAGATTCTGCCACGCTTTGGATCCTTTACATCACTTATCTACAACCTAGTTAAAACCCGACTATACTAGATTCACAAAGGCAGTTAACCAATAATTTGTTTTGATTTCGGTAATTTAGCACGATACCTTCATCTAGTTTGTGATGAAAGCCGAAAACTGTGATCTTATGAAACTGTAACGATCAAGTACTAAACCCAATGCCTTATTGGCCAGTATTAAGATAAGAACATCATAAACTTGCTAAGATTGACAAAATTCTAAACTAATAAAATAGTTAAATACTTGAATTTTTTAACAATCAAGGTACTTTCCATGCTGACCGAAAATTGAGAAACGCCAGCAAGTCGGTCAGCGGCCCAAATAAACGGCTCTTCAACCTCCATTCATAAGGCACCCAGATATGGCACAATCGCTTAATCAGGCTTTCGCTAAGAACTTTCTCGGTCAATCTCCCGATTGGTACAAACAGGCAATTATCGCCTTTTTAATTCTGAACCCAATCCTGTTAATGCTTGCCGGCCCGTTCATTACCGGCTGGGTCCTATTGGCTGAATTCATTTTCACACTGGCAATGGCCTTAAAGTGCTACCCGCTTCAACCTGGAGGCTTATTGGCCTTAGAAGCTGTTTTAATGGGCATGACAAATCCTGATTCTATCTACCATGAAGTAACTGGCGCCCTTCCCGTTATTCTACTATTGATGTTTATGGTGGCAGGGATCTACTTCATGAAGTCAATGCTACTTTATGTATTCACCAAGATCCTCGTAAAAATTCGATCAAAAACCCTGCTGTCACTGCTTTTTTCTCTCGTTGCAGGTCTGCTGTCAGCATTCCTCGATGCCTTGACGGTGACCGCCGTCCTGATAGCCGTAGCCGTAGGTTTTTACGCGGTTTATCACAAGGTAGCCTCAGGAAGACAAGCACACAGTGATCACGACCATGCCGACGACAGTACTGTACATGAGTTCAACCGAGAAGATTTGGATCAGTTTCGAGCGTTTCTACGCAGCTTAATCATGCATGGCGCTGTAGGCACGGCCTTGGGCGGTGTATGCACTCTAGTTGGCGAGCCCCAGAATTTACTTATCGCACAAAAGGCGGGCTGGGAGTTCAGCGAGTTTTTTATTCGCATGGCACCTGTCACCATGCCGACGTTATGTGCCGGTCTGATCACAGTAATTGCCCTTGAACGTTTTAAGCTGTTTGGTTATGGCGCTAAACTACCACAAGCAGTAAGGAGCGTATTAGAAGAATTCGCAACCAACCAAGACAGCCAGCGAACAAAGCGAGAAACCGCATCACTGATTATTCAAGGCATAGGTGCAATAATCCTGGTTATTGCACTGGGGACCCATGCAGCAGAGGTTGGCTTAATAGGGTTGATGATCATTGTCCTATTAACAGCACTTAACGGCGTGATTGAGGAGCATCAAATTGGCCACGCCTTTGAAGAGGCTCTTCCGTTTACGTCTCTGCTCGTGGTATTTTTCGCCGTTGTTGCTGTCATTCATGACCAGCATCTATTCACGCCGATCACATCTGCCGTACTAAACCTGGATGAAACTATCCAGGGGCCAATGCTATTTTTGGCAAACGGCATTTTATCCATGATCAGTGACAACGTATTCGTTGCTACGGTTTACATCAATGAAGTTAAAGCAGCGCTGGACGCAGGCACTATATCAAGGGCACATTTCGAAACATTGGCAGTTGCAATCAATACGGGTACAAACTTACCCAGTGTCGCCACACCGAATGGCCAGGCAGCATTCCTCTTTTTGTTAACATCAGCCCTAGCACCGCTAATCCGCCTCTCTTATGGCCGAATGGTATTGATGGCGCTACCCTACACAATAGTACTGGGTGGCGTTGCAATGGCTTGTGTAACTTGGGTTCTGCCACTCTTCGAGGGTTAATCTACACAAGGTCCAATGACCCAGATATAAAAAAAGCCAAAGCAAATGCTTTGGCTTTTTTTATGAATCGGAGAAGGTACATACCTTCACCTATGAAAACGGCTAACGAAGGAACCGCTGATTACTGGCCTGCCACCCAAAAAATACATGTAGCTACAAAAACCACAATCAATACAACAGCTGCAATAGAATCAGCAAAGCTATCGCCCTCTTCCTGCATATGTAGATCATTATTCATAACATTTTCCTCCGTCTTATTATTATCGGAACAGCCAGTAAAGGATACTTAGCCACTCAATGTTAGGCATATAATCGGCCTTAGGGGCATTTAACGTGAGAAGATTGTGTCCTGGCAAGCAACAATTCAGCTTATAACATTTTCTTCTTAGGATAATGCCAAGCATTATTTTAAATGCTAGCCATGGCTTGTTAGTGTTACTTATTGCTACACGGCTACCCAAATAATTCCTTATATATTCGCTAATTGAAACTCCCTCGAGAGGATCGCAGACCCAGGGAATTTAGTGTATCCTGCGCGCCTATTTTTCAACGTAGCCCAAGGATTTTGGATGCGTAAAGCCAGCGACTAACGGAAAGTATGAATTGAGTAGCCTCCAATCTGGCTAACACTTTGACACACGCACTTATTATTTTTTTATAATCTTGCAGGGACTTCAGTCTATGTACGTATATGACAATCATGACTTTCAGATTATTCGCGATCGCATTGCGCAGTTTCGCGGGCAAACTGAACGTTATCTGGCAGGAGAGCTAAAAGACGAGGCATTTCTGCCATTACGTCTGCAAAACGGCCTCTATATCCAGCGCTTGGCCCCCATGTTACGCGTTAATGTTCCCTACGGTATGCTCAACAGTAAGCAATTGCGCAAACTCGCTCATATAGCCAGGCATTATGATAAAGGCTACTGCCATATCAGTACTCGTCAAAACGTCCAATTTAACTGGCCAGAACTGTCGGAAGTGCCCGATATTCTAGCAGAGCTTTCAGAAGTAGAAATGCATGCAACTCAATCGAGTGGCAACTGTATTCGCAATACAACATCAGACCAATTTGCGGGCATCGCCAAAGACGAATCTGTCGACCCACGCCCCTATTGCGAAATTATCCGACAATGGTCAAGTTTTCACCCTGAATTCGCCTTTTTACCAAGGAAATTTAAGATCGCCGTAACGGGAGCTTCTGCTGATCGTGCCGCCGTTCAGGTGCATGATATTGGTTTACGCCTTAAGCTCAACGAACAAGGCGAGCTTGGCTTCGCAGTCTACGTGGGTGGTGGCCTCGGCCGAACACCTGTAATTGGCTCGGTAATTAATGAGTTCCTTCCTGAAAAGGATCTATTAACTTATTTAGAAGCTATTTTGCGGGTCTACAATCAACTCGGCAATCGAGAAAATAAATATAAGGCACGAATCAAAATCTTGGTCAAAGCCCTAGGCATTGAAACATTCGCTGAAAAAGTTGCGGCTGAATGGCAGCATATAAAAGATGGAGCGATGCAATTAACTGACGAAGAGATTGCACGCGCAAAGACATTTTTTACCGCTCCGGCATACGAAGCAATAGATGAGTCTTCCGCTGAGCAAGAACTTGATGCAACAGCAGCAGAAAACGTGGCCTTCAAGAAGTGGTTACAACGCAACACCTTTACACACCGAATTCCGGGTTACAAAGCTGTTGTTTTATCTCTAAAACCCACCGGCGTAGCACCCGGGGATATCACTGACAGCCAGCTAGACACCATTGCAGACTTGGCGGACACCTATAGCTTCGGCGAAGTAAGAACGACTCACGAGCAAAATATCGTCATGGGAGATGTAAAAACCAGTGACCTGCTTTCCTTGTGGCAAAAGTTGAAAGTTGCTGGTTTCGCGACACCCAATATAGGCACATTAACCGATATGATTTGCTGCCCTGGTGGAGATTTTTGCTCCCTTGCGAACGCAAAATCCATCCCTGTTGCTGAAGCTATCCAACGCGAATTTGAAGACCTTGATTATGTCTATGACCTAGGCGAACTAGATCTGAATATTTCCGGTTGCATGAATGCATGTGGACATCATCACGTCGGACACATCGGTATTCTAGGCGTCGACAAAAAAGGCGAAGAATTTTATCAAGTACAGCTAGGCGGAAGTGCCGGTAACAACACATCACTAGGTAAGGTGCTTGGCCCCGCTTTCGGCAGTGAAGAAATTCCTGGCGTTATCCGCAAGTTGCTTGACGTCTATGTTGAAAGCCGAACTGATGAAGAATTATTTATCGATACATACCGCCGTGTCGGTCTTTCTCCCTTTAAGGAGCGTGTTTATGCCAAAGCTAATTAAAGATAAGCAGATTATTGAAGACAGCTGGAACTGGGCTGATATAGATACACCGATTAGTGAGATTGCTGCGGATAAGCCCACTATTATTCCCCTCTCTCTCTGGCTATCGCAGCGAGACCAGTTGCAGGACCGTAAAGCCATGCTCGGAGTATGGCTAAGTAGCGATCAAAGTGCTGACTTGCTCGGTGAAGATGCGCAAGGCTTCGATGTGATTGCGCTTAATTTTCATTCATTTATGGACGGCCGACTGTTCTCTGCGGCGAGACTGCTAAGAGAGCGTTTTGGATATACTGGCGAATTAAGAGCGACAGGAAACTTCATACGCGACCAACTTTTCTATCTAAAGCGTTGCGGAGTCAATGCTTTCGCCTTTGCAGACGCTGAGACTGACCTTAACGCCTGCCTAAGTTCTCTGGAGGATTTCAAGGAAACTTACCAAGGCTCAACAGATCAACCGCTCCCTCTGTTTAGACGTAGAGCGTAAATGTAATCTACACTATTCATTATGAACCCAACCTCACCGTTGGGTTTTTTATGTGCTTGCTACGCTGCCAACACTGGTAAATTGAAGCTTGGCGGCTCAAATGTGATAATCCGACAACCTACCTTACTAGAGACCCAATAATGGAACAGTCGCTGTTTCAATCCTTTTTTCTGATTTTTACTGGCGCCGCGATTCTCTCTTCTCTCGCTTTATACACACGCCAACCGTTACTGGTCGCTTACATTGTTGTTGGCGCGATGCTGGGCCCCTACGGCTTTAAACTCATTACCAACGTTTCATTAGTGAGCGAGATTTCTCGCATAGGCATTATCTTTTTATTGTTTTTACTCGGTCTGGATATGCAATTTAAGGCTTTAATTGCCGTATTGCGTAAAGCCACCACTGTTGGCCTGCTCAGCTCAGTAGTATTTGCTTTGATGGGCTACGGCATTGGCTATGCATTTGGTTTTTCTCATATGGAAAACATCATTATTGGTATGGCAATGATGTTTTCCAGTACGATTATCGGCATTAAACTGTTACCGACCACGGTATTGCATCACAAGCACACTGGTGAACTCATGGTTGGTTTACTGTTACTGCAGGATTTCTTAGCGATTATCTGCTTGATGGTTCTTTTAAGTGGGGATCTGGGCGAGGTCAATTTCAGTCAGCTGGGTATGACATTTATGGCGTTACCTTTAGTGGGCGCGTTTGCTTTCGTTTTTGTACGGTACGCCCTGCTGCCATTGATGCACAAGTTTGACAGATTTCATGAATATACATTTTTGCTGGCAATAGGCTGGTGCCTTGGACTTGCTGAACTTTGTGAATATCTCGGCCTCTCAGCCGAAATTGGAGCATTCCTGGCCGGCATTTCGATCGCGACAAGCCCAGTTTCTCAGTATATCGCTATCAGCCTAAAACCGCTGCGTGACTTTTTCTTGATACTCTTTTTCTTTTCTCTAGGCGCTCAATTCAATCTAGCTTTACTACCTGATGTAATCGTTGCAGCACTAGTGCTCGCTGCAGCAGTACTCATTATTAAACCAATTACTTACCGCTTTTTATTAAGAGAACAAAGTGAAAAATCCAATTTAGCGTGGGATATTGGGTTTCGCTTAGGACAAATCAGCGAATTTTCATTGTTAATCACCTTTGTCGCCATCGAGGCCAATCTTATTGGCGAGAGAGCCTCCACGTTAATTCAAAGCACTGCGATCCTCACATTTTTGATATCCAGCTATATAGTGATCTTCAATTTGCCCAACCCTATCGCGGTAAAAGATGAGCTGCGACGTGATTAGCCAACTTGAGCAGCCTCACTGCGTATCTTCTCGCGAATATTCATCCATATTTTACCCAGATGGTTATTTCCGCGCTGATCACGCCCTAAACCCCAATAGTGATCATAGGCAGATACTTCAGCAAGCAATTGGTCACCGGTATCCAATAAGAGAGCCTTAATCTCCGGGTTCTGCTGACACTTGGAATAAAGCGCTCTTGTCATGATGGTTAAGCGCATTTGCTTCCAGCCCTTACGCTTCATTAGCCACCAGCGATTACCTATTTTATAGGCATCCTGTGCGGAAGCGTTTTCAAGCTTCTTTACAGTAGATGTCCCAGGGTACTTTTGAATTTGATAATAATGTTCAGCCGTCGCCCACCTTTGATCTTCTAATAAAAAAGTATGGGGCGAAGTTGTCGATAAAAAATGGTCGGTATCAAAACGAGAAAACTGGAGCGCTTTTTCAAAGCGATCATCATGGGCAAAGATCATTTTTGTTTACTACTATAGTGGGTAAAAAGTAATATGATTCTATCAGATTGAACTTTGACATACCGCACTCTGATTAAGATTAAGGCTAAAACAAAATCTCGTAAATGATAGTGAATAAAGGAGCTGTTAATGGACTTTCAAGAAGTTTTAGATAAAGCGATACCACTGGCAACAGAGTATGGCATCAAAATAGCGCTTGCTATAGTTATCTATGTCGTGGGCCGCTGGTTGGCTGGCTTGGTGACATCAATTATAAGGAAAGGTTTGGATAAACGCGGCATGGAGCCAACCATTGCGGGCTTCACCTGCAATATTGTTTACGCCATGTTGATGACGGTCATCATTATTGCAACTCTGGGCCAAATTGGAATTCAGACAGCCTCATTTGTTGCCATCATCGGTGCTGCAGGCTTAGCGATTGGCTTGGCGCTGCAAGGCTCGCTAGCGAATTTTGCAGCCGGTGTATTAATGATCATGTTCAGACCCTGCAAGGCCGGCGATTTTATCGAAGCGGCTGGAATTATGGGTGTCGTTGAAGAGATCAGTATTTTTGCAACAACATTAAAAACGGGTGACAACAAGACCATCATTGTGCCCAACTCATCAATTATGGGTGGAAATATAACTAACTACTCCACCAAGCCTACGCGCCGTATTGACATGGTAATTGGCGTTTCTTACGAAGCTGATCTTAAGAAAACCAAAGAAGTGATCAAACAAGTGATCGATGCTGAAGAACGCGTCCTAAAAGATCCAGAACCGGTCATTGCCGTAGCAGAACTCGCCGACTCGTCAGTGAATTTGTATGTTCGCCCCTGGGTTAACTCCGGTGACTATTGGCCAACACGTTTTGACTTAACTGAAAACATTAAAATCAAACTCGATGAAGCTGGCATCTCCATTCCATTTCCACAAATGGATGTGCATCTACACAAGTCAGAATAAAAAAAAGGCGGCCTTGGGGCCGCCTTTTTTATTCGAGTCAATCAACAACAAGTTCAATATTTCCTGATAGTTGTTATTCAGAACTATTCAGCCACTGATATATCCTTTTCTGTAATTCATTGTAACGAGCGGGTTTAGAGATATAGTCATCCATACCAGACGCTAAACAAACACCTTGCTCACCATCGCGCGACTCAGAGGTTATGGCAATGATTGGCACGTGCTTTCCGGTTTCAAGTTCAATAGCACGAATTTTCTCGGCAGTCTCATAACCGCTCAAGCCAGGCATCTGACAATCAAGCAAGATTAGATCATATGGCATTTGATCAATTTTATTCAATGCCTCTTCACCACTGTCAGCACTAGCTGTTTTAAAGCCCATTTTTCGGACCATAGCCTCAACTACCTGCTGGTCTACACGCTGGTCATCAACAATCAAAATATGTTTAGACTCAGGAATTACTGCATCATTCTCAACCGGCGTTTCACCGACCAAATGACGAACTTTCTCTTTTAACAAGTGCCGAATTATTGGCTTATGAATACATTCAACAGAATCGAAAAGCGCTTTATTTTCCCTGTATACTTTATCCTCCTCCTGAAACTGCCCCAACACACAAAGAACCTTGCTAGCAGCCTCTCCTTGAAGCACAGCAGATATGCTCGCAACCGTTTTCGACAGATCTTTATCGGCATAAATCATTACAAAACTTATTGGGTGTTCAGTCTTGAGCGCTTCGTCGATTCGCTCTAATAGCAAGTCATGTTTATCTACTAGTTCAGGTGCTAACCCCCAAAACTCAAAAGTATCAGCAATATTTTGCCCAACTAAACTGGGCATATTGAACAATAAAACTCGCTGCGAAGGGAGATGCAGATTCTCTTTTACATACTCTCCCGTAGCTTCGAGTTCTAACTGAAAAACAAACTTGTTCGGCTCACTTTTAGTGGCATATTGAATAAACCCACCCATGCTTTCACACAAACCATTACTGATAGTCAAGCCTAGACCAATCCCCGGGTGGTTCTTTTGAGCCTGTATATAAGGGTTATTAACTAACTCACTCTCTTTCAAGTTAAGCTGACCACCAATATTTTCGATACTAAAACTCAATATAGATTTATTGGTTTCATCAACATGTTGTTCAGCATAAAAAAATAATTCACCACCCGTCGAACGATTAATCATTATCTGCACAAGGTTAATGATAATTTGCCCTATACGTATGGCATCCCCCTTAACTCGCAAAGGTAAATCTTGCGAAAAAATGTAGTTTAACTCTAAGCCTTGGCGATTAGCCTCCAGTGTTAAATCTTCTAAAATGCTTTCTAAATGCCGACGTAAATTAAAGACGGCAATATCAAGACTTAATGAATCAGAATTAATTAAAGAGAAATCTTGTACATTGTTTACTAACGCCAACTGTTTTTCGCCAGCTTTTTCAGCAAAGCCCACCCACTCTTTTTGTTTTGGTGTCAGCGTGGAGTTATTCAGTAAAGATAACGCTCCCATAATATCGTTAAGAGAACTTCTAAAATCATTACTCAAATTGGATAGAAACGTATTATTAAACTTAACAGCAGCCAGTGAATCACGATTTTCTTCTTCAAGGCTATTAGCTCGCTGCTTTAGCAAAAAGTTAGCTTCCAGACGATCCCAGTAGGACGTTGACACCAGCCTGATTTGGTTGCGCAGCAACATCAATAAAATAATATAAGTAAAGCCGTACAGGTAACCGTCAACGGTACCCAATAATAGCGCTGCTACCGCCGCAGGAACGATACCTATATAAAGGTAAAGTGTCATAAATCGTTGATAAGGTGCCATGACATTGGTAATGGTTGCGAAGAAAATCACCGTATAAAACCACATGAACGGGACTTCGTAATTCAAGCCAAGGGTAAATGTCATGGTACTTAAGATAATGCTCCACCAGATAGCGCCAGCAAATGAAGCAATAAAATATATGTTGCGCCAACGACTCGGCGCCCGAGGATAAAGTGAATCAAATCGAAACAGCAGGAATGCGCGAATCAGCGTTAATAACAGTAAGCCGACAGCGAGTATCAATGCCAACTTGAGGTGACGCACATAAAACTCACCCACCATAAGTGCTAACAAAAATACGAAAAATGTAAACAGCAATCCCCGACGGCTATACTTGGCCATCCGCGCATCGGTCTCTCGCATTATTTTGCGATCTTTCTGGACCTTCGATTTAGATATGAATAACTCCAGCATCTATCCTCCTGGATTGTCGCCGTTCTAGGGCTGTAGCCCTAAATAGGATAAGCGGGCAATGTAAGCCTGGGCTTAAATGTCCAGAACCTCAACCAATACTGTCTTTATGATAAACCCCAGCAAACCCAACCCTAAGGCTAGAAAAAGAATAAAGGTACCAAATTTACCGGCTTTGGACTGCTTGGCTAAGTCCCAAACAATAAAAAACATAAACAGCATTAATGCGCCGATACCTAGATAGAGAGAAACCGACTCAAACAAATCATAATCCACGAAAACCCCCTAGGCATTCCGAACTGACTAAAACAAAGCGCTATTTTAGAGGTTAAACGCGTCTACGTAACCTACCTATCAAAGATTTTAGTAATACGGGCCACTGAGGCCCTGAAGGGTACAAACAAGAAATGGAGCAGGAGTACCCTGCTCCGAGGTAGATTACAAGTCCAAAATTAGCATTTTACTGCGGGAGCGAGAGCAGCAAGGCAGTATTTGGTCATTTGCCTCTCGCTCATCGTCGGTCAAATAATGATCTAAATGCTCTGGTGTACCCTCTATTACTCGGGTTAAGCAGGTACCACACACACCTTGCTCGCAAGAAATGGGAATATCAACGCCATTTTTTTCCAGTGCATTAACGATAGTCTCGTCCGGCTCAACCGTAAAAATCTGCCCAGAACTCGCAACTTGGACTTGAAAACTACCCGTAGTTTCAGACTCCTGAATATCCGCACCAAAATATTCGTAATGCACGTTGCTATCCGCCCATCCAGCATTCTTAGCACTACTTCGCACGAATTCAAGGAAGCCTGTTGGACCACATACGTATAAATGCTTATCCGCTGCTGGTTTTCCAAGTGCGCTGTTGATATCCAATTTCTGAGATTCTGCTCCATCATCAAAATGGAACTGTACTTGCTTGGAAAAGGATGAAGCCAGCATACGCTGTGTAAAAGCCGCGCGGTCTTGAGAGCGAGAACAATAGTGCATGGTAAAAGGTGACCCGATATTGGCCAAACGTTCAGCCATACATAAAATAGGTGTTACACCAATACCACCCGCTAGGAGCACACTTTCTTTCGCATCATGCGCCAAGGGGAAATGGTTACGCGGCTCACTGATTTGAATCAAGTCGCCTTCTTTGATCTCTTCATGCATTGCTATAGAGCCACCACGTGAATTAGGGTCGCGAAGCACGCCTATCTCGTAGCGATCAGTTTCAGATGAGCTATTGCATAACGAGTATTGTCTTATTAAGCCATCACGAATATGTACATCAATGTGAGCACCGGCGGTAAAACGCGGGAGAGTTCCGCCGCTGGCATCTATTAATTCATAACGGAATATATCCACTGCAGCTAATTCTTTTTTTGCTACACGGACAGTAAGCAGACCTTGGTTCATGTGATTAATATCTCCCATTACATTCTTGTTTTAGTCGCGCGCGAGAACTGCGGACTCTGAATTAATCCAGTAGCCCTCTACAAGGGACACATAATACATGCCAAGTGAAGATTTTGTTACCGACTACGAGGGAAGAAAAGTAAAAAAGCTGCCGTCATGTCACGGGATAAGATAATTCACCGAAGCGCACTTAACGCTTCGGTGAAAACGTACATCTTAAAGTTGCTGATCCAGTGCAGGAACTGCATCAAATAAATCAGCCACCAGGCCATAATCGGCCACTTGAAAAATAGGTGCTTCTTCGTCTTTATTGATGGCGACAATAACCTTACTGTCTTTCATACCGGCTAAATGCTGGATAGCCCCAGATATGCCAACAGCAATATACAAATCTGGCGCGACAATTTTTCCTGTCTGACCTACCTGCATGTCATTGGGTACGAAACCCGCATCCACAGCTGCCCGTGAAGCGCCAACGGCAGCCCCCAACTTATCGGCAACCTTGTAAAGCATGTCAAAGTTTTCGCCATTCTGCATACCACGACCACCAGAAATCACGACGCTAGCGGCAGTGAGTTCAGGTCGATCCGACTGAGCCAACTCTTCACCGACAAAGCTTGATAGCCCTTTATCCGCCTGTATGTCTAAGCCCTCGACAGTTGCGCTACCGCCCTCAGCTGACACAGGGTCAAAAGCTGTTGTGCGCACACTAATCAGCTTAACCGCATCAGAGCTCTGGACAGTCGCTATCACATTACCGGCATAGATTGGACGCTTAAAGGTATCTTCACTTAGCACCTCCATAATGTCCGAAATGGCTTGTGAATCTAATAACGCGGCAGCCCGAGGCAAAATATTCTTACCATTTGTCGTGGCCGCAACCAAAATATGACTGTACTGCTTACCTAGCTCAGCTACCAGATCAGCTACATTTTCCGCCAGTTGGTGACCATACGCGGCATGATCAGCGACCAAAACACGGTTTACCCCTTCTGCCTGAGCGCCCTGCTTAGCGGCTTCGCCACAATCACTACCGACGACCAATAAATCTATATCACCACCCAGCTTTTTAGCTGCAGCTAAAGTGTTAAGCGTGGCACCTTTCAGACTCGCATTGTCATGCTCTGCTATTACTAAAATAGTCATCAAATCACCTTTGCTTCGTTCTTCAGTTTGTCGATTAATTGCTCAACACTTTCTACTATAATCCCTGCTGAGCGTTCAGCGGGTGGTTCAACGGATAGCAATTTAACACGAGGAGTCACATCGACAGAAAGTTCATCCGGGGTAACCGTATCGAGGGGCTTTTTCTTCGCTTTCATGATGTTGGGTAATGATGCATAACGCGGTTCATTCAAACGCAGGTCCGCGGTGACTACCGCAGGCAACACCAGTTCGATAGTCTGTAAACCACCGTCAATTTCACGTGTAACCTTGGCTTTTCCATTGTCGACAACTAACTCAGATGCGAATGTCCCTTGAGAAAAGCCTGCTAACGCTGCCAGCATTTGACCAGTTTGATTATTATCTCCATCAATAGACTGCTTTCCCATTAATACGAGGTCTGGAGCTTCTTTATCAACAACAGCTTTAAGGCATTTGGCGATAGCCAGAGGCTCAAGGTCCGTATCTGTCTCAACTAAAATGCCACGATCAGCACCCAGTGCCATTGCCGTTCGAATTTGTTCCTGGGACTGCTTGGTGCCGATAGACACAACCACAATTTCGGACACCACACCCTTTTCTTTCAAGCGCACGGCTTCTTCTACCGCGATTTCGCAAAAGGGGTTGATAGATTTTTTAACGTTATCTATATCCACACCGCTACCATCCGATTTTGCTCGGACTTTTACGTTGTAGTCGACAACTCGTTTAACGGTAACGAGGGCTTTCATGGTAGTCTCACTCTCTATTTTTTCCGGGGATCCGAAGTATATCGATTTAACTTAGCAACACTGATCAGATAACAACCAAAACAAATTGTACATAACAATTACAGACAAAACTAAGTTTCAGGTGCTACTTGACCTTAGTTATATGGGTATTATTAATCCGTCACTACGTAAAACAATATAACCCGCGCGACTTACTGATTAAATCAATAAATTGCCAAGGGTCACCATATAGTGAGCAGAATATTAACCGGTTAGTTACTACTGTCTCAAGTATTTAGGAATAACAACGCTATTTTTGACAACAACAGTTATTAAAATGCCGCTTTTTGCCACTCCTTCGACCTGATTTAACGCTTGGCACGTACGAATAAACCTCTATACTTTCGGTCTAAAAATAAAAGCTAAATTTATAAATCAACCACAACAAGTTCATCTATTTAACTGGGAGGAAAATATGGAACGAGAATACATGGAGTATGACGTAATAATCGTCGGGGCGGGCCCCGCAGGCTTATCAGCAGCCTGCAAGATTAAACAGTTAAACTCCGATATTTCGGTCTGTATTGTTGAAAAAGGCTCCGAAGTTGGCGCACATATATTGTCTGGCGCGGTACTTGAACCAACCGCCCTGACTGAATTATTTCCCGACTGGAAGAACTTGGGCGCCCCCCTTAATACACCCGTTACCGAAGATGAAATTTATTTATTTGGATCCGCTAGCAAAGCTACCAAAATTCCTAATTTTTTTGTTCCAAAAACCATGCACAACCAGGGCCACTTCATTATAAGCTTGGGTAATCTGTGCCGCTGGTTAGCAGAACAAGCCGAAAATCTAGGAGTCGAAATATTCCCCGGTTTTACGGCAGCTGAGCTTCTATTGAGTGATGAAGGCGCCGTCACGGGTATTGTTACTGGTGATATGGGGATAGCTGCCGATGGCAGCGAAAAAGATAGTTATATGCCAGGCATGGAGTTGCGAGGTAAGTACACATTTTTTGCTGAAGGTTGTCGCGGACATCTCGGTAAACAGCTCATTACCAAATTCAATCTGGACAACAACAAAGAACCGCAACACTACGGCATTGGCATAAAAGAGCTGTGGAAAATACCGGCTGACCAACACCGGCAAGGTTTAGTCGTTCATGGTGCAGGATGGCCATTAGCTGAGTCCAATAGTGCTGGTGGTAGCTTTATGTACCATTTAGAGGATAACCAGGTATCCATTGGATTGATCACAGATCTCGCCTACGAAAACCCTTATCTTAATCCTTTTGAAGAATTTCAACGCTTTAAACAACACCCAGTAATTAAACAGTATCTAGAGGGTGGTGAGCGCATTGCTTATGGCGCTCGCGCTATTACTAAAGGCGGGCTGCAGTCGCAACCGGAAATGGTTTTTTCCGGCGGCGTCTTATTAGGCGATAACGCAGGTACTTTGAATTTTGCAAAAATCAAAGGAACACATACCGCAATGAAGTCAGGTATGTTAGCCGCAGAAGCCGCCGTTACGGCACTAGCCGATGGCCGGCAACACGACAAACTCGATGAGTTTAACAGTGCTTACAAAGCTTCTTGGGCATGGAAAGAGCTGCATCAACAACGAAATTTCGGGCCAGCTCAACACAAATGGGGCAACCTGCTAGGTTCTGCCTATGCATTTATCGACATCAATTTGTTTAATGGTAAATTGCCCTGGACACTATCAGACCCAAAAGCAGATTACTCTACATTAAAACCGGCTAACCAATTTACGCCTATCCAATATCCAAAGCCTGATGGAAAAATAAGCTTTGACAAACTCTCCTCTGTCTTTTTATCCAATACCAACCACGAAGAAAATCAACCGTGTCACCTGCAGTTAAAAGATGCAAATATTCCCTTGACTGAAAATTTGCCAAAGTATGCAGAGCCTGCACAACGTTATTGCCCAGCAGGGGTATATGAAATTATTGAAAACTCTGCAGGAGAAAAAAGCTTCCAGATTAACAGTCAAAACTGTGTACACTGTAAAACTTGTGACATCAAAGACCCTAGCCAAAATATCACCTGGGTTACACCGGAAGGCAGCGGCGGGCCTAACTACCCCAACATGTAATATGAAAAATTTTCAACGTTATAAAAAGGCCTTAACAGGCCTTTTTATAACAACAATTGATCCGCTAACCGCTATAAAACTGCTATAAAACTGCTAACGGAAAAAAATACTCTTTGCTAACCAATCCGTATTGAACCTTTTCACCGCCAAGACGAGTTCTCTCACTACCTTCACTTCCACTATAGAAGCGAACATGTTTAGAGATATTTTCATCGTTGTAATCTACAACATAATCGGCAAGTCGATAGTAAACAGGGCGCTCAATTAAAGCATTAAGCCCCCCACGTACATGAACCAATGGATAGTGTTTTTCATTCAACAATTGCATAAAAACTGGATGTTCAATATTCACTGTTATCCATTGTCCTTGCTGCGTTTTTAAACAAACAAGTTGCTGATAGCTAGACGGATCTTCAACTTTACAGTCAACGACCAGTAATGGCGCCACCTCAACATGAATGCGCCACTTCTCCACTGGAGTAACCAAAAAAAAGTCATCGCCTTCTCTTTTTAAAATAGTCGAAAATAAATTAACTAGGTTTTGGCGCTGAATCAAAGTGCCATCGTGAAACCAGCGGCCCTGTGAATCAATGACTATTGATATATCTCCGCTAAAATCAGGATGCCATTTATCAACCGGAGGAAGCGTTTTTTCAGCAATAGATTGGTCCTGCAAACGGTTGTAAAAGCTGTCGAGACTCAAATTCAACATCCTCTCAGACCAGGCGTTATAATTGAACGATATTTTGTGCGACTATACTCTGGCGATAATGTTCCATGGCTATTGCTAATAGCTCTTCAGGCATTTTGGCGGCAGTAAAAAATCCGCTTTCAGCTTTAATAACAGCTACATCGACTACACGTTGATGCAGTACATCATACAACGCTATTTGAATATAAAATTTGTCGTAACCACGATTTTCGGCATCGGGTCGTTGCCGCGCCCACTCCTCCAGGCTGCTGGTATTATCATCGTATAACACAGGCCTCGGAACCAACATATAGGAGAGATTCAATTCCTTAGCCAAATTGAACGCATCAGCCAGAGATACAGACGAATCAGTAAGTTCAACCTGAAAAAAGCTTTGGTTTAAAGATTCAACTAGGCGTCGAGCAACCTGCCCATTTAATCGTCGAGAAAATGTAGATTCGGATCTTACAACCAGTAGGCCACTACCCGGGTGCAACAAGATATTTTGCTGCCGGTTAACCCTGACGGTGGAGATTAGACCTGTGTCTGTTAGGCTCTTTTTTACTAGCTGGGCAGAATATTCAGTGGTACACCCCGCCAAAGAGGCTAACAACAATAAGCACACCACTATGCGCAACTCTTTAACACGTTCTAGCGCCAAGGACAGCTTCATACTCTTAACCTGTAAAATGATTCAATATTAGATAGGTATCGGCACCGGTATCCATAATTAGAGCAATTATTTTGTAACAAAACGGGATCATTAGAACAATAAGTATATAGTAGAGCTAGCTAAACAACGTATAAAGAATAAAGGCATCAACCTGCTTTTTTTCCAGGGTTCAGCTATCCTAGGCAAAGAATATATTACCTATCATGAGATACCCATGCCAAACACCTCTAATTTGAGCTTGAAGGAGCTGCTAACACTGGAAAAGCTCGACATTAATCTATTTCGCAGCCAAATCCATCAAGAAAACTTTCGTCAAAATCTATTTGGAGGCCAGGTCTTGGGCCAAGCGTTAAACGCTGCAACACTGACTCTCGCTGACAGCGACGAAAACTTTGATCGTCTTGCGAACTCCTGTCATGCGTATTTTTTACACCCTGGAAGCAGTTCTACACCCATTATCTATGATGTCGATGTACTAAGGCGAGGTAACAGCTTTAGCAATGTTAGAGTCTTAGCAAGGCAAATGGGCAGAACAATATTCAGTATGGCTGTTTCTTTTCATAGACAAGAACCAGGTTATGAACACCAAACAGACTTTGATATAAACACGGTACCCAAACCAGAACAACTTGAAACAATGCCTGAATACCTAAGTAGAACAGGCCAGACTTCAGGCATGAACCGTGAAGACCCGTATATAGAGTTCAGGCCTGTTAACCCTCAATCGTATGTAGGAACAACAGTGAGTGAGCCTGCATCATTGATCTGGTTTAGGGCTAAGCAGTCCTTGAGCAATGACTTAGCAATGCAACGTGCAGCACTTGCTTTTGCTTCAGACTTGGGGCTAATGTTTACCTGTACTATGCCACACCCACTCTCAGTCTTTTCAGATAAGGTTATGACCGCCAGTCTTGATCATGCCATATGGTTTCACCACAACGTAAACTGTGAAAACTGGCTACTATACAAAACAGACAGCCCCTGGGCTGGAGCAGGCAGAGGCATGAATAGAGGATTAATTTTTGACCAGACGGGTCAATTAGTCGCCTCTACGGCGCAAGAAGGTCTTGTTCGACTGCTATCTTAGTGCAGAGTCACAGAGGCCTCACCTATGAGATTTTTTTGATCAACTAGAAAGGTACGACGACATCATGGAAAAAACATATATTTCGGACATTATAGGCATTCTGGAAGACTTGGGCTCAGGACTGGATGAGGCTTACTGGCAGGCTCACTCTCTAGAAACGAAAGATTTATTCTACGATTTAGTCAGCGCAGTCAATGGTGAACTTTTCGAATTAGCGAAGCTTAGTGTGCAGGACCACGACTTGGAATACGAACCTATTACCACTCACTTTCGCGTCGCGCGAGGAAAACTTAGCCAAGTCCGAAAAAATATGGGGGAGTGTGTTTTTAGAACACCTGTTGCCATTCGGCTGGAAAAGCTAATCACCGAACTACTTGGCGTCACGCCACATTGAAAGGATAAACCGCTCTAATATAAAGAGCGGTTTTTTGCAGCGGCTCGTAAATTGAAGATTATCGCGCCTAAAAACGCCTAACGCGATTCAGCCCATTTAACGCTGCCTGTCGATAAGCCTCGGCCATAGTGGGGTAGTTAAATGTTGTCGTCGCAAAATATTCAACATTATTTGCACTACCCTCCTGCTTCATAATGGCTTGCCCAATATGAATAATTTCCGAGGCCTCTGCACCAAAGCAATGAATACCTAAAATTTGCAAGGTATCAACATGGAACAATATCTTTAACATCCCTACATCTTCGCCACTGATTTGCCCACGTGCTGTATGCTTAAAGAAAGCACGCCCAACCTCGTAAGGCACTTTAGCTACGGTGAGCTCGCGCTCAGTTTGACCAATAGAGCTGATTTCAGGCAGTGTATAAATGCCATTTGGGACGTCGGCCACATAGTTATCTGAACTACCCAAAATAACTTTAGCTGCGGAACGCCCTTGGTCATAGGACGCGCTGGCAAGGCTTGGCCAACCGATGACATCACCCACTGCATAAATATTTTCAACTTCAGTTTGGTAGCTCTCATTCACAGATAGCTGACCACGATGGTTTGCTTTCAACCCACACTTTTCCAAGTCTAAATTATCGGTATTACCCGTCCTGCCGTTACACCACAAAAGAGCGTCTGCTTGTAGTTTTTTGCCTGACTGCAAATGCAAGGTAACGCACTTATCATTCGCCACTACGGAATCATATTCCTCATTGTGACGAACCATCACACCACTATCGCGCAAATGGTAACTCAGCGCATCTGAGATCTCGTCATCAAGGAAAGACAGTAGACGCTCTCGGTTATTGATCAAGTCAACTTTGATCCCCAAACCAGAAAAGATGGAAGCATATTCACTACCAATAACACCCGCACCATAAATGATCAGACTTCTTGGAGTATGCTGCATCTCAAGAATAGTATCACTGTCGTAAACACGCGGATGGGAGAAATCAACATCGATGGGATTGTAGGGTCTGGAACCTGTCGCCAGTACAATCGACTCAGCTTTTAACACATCAACAATGCCGTCTTTTTTAGCGACACCAAGAGTATTCGCATCTTTAAAATGTGCGGTTCCAACATGTAAATTAATGCGGTTGCGTGCGTAATGACTGGCGTGTAGTTCTACTTTTTTGGGAATAACCTCTTTTGCAGACTCCAACACGACAGGAAATGATAGTTTTCTAGGCTCTCCGATAACGCGAAATAAGCGGTTAGTATTAAACCGTGAAATCTGCTTTACGGCATGTCGCAACGCTTTTGACGGGATGGTACCTTTGTGAGTGCAGTTGCCACCAACTACAGATTGGTTCTCAACCAAGCCAACACGTTTACCACCTTTAGCAGCAGCCATTGCGGCACCCTCTCCTGCCGGGCCGGAACCGATAACTACCACATCATATGTATACTCTGTCATGTCTTGTCTTTACCCCATTTAATCCCGTCAAAACTTACTATTTTCTACCAGCAAGGTTATTTAACTTCGTAAGCTAATTCTGTTTTCTTATTTTTGTTATTTTGTTGCTCTTCACACTTCGCCTCATCCCCACCGCAAAGCTCGCAAACATAATCAGGGTCACCTAACGCCTTCCCCACGCCACCACATGAACCTGTCAAAGGTTTGCGCCCCATGATTACCCCGATGGCCATACCTACGACGATAAGTAGCAACACAAAAAAAGAAATAAGATAAATCATCGTAGAGACTCCTTCTGTAGAAAAGGGGCAAACGCTTTCGAATGATAAGCGATAAAACTATCTGCCTCTCTCACCAAAAAATACACGGGTATACCTTCGGCATCCGCGAGTTGAATGCTTTTTTCATACCCCATCACATTAAACATGGTAGCCAAGCCATCAGCTAGCGCAGTATTTTCAGCAATAACCGTAACCGAAGCTAAATTATGTGCAATAGGGAAACCGGTTCTTGGATCAATCGTATGGGAGAGCCTACGACCATCCTCCTCGTAATAATTACGATAATCACCGGATGTTGCAACTGCCTGATTATGTAGCGGAATAGCCTGAACAACACCTTCATGGCCTAGCGCCGGTGCCTCAATACCAATTTTCCAGGCCTTGGAAGTGGCGTTTATTCCGCTAACTTTTACCTCACCACCAATTTCAACCAGGTAATTTTGAATACCTTTTGCCTCAAGTAAATTGGCTATTTTATCTACACCGTAACCCTTGGCTATTGACGACAAATCTAGCGAAATTGGTTTTACTCGCTTTGCTTTTTTCGCTGCAGAGTCCAGCACCAAATAAGCCATACCAACTTTTTGCTTAATCAGTTCGACTTCAGACTTAACTGCTTCAGATGTTTCTTCTCGCCATTTACCCGAGTTACCGGCACCAAACCCCCAATAATCCACAAGAGGCCCAACAGTTATATCATAAGCACCATCGCTAATACGATTAAGGTAAACGCTGGTTTCCAACATTGAAAAAAGCCCGGTAGGCACTGAAGACCAAGTACCTAATGGCGCTCTATTGAGTTTATTGAGTTCGGAGTCCTCAATATAAGTCGAAGCCAACGCGTTGACTTGCTGTAACTCAATATCAATAGATTTCTGCAACCCTTGTCTGTCATAGGCTTCAGACGGACCAACTATGGTCACATGGTAAGTCGTACCCATCGTTTGGCCAGCAAGTTTTAACGATGACAAAGCCGGCTCAGAACAACCACTTACCGCCACCAAAACACACACGCTGCCAAGGAAACGGATCAGTATCTGACAAACGAGTGAGGCCCGCAAAGCGGGCCTCACTATATTGCAGTAATTATAATAAGAATTAACCGCCGAAATCATCAAGAAGTATATTCTCGTCTTCTACACCTAAGTCCTTCAACATCTTAATCACTGCAGCGTTCATCATTGGAGGCCCACACATGTAGTACTCACAATCTTCTGGTGCCGGATGATCTTTAAGATAATTTTCGTAGAGAACATTGTGAATAAAGCCGGTTAAACCATCCCAATTATCTTCTGGCTGCGGATCAGACAAGGCAATATGCCAATTAAAATTATCATTTTCCGCGGCAAGACCATCGTAATCTTCCTGATAGAACAGTTCACGTAAAGAGCGTGCACCATACCAAAAGGTAATTTTACGCTTGGAGTTAAGTCGTTTCAGCTGATCAAAAATGTGTGATCGCATTGGAGCCATACCAGCACCACCACCAATGAACACCATCTCCGCATCAGTATCTTTGGCGAAAAACTCACCAAATGGACCAAACACGTTGATTTTGTCGCCTGGTTTCAAGCTAAACACATAAGATGACATTTGCCCTGGCGGAATACCTTGAGAACCAGGAGGTGGTGTAGCAATACGAATATTAAACTTCACCAATCCTTTTTCTTCTGGATAGTTAGCCATTGAATAAGCGCGAATAATCGGCTCGTCAACTTTAGACTCTAGATTAAAGAACCCAAAGCGCTCCCAGTCTCCCCGGTATTCAGGCTCAATATCAAAATCTGCGAATTTCACATGGTGAGCAGGTGCTTCCAACTGAACATAACCGCCAGCTCTGAAGTCTACATTTTCACCCTCAGGTAAGCGTAGCGTTAGCTCCTTAATAAAAGTCGCCATATTTGGATTAGACTCTACAGTGCACTCCCACTGCTTAACACCAAACACGTCTTCTTCAACATGGATATCCATATTTTGCTTTACAGGTACCTGGCAAGATAGGCGCCAGCCTTCCCGAACTTCGCGCTTATTAAAGTGTGACTCTTCAGTGGGTAAAATCGAACCACCGCCAGAATTAACCACACACTTACACTGCGCACAGCTACCACCGCCACCACATGCAGAAGGCAGAAACATTCCACTTTCAGCGAGAGTTTGTAGAAGTTTACCACCGGCAGGCACCGTTAAGGTTTTCTCGCCGTTTACTACAATGTTTACATCACCACTGTTAACCAGTTTCGCGCGGGCACTTAATATCACCGCCACCAAAGCAAGCACAATGGCGGTGAACATGACTACACCTAAAATAATCTCTATGTTCATGCTATGTCCTATACTCCCCGATTACAGATCGATGCCGCCGAAAGACATAAAGCCCAAAGACATTAAGCCAACGGTTATAAATGTAATGCCCAAGCCTTGAAGGCCTGCAGGCACATCACTGTATTTCATCTTTTCACGAATACCCGCCAAAGCAGTAATCGCCAAAGCCCAACCAATCCCAGAACCAATGCCAAATACAGTACTTTCAGCCAGGTTGTAATCACGCTGAACCATGAACAATGAAGCACCCATAATTGCACAGTTAACGGTAATCAAAGGTAAGAACACGCCCAAAGCGTTGTACAACGCAGGAACATACTTATCCAAAACCATCTCCAAAATCTGGACGACAGCAGCGATAACACCGATATAACAAATCAGCCCCAGAAAGCTCAGGTCGACATCTGGTAAACCGGCCCAAGCCAAAGCACCATCGGCCAAAAGATAGGAATAAAGCAGGTTATTCAAAGGAACTGTGATCCCCAAAACAACCACAACAGCAATACCTAACCCAAGCGCAGCATCAACTTTCTTTGACACTGCCATAAACGTACACATACCCAAGAAGAAGGTCAGTGCCATATTGTCGATAAAAATAGCGCGGACAAACAGACTCAAATAATATTCCATGACTTAAGCCTCCTTTGGTTTAGTGTTAGATGTAATTTTGAACTCAGGAACTTCGACCTGAGACTTCTTCCACGATCTCAAAGCCCAGATAAACAGGCCAATCAAAAAGAAGGCGCTTGGAGGAAGCAGCAACAGCCCATTAGAGACGTACCATCCACCATCTCTTACCAAAGGTAAAACTTCGTATCCAAGCAGCTTGCCAGAACCAAATACCTCACGGACAACAGCCAAAGCTATCAGCATGGCACTGTAACCCAAACCATTGCCAATACCGTCGAAAAAGCTCGGAACCGGAGGGTTCTTCATAGCAAAGGCTTCTGCTCGACCCATCACAATACAGTTGGTAATGATCAGACCAACGAAAACTGACAACTGCTTGCTAATATCGTAAGCAACAGCTTTCAGAACTTGGTCTACAACAATTACTAAAGAGGCAATAATGACCATCTGTACGATAATGCGAATACTACTTGGAGCATGATTACGGACCAACGACACAAAAAAGTTGGAAAATGCTGTAACCAAGGTCAGCGCTATACACATAACCAAAGTTACTTTCATGCTGCTGGTAACAGCCAATGCAGAACAAATTCCAAGAATCTGTAACGCAATGGGGTTATTCTCAAAAACGGGCTTAAACAATAACTCTTTAACTTTCATGCTTACGCCTCCCCTTTCTTAAGGTTTTCCAGAAATGGCTCAAAGCCATTTTCACCCAACCAGAAATGAATCAGGTTATTCACACCCTTACTGGTTAAAGTGGCACCGGAAAGACCGTCAACTTTATGCTCGTCACCTTCAGGCGCTTGCCCTTTAATAACGGTAAGAGCCACATTACCTTTGTTGCCATACACTTCTTTATCAACCCAAAGTGCTTTCCATTTTGGGTTGTCAACTTCACCACCCAACCCTGGTGTTTCACCGTGATCATAAAAACCCATACCAACAACGGTATTCATATCACTATCGAGGGCAATAAAGCCGTAAAGTGTTGACCAAAGACCATAGCCTCTAATCGGCAGGATAATTTTTTCCACACCTTTTTCTGACTCAACCAAATAAACTTCGGAAACGTTCTCACGTCGAGAAATTTTAGCAATATCTTCGTCATCAGAAAGGTTAGTAGACAAAGCTGGATCCTTGGCTGCTTTCCACTGGTCATACTTAGCTGGATCAAATTGATCAGTAAAATGACCAGTATCTAAATCAACCAACTTGGTAGTGATTTGAGAAAACTGCTCTTCAACACTTTTACCGGGAACGTACAAGCCAGCAGCTTGTAAAATGTTGCGGTTAAAGTCTTTTGCTTTGTTTGCAACCTGGGCCGGTTTCAACATAACCGCCGCAGTAGACACAACCACCGAGCACACAATACAAAGTATTAACGCAACGGAGACTGTTTTTGTTACTGAATCTTTATTAGACACGAGCCAACCTCCGCTTCACATTTGCTTGGATTACAAAATGGTCAATCAATGGGGCAAATAAGTTAGCAAACAAAATTGCCAGCATCATACCCTCTGGAAAAGCAGGGTTAACCACTCGAATCAATACAACCATGATACCAATCAGAGCACCGAACCAAAGCTTACCCACATTTGTCATGGAAGCTGAAACGGGATCCGTGGCCATAAAAATCATACCAAATGCAAAACCACCAACCACAAAATGCCAGTACCAAGGCATAGCCATCATCGGGTTGCTCGCACTATCACCAACGAAATTAAACAACGTTGATGTAGCGATCATGCCCAACAACACACCAAGAACAATCCGGTATGAAGCGATTTTGGTCAATAGCAATACTGCACCACCAATTAAGATAGCTAAGGTTGAGGTTTCACCAATGGAACCTTGAATGTGACCAAAGAATGCATCCATCCAACTGATCTGAGAGTGCAAGGCAGACATACCATCTGTTGCAGCAATAGACAAAGCGGTTGCACCGGTATAGCCATCAACAGCTGTCCAAACGGCGTCTCCAGACATTGAAGCTGGGTATGCAAAGAACAAAAATGCTCGACCCGCCAATGCTGGGTTCAGGAAGTTTTTACCTGTTCCACCAAACACTTCTTTACCGATGACAACACCAAAGGATATACCTAAAGCAACTTGCCAAAGAGGAACACTTGGAGGACAAATAAGCGCAAACAAAATCGAAGTAACGAAAAATCCTTCGTTAACTTCGTGGCCGCGCTTCATCGCGAAAAGCACTTCCCAAAATCCACCTACGACAAACGTTACGGCGTAGATAGGAAGGAAATATAAGGCTCCGTGATAGAAGCAATCCCAAATACTGGCAGGATTGAAGCTGCCAATGAACATTCCACGCCAGTTATCGATGCTTGTCAGACCCATCTCTGCCATCGCAGTATTCGCCTGCCAGCCAGCGTTGTACATACCGTAGAACATAGCCGGGAAGGTACACATCCAAACAGTGATCATGATGCGCTTAAGATCTACGCCATCACGAACATGAGAAGTTGACTTTGTTACATCGCTTGGGCGGTAAAAAACTGTATCGACAGCTTCATATAGCGCATACCAGTTTTCCCATTTGCCACCTTTATGAAAGTGAGGCTCAAGGCTATCCAAAAATTTACGTAATGCCATGGAAATCAGCCCTCTTTCTCAATTAGCGTTAGGTTATCGCGCAAAATTGGACCGTACTCGTACTTACCTGGGCAAACGTAAGTGCACAGTGCGAGATCTTCTTCGTCCAACTCTAGACAACCCAGTTTTTGCGCCATGTCAGTATCACCAACTATCAGTGCTCTAAGCAAATGCGTGGGCAAAACATCCAAAGGCATAACTCGTTCATAGTTACCAACCGGAACCATTGCACGCTCACTGCCATTGGTTGTTGTGGTGAAATCATACTTCTTGCCTGAAAACAGGCTTGAGATATAGATTCCCATTGTAGAAAAGGCATTAAAGCCAGCACGCATATAATGCATAAATGGCCTATCGTCCCCTTCGGCAAGCACGCTCACTTGATTGTGATAGCGGCCCAGGTAAGCAAATGGGCCCAACGCATGACGCCCACCAAAAACAGAACCGCTTATCACTCTGTTATTACCCGCCTTTAATCGACCAGCAGACAACTCTTCCAAGTTGGCGCCAACCAAAGTCCGTAACAAGATCGGCTTTTCTACCTGCGGGCCTGCAAAAGAAATCACTCTTTCACAGCTCAGCTCACCTGTAGTAAATAATGTACCAATCGCGATCACATCCTGATAACCAATAGTCCAAACAGACTTACTGACACTCACGGGATCAAGATAATGGATATGAGTACCTGCGTTCCCTGCGGGATGAACCCCGGCAAACTCTGCAATTTCTATACGTCCCGATGCTTTGACCGGCAGGTTCGCACCTGCAGCCTGGCAAACAAACACCTTTCCTTCTGTTAAATTGGACAATATCTGCAAGCCATAATTGAATAGCTGAGCATTCTCACCAATAACCAAAGCTGGATTTGCCGCTAAGGGGTTGGTATCCATTGCGGTAACGAAGATTGAATTAGGCGAGCTATCTAACGCCGGAACTTTACTGAATGGCCTAGTACGCAGCGCAGTCCAGAGCCCCGAGTCTACTAGGTTTTGCTGAACTTGAGCCGCGCTCAAAGTCGCTAACTGGTCTTCTGAATACTTAGAAAACTCTTCTGCATCATTGCCTTCCAAGTCAATAACAACAGACTGCAACACACGCTTTGCACCGCGATTAATGGCGGCAACAGTACCTGCAGCAGGAGCAGTATATTTAACTCCCTCAGTTTTCTTATCAGTAAATAGCAATTGACCTTTCTTTACCTTATCTCCGACCTGAACAGCCATAGTGGGTTTCATACCGTGGTAATCAGACCCAACTAGAGCAACAGAACGTATCTGCGGCCCTTCTTGTATGACTTGCTCAGGTGCGCCAGATATAGGTAAATCCAGTCCTCGACGGATTTTTATCATACGCCCCAGCCTAGTTTAATTAGTAGATGGTAGAGTTGGGATACGAACGTCCCAACCCACGGTTTCAGTTGTTACAGCTAAGCTAACTATAAGTCGAGAACAGCTCGGAGATTAACGCCGCCGAGCTTGGTTATAAGTGGCGACCAGGCCCGAACCTACAACCAGTTTAGCTGAAAGCCCTAAATTCACTTGATTTTCAATGGTATCCAAGGCCGGCGCAATTATAAAGATGAGGGTGCGTGCTGGCCAGTGGCAGACCCGACTATTTAGCACTTTTATGCTAAACACACCCGAAACTCAAGAGTTTGGCGATCTCAGATACGTCATTTGGAGTTTTTTTGTACGATTCACACCTAAAAGCAAAAAAGTCCTACTCCTAGGTGTGAGTACCTTTGCTTAAGAAGCGGCGGGAATCTGTTTATAAGCTACACCAGCCATTTTCTCCAAGCAGCGGACAACTTGGCAGCTATAACCAAACTCATTATCGTACCAACAGTACAAAACAGCACTATTGCCTTCAACAATACTTGCCTTGCTGTCAAAAACGCAAGCATGCCTTGAACCCACAAAGTCTGTCGATACCACTTCCGGGGAGTTCGTATAATCAATCTGCTGGCTGAGTGGCGAATGCAGGGCCATATGGCGCATATATTCGTTCAACTCGTCCACAGAGGTCTCTTGCCCCAACTGAAGATTCAAAATCGCCATAGATACATTAGGCGTCGGCACTCGAATAGAATTACCAGTTAGCTTACCTTTCAGCTCTGGCAGCGCCTTTGCCACAGCTTTGGCCGCGCCAGTTTCAGTCAGCACCATGTTTAGGGCCGCACTTCGACCGCGTCTTTCACCCTTATGGAAGTTATCAATCAAATTCTGGTCGTTGGTGTAAGAATGCACTGTCTCAACGTGACCGTGCTTTACGCCAAACTTGTCCATCAAGACCTTTAAAACTGGAGTAATAGCATTCGTGGTACAAGATGCCGCTGAGATTATCTTGTCATCAGCCAGGATATCCGAGTGATTGATACCAAAAACAATATTCTTTAGGTCGCCTTTACCTGGAGCGGTTAGCAACACCTTGCCAGCACCGGGAGACTGCAAGTGCTGCCCCAACCCATCCTCATCACGCCATACCCCAGTGTTATCAACAACCAGCGCATTATTAATCCCGTATGCGGTGTAGTCGACTTCTGCTGGTGAATTAGCATAAATTACCTGAACTGGATTTCCATTAATTACGAGCATATTCGAGTCTTCCTCGACACGAATAGTACCTTTAAAGGAACCATGCACAGAATCACGACGCAACAAACTAGCGCGCTTGACCAAGTCGTTGGCAGTCCGGCTATTTCGAACAACAATAGCCCGCAAACGCAAGTTATCGCCACTACCAGAGTTTTCGACCAAAAGCCGAGCTACCAAACGTCCAATACGACCAAAGCCATAGAGGACCACATCTTGCGGTTGGGGAATAGGCTTGGCTCCATCCTCAATCCCAGCCAGTTCACGCGCCACAAAGGCATCAACATCGGTGGAAGACTCCTGCATCCATTTGACGGTCAATCTACCCAAGTCAATTTTCGCAGGCCCCAGTGGATGCTTGGAGATAGCCTCCAAAACCGGATAAGTTTCGAATTCAGAAAGCTCGTTACCCTCTACTTGGCGGACAAAACGGTGAGCCTTCATAATGTCAATGACAGAGCGATTTACGAGCAACTTGCCATAAAGGTAAACCGGCGCATTTGCCTCGCGGTTAAGCCTACCGATCATAGGAATCATCGATTCTGCAAGCGCTTCGCGCTGTTTCCAGTCTTTGAAATAATCATCTGGCTTTGGTCGATTCACAGTATTAGCACCTTTATTAAGTTAAGCGTAAATAGGACGTTTTAAAATCAAGAGCTTGAAATAATCGCGGCCATTATCGCCACATCAATTAGGGCCTGCAATAAATTGTCTAAAATTTAAACCCCAGTTAATAAATATAAAAAAAACAATGAGATAGCATATCCCGAGCATAACGGTGAGAGCATCACTATACATCCCCCCTAAACACCTTAAATTACAGCTTCATCTCACATTTATGACAAATACTTATACCTACGCGATAAGAACTAACCCAACATCGCCACTTAGCTATGAGAGCCATGATTTAACTCAGTTAACAAAATTAATGCTTACGCGCTAAGCAAATTGGCTCGAATACCGTAAACACAGGTACAATGCGCGCAATTTTTCAGACTATGCAAGTAGACCATCAATGACCATCGCCAAACTGTTAAGCCCACCACAGCTGAATCAAAAACAGGGAATGAAAACCGAGTGGCATAACCTACCCGGCACATCGAAAGCCTTAGCAATTGCGAATACATTGAAGCGCGAACGACGACTCATATTAATTGTCACGCCAAATACACAAGCAGCGCTGCGTCTCGAGGCTGAACTGAACTGTTTTCTTGCCGATGAGAGCGATTGTCCAATATTTCACCTACCGGACTGGGAAACCCTGCCCTACGATAACTTCTCACCCCACGAAGACATTATTTCTGAGCGCTTATATACGCTGAGCAAATTGCCAACTACAACCCACGGCGCATTAATAGTTCCAATCACGACACTTATGCATCGACTGCCACCGGTTGAATTTATCACGGCAAACGGCCTCAACTTAAAGATAGGCGACAGGTTCGACATCAATAATATGCGCCAGCGCCTTTTGGACAGCGGCTACCGTTGCGTCGATACAGTCTATGAACACGGGGAGTTTTCTATTAGGGGCGCCCTTCTGGATTTGTTTCCTATGGGAAGCGAAGAGCCCTACCGCATAGATCTATTCGATGATGAAATCGAATCACTAAGGACCTTTGATCCAGAAACCCAACGCACTATAGAAAAAGTAGAAAGTATTGACCTCCTTCCCGCAAAGGAGTTTCCACTAGATAAAACCGGCATCAACCGATTCAAGGGTAACTGGCACTCCCATTTCGATACTGATCATAAACGCTGCCCCATCTATCAAGATATCAGTGCAGGAATTGTCCCAGCAGGCATCGAGTATTACTTACCGCTATTCTTCGAGCATTGTTGCACTCTGTTTGATTATTTGCCTAAAAACAGCATCACCTTTATCGAAGGTCCTTTGCAACTCAGCGCAGAGCGTTTCTGGCAGGAGTGTCAGGCACGCTACACCAGCCGCAGTGTCGATACGCAGCGCCCAATACTCCCCCCTAAAACCATTTTTCTCCCGATAGAAGAATTATTTCATCACTTAAAACAATCTTTACAAATAACGCTGACAGACCAGCCTCATGAACAAGCGGACACCAATTTCAACGTTGAACCCGTCCCTAATATTGCAGTTAATCACCGCGCAGAAGCGCCACTTAACCTTATCGAAAACTTTGTACTTGAAACCGACCTGCGAATCCTATTTTGCGTAGAGTCCGCAGGAAGGCGAGAAACCCTATACGAATTACTGAAGGACATTGGAGTTAAACCAGCCGAGCAAAATAACTGGCTTAAATTTATCGCCAGTTCAGAGGCTATCAGTGTTCTAGTTGCCCCTTTAGAAACAGGCTTTAGTGCTCCCGCAGATGGATTTATTGTTATTACCGAAACGGAGCTGTTGGGTGAGCGCGTTCAACAGCAACGAAGACGTAAAAAACCGAGTGACACTGCCAGCGATCAGGTTATCCGAAATCTGACAGAGTTGGCGGCTGGAGCGCCCGTAGTTCACCTAGATCACGGCGTTGGCCGGTATCTAGGACTAGAAACACTCACGGTTGACGATCAGGCCAGTGAATTTTTAACGCTGGAGTACGCAAATTCCGCCAAACTCTACGTTCCTGTCGGCAACCTGCATTTAATCAGCCGCTACAGTGGCGCTGAAGATGGTAATGCACCACTTCACAGACTTGGCTCAGACCAGTGGGACAAAGCTAAAACCAAGGCTGCAGAAAAAATTCGTGATACAGCCGCCGAACTACTAGATATATACGCCCGTAGAGAAGCCAAAAAAGGATTCAGCTACGCCGATCCGGACAAAAACTATCAAGTATTTTCCAGTGACTTCCCGTTTGAAGAGACTCCAGATCAACAAATCGCAATTGATGCTGTCTTCAAGGATATGACATCGTCCAAACCCATGGATCGATTGATTTGCGGTGATGTTGGCTTTGGAAAAACAGAGGTAGCCATGCGCGCGGCCTTTATTGCTGTGCACAGTGGAAAACAAGTGGCCGTTTTAGTGCCGACAACTCTCCTGGCGCAGCAACACTTTGATAATTTTAAAGACCGTTTTGCACAATGGCCGGTAAGCGTGGACATTTTATCTCGCTTCCGCAGCACCAAGGAGGTTGATGCAACACTGGAAAAACTGGCCAATGGCCAGGTTGATATCATCGTCGGCACACACAAACTGCTGCAGAAGGATATAAAATATAAGGATTTAGGGCTTCTTATTATTGACGAAGAGCATCGCTTTGGCGTGCGTCAAAAAGAACAACTTAAATCCATGCGCGCTAATGTAGACATCCTGACACTGACTGCAACGCCCATTCCTCGCACACTCAATATGGCTATGTCAGGAGTTCGCGACCTGTCAATTATCGCAACGCCTCCTGCCAAACGGCTTTCAGTCAAAACATTCGTGCGTGAAAGTGAGGATGCCCTGATCAAAGAGGCAGTCCTACGTGAAATCCTTCGCGGCGGGCAAGTTTACTATTTACATAACGAAGTAAAAAATATTGAGAAAACGGCCAGCGATCTGCAAAAACTCATTCCCGAAGCGCGTGTCATAGTCGCTCATGGCCAGCTTCGTGAACGCCAACTCGAACAAGTTATGTCGGACTTTTATCACAAAAGATATAACATCCTAGTCTGCACAACCATTATCGAAACAGGCATCGATATCCCTAATGCAAATACTATTATCATTGACAGAGCAGACAAGTTTGGGCTCGCCCAGTTACATCAACTTCGCGGCCGAGTTGGACGCTCACACCACCAGGCTTATGCTTACTTACTAACACCTAACAAGCGAGCGATGACGGCCGATGCGGTAAAAAGACTCGAGGCCATAGCCACTACGACGGAGCTTGGGGCGGGTTTTACACTTGCAACCCAAGACTTGGAAATTCGAGGTGCCGGAGAACTGCTTGGTGATGATCAAAGCGGTCAAATGCAAACAATAGGGTTTTCCTTATACATGGAAATGCTTGATCGCGCAGTGAAAGCTATAAAATCAGGTCACTCGCCAAACTTGATGTTACCGCTTGAACCTGAAGACAGCATAGACATCAACCTGCGCCTGACTGCATTGATTCCAGATGACTATATTCCAGATGTGCAGTTGCGACTGACGCTCTACAAACGAATATCTGCACAAGAAACCAATGAACAGCTACGCGAACTGCAAGTCGAAATGATTGATCGGTTTGGGCTATTGCCAGAACCCACAAAAAACCTGTTTCGACAAACACTCATCAAACTAAAGGCACAGGAAATCGGTATAAAGAAATTAGAAGCGAGTGCAACGCAAGGAAAAATTGAGTTTACAAGCAAGCCAGCTATAAACCCGATGAATATTGTGCGTCTGGTTCAGCAACAGCCACAAAACTACAAGCTGGAAGGTGCCAGTAACTTGAAATTTTTTGCCGACATGCAGTCTCATGATACGCGTTTTACCTGCATAGAAAAGCTCTTAACGTCGCTGCAGACAGAGGAATAAGCCACTTATGCGATTCAATAAAAACTCCCAGCTCACACCACGACAACATCTGATAAAAGTTTTCTTGCTAGGCGCTCTAGGCTTGAGCTTTTCTGCGGCAAGCACCTCACAAGAGACCATCGAAAATAGCAACGATACCGATGAAGATCGGTGGTATCAAATCGAAGTTATTATATTCGCCCGAACCTACGTACCACCCAGCCACCAGGAAACCTGGGATAAAACCGTAGCGCTGGCATATCCTCCACACTGGGTAGAGCTAGGCGACCTAGACGTACCGATCAGTTTAGACAGCGATAGCACCTCGCCGCTGAACAGTGCGATTCCAAACATAAGTAATCTATATGATAATTCAAATCAATTTGGCGACTTTATGGGTATGCAAGCTGCGGCACCCTATACGTCAATAGATACGCAAAACGGCGCTCAGGAAGGTATCGAACTAGAAAAACCTGCAGAGTCTGTTGAACCAAACCCAAAAGCCGAACCGCTCACTGCCGCACCAGACAACGAGTTAGATCAAACAAATTCAGCAAACGACAATACTCTAGACGCGGCTATAGCGCCGGGGACAAATACTGATACAGAAATTCAACCCACAACCCGTATGCCCAACCCGGCTCAGGACCCGTTTTATAAATTACCTCACGAGATTTTTGAGCTAACACCGTTAGAGCAAGACCTCCGCCGTAAAAATGGTTATCGAGTCCTGTTTCACGAAGCTTGGCGACAACCCGTGCAAGCAGAGGAAAATGCCAAATCAGTTTTAATCAATGGTGGAAAAACCTATGGGGAGCATACGGAACTGGAAGGTAGCCTTAAAATCAGTGTGTCGCGATATCTCCATGTACATACAAATCTCTGGCTCGCAGAATTCATCCCCAACTTTGGTCAAAACATTGAGAACTGGCCACAATTACCGGAAAAACCACAAATCAATCTCCGCCAGAACACACCGGCCGGCAGCATGAATCTTGCCCCAGCTGCCGCTGGCCAACAGGAACTCGTACTCATCAATGAATACAGTAAAATTATTGACCAACCTTACGTCATCGACCAGCTATACACACTGAAGCAACGTCGTCGTATGCGCAGTGAAGAGCTGCACTACATTGATCACCCTGTTTTAGGTTTAATCATCAAAGTTATTCCCTTTGACTATCAGGAACCGTCGAATGAGGACTTGGACAAAGAAGACGACACAACAGGGGAGATAACCACTGACGAAAGTCAGTAGCTGAACACGCGCACCGCTATGGCCTGGTTATCACCCAAGGACTAAGCAGCGCGTGTCGTAAGAAATGTAATTAGGTACCAGTAAAATTCTGAATGCCTAGACTACAGGAACAACCTCTTCGGCCTGCAACCCCTTATCACCCTCCAGCAAACTAAATTCTACTTGCTGACCTTCATTGAGAGAGCGATAGCCTTCACCCATAATATTTCGATAATGCACAAATATATCGTCGGTATCTTCGCCACGAGTAATAAAACCATAGCCGCGTGCGTTATTGAACCATTTGACAGTACCGGATTCACGAGATGATGACATTTACCAAACCTCTTTTATAGTTATATTGAGTGTTAATGCTCGCCATTTTTAAATGGACTTTCCCTCGCAGCCTAAGTCATTCGCCGTCTCAACACCGTTAAGTAACGCCGAAAGGATAGCCGCGTAACTGCACATTTTTAAGGCAAAACTTGCTTGGAGTCCAGCGAAAATCACATTTTTTTGCAAAATACAACAAAAAGCATGGGATTATCTACGAAAAAGACGCAGCATCATACTAAAGACGCCGCGCCAGATTAGTTGGAGCGCGCGCGATTATTTTTACCACCAACCCAGGGGGAAGTTGCTATTGCATAGCATGTAAAGAGCGAATACTGCCAACCATTCAAATGCATCTATGCAGCATTCTTGAACAGGCTTGCCCGAGAAAACTATGCTTTAACTTCCATGCCTTGTTCAGTTTTAAGGCTAACGGCGTCCGGCAAATGAATAGTCGAAGTAGGAAAAGCACATTCAGCTCCATGCTCATCAACAATGGCTAAAATTTTAATTAATACGTCCTCTTTGACTTCGTGATAAGCAATCCAGTTTGTGGTTTTGGTAAAAGCGTAAACAAAGAATTCCAAAGAGTAAGCACCGAACTTATTTAAATTTACGATAAGGGTTTGTTCAGTATCAATTTCCGGGTGTTCTTTCAACATATCCCTTACTGAAGCCACTATATCCTGTACACGACCACTATCGTCATAGCGAACCCCAATTGTTTCGTAAATCCTTCGGTTTAGCATTCTCGACGGGTTTTCAACCGAAATATGCGTAAATGTCGCGTTAGGGATATACAACGGTCTCTTGTCAAAGGTACGAATCCGGGTCAAACGCCAGCCAATATCTTCAACCGTACCTTCAATTTCCTGGTCCGGCGAGCGCACCCAATCACCGACAGCAAACGGGCGATCCAGGTAAATCATCAGCCCACCAAAAAAATTGGCCAACAAGTCCTTCGCTGCAAAACCAACAGCTAAACCCCCAATCCCGCCAAAAGCCAGGACACCTGAAATACTGTAGCCCAATGACTGCATTGCGACTAAAACACTCGTAATGATAAATGAGACGCGCAGCAGTTTTGCCAAAGCCATGACAGTAGTCGTGTCCATAGGCTCTGAAGTATATTGAGGGTCCATTAAATTTTGTTCGCCACGACTGACAAAACGAACCAAAAACCAACACAAAATCGCTATCAGGCCTATATCTCGGATCGTTGGCACAGATTCAAAGATCGTAACGTCTGCCACATCCCCTGCGATACTCGCAGCCCAACTCATTCCGAGAAGCCAAATCAACCAATTAATTGGCTGTATTGCGGCGCCCACCAGGGCATCATCCCAAAGGTTTTTAGTGTTCCCGGCTTTTTTTAATAATTTTTTAAGAATGATTCGAGCCACAAAAGCAAGAATTAACGTTACAAAAACAATGATAAAAACTTGTGCTATCCAGATATTTTCTTCGTGAATAATTTCGCGCAAACTGCTTGGCATTGAAACATCGAACAAAACCAAATCCTCCATCCATTAAAACGTTTAAACACTTAGCGATCGTCTAGCACAGGGTAGACAACTCTTCCCGCAGCTCTTGCCAGCGTTCCATTTTTACTAAATCTGACCAATTCCATTGTCGATTTGCGCGCATGGTGGTCAATTTCGGTGAAGCCTGAATCAATTCAGACTCGAAGGCATCCAAAATTTCAATAGCTCCCTCCCGATGATTGCAAGCTAAAACCATGTCACAGCCTGCCTCAATAGCCGCAAACGCCCTTTCTGCATAACTACCTGCAGCTGCAGCCGCCTGCATACTTAAATCATCACTGAAAATTACGCCATTAAAACCCAGCTTTTCACGCAACACTGACTTCAGCCAATACGATGAAAACCCCACAGGCTGAACATCGACAGAAGAAAAGACAACATGAGCCGGCATAACCGCACCCAGTTGCTCTGCCAGCCGAATAAAAGGCTGCATATCGGAAGCGAAAATAGTTTCAAATTCACGATCATCAACTGGCGAGCTAACGTGCGAATCGGCTTCGACTGAACCATGCCCCGGGAAATGCTTGCCCGTAGCGGCCATTCCCGCTTGGCGCATACCCTGAACAAATGCTCCCGCTAATGTAACAACTTCCTCAACCTTGTCTGAAAACGCCCGATTACCAATAGCGCGACAGTGATTCCTATCTACATCCAATACAGGTGCAAGGCTAAAATCCAAACCACAGGCGAGCACTTCAACTGCCATCAACCAACCACAGCCCTCGGCCAACTTTACCGCATTAGCAGCATTACTCTGGTAGAGCTCAGAAAATACTTGCATGGGAGGGAGCTGCGTAAAACCATGTTTAAAACGCTGAACCCGACCACCTTCCTGGTCAACACAAAGCAGTAATTCGGGCCTGATGGCACGAATCTCAGACACAAGCTCGACAACTTGGTTCTTGCTTTCGTAATTCCGAGCAAAAAGAATGACCCCTCCTACACTGGGACGCGACAGCATAAGCCGCTCAGCACTTGATAAGTGATATCCATCCAAATCGATCATCACCGGGCCACAGGCAGTAGTTGTCATAACATCCCCAAGCAACTGAAATTAGACAGGCAAGTAAAAGAACTGGCGCTGCATTTGCGCCGGACATTACGGTTCACCTTTCCACCTGTCAAGGTGCTCTCAGTAAAAGCGAGTAAGATCTTTCTCTTTACGTGTTAGACACTTTTTGTCTTAACAGACATACCAATATGAAAAGCACCTATAAACAACTCAATAAATTTTAAACTTAATCATTTAAATCAATCAGTTAAAGGCATATTGCAAAGTAATTTATAGGACAAAATAAAGACAACAATTATTAGTGACCATAGGGTTACGCATGGTATGTTCAACTTTGAAAAAGATCTAAGAGCGAGGTGAAAATGAAAGGTATCATCCCCCAGATTGGCGCCTGGTATCAGGACAATATTGATAGACTTTTATTTGAAGTTGTAGCATTTGATGAGAGCAGCGCAACTATTGATGTCCAATATCGGGATGGAGAATTAGCCGAATTCGATATTGAAACCTGGCAACAATTAAACCTTTCACACGCGGAAGCTCCTGAGGACGCCAGCGCCCCGTTTGAAGAAAACTTTGAAGAAGGCGATCACTGGGGACTTAATGAAGTACTCCACCCCAGAGACTGGGACAGCCCCGTCAACTCCATTGAAGCAGAGCCTTTCACTGGGTACGAAGACCTCGACATATAATCGTCAAACTGAATCTGATAGTCCCCCCAAAGGCTTAACAGCCTTTAACTTAAGGGCTCTTAAAAGAGTAACCATGCCCTCCAGCACACCGAAATTTCCCTTCATAGCACCAAAACGCTGACTCTTCGTCACCACTTATTGATTAAGCAGCCCACCAATAAATTAGCAATCACATATTGCACCACTGTATAGACTACTGTATAAATACTCATGTACTGTATAAAAACACAGATGAAAGTAGGCGTTGCGAAGAAGCAGCATAGACTCTCATCCCGAGTTTTCAACATCACCATGTGAAAACAGCAGCTATAACAAGGACTAATATGATCAAGCTAACCCGGCGACAAGAAGAAGTTCTTGAATTAATTAAGCGTAATATCGAGGACACTGGCTTTCCTCCTACACGGGCGGAGATTGCCAAGGAGCTTGGCTTTCGCTCTGCAAATGCTGCTGAAGAGCATTTAAAGGCATTAGCGCGCAAAGGCGCTATCGAGGTGGTTGCAGGAACCTCACGTGGTATTCGGCTTCCAGAAGTTGAAACTGGACTCCCTATCATCGGCAGAGTTGCCGCAGGGAACCCTATTTTGGCGGAGGAGAACATCGAGGATTACTGCGAAATTGACGCTAATCTGTTTCGGCCTGCTGCCGACTACCTGCTGCGCGTAAAAGGGATGAGCATGAAAGACATAGGGATTATGGACGGGGATCTGCTCGCTGTTCAAAAGACTGAGCAAGCAAACTCTGGCGATATAGTTGTCGCACGAATAGAAGATGAAGTAACCGTCAAACGTCTCAAGCGTGGCAAAAACAAATACCAAATCCAATTAATTCCTGAAAATCCAGACTTCGACGTTATCGAAGTTGATCTTAGAGAACAGAGTTTTGCTATTGAGGGTCTGTCAGTTGGCGTCATACGCCGTGGCATACATTAATCGGGCTAAACCTGCTGTATAAGATTTTAATTTAATATAGGTGTGTTATGAGCATTGCAGAATTTTCGCAGTTACCCATACATAAATCTCCTTCAATTCCTTACGGCGTATCAGAAGTCATATTGGCCGAGGGGTTTGGGGGCCATAGTACAATTTTCCTGTCAATCTTGGCACACCTAACACAAAGCGCCAATAAGCGCTGGATTACCTGGATTGGCCCGCTGACGTTTAGCCGACAAACGCTCGAGTCAGCTGGCATCAACTTATCCAAGCTGCGTATTATCCAGTGCAATAACGCTGCAGACTGTCTGTGGCTGTTTTGGGAAGCTCTAGCCAACGGCAAAAGCGACACCGTCATTGCTGCCCCTAATCAGCTCACAGAGATAGAACTGGAACAACTCAGTCAAGCCGCAAACCTTGGCACGACTCAAGGGTTGATAGTAAGACACCGCTAGAATTAGCAAAGAAAAGCAGCAAGCTGACTAAATCTATTGAAGCTGGACAGCATACTCGCTACCCCAACAAGAGGGGATTAATGTAATAGTTGAGGGTCATCGTCGTCGGCATTTTCATCTTCGACCAGATCACTGCCCTCTTCCGACAAATCACCCAGCACCTCAAGTCCAGCTTCTATCATGGCCTTTGCTACAACCAATCGCGCTGAATTTAAGTAGTACAAAGACTCTTCTGAAAAACGTATCGACACCAGCGGCTCGGAATCTTCCTCACCAGCTCGCTGTAGCGCAATTTCACCATTTTCCAGCTCAACAATTTCATACAAAGAAGAAGACATCAAAACTCCACCAACAGAGCCGTTTACAGCCGGCTCGGATACATAAACCTAAGTGCAGCACATTGGCCGCCTTAACCAAGCTGATTTTAACATTGATTTGAAACCAAAGGAAAAGCCGGGACAGACCCACTGAAATTACTAAAATAAACAGGAATCAATTATAGGCTACGACAAATTAATCAAAGCTCAAATCAATAATACTGCAAAGACTCGCGATGACGCTGAACAAGCTCGGAGAACGATATAATAATCGATTCGATACGATTCCCAGCCATAAACTGAGCTTCGTCATCATTATCTAGATTTACTAAGCGAATACCATCAACCGGTGATGCCAGAGTGGATTCTTTAGACTTAGTAGAATAAGTAGTTTTTCGTTCGTAATCGCGTAATAAACCACCTAGCCAAGACGCGCTATCCTCAGACAAAGATTCAAGTTCTCTAAACTCTGGCGCGGAACAACAACTAACAGCATGCCTTATACGCGCTGAAAAATTTAACCATGTCTCAGAAGCAGAAAATCCAACCGGTACACCCTGCTCCTGTAAGCGCTGCGCCAACTCTTCCAAGTATAAACACAGGCCTCGATAAAGAGCGGCCACAATAGCTTGTTGAGTTGCATCAACATGTAGAGCAGATTGAGAAGCGCTATTATCTTTGGCTGAATCATGCTCTATCGACCGCAACAACGTGCGGGCAAAAGCCAGCTGGCGATTAACTTGTTGTGTGATTGGCATGGACATAACACTAAAAACCTAAGCTCCCACGTTTAAAACACGCGGGAGTAATCAAAACACAGACGCGACACCTTTCGGCTATCCATCAATCCTTATTTGGCTTTCTTCGCAGCTTTGCGTGAATCAGTAATGTCCCACTTACTACCATTGTAAAAGGCCTTCCAGCCAGTAGCTTTTCCATCGACTTCAGTTTGGACATACTGCTCTTTGGTTTTACGGCTAAATCTAATTAACGTCCGATTTCCATCAGGATCAGCTACCGGCGCACTCATTAAAAACGAATATTTTTTATCAATTTCAGACTTATGCGGTAACAGCTCATCAACGTAGGGCGCTCGAGTTTCACGATTTTTAGGAAAACCGCTAGCAGCCAAAAACAAGCCAGAGGCACCATCTCTCAAGATATAGGTATCGTCGACTTTTTCACAAGCCAACTCAGGCATAGGAACCGGATCCATTTTAGGCGGTGCAGCTTCGCCATTACGAAGCAACTTGCGAGTATTTTTACATTCCTCACCGGTACAACCGAAGTATTTACCGAAACGCCCGGTTTTTAACTGCATATCTTTACCGCACTTATCGCAAGTAATAACCGGACCTTCGTAACCTTTTAGCTTAAAACTACCTTTTTCGATTTCATAACCGGTGCAGTCTGGGTTACTACCGCAGATGTGTAACTTGCGCAACTCATCGAGTAAATAACTATCCATCGCAGTATTGCATTTAGGACAGCGGTGCTTAGCTAACAGCTGACTTGTCTCGGCTTCATCATCATCCGCACTAACTGCATCGTCACCCGACACTAGATTCATCGTGTGTTTACAACGCTCCTTGGGCGGTAAGGCATACCCCGAACAGCCTAAGAAAACGCCGGTACTTGCTGTTCTGATTTGCATATGACGGCCGCACTTTGGGCATTCAATATCAGTATTCGTCGGTGTGTTAGCGCGAAAAACGCCGTCGTCATTTTGAGCATGTTTTAACTTGTCGGAGAAGTCCAGGTAAAACTCATCTAACAATTGCTTCCACTTCTTTTGACCTTCTGCAACCTCATCGAGAGATGCTTCCATGGTGGCCGTGAAGTTATAATCCATTAGGTCATGAAAGCCTTCAACCAGGCGGTCAGTCACAATATCGCCGATTTTATTGGCATAAAAACGCCTGGCGTCCAGGTGAACATAACCACGATCTTGAATAGTTGAAATAATTGACGCATAGGTCGAGGGCCGGCCAATGCCCTGTTTTTCTAATTCTTTTACTAAGCTGGCCTCCGTGTATCGAGCTGGCGGCTTGGTAAAATGCTGCTTAGGATCGAGTTGTACTAAATTCAATACCTCGCCAACACTAACTTCTGGAAGAACGACATCTTCATCCTTTTTAGATATCGAAGGTAAAACTTTTGTGTAACCATCAAATCGTATTACCCGACCGCGAACACGTAACTCAAACGCTCCCGCGGTAACCGTAATAGATGTACTGGTGTATTGAGCGGGAGTCATTTGACAGGCGACAAACTGAGCCCAAATAAGCCCGTAAAGCCGCTCAGCATCACGTTCCATATCTTTCAACTGTGTCGGTTTGACAGTCACACTTGAGGGCCGAATTGCCTCATGCGCTTCTTGAGCCGCTTCTTTGCTGGTATAGCGGACGGCTGTTTCCGGCAAATATTTTTCGCCGAACTCATTCAAAATATAATCACGACAAGATTCAACAGCTTCCTGGCTCAGATTGGTAGAATCTGTTCGCATATAAGTAATATAGCCAGCCTCATACAATCGCTGCGCCATCATCATAGTTTTCTTTACACTAAAGCCCAGACGGGTACTCGCGGCTTGTTGTAACGTAGAAGTGATAAAAGGAGCATTTGGTTTTGAAGACGTCGGCTTATCTTCGCGGGACGAGACGGTGTAATCACTTTTCTGTAACTTTTCAACAGCCGTAGTTGCTTGTTCTTTGTTAACAGGCTTAAACGCCTCACCATTTTCTTTTTTTACTTCAAAGCGAATAGTGTTGGATTTTGCCGTATTCAAATCTGCAAAAATATCCCAGTACTCTTCAGGAACAAAAGCTCTAATCTCCTTTTCCCGCTCTACGACTAGCCGTACAGCCACAGACTGCACCCTGCCAGCAGACAAACCTCTGGCGACTTTCTCCCACAACAATGGTGAAACCATGTAGCCTACAACACGGTCCAGAAATCGACGAGCCTGCTGTGCGTTGACACGATTTATGTCAAGCGTACCGGGTTCTTTGAAAGCGTCCTGAATAGCCTTTTTGGTAATTTCGTTAAACACCACACGACGATACCTCGAATCGTCACCACCAATAGCCTCACGTAAATGCCACGCGATGGCCTCTCCTTCTCTATCCAAATCCGTTGCGAGGTAAATCGTATCCGCCGTTGCAGCTAATTTTTTAAGCTCTGCGACAACCTTTTCCTTTCCAGGCAAAATTTCGTAATGTGCTTCCCAATTATTTTCCGGGTCTATACCCATACGATTAATTAGTTGTTCTTTGGCTTTCTTTTGTTTGTGAATGATTTTGTCTTCTGGAGACATTTTTCGAGTAATGGCGGCAAGACGAGCACGTTCCTTTGGGTCAGTAGTTTTAACGGCGCTACCACTTGTCGGTAGATCCCGGATATGACCAACACTGGATTTAACAATAAAGCCATCACCCAGATATTTGTTGATTGTTTTCGCCTTGGCCGGCGACTCCACAATAACCAAAGATTTTCCCATAAAGCCCAACTAATTCTCTTTTGTAGATAAAACGTACTCACTGCCCATAAAGCCAACAACTCAAGCCCTGAGCTCGGATAATAAGATATTAACAATCACTTGATCGCTATACACAAGGTCGCCAGCATATATGTAAACCATGTTCATTTGGCGGATGCCAAAGCTGCTTTATCAGGCTCCACTGGCAAATATAGACTGAAAAACAATGAACCGCGTACCTCTTCGGTGCGCATATATATAACCTGAGCCAGTTGGGGTCAAGTAATCAATTCACAATCAGGGCGCCTGGAACATCAGTATGGCACAGGTTTTAGTACTCCCGCAGCGGCCAAAACAAACTGTGGTAAAGCTTCGTATTTACAAAGGTTCGACCGCACACGTAGACTCACAAAGCATGTGTAAAACTACATATTTAAGCTGACTGGCTAACTAGCAACACATGAAAGAGTCTCGACAGAATAGCCGAAACATGGTTTAAAGCACCACTGAATCCTGAGAAGCTAAGAATACTCAGAAAAAGGCAGCTATAAGGCCAACAAAGCCAGCGGCTCGGTATCTAACTGCAACTGAAACCTAACTTTCTACTGATTGACGACAACTATGGCACCTTTATTACTGCTTTTTGGGATCGCTATTATGGCACTTATTACGGTAAGTATTGCCAACCACCGTGAAACTCGCCGAAAGCTCATAAAAGTTAAACTGAATAAAATGAAAGTGCAGCTCGACGAGCTGGAAGAGTTATTAACCGAAACAGACCATCTTCTTGAATCACGCGCAATCCCTCGCATACTGAATCAACAAATCATGGATCACATTAATGCGATGCTTCAACTGGATCCTCAAGCGCATTACCTTGACGCCGTCCTCGAAAATGCTGAAAAGCGCGCAGTTATCCTGGCAGACGAACGCGATGACAAACGGGTCAACAGGATCCGCACCAGTGATGCAAAAATTGCCAAAGCAAAACGGTCGCTGGAAGAAGCTGGAAAGATTTTGCAAGTAAAGCATGCCAAAGGTGCTCTGAGTAAAACCGAGCTCGACACATTTACACAAGAGTTAGCGTGGACCTATCTGACAATTGACGTTGTCTCACTTATTAGCGAAGGACACAAAGCACTCAAAAGCAATCCGGCAAAAGCTCACGCCTATTATAATTCGGCTAAATCAGTGTTGGTGAAATCCAAAAACCTGGACCCACGAAAAAACCAGTTCATTCGCCAGGTCACCGATATGATGCTGAAACGACGCACGGCCATTTCTGAAGACCTTATGCCAGAGACAGAGTACAACCCGGCCCCTGCTAATGATAACCCTGGCTGAGGCATTACGCAGGCCCCCAGCGCAAGAGCATCATGCAGATCGACCCACTGCAGCAATGATAGATTGCTTTAATGCTGTAGCAGTTTGAAACAACTTGTCCAAAGCGTCTGCCCCGCCCTGCTCGCGCCAATACAGCGTCACGCCAGCGGAGTCAGCGCCAACGGCACGTATCTGATCAGGGAGATCAGGCAAATTCGACTGCAGCCAGCCTAGCAGAGAAGCTGGAACATTCACCCCCTCATCGCCGTCCCAGGCCCACTCTCCACAAAAGTGCATTTCGTGCACATAGCCTTTGCGCAGCACGCGCCACGCCACCACTTTCTGTTTATCATCCCATAACAAGCGATAAGCGGCTAAACGCTCACTGTTACTACCACTGTCAATACTCGTCAATTGTATGTGAAACCCCAGTTCCTGAGCTTTCTTGCGCAGCCCTGCCAAATAACTTTGCCGCTTCGAAGGCATCGCCATCATGACCGGACCTACAGCTAAGGCGATAACCAAACCTACAATCACTACTGGAACCCAGGTCAAAATACTCCCCTTACGATCCTAAAATATTATTTGAAAACCCTAGCAAATAGTTTCGCTGGGCCTAAAATTACATGCAACCTAGTTGATACAGCACAAGTATTCGCTAAACTGACAACTTATACTACATTAGTAGCATGGAGTTCTGCTTATACAAGCAAAGACTAACTATCAGGCAAGCTTGCCGAGATGAGAAACACATAGCGGCCCTTGAGCTAATACCTACAGCCCAAAATCAATACTATTATTAGCAGGAGTACATCATGTCATATAAGAAAATTCTTGTTGGCTTAGACTTATCAAAAGAGTCCAGTCAAGTTATAGAGCGGGCAAATACTATTGCTCAGGGGCAAAACGCGTCAATGATGCTCATACATATTATTGAGCCCCTCACATTTGCTTATGGTGGTGATATTCCCATGGATCTGTCTGAGGTACAGGATCAATTGCAAAAACAGGCCACCGAAGAGCTGGCCAGGCTGGGCAAAATATATAACATCCCCTTCGAAGACCAAATTATTCACATTGGCCAACCTGCATCAGAGCTTCAAAGACTAGCCGAAGAGCACGGGGTTGACCTGATTGTTGTTGGCAGTCATGGTCGAGAAGGTATCGCACTTCTTCTGGGATCTACGTCTAACTCCGTATTACATGGTTGCAAATGCGATGTACTTGCGGTCAGAGTTACGCCAGAGGAAGATTAAATCCTACACAAAAAAAGGGGCCAACGCCCCTTTTTCTTATTGAGTTTATAGTAACCATTTTGCGCCATAGCGAGACCGAATCACCCTTCTAACTCAACCCATCGATCCAGACATTCCTCCAGCTTAGCCTGCGTAGCTTCAAGATCAGCTAAAACAGCACTGACCTCATCACGATCGCCTTGATAAAAGCTTGGACTTGCAACTTGCGCTTGCAGTTTTTCGAGTTTTTGCTCAAGACCTTCCATTTTCTTAGGCAATTCGTCGAGTTCACGCTGCAATTTGTAAGTTAATTTTTTTACCGCCTTGCTGGCCGTCTCAGTGCCTGAGTCCGGCGTTACTGCCGCAACTTCAACTGAAGAAACACTCTGCTCAGCATCCCTGATTTTCTTTGCCTCCAGCGCCTTCTCTTCGCTATACCACTGACCACCTTGACGCAACCAGTCGTGATAACCACCGACATACTCTTTAACAACACCTTCGCCTTCAAAGGCAATAGTGCTACTAACCACGTTATCCATAAACTCACGGTCATGGCTGACCAACAATACTGTACCCTCGTAGCCAGTCAACGCGTCTTCTAACAATTCCAGTGTTTCGATATCCAAGTCGTTCGTTGGTTCATCCAATACTAGAAGGTTACTGGGTTTGCTAAACAATTTCGCTAGCAACACTCTATTTCGCTCCCCCCCAGACAATGCGTTCAGAGGGGTTCTTGCACGCTCACCAGTGAACAGGAAGTCATTAAGGTAGCTGATTATGTGACGACTCTGACCATTTACCTCAATGCTGTCTCGCCCCTCCGAAATATTGTCAAAGGCGCTTGCATTCAAATCTAGGGTGTCACGCATCTGATCGAAATAGGCCACCTGCAGATTGGTACCCAGGCGAACAGTCCCTTTTTGTGGCTCACATTGACCAAGAATCAGCTTGAGTAAGGTACTTTTACCAATACCGTTGGGACCGAGAAGTCCTATCTTGTCGCCCCGTAATATCTGACAGGAAAAATCATCGATAACAGAATTGCTGCCCCAGCCAAATGAGACCCGCTGCAACTCTGCCACAAGCTTGCCAGACAAATCGCCACGATCCATTTGCAGGTTTACTTGGCCAGTCTGCTGGCGACGTTGCAGGCGCTCTTCGCGCATACTCTTTAACGCCCGAACCCTGCCTTCATTACGCGTACGGCGAGCCTTAATACCTTGCCGAATCCAAGTTTCTTCCTGAGCTAGGCGCTTATCGAACAAAGCGTTATGTCGAGCTTCTTCCTCTAACTGCTGAGCTCGAAATTCTAAAAAGCCAGTGTAATCCCCCGCCCGACGGGTAATCTGACCACGATCTAATTCAGCAATATGATTCGCTACCGTTTGCAAAAAGGCACGGTCATGGGTAATAAAAATTAAAGCCCCACCGAAACTATTCAGAGTAGTTTCAAGCCACTCAATAGCGCCCACATCCAAATGGTTTGTAGGTTCATCTAACAATAGGATATCAGGAGCTTGAACCAACGCCTTAGCCAAAGACACCCGCCGGCGCCAACCGCCGGAAAGGTCTCGCAAACGGGCGCTTTCAGGCAATGCCAACCTGGACAGGATAGTCCGAATACGCGTTTCAAGGCGCCACCCGTCTGCAGCTTCAATTTGCTGCTGGATTCTACCGAGCTCATCCATACTTTTGGCGTCAGTTTTATGTAAGAGCGCTTCATACCGGCTGAGCGCGAGACCGACTTCAGATAAGCCTTGGGCTACTGCTTCAAATACCGTAAATTCGCTTGGTTCAGGTAAGTCTTGCTCCAAACGAGCGATTTTCAAACCAGGCTTGCGCCATACAGCCCCACCATCCAATTCCATGTCGCCAGCCAGAACTTTCAGCAGACTGGATTTACCCACGCCATTCCGCCCTATTAAGCACAAGCGTTGGCCGCTAAATATTTCTAAATCCTGGTTGTCCAGTAATGCCTGTGTGCCAACATGCAAAGAGGCTTTCTCTAATTTAATCAGTAGGTTGCTCATACAGCTTAAAGTACTTTTATAAAGATAATACTCACCAGATTAGTAACATCTAGCTAGGCTAGGAACTAAGCTGGCACGAAAGTGCCGGCAATTATATAGTGATAAAATCGATAAAGATGCCCAAACATGAGCGTCAGCATGAAAAACTGAAAAAACACGAATTTTAAACGCTACCTATCATAGATTGCTGCGGCAGCACTACTCACCTTTGTACTTACACCGTTAGCAGTAACAGTGACGATGAAGATGAAAACTTGGCTAGGACTGCTGAGTGATATGATTCATAACGGATTCGATGAAGAGGACTAATGGCTGCTATGCAGCCATTTACACTAAGCCAGCTTATCTGACTTTTAGGCCGAGTGCCAAGACGCCTGCCAAACAGGTAGGGATCGCAAAAATTAAAAAGTTCCCCTCCAGATTTAAACCCGCAGCAATCAGAAAACCACCTACATAAGGGCCTACAACGGCACCAAACCGTCCCAAACCGATAGCCCACCCCACTCCGGTAGTCCTAACATCAGCCGGGTACAATTTGGCAGCTACCGCGTAAAGGCCACAAAACCCGCCCTGCAACAAAAAACCTACCACAAACAGGCTGACAAATAGTGACAACGTTTCTGAAAATTGTGAGTACACGACCATAGCCGCCGACGCCACAATCAAAAACCAGCCAATCAGCGCGGTAAGGCCGACCCTGGTAGCGATCCAGCCAAGCAACACAATACCCAAAACACCACCACCATTCAGTACAGCTGCACTATACACTCCAGCAGCTTCAGAAAGGCCAGCATCAACCACCAGCTTAGGCACCCAACTCATTAAAAAATATAAACTGATAAAACAGAAAAAGAACGTCAGCCACAGCTGTATCGTTTTTAGCCGCCGCTCAGGTGTTAATAAACTCACTACGGTTGCCTTATCAGCGTGCGCCTCAACCTCGGTTTGAGGTAATTGAAGCAACGGCTTATAACTCAGCTGTTTGAGGATTACATTAATTTTTTGCAGAGCACCAGGCGGCTGCCGTGTGGATAAAAACTGCAGCGATTCAGGCATCCAAAAATATACCAGCACCAACATGGCGAGTGTCATCAATCCACCAGCAACAAATACACTTTGCCAACCGAAGCTGGTCAATAAAGGGGCTGCAATAAAACCTCCCAAAGATGCCCCCAGTGGATAACCTGCAGTTACCGCCACCACGGTAAGACTGCGATATTTTTCTGGGGTATATTCAGACGTAATAGTGGCAAGACTTGCCAGTAAACCACCTACTCCCAACCCCGTCGCGAGGCGCAATATGATCAATAACCACAAGGTGCTCGAAACACTAGTGGCCAACATACTGATTCCAATAACCGCAACACTGGCAAGAATCATCTTTCGACGACCGATTATATCTGACAGAGGGGCGATAAACATGGCACCGAGCATCATGCCAGCCAGCGCTGTACTGAAAAGCAAGCCCAGTTGTTGAGGTGGAATACTCAGGTCATTACCAATACTGTGGGCAGTAAATGCCATGGCAGTAACGTCAAAACCGTCAAGTATATTCAATAACAATGCAATAAATATGACCATCCACTGCACTGGTTTCACGCTATTACTATTGATGATCTGACCAACATCATCACCAAGCATAGGCGATGTACTTTTCTCAATGACAACTGCCATAGTCAACCCTTTCGTTTTTATTATTAAAATTAAACCAACAACTTTTGGCACTGAGTAATCAACAACAAAGTTCCCTCTTGTCTACGGAGCTTTGCGAAGATACCGCTAAAAATTACTCTTCTAATCGCGTAAGAATGATTCGATTATGTAAATCATCATAGTGCACCGCGAGATTAAAACTGCTTTTAAAAACTTCCAACACAGCATCAAGGTCATGCAAACTGATGGCGCCGACCACGGCTTCATCAGCCAGCTCAGCATCACCTAAGGCTAATTGCGTACTGTAATAACGATTCAAATCTTGAATCACATTGCCCAGCGGTATGCCATCATATATTTGCACACCCGTTACCCACGACCGTACCGACTCAATATCGGTGCCTGTGATGACTGCATCGAGATGATCTGCATGCATATTCACCTGCTCACCCGGTTTCAACAAATTAGTATCGCTAAAATCTGCATTGATAAACTGTTGTAGTGCCACCTGATTTTTGGGAGTCACCGACACCAAACCATGAGCAACAGTAACGGCCGCATAATCCGCTGTATCTACCTGAACATTAAAACGGGTGCCCAACACTTTGACAAAACCGTAAGGCGTTTCAATCACAAATGGCCTCTGTTTATCCGGCGCAATATCAAAAAATGCCTCACCCTGTAACAAATTTACTTTGCGTATTGCACCTTCCATGATGATACGGATTTGCGTATTGGTGTTCAGGGTAACAACGGATCCGTCATTCAATACCACGCTTTCACTTTGGCCAATCTGGGTTCGAAAAGTCTTTTGTTGCGGTTGCTGAACCACCACAAAGATAGCCAATATCAACATAGCAACGGCAGCCAAGCTGCCCCACCAAACACGCTTTTTACCAGCAACTGGTTTTGATGCAGGAGAGGTCAACTTCGAAACAGAAGCCTGATCACCAGCTTGCGTCGTGCGCATTGGCTCAACGGCATTAGCAGCTTCCCAGAGCGCTTCAGCTTCAATGTAAGCCAACTGATGTTCGATTTTTTCTTCGAGCCAGTGATCAAAATTCTGCTTATCAGCATCGCTGAACAAAGGTGACTGCAATTTTACCAGCCATTCAATAGCCATCTCGATTTGCTGGGTAGTTGGATTAGGTAATGTCATAACTTACTCTTGGTACACACAGGTACACTGATCCTGTTATTGTCATCAAGCGCTTTCAGCACTGTGATCACTCAATGCCCCTCGCAATACAGCCAGGGTTTTCATTAAATACTTTTCTACACTACTCACTGACACACCCAACTCGATGCTGATTTGTGAGTAACTTTTACTGTCAAAGCGATTCATCTCAAACGCTCTGCGATAAATCTCTGGCAGCTGTTGATAAGCACTGCTGACTTTATCCAAATTTTTCTCGGCTGCAACGAAACGTTCTGGATTTTGCGCCTCAGTCTGATCGTGATACTGCTCGCCATCATGCAATGAAAGATAGAGATCTTCTCGCCCTTTTTTGCGCAGACGATTGGCGGCCAGATTAGCGGCCGTTTTGAAAACATAAGCTTTTAAGTCTTGCGTTGTTTCCAGAGAGTCACGACGCATCACATTATGGTAAGTGTCTTGCGCTATATCTTCAGCAGTATGTACATCCGGCAAGCGGCGACGGAGAAACCTAAGCAATGCCGCATTGTACGCACTAAACATAGCATGATAGACACTTTCCTTCGCTGCACCCGTCCGTAAGCGATTAACTGCCGGTTTAGCAGCATCAATACTAAACACATTATTTTCATGCTTTTTAACACTGGCTTTAGTCACCATTTCGCCAATACCGAACACTTCCGCGTGTTTTTTTAGTTATCATGTTTTACGGCCTGTTTATATCCATACTAGGTACGAACAATACAGCGCTTGCCAGCCCAACGACTGGCAAGCGGGTTAGTTAGAAATCGTACTGCACTGTCACACCAGAGGTACGTGGTGCACCAAACGTTGCGAACGCAATTTGCGAACTGCGCTGCGAATAAATATGCGTACGATATTCTTCGTCTGCCAGGTTTTTAACCCAGGCAGTGATATTCCAGTTCTCACTGGCAGAATGCCACGCAATATGGGCATCCCACAAATCATAAGATGGAATAGTGGTAATGTCGTTATTGTCGGGATCGTAATAACTCTTGTCTTGATAACGATAGCTGACTTTGGCGTAGAGGGTGCCGTTATCCCCCAGATCAAATCCATAACGACCGTAAGCATGAGCCGTAAACTCAGGCGCTTGGCGCAGTTCATTCCCAGAGAAATTCGGAATGCAGCCATCAGCTGGATCTGAACTGACCCCGAGCGTTCCATCTGCACATGGCAACGTACCACCACCCGGCGCAAGGTTGGCAACTTCTGGCGTAAAATCAGAATATTCTGTCTGTAAAAACGCTACGCTACCACCAAACTCCAACGCGTCTATTGGCAGCCAGGTAAATTCAACTTCTACACCAGAGATATCAGCCTCAGCAGCATTTTCGGTAATAAACTCACCGAACTGATTGCCGGGGTTATCGGCCAATTGGGTAAAACGGGTCACCTGAAGATTGCTGTAGTCAGTATAAAAGGCAGCAACATTCAAGCGCAGGCTTTGATCAAACCAGGTAGATTTCAAACCAACTTCATAGTTAATGGCCTCTTCTTCATCAAAAGAGTTCAGGGCTCGCTGGGGTGTTGATGGCGAACCAATAAAACCGCCACTTTTAAAGCCGTTACCAATGCTGGCGTAGAGCATGGCGTCTTCGCTGAATTGCCAGTCGGCAGCAATTTTTGCCGATACATTGCTCCAGTCGTCTTTGGACTCGACATAAAAATTTTCCTGGATAAACACACCCACCGGTGCAATGCCATCATCAATATCACCCGCAAAGGCAACTTCTTTTTCTTCATAGGAGTAACGTAACCCCGCCGTCACCGAAAAACTGTCATTTATACGCCAGGTATTTTGGCCGTAAACAGCCCAACTGGTGCTATCGTTTTTCTGCTGAGAGCTATTCACTATGAGACGATCTGGCAAGCGGCCATAATCAACAGGAATCACATTGCCTCCGCAGTTGGGAATACAAAATGTTTCTGTTCGCTCAATGTCTTCCAGGCTATAAAACAGGCCTACTACCCAGTCGCTACTTTCACCTTGGGACGACAAGCGCAATTCCTGGGTGATTTGTTCGGTGGACTCGATGGCAGCGTCAGTGACGTCGCGTCTAAAACCCAATTCTGGTGCAACAGTAGGGTCTGTTGTGCTCAATCCCGGTAAGCCTTCGGAGTCTTCAGCCCAGTCAAAATCACTTTCTCTCCACGAGGTAATCGAAGTTAAGGTAAGGGCATCAAAATCGGCGGTTAAGCGCACCGAGTAACCTTCTACCTCACGATCCGTATAACCAATCTCGTCATTCGCAGCAGAGAATGGATCGCCAGCGCCCCCAAAAGCCTCATTCACCGCAATGGGGTCATTAGCATCACCATTCACGGAGTCACCCGCGTGTCCAACGGGTTCACGATTGGTATCACCATTGTCATCATCGGCACCGTCGGCACTGAACAGAAGATTGACGTTATCGTTAATTATCCAGAGCAATTGCCCACGCCATGCCAGTGTGTCTTGACTTCCGCGCGTGGAACCATCCAACACATTATGCAAATGGCCATCGTAATTACGCTGACTGAACGTAAGTTTACCTAACAGATTGTCAGTCAGTGGACCGCTGACCATCGCGCCATAGTCAAAGCGGCCATTGTCGCCCACCGTCATCCGAGCCCGCCCGATCAATGTGTCGGATGGCCGAGCCGTTACAAAGTTGATGGAACCACCAATAGAGTTTTTACCATAGAGGGTACCCTGCGGGCCGCGTAATACTTCAACGCGCTCCAGATCAAAAATATCGAATACCTGCGCAGTACGGGCAGCAATATACACATCGTCAATAGAAACCACGGTAGAGTCAGAAGCTGCCGCGCCATCTTCTTTGGTACCGATGCCGCGAATAGCAATTTCCGGCTGGCCAGCACTAAATGCAGAGAACACCAACCCTGGGGTACGACTGCCGATATCCTCCAGATTGGCAACACCGTCTTCACGAATCTGATCACCACTGAAAGCGGTAATGGCCAAAGGAATATCCTGTAGACTTTCCTCTTTTTTCTGGGCCGTAACCACTATTTCTTCCAACTGAGCGGCACTGGCTACGTTGGTAATACAAAATCCGGAAACGCCTGCAATTGTGGCTAACAACATGTTTTTTCTTATCATAGGTGTCTAGCTCCATTACGTTATTATGTTATTGGTGGAACAACAGGCTTGGCATAATTAGCCTGCTATCGATGTACAAGACACCGCTGCCCACAAACACCTCATCTAAAAAATCCATTTTTTGTATTTTTTTTACTGCAACGTAATGTCAACCGTTACGCCATAGGTTCTCGGATCACCAAACAGGGCGTAATCGTTATTGCCCAGCACGTAAAGATGGGAGATGTATTCTTTATCAAACAAGTTGCGCACCCAGAACGACACCGACCAGTGTTGCGCCACCACTGGCGACAAAGCCAACTGGATATCAGCTACGGAAAATGCGGGTTGAATAGCAATACGGTTATCCGGCTCACGATAACTTTTTGACTGGAAGCGGTAGTCAAGTTGCACCGCCATATTGAATGCCGGGGTATTGCGATCATATAAAAGCGACATAGCCAAAGAATCCCTGGGTGCCTGACGCAAACGATTGCCAGTGAAATCCCGGCCATCAACGTCTTGAAACGTGTCGTACCGTGCATCAAGCATGGCCCACGACCCCGATAACGATAAACGTCGATTCAGTTTGGCCATCACCTCCATTTCAACCCCATACACACTGGAAGATGCCGCGTTACTGGTAAAGAAGAATCCGACGTTATCGGTAGATTTAAACTGCACCACTTGCAGGTCTTGATAGTCGGTATAAAAGGCTACCAGATTGGTTTGCAACTGCTCATCCAACCAGCGAGATTTTAACCCCAACTCATAACCCCAGGCGGATTCTGGCTCGATGGTACGCCGGGCGATTTCCAGTGTTGGCGGTGCACCTTGAAAACCGCCACTTTTCATTCCTTTGGTGACGCTCGCGTACATAAAATGGTAGGGATTCAACGTGTAAGAGAGCGACAGGCTGGGTGAAAAATCACTCCAGCTAGCCTGCGAGTTCAACCGAAACGCCTCTTGCACAATACTTAGACGCGTGCCCGGAACCGACGTTTGCGACAACCGTTTATGGTCATAGTTGTAGCGGCCACCCAGGTTGACTGCCAGTTTTGAAGTAAGGCAATAACCCAGCTGGCCATAAAGCGAAACACTGCCGGTACGATTGTTTTGGTCAGTAAGTCCTTTGGAATTCAGCAGCCAAAACCATTCTTTGCGATGGGTTTTTTCATACAAAAGATAGGTGCCCAGCAAGTAAGACCAACGCTCGTGCTCCTCAACGGCGTCGCAGTCTGCACCCATTGCCGGATTGTTTGTCCAGCGAAACTCTTGGCTAATCTGCTGGTGGTGCTCGTCGACCTGACTGGCCACCACTTGATCTGTCAACGTGGACGGCAGCCCAACAGAATCTTCGAGCCAGGCAAAATCGGCGCTTCGGTATCCGGTAATAGACACAAACGATTGTTCACCCCCACCCACGGTAACATGCTGGCTGAAACCCCAGAGGTTGCGGTCGGTATAGCCTTCAATGCCATTGGTCGCACGAAGGGGTGAGCCTCCCAGTTCTCGAAAAATATCTGTGGGCAGTTGCCGTAGGTATTCAGGTTGGCCATCCGCCCCCAAGAGCGGTAGGCCCTGCTCATTCAACAACGTAATACGATTACCCTCGGCATCGAGTACGGTAATTGGGTTACGCCCCACTACGGGAATACGCCCCGTAGATTCGAAGTCGTCACGACTCCAGTCAAACGCCCATGTTGCCTGTAACCCATCACCGTTACGGTAGTTTATCTTGGCACGGGCAGCGTCGCGTTCGTAGCCGTGCTGGCTCGCGTTATCCTGCACGATGTTCTGCTGCCAACCGTCACGCTGCTTAACATCCACTGCCAACCGCGCAAACCACTGAGCATTTAACGAGCCACTGGCCAACAGATTAACGCCTTTAAAACGATAATTGCCTGCCGTCGCTGCCAAACGCAGCTCTGTCGCCTCGGAGGGGTCATTGCTCATCAGGCGAATCGCCCCACCAATCACATTTTTGCCGTAGAGTGCCGCTTGCGGGCCACGTAATACCTCAATTTGGCCAATATCCATCAAGTTGAGATCAATGGTGGAAATACGACCGATATAAATATCATCAAGGAAAACCGCTACAGAATTATCCATCGCTGCGCCGTCATCATTGGAGCCAATACCGCGCATGTGAATGGTCGGCTGCCCCAAACTGAAAGAGGCCACCGTGAGCCCGGGCGCGATCAGCGATACCCCTTCCAAACTATCAATATCACCGCGTGTGAGGGTATCTTCGTTGATAACTGACACGGCCAATGGCAAACGCTGCAAGTTCTTTTTGATGCGACCCGAGGTCACTATCACCTCTTCTATCGCCGGTACCTCGGTGTGCCCAGTGTTGTCAGCAGCACTTTCAATCGCGGCTTGCGGCGGATCAAGACGAAAAACCGATACCGTATCGGGCGATACAAAACGGTAGCCAAGCCCGGTATCGGCCAGCAACCGATCAAGCGCCTGCCGGGTAGTGAAGTAACCCTGCAGTAACGGTGCCTCCAGGTTATGCACCAAGCCTTGCGGAACAAACAGCGACACTTCAGCCTGCTTGGAATAGACCAGCAATGCTTCACTTAACGGGCCTTGCGGCACATTGAACTGCACAAAAAATCGCGCCGCGAATACCGCTTGCCAGGGAATGATTGCCAGTAACAAAAGCAGGCAGCAAGGTGCATTAATGGGTTTAAGATATCCCATACTTAGTCAGCAACATTATTTATCTATTATTTTAAGTGGTCTTAAGCCTCATAATGATACAAAGATATCTACGAAACAACATGCAATGTATCAAGAATGAAATCACTGACCAACACGACTCAATGCCACCATGCTTTTAAGCAAATCCATAAAATTGTCTAGAGCCTGCAAGCGCCAACCAGTAAACTACGCCCGCGCATCCCCCTACGGTTAATAAAACTCTTTTTATGGCGAAAGCAAATTTAAAAGAATTACACCAAGAAACGCAGACGCACCTGAGCGCACTGTATGCAGCCTTAGACAGCGGCACCTTTAAGCAGGTTAGCCTGATGCTCAATGCGCTGCCGCCGGTGACGATTGCGCATTTGCTGGAATCTTCACCACCGTCGACGCGCTGGGTACTCTGGCGGCTAATCGACGGTGAAACCGAAGGGGAAGTTCTACAAGAGCTGACCGATGATATTCAGGCGCAGTTCCTGGAACGCATGGATAGCAAAAAGGTC
>JBNKHI010000016.1:0-59166 GCA_050290265.1 Cellvibrionaceae bacterium
GCAAACATCATGCTCTTAACTCCAAGCGAACCCATTTCTGCGACCCGCTCTGCAAACATCGAAATGTCCAGCATCCGACTTTTGTAGCCTATATAATCAACAGCACAGAATGTACAACGATGATTACAGGCTCCAACCGGAGAAACCTCAATATATATAGGGTATATTTTTTTTGCTTTATCCCAGTCATCACCGGCTTCTAAAAATTGAGCCACGCGTCGAGGATGATAGATTAGCTTGTGACTGTCTATCGCGAACGGATCCATCCAACCTCCATCATTTCTTTCAATTAAAATACAACACTTTCAACCCACTTTAGCAGTATGTATCTACAATCGAATATCCTAAAATTGCCTAAACTAGCTCCTGATTAATCAAATCTAGCAGCTTATATCATTAATCATATTTTTATGAAGCTTAGACCACTAACCCTCTAAATCTCGGCAAATAATCTTGCAACCAAAGAGATTTACTTCAAACCAACAACTAACAGCGGTACCGACAGATATTTGACTCGGTTAAGATCATACGCAAAATATAGGCCAGCATTGAAGGACTAAGTGCTATATACACCAATATGTACACTGTATCTGCCAAGCTCACATTTGTAGCCCCGTTATCACTACACTTAAGCCATACCTCAAGCACCGTAGCCAACATATAACCAATAATAACCAATAATAACCACCTCATCGTAACCCGCTAACAACTAGATACACCCGACTATTTCTCTATAGCATAAGCCCCCCTTCCCCGACCGCAGTCAACAGCTGGGCGCGAGCAATTGTCATATCAATGCCGTTTGAAGGAAGTGGTTATATTATTAGTAGCGTCGACAACGTCGTGACCAACTACTGTGACCTAGTTATTCTCGATGTATTAGATATCCCAAAGGGCCCGATTACACGCTCTAAGCTACCTATCAGAATGTACTCTGAGCGACATGGTAATTGGGCGGAAACTTCGCAAATAGCAAAGTTTTGTTAAATAGACTAACGCCACAGCAAGTCACGCCCTTGTACCGCACCTCTCGACGCGGCTCAGGTCGTTTATCAACCACCATAAACCCTGCTGAGATTATGTGACAACATAGAGATATTTGGACAAGATTACCCTCCATGCTATTGCCGGCGTCGCCACTTCAGCGTTTCAATTCACAGTATTCACTTGGATTCCCAACAAGTTTCATCTACGCAGCTTAATTTTACACTATCTCTGAGTTGTCGGGCTTAACAGCGCCTTATATACTCGCGCCCGATCATTTATGAGGAATTCGACAAGCATGCTAACTAAAAATATCGCCCCCAATATCATCGCTATCTTAATCGTTGCAGGCAGTTTTTTTGTGATGGAACCCATGCACAGCATTTTGCTCAGTGTCGGCTTATTTGCTCTGTCTGGGGCAATGACCAACTGGCTTGCGATACACATGCTCTTTGAGCGAATTCCTGGACTTTATGGCTCAGGTGTAATCCCTCTGCATTTTGTCGAGTTCAAACAAGCGTTGCACAAATTAGCCACAGAGGAATTATTTAAAGTTGAAAATGTTGAAAGCGCACTACAAAAGGCGACAGATTCCGACAGCACTCTTATTGATGTAACACCCGCGCTCAACGCTCTGGATCTGGATGTAGCTTTCGACCGTTTGGTTGCCGTAATCATGGAGTCATCCCTAGGTGGAATGCTGGGCATGGTTGGCGGACCCGCTGCACTTACTCCAATGAAAGAGCCATTCAAAGAACAAATAGGCCAGTTTCTTATTGAAACTACTCAATCAGAGCGCTTTCAAACAGCCTTGCACGGACAAATATCCCAAGTCACCACGAGTGATGAATTCATCAAAAAGGTTGACCAGATTATTCACGCACGACTGGAAGAGCTCACCCCTGAAATGGTAAAAAATATTATACAACGCATGATCAAAGAACACCTTGGGTGGCTCGTGGTTTGGGGCGGCGTATTTGGTGGTCTGATTGGGTTAGTCACTGCTCTGGTTTTCTAACACAACTGTTAATTCCTGGCTCTCATTACACGTTTAATCCAGGTCAACTGATTAAAACCTGGGCAAGAAAATACTACTCTAAGTCCAGTAGTGAGAGTGGATTCAACTGACACAGGTTAACTGCAAGTTTTTGGCTACCGCATCCGCCAAGAACAGTTACTGTAGTGAATTGACAGCAATTTGTTTAGCGAACGCCTCTACGCCGGCAAACTTTTCCGAAACGGTCCTCGCCCTCATAAACCAATTAACAACAAGATCTATCCGGCTATTTCTTTAATGATTTTGATGCTCTATCATTCCACCTGTTACAGGTACGCACTGTCTACTTTTCAAACAGCTGCTACCAATAACCGTCTCGCACGCTGCGCACGGTAATAATATTTAGCTATTTTTAGGAAAAATTCATGGGTAGAGCCTACCAAAACCGCAAAGAATCCATGGCCAAAACATCCGATCAAAAGGCCAAGGTATACAGTAAATATGGTCGTGAGATCTATGTATGCGCCAAATCTGGCGGCCTTGATCCAAGTGGAAACCTGGCGCTACGTAACCTGATTGATCGGGCCAAAAAAGATCAGGTTCCCAGCCATGTCATTGAAAAAGCTATCGATAAAGCCAAAGGCGGTGGTGGAGAAGACTTTTTTGTCGCCCGTTATGAAGGTTTTGGCCCAGGTAACACGATGGTCATTGTCGATTGTCTGACAGATAATTCTAACCGCACCTTTGGCGACGTACGGGTTTGTTTCACCAAAACCAAAAGCAAAATCGGTACTCAAGGTACCGTTAGTCACATGTTTGATCATTGCGCTATTTTTGTATTCAGCGGCGATGACGAAGATGCTGTACTGGAAGCCTTAATGATGGCGGATGCCGACGTTACCGACATCGAAAGTGAGGATGGAAAAATTACCGTTTTCGCACCAAGTACCGAATATAACAAGACTAAACAAGCATTGATTGAAAATTTCGGCGACGATAAAGGCGAACTGGATTTTGAAGTTGATGCAATCCAATTTATTCCGCAAACAACAACAGAAATCAGCGGTGATGATGTTGCCATGTTCGAGAAATTTCTCGATATGCTGAACGACCTGGATGACGTACAGAATGTTTATCACAATGCGGAGTATTAATTACACCGTATCTGATATTGCTAAGACTTATACACACTGCTGCAAACAAATCGAGATGCGTAACGCATCTCGATTTGTTTAAACCCTAGAAAATAATCACTAGCCTGCCCGATTGACGCCATTAATCAATGCCTGAATAGCCGCCGCGATAATATTCTTATCCTTACCAACACCAAACACTGGCCGGCCATTATCTACTTTTAACTCGACATAACACACTGCTGCAACATCGGAGCCCTCCCCTACGGCATGTTCCGAATAGTCCACCACACTAATCACCTTATCCATATATTGACTCAGTGCATGAGCAACCGCATCTATTGGGCCATTACCTGCACCACTAATATCCACAGGACTGTCGTTATGCTTTACTTTTACACTTACGGCAACAGACTGGTCATCTTCAGTATTATTCAGCTGATAGGTTTGATAACTAAACGGCTTGGTGACGGCAAAATATTCTTGCTCGAATAAATTGACAATATCATCACGTTTAACTTCCTTACCATTGGCATCGCTGACTTGTTGCACAACAGCACTAAATTCAATCTGTAATCGACGCGGTAATTGCAAACCCGTTTCCTGCTGCAATAAAAAGCTTATTCCGCCTTTGCCAGATTGTGCATTGACGCGCACGACAGCATCATAGCTACGATTTAGATCTGCGGGATCTATTGGTAAATAAGGTACTTCCCACAGCGCACCATTTTCTTGTACCGCCAGACCTTTTTTAATGGCGTCTTGATGCGAACCCGAAAACGCGGTGAACACCAGTTCTCCCGCATAGGGATGACGAGGGTGCACAGGTAACTGGGTACAATCTTCTACCAACTTACGCACGCTATCGATGTCAGAAAAATCCAATCCTGGATGCACCCCTTGTGAGTACAAGTTTAGTCCCAACGTTACCAGATCAACATTCCCCGTACGCTCACCATTACCAAACAAACAACCTTCTACACGATCTGCTCCAGCCATTACTGCCAGTTCTGCAGCCGCAACAGCCGTCCCTCTGTCATTGTGCGGGTGCACACTAATAATAATAGAATCACGATGATTTATATTACGATGCATCCACTCAATTTGGTCGGCATAAGTATTTGCTGTATTCATTTCTACTGTAGCCGGTAAATTTAGAATCATTTTTTTCTCAGGCGTAGGCTGCCAAACGTCAACAACCGCATCACTCACCTCTTTTACAAAATCAATTTCCGTACTGGAAAAAACTTCAGGCGAATACTGGTATGTCCAATCCACCTCAGTTGCTGAGGACGTTAACTCTTTGCACCATTGCGTGCCTTGTACCGCAATCTCTTTCACCCCCGCCTTGTCAGTGTTGTACACAATTTTTCGAAAAGCTGGCGCCAGCGGATTGTACATATGCAAAATAGCGCGCTTTGCACCCCGCAAACTTTGTACCGTTTTTTCGATCAAGTCGTAGCGTGCCTGGACTAATACTTCAATAGTCACATCGTCGGGAATATGGTTTTCTTCAATCAACAACCGCGTAAAGTTGTAATCAATATCGCTGGCAGAGGGAAAACCTATTTCAATTTCTTTAAAGCCAATAGCAACCAAGGCCTTAAACATTCTCAACTTGGTTGCAACCGACATGGGATCAATCAGCGCCTGATTGCCATCACGCAGATCAGTACTCATCCAAATCGGTGGCTTGGCGATAAAATTATTGGGCCATTGACGATCAGGCAAACTCACACCCACGAAACGTTGGTATTTACTGGCTGGATTAGCGATCATTTTTTCTACGTCCTTTTGCGTCATTATGACGCCGGTTAATACTGCTTACTGGGTTTACTGTTGACGATATAAAGGCTGAATCTGTGGTGAGTGCTTGTATCCCATCACCGGTTAGCGACGCGCTACCAGTACCATTCCGGCCCGTTAAAACCGTTACTCACACTGGCGCAAACACTAGCTTGTGGCCAGTCACCTGTTCAGATGAGGCCATTATAGAGAGGTCAGGCAGGCAGATTATTGCAAATATTGCCAACGAGGAAAAAATGGCGCAATATAATGCCACAAAAATTAAAAATTTAAGCAGAAAACAACACGCTAACCGATATGACTATTGAACTTGACCGCTATGACCGTCAAATACTGGAGCTGCTGCAAAAAAATGGCCGCATATCCAATCAGGAACTGGCTGATGCTATCAACTTATCGCCATCCCCCTGCCTCAGACGAGTGAGGCGGCTAGAAGAAGCTGGTCTGGTAGCGGGTTATGCCGCCCTACTAAAGGCTAGGGCACTGGGGTTAACGCTGATGGCTTTTATCCAGATTAGTATGGACAAGCACACACCCGATCGCTTCGAAACGTTTGATGCAACAATTGAGAACTATCCAGAAGTATTGGAAAGTCATCTTATTACCGGCCAGGCCGCAGATTACCTGTTAAAAGTTATTGTCAAAGATATGGACAGCTACCAACAGTTTTTACTGCAAAAACTCACACGCATAGATGGCGTCACCGGTGTACATTCTTCCTTTGTCCTGAAATCACCCAAAAACAGTACCGCGCTGCCGCTGCAGTAGCAGCGGCTATTGGCAGGCGTACTAATCATCTTCGTGAGCAACAACCACGGTGGGATCGCCACTCCCATCTACTGTCACTGTAAACTCAATCGGGCGACAGCACACCTGGCAATCTTCCACGTAGTTTTGCTCATCAACGGAACAGTCTACGAGTATCTCGATGGTCTCCCAACAGTAGGGACACTGAATAGACTGCGCAACAAGTTCATGCATAAGTTAATTCCCTAAGAGCAATAGAAGGTTTAGCCTCGCTATTCAATAGCAAACGCTCCCATAAAACAAATTACAATTGTATTACCCTGCACGGTTTCTCCGTATCAAATAACAGACAAAAAAAAACCGGCCCATAGGGCCGGCAAAGAACTGCAAACAAACTGAAAATCTGACTAAAGAAAATTTCTACTATTTAGCAGGCTGAATAAGCCACTCCTCTAAACCATCGTCTAACCAGCGCTGAAGTAGTCCCACGCCTTCATCGACCACACTTAAAAACTTATCAATAATTTCGGTTGCCAACTCAAAAATGTGGCGACTGTCCATTCGGATGTTGTCGTGCGCAAGAATTTCTTTTTCAATGGTGTTTAACAAAAAATTTAATTTAAATTCATAATCTTTTACAGCGGTTAAAGATGCTATACCACCATCAACAATGTCTTTTAATCGCTCTGCCTGATTCTTCACCTTTCCGTACTGGAGCTGAGTGCACTGCACCAAATACCGAATTTTACTATCGTGCAGATCGTCACTCATTCCTGCCGATGCTGCATGAGTAGCTAAACCACGAATTTTCGCCAACTGTTCAACCATCTCCGGCATTTGGTTGCAAACAAATACCAACAAACCCACTTGGTGCAATGCTCGGCGCTTTGCCAACGGCGTATCACCCTTTAATTCATCGGAACTGTATTCAGTCAGCACATCAACAACTGGCCGCTCCAAATGCTTGGCTAACTGAATCATCAACGCCAACAGTTGCTCGATAAAAAAACTATGCAGTTCAAAATTTTCCATCACGGCATCATTTTGCCAGTCACATTCAATAGTGGCCCAAGCGTGATGAATTTTTTCTAAATCATTATCACTCAACAAATTACGCGACTGCTTTACAAACGCTTCAAGCGCGATAATTCGTCGTCGAATCTCACCTTGTAATAAGTCGAACTCTGTTCGAAACTTAATTTCACCGGCAAGCAGTGCCAAACCAAAACCGCGGTGCTGTTGAATAGCTTTACACAAATGATTAATTTGGCGAATTAGATGCAACGCAACCATTCGGTCATAAAACTGGCGGCAAGGTTCGTAAAACTGCCCTACACCCAGAATATTGTCCGAAGTAATCTGACCAGATGCACCACCAGGTGCACTGTCGCCAGAAGACAGGTTAAACACGTTTTTATCCTTCATAAGCATTACCATTTGTCCATGGCTTAGCAAACACCAAGCCAACATGAGAATTCAAATCAAAAAATGCGAAAAACAGCTTTTATTTGTGTGGTTTCAAACAAATATGCCGACAAAATAACCGCAAGCTTTGAATTCAAACACGTAGCTCAAACAAACCGAGCACGTTAAAATCAATAAACGCACCCTTATTGAACACGGTGTTTTTGAGTGCATCAAAAGTGCACACAGCCAAATTATCTATACTAAAAACCACTGGCAATATCATCGTTTAAACGCACTTTAACAATGACAAAAAATAACGCATTGAGATAGGCACAACATAATGACGAACAAAAATGCAACGGAACAACCACTTATTTTAGCCATTGATCAAGGTACCAGCAGCAGTCGAGCAATTATTTTTGATGCTCGTGGAACAAAGATAACAACTGCCCAAGAGGCATTCCCGCAAATCTACCCCGCCAGTGGAGAAGTGGAGCATAACCCGGAAGATATCTGGCAAAGTACCCTTAATGTTTGTCGTAAGGTTATGCAAGATACCGCACTAAAAGATCGCGTTGTCGGTATCGGCATTACTAATCAACGCGAAACCACAGTCTTATGGCACAAAAAAACCGGACAGCCATTAGGCAATGCTATTGTTTGGCAGGACCGTCGCACCAGTAGATATTGCCAGCAATTACGCAGCGACGGGTTAGAACCTACCATACAAGCTAAAACAGGGCTCCGACTTGACCCCTATTTTTCTGCTAGCAAACTGCACTGGCTACTCAACAATATTGAAGGCGCAAAAAGCAAGGCAGACAATGGTGAGCTTTGCTTCGGTACTGTAGACAGTTTTTTACTCTACCGACTTACCGGTGGAAAGATACACGCAACTGATGCTACAAATGCCAGTCGCACAGGCCTTTACAATATTCACGAAGGCTGTTGGGACAACGACCTCCTCAAACTCTATGATATTCCTGCGTCATTACTTCCAGAAGTCCATGACAGTAGTTATCACTTTGGAAACTGCGATAAAGGTTTACTGGGTACTGCACTACCTATTTTGGGCATCGCAGGTGATCAACAAGCCGCAACGTTCGGACAAGCCTGTTTTCAACCTGGCGATAGCAAGTGCACACTGGGCACCGGCGCGTTCATTCTGACCAACACTGGCTTCAATGCCACCCTTTCGGAAAACCGTTTACTCACCACCATTGCCTACCAACTTAACGGCAAACCCACATATGCATTGGAAGGATCGATCTTTATTGCCGGTGCCGGCGTTCAATGGTTGCGAGATGAACTTGGAATTATCAAAGAAGCCGCAGAGACTGAAGCTCTGGCTAAAAGCCTCAGCAACAACGGTGGAGTCTATCTAGTACCGGCTTTTACCGGCCTCGGCGCACCCTATTGGCAAGCTGATGTCCGCGGGGCGCTGCTCGGACTGACTCGGGGTACAGGGCGAGCTCATATAGCCCGCGCCACACTGGAAGCTGTCGGTTACCAGATAGCGGACTTACTGCAAGCAATGGAAGCCGATGGCGCAAAACCACAACGATTGCGAATGGACGGTGGCATGCTCGGTAACCAATGGCTGATCCAGTTCATTAGTGACATTTTAAATTTACCCATAGATTGCCCATCAGTCACTGAAACAACCGCGCTAGGAGCTGCTTACTTGGCGGGCCTACAAGCAGGGCTTTACGATGGGCTAAATACAATTAGCGACTACTGGAAAGAGGCTCAGCACTTCGAACCCAGCATGCCCGTCAATACAAGAGAGACGGCCTTGAGCGGCTGGAAGGCCGCAGTAGCGTGCTTGATGACTAGCGCTGAAAACACATCGGTTACTTTATGAGTAATACCACACCTATACATCTACCAAGGAAGGAACCCATGGTAGACCTGCTAGTTGTTGACGATCCGCAAACGCACGGGGCAGACCATGAACACCCCATTGCACAAATCTAAGCGAGCTAAGCGGGGCTTTCAATTGAACTCGAAGCAGAAATATCCGGAAACATGCCCGGAAAAGCGCCGATTAACCTAATTCCAAGCCCCTGATACCAGCAATGTCACCGCTGCCACTCCATAAGGTAGAGTGCGCCAGCCGCAATTGCTGGCAAACCCTTTATCACCCTTCGCTTTCTGTTCCCGCAACCCCTATAATTGCCCGCTTTGGCGGAACAGGAATAACCCTGTAGCGCCCAGATATAGAACCAGCACAGGCCCCTATTGATCATGCAAGACCAGTACAATCCCGCAGACATTGAAGCCCGCGCCCAAAAGTTTTGGGAAGACAAGCAAAGTTTTGTCGTTACAGAAGACACCACGAAAGATAAATTTTACTGCCTGGCTATGTTTCCGTACCCCAGCGGCAAGCTACATATGGGCCATGTACGCAACTACACCATTACCGATGTAATCTCACGTTTCCAGCGTATGCAGGGCAAAAATGTCCTCCACCCTATGGGCTGGGACGCTTTTGGCTTGCCGGCGGAGAATGCAGCAATTCAAAACAAGACCGCACCGGCCAAGTGGACCTATAGCAATATTGAATACATGAAAAACCAGCTCAAAAATCTTGGTTTTGGCTTTGATTGGAGCCGCGAGCTGGCGACTTGCCGCAGTGATTATTACCGCTGGGAACAGTGGTTTTTTACTCGCCTGTATGAAAAAGGTCTGGTTTACAAAAAAATGGCCACCGTTAACTGGGATCCGGTCGACCAAACCGTGTTAGCTAATGAGCAAGTCATCGATGGTCGCGGCTGGCGCTCTGGCGCTCTGGTTGAACGCAAAGAAATACCCCAGTGGTTCATCAAAATTACCGACTACGCAGACGAATTACTTCGCGACCTGGACAATTTGCCCGATTGGCCTGAGCAAGTAAAAACCATGCAAAAAAACTGGATTGGCAAATCCAAAGGCGTGAACCTGACTTTCGATCTCAGTCAAAGTGTTAACAACATTCATTGCTTTGATGTTTACACCACGCGCCCGGATACTCTGATGGGAGTGACCTACGTCAGCCTTGCTGCGGAGCATCCGATTGCTAGAACGCTGGCAGAAAACAATCCTGAACTGGCTGCATTTATTCAAGAATGTAAAAGCCAGTCCGTGGCTGAAGCCGACATGGCATCCATGGAGAAAAAAGGTCTCGATACCGGTATAAAAGCTATCCATCCACTAACAGGTCGTCAGGTTTCCCTATGGGTGGCGAACTACGTATTGATGGACTACGGCTCCGGCGCGGTAATGGCCGTTCCCGCACACGACCAGCGTGATTACGAATTTGCGAAAAAATACAGCCTGCCAATTGAGCAAGTCATTGCTCCAGCAAACGGCGAAGACTGCGATATCAGTCAAGCAGCCTTTACCGACAAAGGGGTATTGGTTAATTCAGGTCCAGGCTTTGAAGAGCTGAATGGATTGAACTTTAAGCAAGCCTTTAGCGCCATTGCCGAAAAGCTGAAAGAACTGGGCAAAGGCTCGGTGCAAACCAACTTCCGCCTACGAGACTGGGGCGTATCTCGCCAGCGTTACTGGGGTGCACCCATCCCAATGCTGAACTTGCCCGACGGTGGTGAAATACCGGTGCCGGCAGATCGCTTACCTATACTGCTTCCAGAAGACGTGGAAATGGATGGAGTGCAATCACCCATTAAGGCTGACGCTGAATGGCGTAAAACAGAATACAACGGCCAACCAGCCGAGCATGAAACAGACACCTTCGACACCTTTATGGAATCCAGTTGGTATTATGCCCGCTACACTTGCTCCAACTTTGCTGAGGGTATGCTGGATTCAGACGCCGCCAACTATTGGCTACCGGTCGATCAATATGTTGGCGGGATTGAGCACGCGATTCTGCACTTGTTGTATGCCCGCTTCTTCCACAAATTAATGCGCGACGAAGGCTTGGTAAAATGCGACGAGCCTTTTAAACAATTACTTTGCCAAGGCATGGTATTAGCCAACTCGTTTTACACTGACAACGATGACGGTTCAAAAACCTGGTACAACCCTGCTGACGTGGAATTTGAAAGAGACGAAAAAGGCAAAGTTATCAGTGCCCGCCACCCTGACGCCGGTGAATTGCAGATTGGCGGCGTGACCAAAATGTCCAAGTCAAAAAACAACGGCATTGATCCGCAGACAGCTGTAGACCAATACGGTGCGGATACTGTACGCCTGTTTACCATGTTTACCGCCCCTCCAGAGCAGACTCTGGAGTGGAATGACTCCGGCGTGGAAGGCGCCAGTCGCTTCCTGCGTCGCCTGTGGAAAACCGTTCATGGCCACCTTGAGGCCGGACAGTCAGGCACAATCAATCCCGACACCCTTGGCGAGCAGCAAAAAGATTTGCGACGTAAAGTCCATGAAACGATCGCTAAGGTCAGCGACGATTATGGGCGCCGTCAAACATTCAATACCGCTATTGCAGCGGTGATGGAATTAATGAATGACGTTGGCAAACTAGCCGATCGTTCAACCCCAGACGGGCTCGCCGTCGAGCGGGAAGCACTGGAAAGCGTCACACTACTCATGGCGCCTGTTGTACCCCATATTGCCCACGTTATTTGGCAAGCACTGGGCCATAGTGACAGTGTCATCGATGTAGACTGGCCAACAGTGGATGAAGCCGCTTTGGTTAAATCCTCCATTGAAATGGTAGTTCAAATCAACGGAAAAGTTCGCGCCAAACTCACTGTCGCAGCAGACGCAGATCAAGAAACGATTATTGAAATTGCCAAAGCAGACGAGAATGTACAACGCTTTCTGGCTGACAAAGAAATCAAAATGTGCAAAGTCATACCTGGAAAACTCGTGACCTTTGCCGTGAAATAATCAATTTTTACTAGCAAATATTGTGATTACAGTGACAATACACTGCCAGTAGAGATACCCAGGGATACGAGGAAAACAGCATGACAAACTCAACCTACCGCGCGCGACTAGCAACGCGCTTGGCCGCGTTAACCTTGTGCCTGATCACTGTTGGCAGCATGCTCTCCGGCTGCGGCTGGCGCTTGCGCGGCATGCAGTCGCTGAATACCAATATCACGGAGCTTAACGTTAAATACAGCGACCGTTACAGCCTGCTCGCCAATACCTTCGACAAAACACTGGCCCAACAAGGCATTACCATTACCGAAGATAATTCAGCCCCTTACACGCTGTATTTACAACCCGAAAATTTCGAGCGCCGCAGTGCGTCGGTTGGTTCCAATGGCCTCAGTGCGCAGTACGAGCTGCAAATGCAAGTAGATTTTCGGCTGACTGGAAAGGACTTTGAATCAAAACCCTTGAATGCCAACGTCACACGCATATACGACTACGACCCCGACGACACCGTGGGCAAACGCGCGGAAGAACAAATTATCTTAAAAGAAATGCGTCAGGAAATAGTTAACCGGATCCTCCGACAAATTACATCGTTAACCAATCAGGCTGCCGAGAGTCAATAACCTTTAGCTCATGGGAAAAATACGCGCAGACCAACTTGCCAGCACCTTAAAACAAGCGCTCGCGCCCATATACCTGGTGTGCGGCGACGACCCATTACTTGCTCAGGAAGCCTGTGACAACATTCGTGAAACAGCTACCCAGCAAGGGTTTGATGAGCGCGAACGTTACCACAGCGATAGCGGCTTGGATTGGGATGAAGTACTAACTAGCAGCAACAGTCTTTCGCTGTTTGCATCGCGAAAAATTCTCGAAATACGCCTGCACAATGGCAAGCCTGGTGATAAAGGTGGAAAAGCCTTACAAGAGTATTGTGCAAATCCTTCAGAAGATAATCTGTTGTTGCTGATTACACCGAAACTGGACGGCGCAACGCAAAAAACAAAATGGTACAAGACTGTAGAAAAAACCGGCGTCGTTATTCCCATCTGGCCTATTGGTTCAGCCCAACTACCCGGCTGGATTAATCAGCGCATGAAAAAAGCGGGATTATCCGCAGACTCTCAGGCAATTGATATTCTCTGCGCGCGAATCGAAGGCAATTTACTGGCAGCCGTACAGGAAATAGAAAAACTCACATTAATTGCCAACAGCGGCATGGTCAGTGCAGAAATGATGGCCGCCAGCGTTGCCGACAGTGCCCGCTACGATGTCTTTTCTCTAGTCGACAAAGCCCTACAGGGCGATACCGTCAGTGCGGTAAAAACCTTACACGGGTTAAAAGGCGAAGGCACCGATGCGGTCGTCGTTCTCTGGGCGCTAGCAAAAGAAATTCGTGCACTGGTGCAAATTACTCACGCCAGTAGTCAGGGACAAAATTTTAGCTGGGCTTGCAAACAAGCGGGCATTTGGGAAAAGCGCCAAGGCCTCGTCAAACTAGCCCTACAACGATTAAAGCCAGGGCACATCAACTTACTTTTACGCAAAGCCAATGCCATCGACAAAATGATTAAGGGCATGCACCCCGGCAACCCCTGGAATGAACTGTTAGACTTGACACTCAACCTGACCGGTTCCTTCAGCATCAATCCCAGCGTCCAAAAACTAGCCCTCAGCCCTTATTAAACAGGTCAATTATGCTCGTTCAATTATTCAATCGGTTAACTTAACGCTTGAACTACGCTTGCTTTTTCCGCATCACTAACGTTTTATCTTCATTGAAATACTTTTCCTGAACCGCAATCGACGAAATAGGCTGACTAAAGAGAAAGCCCTGCCCCAAACGACAGCCTTTTTGAATCAACCATTCTTGCTGGTCGGTATTTTCTACGCCTTCGGCTATGACTTTCAATTGCATGTTGTGCGCCAGACCAATGATAGATTGAGAGATAACGGCATCGTTTACATCGGTCACTAACTCATCGATAAAGCTTCGATCAATTTTTAATTTCTGCACAGGAAAACGTTTCAGATAGGCCAGCGACGAATACCCCGTACCAAAATCATCAATGGCTAATGACAAGCCCATGGCATTCATTTTGCCCAACATGCCAATAATATCCGCAGCCGTCTCCATCGCGGAGTTTTCCGTAATTTCAAACTCGATATACTCAGGGGAAAGCCCAGTTTCCAAAAAAATCTGCTTAACACTATCAACAAAGTTAGGCTGGCTAAGCTGTTTAGCCGAAATATTGACGGCAATTTTACCAACGTGAAAACCTTCCTCCAGCCATTGTTTTTGCTGATGACATGCCTCACGTATAACCCATTCGCCCAAGGGTATTATCAGCCCGGTCTCTTCGGCCATTGGAATAAAGTGTACGGGATTGATAAGCCCTCTTTTGGGGTGCGCCCATCTAATCAGAGCTTCCACTCCCTCCAGAGCACCAGTCTCCATATCCACTTGTGGTTGATACAGTAGATAGAGCTGATCCAGTTCTATTGCTCGCCGCAAATCATTTTCTAGCTGGAAGGCATCCACCCCATTGACGCTCATGGCATCCGTATAAAACTGATATCGATTTTTGCCCGAGGCCTTAGCTTGGTACATCGCCCCCTCAGCATGCTTCAGCAATTCACGCGCCTGATAACTGGTATCGGGGAAAACACTGATACCCAAACTTGCCGTCAACAAATACTGTTGCTCATCGATATGTAACGGACGATTTAGTGCAAACAATATGTTTTTGGCAATGTGCTCCACATCTTCAAGGTCGTACACGTCCTCAATCAGCACCACAAACTCATCACCACCTAATCGTGCAACGGTGTCCTTGTCACGTACTGTTTGCGTCAAACGCAATGCCACGCCTTTGAGAAGCTCATCACCAACGTCATGACCAAGACTGTCATTTGCATTCTTAAAACGATCCAAATCAAGCAGCAGCAGTGCTACTCTGCTTTTTCTGCGTTTTGCTTCCAGCAGAGAAGCGCTAAGCGTGGTGTCAAACAAAATTCGGTTTGGAAGCTCTGTCAGGCTGTCGTAATAAGCTAAATGATTTAAGCGAGTATGCTGATCACGCAAAGCACTTTCTGAGCGCTTACGATCGCTAATATCGGTACCAATAGAACAAATACCAATTAACTCTCCAGCCTCATTTAATAACGGAAAAGCCAGCACCAAATAGCTTCGCAATTCGCCATTGCGGAACTGGAAACTCAGCTCCGTCTCAACCGTCTCCCGCTCCTCCTTCCTTAATACAGATGTAATAAACTCAGCCAAAGGCTTGGGATAAGCATCAACAATATTCATGCCGGCCGCAGCGCCGGAGAGCTTGGCAAGCTGAGCACTGCACAACAAAACAGCGCCTTTCAGGTCCGACACCGTCAGCAAGGCAGGTGAGTGCCGCATGATCGCTTTCAAATAAGATTCATTAAATTGCAGAGCCTGCTCCAAAGAGCGCTGCTGCTCTTGTAAGCGCTCTTGTTCAGATTGTTGCTGGACTTGCAGCAATGTCATCGTTAACAGGGAATGAATGGCATCCAATTTGTTTATCCGCAATTTCAATTCACTTGCAGACAATTCGGACACCACATACAAGGCGCCCGCGGTCATACCATCATCAATCAGTGGATAAACCAAGCCCGTTACACCAGCGTCCTGCCCACAAACGGCAACTGTTTCAGGCTTTTCAGAACCCAATACACGACAAATAACATCGACAGGTAGTGTCGTGGATTCAGAGAGAGGAATACCAAGAGGCGTTACACCGCTATCGGATGCGATAACATCTACTTGCATATCACCTTCGAACACGGTGACCAGTGCAACCATCGAAAAATCAGACTTGGAGGCCAAATATTTAACCAGACGCTGAGTAATACGTGTCTGAGTTGTCATTTTGCCAGACGACACAGGTAAAACAGATTTATCACTCGGGTCGTGATGTTGCATTAAAAATGCCTAATATCGATGCAACCAAGGTTAAATAGTCGCCAAATATGAAAGCAGTTGGTCTACTAAACGATCAACTGCCGTTTGAATGGTTGCGCCTATCTGCCCGTAACCATCCTTTCGCTTCTAAATTTATAATTTTGACCAGTCAGTATTGTTAATAGGTCCAGCCTGGATGGTCGTCAAACAAGTAGACTACAGCCGTCCAGCCGGGGCTCATATTAACAAGGAGTTTTTTAGAGCGTCAACAAAAAACCAATTACTTCAAGGAGTTAGGGGTTTAACAGCTGCCAGTGTTCAACATGCGAATTGATAGCGCCACTTTGCTGGTAAGCCTGGGTGATAGTGCCTTTGACCCGCATTTTGCGCAGCCCTCGCTGAAGCATAAAATACACGGAACGACCACGCCCATTGGCCTTGCTAACCAGAAAATGACGGGAGCCTTCTACTCCAACCTTAATTCCCTGAACAGGTTGCAACTGCTTTTTACCGGCGCTGATGACCAAATTGCCTGTCGCGGGAAATGGCGCAAAGGTAAAGTCTGCTCCACCATTGCACAACACATCCACCACCGCATCATTGTTTTCCATAATTAGTAATCGTTTGACGCCAATAGACTGCAAGGTTTTAAGACTTACCGTTTCATTACCGGCAAACACACCGGTGTAGTGCGGCAGCCCATTTAACAATTGCTGTGCACGCAATGGTTTACCACACGTATAAACTCCAAGACTGTACTCACCTTGTCGAATAAGAGCGTCACTTAGCCAAAACTTGTCTCTATCAGATTGCACTTCTGAGCGCCAAAAAGAGGTGCCTGCCAAAACAACATCACCACTTGCCAGAGTGTCGAGGATATCTTCGCCCTCAGCTAAGGCCTTAATAGAAACGCTATCTTCAACCCCCCCTACCTGCAAAGCCTGTATCAGTAACACTAATTCAGCCACCTCTGGCTTGCCTTGAAGAAACTTATAATCGTCAATGTTACTAATAGTCGCGGGGTCAACCAGATGCCTGAATTCAATCAACACATTGGCGGGCACCAGAATAACAACTCCTGCAGCATGGGCAACCACACTCCAGATATACCCAAACAATAATCCAAGTACGTTTCTACGCCACGATTTCAGCATCAAGATACACCCATTGATTCGCTGTAATGCTGATAAAATTGCTTGGCTGTTCGCCCACTATGACTGGCTCGCACCATAGCAAACTGCTTGGCCTGGGTATGCAAGGTTTCTCTGTCACCCTGATAATCCGGGAAAAGGCTGTCGACCATTTTCAAATACGCTTGCCAATCCACGGGATAAAACGATAGCCACAGCCCAAAGCGATCCGCTAGCGATAGCTTTTCTTCAACAGTGTCAGCATAATGAATTTGATTACTTTGCATACGTAACTCTAACGTCTGCATGTTTTCATCGTGATGCTCAGGGATAAGGTGACGACGGTTAGACGTCGCATAGATCAAAACATTGGTGGGGGGTAGTTCGATGGACCCCTCTAAAACACTTTTCAAGTGTTTATAGCGGGTTTCACCAGCCTCAAAAGACAGGTCATCGCAAAAAATAATAAAACGGTAAGACAGATGACGAATGTCATCCACAATATCAGGTAGATCGATCAAGTCGTCTTTATCGACTTCAATAACTCTGAGCCCTTGCCCAGCATAGGCATTCAGCAATGCCTTGATAAGGCTTGATTTGCCAGTTCCTCGAGAACCCCATAATAAAGCGTTATTGGCCGGCTGGCCTTGAAGAAAACGCTCGGTGTTAGCGACCAGCTGCTGCTTTTGTTGGTCAATGGCCAAGAGCTGGTCTAACTGCACTGAATCTAGCGCCACGACTGGACGCAAGTTACTTTTTCGTGGCCGCCATACAGCGGCCCAACAAGAATCCCAATCGATCTGCACAAGCTAACCCTGACTGTCTGCTAAAACAACACCGCATTCTACCCCCTCAAGAGAACAAGGCAAATGCTGTATCGTCGCCAACAGCCAGAAGATTAGAAATCTTCGCTACCCAGCTCTTTACGTGGCTTACGTTTTACTGGTTTATCCGCTGCAGGCTTGCTACGACTCGGTTTTTTAGGGCCACGGCTGTCATGCCCCATGGTTTCAGTGGCCACTTCGATATTTAATGGCAAGCTACAAACCCGAACCTTCTTTAGCAACTGAAAAACAGCTTTTGGCATACCCGCAGGCAACTGTACCAAACTGTAATCATCATGTAGTTTGATATCACCAATAAACTGGCTATCTAAATCCGCTTCGTTCGCAATTGCGCCAACCAGATTACCTACCTTGATACCTTGGTTTCGGCCAACGGCAACACGATAGGTCTCCATCTCAACATCGGATTTTTGACCAGGCTTTCTGCGTGGGCCAGCAGCACGATCACGACCTTTGCGGTCACGCGGCTCGCGAGAATCACTTGATTCACGGCGACCTTTAACCGGCTCATCAAGTGCGCGGTCTTTTTCCACAAACAAGGGTTTGTCAGCTTGAGCCAGGTGCGCTAAAGCAGCAGCGATATCCGTCAATGGCAACTCAGAGGCATTAACAAGCTCTGTCACCAGCTTGTGCATTTCATCCAATGGCTGCTCAGCTGCCACACTCAATACAGATTCATGAAACTGCTGAACACGCTGTTGCGTTAACTCTTCGCTGGTAGGCAAACGAATTTCAGTAATTTTTTGGCCAGTATTTTTTTCTATCGACTGTAGTAAGCGGCGTTCACGAGGGTTGATAAATAATATAGCCTTACCTTCACGACCTGCGCGACCTGTACGACCAATACGATGAACGTAAGCTTCCTGATCGTAAGGAATATCATAGTTGATAACATGCGTCACGCGAGGCACATCGATACCACGGGCAGCAACGTCAGTAGCGATCAGCAAATCAACTTCACCTTTCTTCAATTGATCAATGGTCATTTCACGCTGACGCTGGTTAATATCACCATTCAATGCGGCACAGGAATAACCGCGCGCTTCGAGCTTTTGTGCTAATTCCACCGTTGCAGTTTTGGTGCGCACAAACATAATTGCCGCGTCGAAAGATTCCACTTCCAAAATACGGGTTAAAGCATCTAGTTTACGGCTGTTGTTATTCACCAAAACAAATTGCTGAGTAATTTTTTCAACAGTTTTTGTTTTTGATTCGATTTGAATCCGCACCGGATCATTTAAATAATTGGTTGTAATTTTTTTAATCGCTGGAGGCATAGTCGCACTGAACAAGGCAACTTGACGCGTTTTTGGTGTATGCTCAAGAATCCACTCAACGTCATCGATAAAACCCATTCGCAGCATTTCATCAGCTTCATCAAGCACAACTGTTTGTAGCGCACTCAAATCAAGAGTACCACGACGTAAATGGTCCATCACACGACCAGGAGTACCCACAACAACGTGAACCCCACGACGCAGCTTTTGCAGCTGGCTTCCCATGCTTGAACCGCCATAAATTGGCGCGATGTGGAAACCGCGCATACCGTTGGCGTATTTCTGAATGGCTTCACTGACCTGAATCGCCAGTTCACGAGTCGGTGCCAAAATAAGCGCCTGAGGTTTACTTTCTGAAAGGTTCATGCGCGCTAGCAGTGGCAATGCAAAGGCAGCCGTTTTACCGGTACCAGTCTGCGCCAGGCCCAGCAAATCGCGACCTTCCAATAACACGGGAATACTTTGCGCCTGAATCGGCGATGGCTGCTCGTAACCTACAGCGGCGAGTGATTTACAAAGAAAAGCAGGCAGCCCCAACGCTGCAAAATCGAGGGTAGATTCGGATGACATTTAATTGTGACCTGTATAAAGGTGATTACCACCCGGCCCCAAAAAATATCAACGTGCGAGTTCTCTAAACCCGGTTGCACTAATAGGCTAAGTGGTATTTATCGATTGAAAAAAGCAGTGACGGGTAAAACTAATTAACCAGAACTGTCAACGGCGCGCATTATAGGTGACTACGCGGGGAAACGAAACAGATAATTACAGTATTATGAAAGACCAGCATCGAATTAACCACTAAACACAGACCTAGACCGTCGCTTATAACTCGCTACAACCCCACAAACAGGCTATTTCAGCAACGTTTCCAGTTGGCCTTGCAACGTAGGGAGCACACTGGTGGGGAAGAGAAGCACCAAGTCACAATTGAACGCATGAGCTTCCAGGTGATAATTAATTTCTACGCTCAAAAAGCCCTCCACAGACAAAGGCTCAGGTAAGGCGCAATCTGCAACTGGCTGATGCCTAACCAAATACTGAATATCCAGCACCGGCAAGCTTAATGACTTATTTACATTTTGCGCCAGCTGTTCCTGCAACTCAGGCAGACAGCTCTTAATCAGGGTCGCGGCAATATCTTTCAGTAAACCCGCTTGATCACTGTCAGTGCTCGCTGCTCGACTCATTTGTCGACCTAAATCAGCAAATGACTGGTCAGTCACCACTACCAGCGCATAAATGTCGTCAAGGCTTTGGTTCTCATACAAAGGCCAGAAACTGCCAACAGCAGAAACCAGCCCATCAGCAGGCAAATCAACCAGAGCTTCGCTTAACCCACCCGATTGAAAATAGCGGATACGCGGAATAGAAAGCTGCACAAAACTGTCAGTCAAGAGAGCCAGAGATTCTCCAGCAACTCCCATAGCAACATTGCTTACTTCTTGCAGGGCATCGCGACAATCTTCACTGAACGGTAGCGAATTAGGCATTTATTGACTCTGTATTGTAGTTATACCAGGCAAGATCCCTGGACCAATGGCCATATTACAACAATCCATAGGTTTGCAGCACGTCTGTGAGCTTTTCCTGATTTATTGGTTTGCGAATAAACTCAAGAGCTCCAAGCTTTAGCACTCGCTCGCGAGCTTCGGGCTGAACGTCACCAGAAATAACAATCACCACACTTTTCAGGCCTTCCGCTTTCACGTGTTCCAGTACCTGATAACCGTCCATTTCCGGCATAGTTAAATCCAGAAAAACCATTTCGCCCTGCCCCGCACGAATAGCTTCAATACCCTCAACCCCATTAGTGGCATAAGTAATCTCGACATCCCAGTCCTCCGGCAAGGCTCTCATGACTTGCTTGCGGGCCATATTTGAATCATCACAGATCAACAACGGTATCGACATAAACTTCCTTCAACCAAATCAACAAAACAACAAAACAACACCACTTTTGAATTATAGACGGCTACACACGTTATATGGCCACCCTTACCTAATTAAAGGCGGTTATGGGAATTCTGCAAGCGCTCTATTTCAGCCAGCAACGTCTCCTTCGTCTGCGGCCCCACCAACTTTGCAGCAATACTGCCTTCTGGCTCAATTAAATAAGTCACCGGGATAGCTGTCGGCGCAGCGAACGCCAGTATGGTTCGCGGATCCTCCAATAACAAATCGAAACTAATGGCAAAACGCTGTTTGGCCGCTCTCAGGTCATCTCCTTGCAAACCGTCAAAATTCACACCAATCACCCTTACCTTATCGCCGGAATCCCGGTCCAGCAGGTTTAATTCTGGAATTTCCTTAAGACAGGGCTTGCACCACTCGGCCCAATAGTTAACAACTACCCACCGCCCCTCGGGTTCAGGTAGAGTCAAAGGAGCAGTATCGAGGAGTGCCAACGAGTGCTGGTTCTGCTCACAACCCACCAATAACGACGCGATGCAAAAACCAAAAGCGATGAAAGATGTTTTTAAAGGCATTATTGAGGTCAATGTGTTCCCTCTAAGTCCTTGTTGGCACTTGTAGCGGCAGTGTCCACAATGCTTTCACTCGCATCGGTTTGAGCGAATAACTCTGCAACAGATACCGCTTGTAACTCGTGACGATAAGCTTCCAGTTTACTCATACGCTCTTCCAATGCCACAAACCATGGCAAAGCCCGCAAACGCGACGTATCACTGGGCAGGCTTTTCTGAACGTCAACCTTTTCAGCCAATGTGTTCAGGGTTATATCGTCTAGATCACAAGTCAGCACGTACTTACCCGAGTGGGTTTCCGCCATCAATCCACTTTCAATCATCTGTTTGCGCAATGGGCGCCATTGTGAGGGCGCAATCCCGCTCTGCACCATATGGATATCGTAAACCGATAAACCTTTTTTTTGTCCACGACTTTTAAGTACCCACAAAGCTCGCAAAGCCGCAATGAGAGGCGGGTAAGGGCTCCCCCGCAACTCGGCTTGATACGCACCCAAAGAGCGGACCAATACAGCACCACCCAACACAATCATCCACAATATATTAATCCAAAGCAAAAATAACGGCACCACAGCGAACGCGCCATAAATTAATTCGAAGCTGCTACGCCCCACAATCCAGGTGAAAACATCTTTGGTAACTTCAAAGCAAAATGCCGTGACCATGCCACCCAATGCAGCATCACGAAAACGCACTTTGCAATTCGGTACTGCCAAATACAGCAACGTAAACGCAGCACTGGTCAGTACCCAGGGAAAAAACTGCAAAAACTGGGGCAATAATCCCAAGCTATCGTACTCGCCGACCAACAAACGCAGCGATAACAGATACGTGCTCATCGCTAAGCCAATGCCTAGACACAATGGACCGAGACTTAACACAGCCCAATACAATAAAAAATTCTGCAAACCGCTGCGCGCATCGGCCACATCCCAAATAGCATTGAAGGTCTTCTCGATATTTTTCAGCATTAAATAGGAGGTGATCAGCAACATCCCCGCGCCGACGAAGGTCAGATTCCGGGCCTGCTCAGAAAAGCCTGCCAGGTAGGTTTGCACTTCCTGACCAGCACTTGGAACTAAATTAGTAAAGATAAATGACTGAACAGTATCCCCCATCCCTTTAAAAGCAGGAATAAGGGAAAACATTGAATACACAACCGTCATCAACGGCACAATGGCAAACAATGTCATGTAAGTCAGCGCCGCAGCACTCTTTTGACAACCCTTGGCAATAATCTGGCGACCAAAATGCGCCAAGAAACGCCGTGAATCATGAAACCAACGTCGCAGGCGCTCCTGCCACGACGGTTCACTGGTGTTATGCACAGACTTAAGCATGGAAGATAAAAACCTTATAATTCAGCCAAGACCCTGAGGCGGTCAATGAACTGCAAACATACACACTATCCGACGTAATGACAAAATCCTGCACACTCACAATGACTTTTCACGCAGTGCTGATAGTATAGGCGCGGTAAATTTATGGGAAGCTATCAGGCATACCCACTGATCACAAACCTAGCGCAGGACCCATCAAAATGAGTGTCACTATTTATCACAACCCTCGCTGCTCGAAATCCCGTCAAACTCTGCAAATTCTGCAAGACAACGGAATTACACCGGAGGTTGTTCTCTACTTGGAAACTCCGCCCACTAAGGCGCAGTTAAAAGGTTTGCTGAAAAAGCTGAACATATCAGCCAGAGAGCTACTGCGAAAAGGCGAGGATGATTATAAAAACAACAACCTGAAAGACCCATCACTCAGCGAGGCTGACTTGATAGACATGATGGTGCGATACCCCAAGCTTATCGAACGCCCCATTGTCGTCCGCGACGATAAAGCGGTGCTGGGTAGACCGCCGGAAAATGTACTTACGCTAATTAAACCGTAGCCGCACACCGCCGCGCATTGAATTCACCAACCTTAACCGCCACAGCAGGAATTCCATGTCAGAATCACGTTATATCTTAGTGCTTTACTACAGTCTTCAGGGCAGCACTCGGCAAATGGCGCTGGAAATCGCTCGCGGGATTGAGCAATGCTCCGGCATTGAAGCGAGAATCCGAACAGTTCCTGGGATCTCTACCGATATAGAAGCCTCTGCGCCCGCGATTCCTGAAGATGGAGCCATGTACTGCAGCTATGACGACCTCGCAAACTGTGCGGGTCTCGCGCTCGGGAGCCCCACCCGCTTTGGTAATATGGCCGCGGCACTCAAGTATTTTCTGGATGGCAGCAGTGATCTTTGGTTAAGTGGCAAGCTGGTCAACAAACCTGCAGCAGTATTTACATCCACAGCAAGCTTACATGGTGGCCAGGAAGCCACGTTGTTGTCGATGATGTTGCCGCTATTACATCACGGCATGACACTGGTAGGTGTCCCCTATAGTGAACCGGCCCTGAGCCAGACTCAGCGTGGCGGCACACCCTACGGCGCATCGCAGTGGTCGGCTGGAAATCAGGAAGGTCAGCTAGATGCCCACGAACGTCAGATTTGCCTGACACTGGGTAAACGACTTGGTCAGCTGGCGCTGGCATTACAAGGCACATATACATAGGAGTTACCGTAACCAAGGCACCGAACCTATTTGTATATGTAATCAATACCCACAACCAATAGCAAAACCACAATTTTGAACGACTGAACCCGCTGGACAATATATGGCATCTAACTCTGAAGACACTGCAGACCTACAACCAACACTGGAAGAAGCTGCCGTTAAAGCGAAAACCTTATTGACCAGAGCGCTGGCAGGTTTAAAAATCACCTGGATCAGCTACCTCGGACTTATTGGCTTATTCGCTCTCAACAATTTACTCGCAAGTGACGGCTCCCTGCGCTTTTTTCTGGTTCAAACAGTGCCACTGATCATTTTTGTACCGGGCATGATAAAGCGTCATTACAAAACGTTCAGCTGGCTCTGCTTTGCCACACTGCTTTATTTCACTGCCTACGTAGTAGAAGTTGGCGCACCAAATTCTACGCTGAGCGATGCTATCGCACTGGCCTTAAGTGTCATTTTGTTTATTGCCGCTATGATGACCAGTCGCTGGCTGCAACATGGAAACTACTTTCAGTGGATTGCCACACGGAATGATCATTAACCAAAGAGGTTTTTATGAAGGAAACTAAACCCGGATTTCTGCGCCGTTTTTTTGGCTTTATAGGCAGCGCTATCACGTGGCTGCGTAACACGCTCGCGAATATTTTGTTTTTAGTCATTGTGCTTTTCATTGTCGCGAGTATTTGGCCCAAAGAAGTGCGTGAAATGCCCAGCGACATCGCCCTGCGACTTACGCTAACCGGCACACTGGTAGATCAACTAAGCTACATAGACCCAGTGAGTCAGATCATTAATGAAAATGAAAACAACTTTCAAACCGAAACCCTGGTCTCAAACGTTATTAAAGCGGTAGACGCAGCGAGAAGTGATAACCGTATTAATAGTCTAGTGCTTGATCTCACGCATTTAACCGGCGCCGGCCTCAGTAAAATGTTAGAAATCGGTGTTGCATTGGAACGCTTTCGCGAGAGTGGAAAACCAATCTATGCTTACAGCGATAGCTATTCGCAGGCACAATATTTTCTCGCCAGCTATGCCAATACCATTTACCTGCCGCCTATGGGCAATGTTGCTATTACCGGCTTCGCGAATTACGGCAACTATTTCAAAGAAGCATTAGATAAACTCGAGATACAGGCGCATGTATTTCGAGTGGGCCAATACAAGGATGCCGTAGAGCCCCTTATTCGCAACGATATGTCTGAAGCCTCGAAAGAGCACAATCGTAAATTATTGTCTGAACTCTGGACTACCTACCAGACCCATATCGAGTCATTACGTCACCTTGAGCCAGGCACCATTCACGATTATGCCAATAACCTCGATAGCCATTTGCAAAAATTCCATGGTGATGCAAGTAAGCTGGCCCTTGAAACAGGCCTGGTCGACGAGGTAATGAATAGTCAGCAGGTCAACCAAAGCCTGATCCAATTCATTGGTAAAGATCAGAAAAACAATGTCTTCCGACATATAGACCACAGACACTACATCCACCAAATCGCACCGCAACAAGATGCGCCTGGCGCTATTGGCGTGCTCACAGCTCGCGGTTCTATCTTAGATGGCGAACAACCAGAAGGCTCGATTGGCAGTACGACAATGATGAAAATGTTGGATAGTGCTGCCAGTAACACGAACCTCAAAGGCCTTGTGATCCGCATTGACAGTCCTGGTGGAAGCGCATTTGCGTCAGAAGAAATTCGTAACGCTATTTTGAACCTGAAGCGAGTTCGTGGGCCAAACTTTCCAATCTATATATCCATGGGCTCAGTCGCCGCTTCCGGCGGCTATTGGATTGCCATGGCCGGCGATAAAGTTTGGGCTACACCGACAACCATTACTGGCTCGATCGGCGTATTTGGCATTATTCCAACCTTTGAAAAAACACTGGCCAAGTATGGGGTGAATACAGATGGCGTTGCCACCACACAGTTTGCCGGCATGTTCCGTCCCGATCGCCCAATGTCGGAAGGCAGCAAACGAGCCATTCAATCGGGTGTCGACAACATCTACGAACGCTTTTTATCCATAGTGGGCGAAGCGCGTGGAAAGAGCCGCAATGATGTTCACCGTATCGCGCAGGGCAGAGTATGGACAGGAACAATGGCAAAAGAACGGGGCTTAGTGGATGATCTCGGCAACCTTGAAAACGTAATCGAAGCAACGGCGAACGCGGCAGGCCTGGATAACTATAAAGTCGTACCCGTTACACGTGTGCTTTCACCCAAAGAGATGTTTTTGCGTCAGTTAAGCCAGCAAGTCAGCGCCTGGTTACCTGGACTAACTTTCTCCGGCCCAACCAGTCAAGCGGCGCTCTATTTGAAAGATCTGGGCAGTACCATGTGGTCACAGGTGCGCTTATTACAGGACCCAAACAACATATATGCGCAGTGTTTGAGCTGCGACATAAGCCAATAAAAACTGTCCCGCCTAGCGACTATTGTCGCGAAGCGGGCCCCACTCCAGCAACCCGATTGTTCGATTCACAAAAGGCAATCGGAAAAATATTACGATTCAACCGCTTCCGCTTTGCTACGCAAATCCCCTCGCATTAATGACAAACCTGACGCAAGTATTGATGCGGCAATGCAGTAATACAAACAAAAATGTATAGCCTGCTGTAGATCATCAGTACTGGCATCCTGCAGGGTCGCGCCGTGTAAAAACAGACTAAAGCTGATGGCAACGACTGCAAGCCCAATAACATTCCCGAAATCTCGTGCCATATTCGCACAGGCCGCAGCAGCACTTAAATCGTGCGCAGGCACACCGCCAAGAATAGCGTTATTATTTGGCGATGAGAAAAACACAAACCCCAGGCCCATCAGGCTTGTTCCCAACACCACCTGATAAATAGAGCTTTGCGCATCGGTAAGCACTAGACAGGAAAACCCCAAAGCACTGACTAGCATCCCTGAACTGCATAGAAACCGTGGTTCAATGCGGTCTGACAGGCGCCCGGCAGGCCGCGCAAAAATAGCCATAAATATAGCCGGCACTACCAAGACTACCCCAGCGTATTTGGGAGTAAACTCTAGCACTAGCTGCAAGTAAAAACTCAACACAAACATACTTGCCGCCGTACAGGTATACATTAAAAAAGCCACCACCAACGACGAGGCAAACATCCGATTTTCAGCAAAAATTCGTACTCTCAACAACGGCTGTGGTGAACGCAATTGCAAACGTACAAAAATAATAAATGCGGAAACACCGATGAATATCATTACGGCTGCTAAGTAAGACGGCAAGCGAGTCATACCAAATACAAAGGCAGAAGCCCAAACGACGCACAGCAACGCACCCAAATAATCAAATTTTGCGTCAGGCCGCTGTGCGGGCGTTCCCGTTAGCGTGGAAGTCATCAGCGCAAAAACTAACAACCCCAACGGTACCGGCACGAGAAAAACCATACGCCAGCCAAAATACTCTGACACAAAGCCACCGACTAGCGGACCAAAGGTCAAACCAAGATAAATGCCCGCGATGAGTGTTCCCCCTGCCATTCCGCGCTTTTCCCGTGGAAAAACGTCGTACAAAGCTGCCATTCCAGTGGCAAACACACAAGATGAGCCAATACCTTGTAAAACGCGAAACCCCAATAATGAGTATATATCTGTCGCAACAGAACAAAGCACCCCACCACAAAGATACAACATCAAACCGCCAAGATAGACCCGCCTGCGACCTACAATATCGGCCAAGCGGCCCGCGGGTAACTGGGAAAACAGACTCGCCAGTAAAAAGGCATTTGCTAACCAACTGGTTAACACTGAATCTGCTTCAAAAGTCACGGCGATTTGCGGCGCAATAACACCTACTAATGAAAATGACAGGCCGACAACGAAACCGCCTAATGTAATTAACGTGAGCAATAAGCGTTGCTGCGACGCTGGAGAATTAGACATAGAAATCTCAAATAAAACTTTGCGAGCAAATAATTATTAACAAACTACTTGCCAGAAAAACGTTACGCGGGCGAGGCAAGTATCAGATAAAGTTATAGTGTGACTAAAACGCAGCCGTTAACTAGGTAAACCAGAAGATAGCGCATTACAGCGCCAGCACATGTTTTACAAAAGGAATTGTCAAACGTCGCTGCTCAGCAAGTGAAGCGTCATCAAGGCGCTCCAACAAATAAAATAGATCGTTCATGTCTCGCGGAGCACGCTTGATTATGTACTGACTAACTTCATCATTCATCTCCAAGCCGCGGCCACGTGCGCGCAAGGCCAAAGCCGCACATTTTTCTTCATCACTTAAACGTTGGACTCTATAAGTGACGCCCCACTGAAGACGAGACTGCAAATCAGAAAGTTCAACACCCAGTTGAGCCGGCGCGGCATGCGATGCAATGACTAAACGTTTGCCAGCATCTCGAGATCTGTTAAAAAAATGAAATAACGTACGTTCCCAAAGAGAATGACCGGCAATCACATCGATAGCATCAAGACAGACTAGATCTTGCCCATCCAGCTCATCCAGTAATGGCACTGGGTCAAACCCTGACATATCCTTCAGAGGCAAATATTGCGCGTGTAAACCTTGTTCGCGGGCATGATGGCAAGCTGCTTGAAGAAGGTGTGTCAAGCCTACTCCAGACTCCCCCCACAACAGGATACAATGCTCACCCAATGGACTTAGCTGCAGTTCTAAACTTGCTACAACCTGTGCATTGGGGCTGCCAGCTGGCACATAAAAATTGCGAAAGGTGGCATCATCATTCAAAGAGATGCCGAGAGAAAGCTGCTGGGGAGTTACACCGCTCATATCGCCTTAACGCTACAAATTTCAAAACGCAAAACACATGAGCACTGACGTTTAACGCTCGTGTTACAACCTATCTCAGCCTGTTTTTCCAGCAGGGCTGCTGATAGCATTACAAAGACCGAGCGCCAACCTTGACTCATTGATTCAATCAAAGGCGACGACTTTACCATATTTTAATCATGGCGCGATAATACCACTGGGCCTTGCACCTATCTCTCAAGCTCGCGGCCAACGCAACAAGATGGGATTACTCACCGTTCCTATTGCCTCACGCGGCCATTGTGATGAACCGTTATCAATCACGTCCACATATTCCAACTTACCATCTCGCAACAGTCGTTCTTTGAGTAGATCCAGGCTGCCCTCTGTAAATAACGTCAACGTTAACTCCGGCCCAATCACGGTAGACACGGCTAAAGAGCGAACCATTGGTAACTGCTCAAAATAACGTAAGGCGCCTTCATAAGCAGCGAAAGCTCCGATACCTTGCACTTTAACAACAACACCTTGCGGCCCATCAGCGCTTGGCACAATAGCATAACGCGCCGCCAGGGCACTCATGGTGTCTCTCAGCGCACTATCCAGTCCGCTGAGCACAGTTTCGGTTTGCTCGTCATGCACGCGTTCAGCACCGTTTAGTTTAAAGGTCCAGCTACTGCGCCAACGCCCTTGCGATGTTTTCGCAAAGCGCCCAATTAATATCCCCTGCACACCGTAACGGGCAGAGGCAGTATCTAAGGCGTCACTATCCAGCGCCCAGGCCTGTTCGGGAGAAATAACGACCAAATCCTGTAAGTCCAACAATGGTAAGGTCATTGGCACACCAAACTGGCGAGACTGACGTTCAAGCGCACTGACCAAGCCAGGTTCTTCTTGAGGTGTCAGCCAATGCAAGCCGGTCTGATAATCATCTGCAACCAACCACAACAACAAGCGCAGACGATCAGGGGGCCAAAAGGGTAATGATGCACTGCGCAACAGCTGCAATACAGCTCGTTCAGAAAAATGTAGCTCCAACTGCGTACCCGGGGTTGCAGCAGCATTCAGGTTGGTCGCGCTACCGTTTGACTCGCCATTGGTTGCAGCCTCGCTCTCATTCGGTATCGCTTGAAAGTAACGAAATTCCTGCACGTAAGTACTGGCATGGCGTTTGGCGGCAAGCACTCTAGGGTTTGACGGCGCATTCACCTGGCCAGAAAGTCGCACCAGCAATCGGTCAAAGCCTTCTTTTATCGCTTTGTTGCGCTGAGCAACACTTTGGTCGGTCACTGAATGTACAGTTTTGTAAAAGTCTTTATTGTCGTCGGCATAGGTCGCACCGGCCTGCACCACCGCCACGAAAACCAACAGGTGGACACTCCTGCCAATCCTTCGTAAACAGACAAGAAGGTTGCTAATACTGTTGTTAATTTGCCCCATAAAACGTCTCATTGTATGTGCTCGATGCCTCTGCGCCCGCCATTGTCGACAATGGCTCGGTGCGGGTCAAACGGATTACTGCAGGATTAAACAAAATTTGGGCCTGCCGCACAGAATTTATCCATGACGCAGGACGAATTTAGCTGCTAAAATACGCGCCCTTTGTGTAGTCAGCCGTTGTTCTGCTGCATTGCAGGTAAGATCACAAGAGTGAATGCCAGTCACTGGAACCACTCCCATTACGACCTGCTCTGCCATAAACGTTGCCACTATATCTCATTCACCAGCAATCAGACCGGACCCTTATGAGCGATACCCCAGCAAACAAACCATCATTAAGTTACAAAGACGCCGGCGTTAATATTGATGCGGGCAACGATCTGGTTGAACGCATCAAAGGTGTTGCCAAACGCACACAGCGCCCTGAAGTGCTGGGCGGTTTGGGCGGATTTGGTGCCTTATGTGAAATTCCCAGTGGCTACAAAAAGCCAGTGCTCGTATCGGGCACAGACGGTGTTGGCACCAAACTGCGCCTGGCCATGGATTTAAACCGCCACGACACCATAGGCATTGACCTTGTTGCAATGTGTGTCAACGATTTGATCGTCGCTGGCGCGGAGCCACTGTTCTTCCTCGACTATTATGCGACTGGCAAGCTAGACGTTGATATCGCCAGCAGCGTAGTAACAGGCATCGGCGCTGGGTGTGAACTAGCCGGTTGTGCGCTCGTCGGTGGTGAAACGGCGGAAATGCCCGGCATGTATGACGGCGAAGATTACGACTTGGCTGGCTTTTGTACGGGTGTTGTAGAAAAAGATGAAATTATTGACGGTAGCAAAGTGCAAGCCGGTGATGTTCTCATTGGATTGGCATCCAGTGGTCCGCATTCCAATGGTTATTCTTTGATTCGTAAAATCATTGAAGTCAGTAATGCTGACCTAAGTCAGTCTATCGACGGCAAAATATTAGGTGATGCCCTGCTTGAGCCTACGCGCATCTATGTAAAGTCGCTGTTAAGTGTAATGAAACAAACACCGGTACACGCTCTTTCCCATATTACTGGCGGTGGCCTGCTGGAAAACATTCCACGTGTACTGCCTAAAAATGCGAAAGCCGTTATCGATACACAGAGCTGGGAAATGCCTGCAGTATTCAATTGGTTACGCGAACAGGGCAATGTGGCAGACCGTGAGATGTACCGCACCTTTAACTGTGGTGTAGGCATGATTATCTGTGTACCTGCAGAGACCAAGGGCACCGCTTTGGCACTGCTTAAATCTGCCGGCGAAACGGCTTTTGAAGTCGGTTATATCGCTAATGCGACGGCTGACGAAGAGCAAGTCGAACTGAACGGGTTAGGTTAACGCTAGATGCAGCAGGCTAAATCCAAAACATTGCCGGTTGTCGTTCTGATTTCTGGCAGTGGCAGTAATTTACAGGCCTTAATAGACGGCCAGCTCGATGGTTCACTGCCCATAGATATTCGCGCGGTGATTAGTAATCGCGCGCATGTGCTTGGTCTGCAGCGAGCAGAGCAAGCTGGCATACCCGCTATCACTATCGAACACCAGCAATTCGACAATCGCGAAGCGTTTGACCATGCCCTAACCCAGGCAATTGACACTTACGCGCCCGGGCTTGTCGTACTTGCTGGTTTTATGCGGATACTGACACCCGCATTTACTCAACATTACCTTGGCCGCATGCTCAACATACACCCTTCTCTACTACCCAAATATCAAGGGTTGCACACCCATCAACGGGCTATTGAGGCGGGCGACAAAGAACATGGGGTTACCGTGCACTTTGTGACTGCAGAATTAGACGGAGGACCCGCGGCTATCCAGGCGAAAGTACCGGTATTAACCGACGACACCGAGGACAGTCTGGCAAAACGCGTTCAAGTTCAGGAGCATATTATTTACCCCTTGGCGGTGAACTGGTTTGCCACGGGACGATTGACTATGAACAACGGCCAAAGCCATCTTGATGGGAATCCCTTGCCCAGTTGTGGACATATCATCGATACCTGTGACCATTAGACGGCGCAATTCTGTCCGTTAACACCAGAGACCATCATGGCGAGCATACAGCACTACATCGCAGTACTGAGCATGCTACTCAGCAGTGTGCTGTTTGCGTCTGACTCGCCCAATACAGTCACTAGCGGGTACCTCAAGCCGTTTCGAGCAGTTTATAAAGCCAAGTATCATGGCATCAGAGTCAAAGCCCTTCGAGAGTTATCAGAACTGGACAACGGTACTTTTCAACTGCGCTTCGAAGCAGATTCCTGGATTGCTACAATTACTGAAATCTCGCAATTCACCTGGTTATCTGACGCTGGCAACAACAAGATTTACCTGCAGCCACTGAAGTACGAATATCACCGTGAAGGTCTAGGGCGGGACAGGCACGCATACTTATATTTTGATTGGGCTAAACAGCGGGTCATCAATGATGTACAAAACAAGCCTTGGAGCATGGATATACCACTGGCAGCGCTGGACAAACTTAGTTATCAGCTACAAATGCGTCAGGACTTATTGCAAAAGCTACCACTAAATGGCTATCAAATTGCTGACGGCGGCAGCTTAAAACACTACACTTTCAAGATAGCCGGGGAAGAATGGCTGGACACTAAGGTAGGCTACCTGCAAACATTAAAAGTGGAACGGCTGCGCGACCATACCGAGAAGCGGAAAACGTTTATATGGTTTGCACCAGCCTGGAATTACATGATCATCCGCTTGCAACACTGGGAAGATGGTAAAGGCTACGAACTCAACCTCGATGAAGCCACTCTCGACGGCACTGCCGTAACAGGCCTAAGCAGCAGTACCAATTAACAACCCCACGGGCTTTAGCCCTAACAATCAAACTTCAATTCCCGGCTTACTTGCGTAAGCTGTCATTTGCCTAAAACAGGAAAACACTATGCAAATTGCCGATAAAAAAGTCGCCAGCATCCACTACACACTAAAGGATGATGAGGGCGTAACCATCGACACATCTGAAGGCCAAGCACCTCTGGATTATCTTCACGGTGCTTTAAATCTTGTGCCAGGTCTGGAGGCTGAACTCACGGGCAAAAGCGTCGGTGACAAACTGAGCGTAGTCGTTGAACCAGAACAAGGCTATGGTGATGTGGATCCACTACTCATTCAACAATTACCCCGAGACGCATTCGGCGGTGTTGATCAGTTAGAAGTAGGTATGGAGTTTCACGCTGAAACACAAGACGGACACCAGGTTGTCGAAGTCATTGCGGTGGAAGGTGACACGGTCACTATTAATGGCAACCACCCATTGGCGGGGGTACGGCTGCACTTTGATGTTGAGGTTGTCGGTGTTCGCGAACCTACAGAAGAAGAGTTGACCCATGGCCATGTGCATGGCCCAGACTGCGACCATTAAGCGTCTATCCAGTCTGCTGGAGGTATCTGGCAGACTGCTGTTTACTTGGCTTCTACTTTCTCCTGCCCACAGCGGCTGCAACGTGACAATGTCACCAAACGCCCCTGTTTCACATCAAACTGCTTTTCTTTAACCACTACCCATTTGTGAAACCCACTGCGACAAAGCGTTTTGCCCTTATGCTTTTCTTTTGCGCTAGGCCGTTTAAACGGCAACACATCACCCATGCGTTAAAACTCCGAATCAAACCAAGCTGTAGCCGGCTAAAGTAGACACTGAAAGAGCCAATACTAAACCAGAATAATCGCAAAAACCTGGCTTAAAATGCAAAAAAAACCGGTGCCATGAACACCGGTTTTTGAACAACCAAGCTACAAGCGTTAACAACGCTTACAATTTACCGAGGATGGTTTCGGCAGAACTCGCAACAATCTCTTTTTCGTCGACGCCCAAATAAGTCACAGTACCATCCTCAACAATCATACCGTAACGCTTGCTACGCAAGCCTAAACCGGCAGCATCGAGATCCAGTGTCAAACCTACAGCTTTGGCAAACGCGGCAGAACCATCCGCTGCCATGATAATTTCTTCGGCATTCTGACTTTCGCCCCAGGCTCCCATCACGAAAGCATCATTCACGCTGGTACAAACGATATGATCAACCCCTTTAGCCTTGATCTTATCGGCATTCACAACAAACCCCGGCAAATGAGTCATTGTACAGCCCGGTGTAAATGCCCCCGGCACGGCGAACAGCACCACCTTTTTGCCAGTACATAGTTCACTGGTCGTCAGCTCACTGATCCCGTCTTCACCTTTCACCTTGAAAGTGGCTTCTGGCAATTTATCACCTACTTGAATACTCATAAATAACTCCTCTTTGCGTTGGTGTAGACCCATACTGTCAGCTAGCTCGCAGCACAATATCTAAGAACTCACGGACGTTAACAGGCCACTCGCAAACGATCCAGTAAATTCAAAAACCATCGTCAAATTTTTTTCTTCGCCTGTCAGTACCCCTTCAAAATACACAGTTTTATTGGCCTATCAGACACGTTTGCTTTCAGCCCATTAAGTTGAGAAACCTGATAAAACCGTTACCTGCCCTCTATTTGATTCATATCAACCTCAAAACAATAACATTCGTTACTATTTGCCAAAGGTCGCAATACTACAGAACAACAATAGAGGAACATTACTATGGCCCATTTTCCTAACAACCCCGGCTTTACGGAAACAATGCAGTTAAACCGCTTTGAAGTGGATATTCATGACCTCGAAATTGAAGGGGATCTGCCGAAATCGATAAACGGCGCTTTCCATCGTGTTCATCCCGACCCGCAATTTCCTCCCAAGTTTGAAAACGATCAATTCTTCAATGGCGATGGCTCGGTGAGTTTATTTCGATTTAACAACGGCAAAGTGGACTTCAAGCAACGCTACGTAAAAACCGATAAGTGGAAACTGGAGAATGCGGCAGGAAAAGCCTTATTTGGAGCCTATCGAAACCCGCTAACCGATGACGACTCAGTCAAAGGGCAGATTCGCGGTACCGCAAACACCAATGTTATGGTGCATGCAGGGAAGCTCTATGCCATGAAAGAAGACAGCCCCTGCTTTATGATGGACCCTCTTACGCTTGAGTCCGAAGGCTATAGTGACTTTGACGGTGAACTAAATATTCCGACCTTTACGGCTCACCCGAAAGTCGATCCTAAAACCGGTAACTTTTGTGGTTTTGGTTACGCGACTGAAGGCCTGCTTACCGAAGACACCTGCTACTTCGAAATAAGTCCTGAAGGAAAGGTATTGAAAACCATTACATTCAAGGCCCCCTATTATTCCATGATGCATGATTTTGGCATTACGGACGACTATGCCGTGTTCCATATTGTTCCTTACGTCTCCAACTGGGGAATGCTGGAACGAAACGAGCCACACTTCCAGTTTGACACGACCGAACAAGTTTACCTTGGCGTATTACCGCGCAACGGCAGCGGTGATGATATTCGCTGGTTTAAAGCTGACAAGCCGTCAAACTTTTGTGCCTGTCATGTCATGAACGCCTTTAATGTCGGCACTAAAGTTTATATCGATATTCCAGTAGCAGCGAATAACAGCCTGCCTTTTTTCCCAGACATCCACGGCGCACCCTTCGACGCCAAGGCTGGATTACCCTTTTTATCCCGATTAAGCGTAGATATGGACAGCCCTGACGATGTATTGCATGTGGAACGCCTTAGCAATTTGGCCGGCGAATTTCCGCGTATTGACGAACGCTACGTTAGCCAGCCCTATCGTCATGGCTATATGCTGGTATTTGATACTAGTAAACCCTATGCCGGTGCTGGCGGGGCGTTTACCGCCATATTAAATACACTAACTCACGTTGACTTGGAAACTGGTGAAGAAAAAAGCTGGTGGATGGGTGACTCCGGTTCCATACAAGAGCCCTGTTTTATCCCGCGCACCCCGGACGCAGCCGAAGGCGATGGTTATCTGGTCTGCCTGGTTGACGATCACCTTAAAAACTACAGTCATCTAGCGGTATTCGATGCACTAAAGGTAAACGAGGGCCCGATTGCACGCATTAAACTTCCTTTCCGTCTGCGTCATGGCTTGCATGGCAACTGGGCAGAGGCAACAAAATTAGAAGGCCAAGGAAGCTAACCACCATAACGCCCGCAGCCAAAGAAGCAGAGGTGAGTCCCTGTAAACAAAATTTCCTTTTGGGACTCACCTCTGCAAACTTATCAATTCTAGCTCTCTTGTCAGAGAGCCTCGTTTACCGCCCCGTTGTTAGGCCTGTATCTATTTAATGACCCTTTTGTTATTAAAAGACTGGCTACTTTTATTGCCCGTACATGACGAGTAAAAACGTCATACCAACAAAAAAAATTCCAAATAGACTTCCTTGCTAATTCGCAGCCACTCTATAATGGCCTCTACTTCGTTAATCTATTAAGGAATTTTACATGGCTAACAATAAGATAATTGCTTTGATTTTACTGGTGGTAGGTGCAGGCTTAGTATTCTGGGGTTACGATCTGTCAGGTTCTCTCGAGTCAAAATTATCTAAGACCCTTAATGGCTCAAATACTGACGAAGTTATGCTTTTTTACATTGGTGGTGCAGTGTGTATTGTTGTTGGCGCTTACCTTTTCACGCGAAAACGTTAAAAGATCTGTTAGAGGTTGTCCTCCACTCACCGTTTACGCACTTTTTGAAATGGGCAAACGAATAGCGCTGTTAGGATTCCGCGGTATATACATGATATGTATTTTTCGTATGCCCTTTAGCCACATACATAGCAGTGTCGGCTGTTTTGAGCAGGTCTGTAGTCGTTGTAGCATGGTCAGGAAAGATACTGATACCAAGGCTAGCCCCAACGTAAATATCATTTCCCGTTAACGAAATAAGCTCTGAAATTGTTGCAATAATTTTGAGTGCCAGCATAACCGGTACTTGATCGTCTGCTATATTTTCCAGAATAACAGCAAACTCATCTCCACCAATACGGCATACCAAATCGTTGCGACGCAACAACTTGCGTAAACGCTGACCAATCACCTCCAGCAACGCATCACCAACGTCGTGCCCCAAGGTATCATTGACAATTTTAAAATCATCTAAATCAATAAAGATTAAACTACACCGCGTGTTATAACGCTCCGCATTTGCAACGGCCTGTGCTATCCGCTCTTGGAAAAAATGTCGATTCGGCAAACCGGTAACCGAATCATAAAAAGCCAAATCCTGTAACCGCTTATCCCTCTCCTCTAGATTATTCATCATGCCGTGAAATGCGCGCGACAAATCACCAATCTCATCGGGGCAGTCAATAACGGGTCGAACGGTGTAGTCTTGCTGTTGCCGGATACTGTTTACAGAACCCATTAAGAGTGCCAGCGGTTTAGTGATGGAGTCTTTTAACTTAATGGCAAGCCAGAGAGAAAGCATGATGTTCACCAATGACACTAGCGCTACGACCAAAACATACAGTTGAATTCGCCGATAGAGCGAGTCCAGACTCACCTCCAGCACCAGTGAGCCAACATATTCCGATTTCAAATACACAGGCTGGCTGAGTGTAAACTTACTCCAGGTCAACCATTCGTTTGTGACGGTTACCGCTTTGACAGAGTGCACATCACTAGCCGGAATATCAGTACGGCGATAAACCGCTAATAAAGAATCATCCGGCAAGACCAGAAAAGCTCTTAACATATCCGGCGAGGACGTTAATGTCGCCAATGCGTCAGAGGCAGCGATCGCATCTTGGAACGCCAAAGCTGCAGCAGCGTTATCACTAACGATTGCGGCTTGAATTCGAATCTCTTGCAAGGTTGCTTTACGAGCCGCGTAATATTCATAGCTCAGCAGCAGCACCAAGGTTGGTGCCAATGCCATTGCAACTACTAAGACATTAATCCAAATTAACTTACTTTGGATTTTTTGATTTCGAAACCATCGAGCAATACCCATTAACGCATACCGCCAGCTTTTGCTAAGCGTAACAGACGCGAACTCAATACTAGATTGGCACGGGCCACAGCATCTTGATCAACCTCAAAGACGAGGCGAGAGCCGTCCGGGCGCAAGAATATGGCAGGCCCTTTATCCTGCAGGCGTTCATCATCAGTCACAGTCAATATAGGCTGACCAACAGTTTCCCGTACAAACTTTAATAAGGCTGAGTCATCTTCCAACGTTGATGCTAAAAAAAGCATACGACAATCTTTCACTTCAGATACGCGATTAACGGGACGAATTATGACCGGTCTACCATCGACGGTTTTTCCCTTGAGTACAGACAGAGCATCGGCAATGTCTTCATGACCATAAAAGCAGATTTCAAAATCCTGCCTATCCATATCTTCAGGCCACTGCGTTAACAGCGCAAAATTATAAAGATAACCGGTTTTTAAAATATACTCTGGCAAAACATCGCGAGCCGAAGCTCCGGTAGCTACAGGGCCTGCCACCAGCAATATCAGCGATAACAATAAATTCCTCGCAAACCCATTCACTGGAAATTGTACTCCAATCTAAGCCACACACTTCTTCCGCGACTGGGTAAAGTTTTTAATTCATAATCAAGCAGTACATCCTCATGAACATCATTAAATACATCCTGAATATTGAGTGTAACCAGGCTATTGGGCACCAGAGCATCAGAGCTCAAGGTAATATTAGTGACGGTATCTGCCGGAACATTACTTCCGGTCACATCCAAGCGAGAGCTTAGGGTTTGAACTTCCAGCCCCAAAGTCGCCCTGTTGTTAAATAATGGTTTAGCCAGATTTAACTTACCTAACCAGTCTGGCACATTTATTAAATCTTCACCTAGATCATTATGCGTTGATTGGTGAGTCACACTCACATTCACTCGCCAACGATTGGCATTCACATACTCTACACCCAGTTCCTGGCCTTTAGTTTTTATCGTACTGTAGTCGTAGGAAATGCCATCGGTCGTTTTATTTTGATAGACCGACGCAGTTAAGCGCATTTTTCTTGCGATTTTCTGCTGCCAAACCAGCTCTGTGGTGACGACGCGCTCACGTTCTGGCCACTGTATACTGCTATCAAATTCCTCTATCAACTTTTCCCATGGGTTCTTGTTTCTAAAGGCCTTACCATAGGACAGCTTGAAAGTAGTTTCTGGCCAAGGCGCATAAATGGTGGCCAAGCGTGGGCTCATTGCTGAGCCAGAATCGGTATCATCAAAGCGCACCCCGGGTACGAGCTTCAACTTGTCCGTAACGCGATACTCATCCTGCACATAAGCACTGACAATGTGATTCGTTACATCAAAACTATCTTCAAAGCTTCCATAATCAATAAACGAAACCGTTTCTTCAAACTGTTGCTCTACGTTTTTCCGATATTCTGTACCAAACAAAATAGCGTGATTATCAAACCAAGTACCCACAAACTTAAAATCAGCACCCCACCACCGTCCGGTAGACAACTGATCCACATTGCCATCATAGTAGTTTCCCGAAAAAGCATAGCGGTAACGACCATAATAAAAATGCGTTGAAGATTTTAGCGTTGACGAAATATCCTTATCATACTTAATACTGGCAAATCGGCTTTTATCAACCTGGCGACTCAGAAAATCCAGATCACCAGGTTCCAACCAATCTATAAATGCATTGTTAAAGGCTATGTGTGAAACCGAGCCATACTCCAGCGACCAGTTAGCGAAGCTCCCCTTGATAAACAGACGGGTATTTTCTTTTTGTTTTAAGCGATCTATGACCTGGTTAGTGTAACTGGCGCCAGAAAAAGGCTCCCAACCATCAAGACTTGGAAATAGCACAGACAGTCCATCGTCGTCATACTTGGAGGCCGACACTAAAAATTCAGCGCCATTGTCAAAGCTTTTGCCAAACGTTACTTGCTTTCTCAGCTCACCATCATCACCAACGTTAGCGGCTACCTGAACACCTGCAATGTCGCCGCCGCTTTTGGTAATAACATTAATAACACCCAAAAATGCGCTGTTACCATAAGTCGTAGAACCAGGGCCTGGAATAAATTCAACCCGTTCAATCAAACTCACATCCAGGAAAGCATCTTCACCCAAAAAAATCTGGTCATAGACATTTTCGTTAGCAGAATAACCATCAATTACCAACATGATTCGACCCGCATAGTCACCGGGAGCACCGAATCCACGACCGCCAAGGTACTCATAATCCAGCGATGATGTGACATAAAGCCCACGCATACTTTGCAGAATATCCGCTAGTGTTCTATAGCCGTAATCACGTATGTCCTCAGCAGTAACAATAGATACTGCTGAGGGCGCATCGCTAATTTGGCGAGCAATATGGCTTGCAGGAACAAAGGTTGTTTCAAGCAGTTGCTCAATAGACAAATGGCTTACGTCAAACTCGCCATCATTTATTGGGGTAGACCGCGGGGCGTCTTCCGCCAAAGCAGAAAGAGAAAGCACGCTGACGAACGCAACTATTGTAAAGCGGATCGAAAAGTTCATAAGAATGATAAGCAACCTGTAATAAGCCTACTCAAATTCACCTAAGGGCACTGTTATTAGTATCGTTTGTAACTGCTAACCCTTAACTTTATAGCTACTTCGTTGTCTTTTCACAAAAGTGTTGTGTTGGCGCGTATTACAACAAACGATTGAAATATACACTAAAGAATGAAAATAGGAACGTAGCTACAGGATTCTACCAGACTAAATGCTGATTTATTACGAGGAGTGGCAACTCTACACCAAGAAAGCATGAGCCCAATGAATTTACATATAAGAAACACTCACCATTAGAGCAAAACAGTCTATAAAGGACAAAAGAGCGAAGGCCCCATTCACTAACAACCGCATTAGTGAATGGGGCCAACAGAGAGGGAGGAAAGTAGGTTAACTCTGCATTTTTACAATTGGCTTGATAACTTTACCACTTTCCCCATCAGCAATCGCTTGGTTGATATCAGAAAAGTCGTAGTATTTAACCAGCTTATCAACCGGAAATAACCCCTTGCCGTAATACCCCATCAGCTCTGGAATAAACGATTGCGGGAATGAGCTACCTTCAACAATACCTTTGATGCTACGACCACCACTCAAAAAGTACGCAGCATCAATATTCAGACTGACATCAGGAGCGAATGCGCCCACCAATCCCAGCACACCACGAGGGGCCAGACACATAGCGGCCTGCTCCACCAATTTGGGACTAGCAGTTGTATCAACAATATAATCAAACCCACCGGGAAATTGATCCTGAATTACATCAAACAAACCCGACGTACCGCCATTCAAACTGTGGGAGGCACCCAGTTCTTTCGCAAGTTCAAGTCTGCCATCATGTAAATCCACAGCAAGTATTGATGCAGCCCCAGCCAATTTCGCAGCCATTACCGCAGACAAGCCAACCGCACCTGTACCGAAAATGGCAACTGATGAACCTGACTTAACATTCAAAGATTTTAGAACGGCACCAGCCCCCGTTTGAAAACCACAACCAAACGGGCCGGCTAATTCCAATGGCATAAAATCCGGGACATGCACCGCATTTCGCTCATTGCAAATAGCGTAGGTTGCGAAGGATGATTGCCCAAATATATGCGAATGAATTTTCTGATCCTGTTGTTGGATAGATGTACTTCCATCCAGACGCTCGCCAGAAAAATTGAGAGGGAAAAACGCGTGACAATACGCGGGCTCCTGCGCATCGCAAGAACCACAGTGGCCACAACTATTAAATGTCATGGCTACTCGATCACCAACCTTAAAACGCGTCACGTTACTACCAACGGCAGCGACAAGCCCGGAACCTTCATGCCCGAGAACGACCGGCTGAGGGATAGGCAAACCTTGATCCCGCATAACCATGTCCGTATGACATATTCCGGACGCAACAACTTCAACGAGAATTTCATCCGGTTGCGGATCACCAACCTCTACTTCCTCGATATTCATTTGTTTCTGGCCATTCCACAAAATGGCGGCTGAAGCTTTTGTCATACATCACTCTCCCAAATAAGAGATAAATTGCTGAAAATAAACGACGCTTTTTATGTTATTAAACTTATAGAGATAAGCCCTCACTTAAGCGAGGGCTTAGTATTACCAACGTATAAAGTTTTAGTTGGTAACTCTGAATGTCAAATACCACGTTGCTGGACGATTGTAAGTAGCCGTTATCGCACCAACACCCGTATTATTATTACCCGTCACAATAAAGCGCTCATTGGTAATATTCTCCCCCCCTAATACCACTTGCCAGTTGCTATCTGCAGGTTCGAACGTTAGCGACATATTGGTCATGGTATAACCATTTTCAATGAGCTCTGGCGTATTCACTAGGTCTCGCGCCATTTTTCCTTTATGCACAACATCAGCATGCAAACTCAGTGTATTCCCACCAGCCAAGTCAAAAGTGTAAGTACCACCGATATTTGCTGATTCTTCTGGAACATTCATCAACAAATTATCTTTGGTAATTCCACCTTCAAGCGCAAAGGAATCAAGTGAAGTGTATTCCGCATCCAAATAACCTAATGATGCATTGGCAACGAAATTTTCAGTAACGGCAAAGTCTATTTCTAACTCCGCCCCGTCGATCTGGGCTTCACCTGCATTGAAGAACCAAGGCACACCCAATGTGAATTGCGGCGCAGATACAACTTGAATATTGGTATAGTCAGTCGTAAATACGGCAGCATTCAAGCGTACACGGCGATCCATTAATTCAGCTTTATAACCGATTTCGTAAGTGGCAGCTTCCTCTGAATCGTGGTCAGGCGCATTAACGGGATCGATACCCGCACTAGGAGCAATCAGGTTTGATACTGCCACAGGCGCACCCAAACGCGTTGACCAGCCTCCCGTTTTATAGCCTTCCGCATAGGATGCGTAAACCATTGACGCATCACCAAAGCTATACTCAAGACCTAAACGAACAGAAAGATCATTGAAGTCTTTTTTGTTTTCACCTTTGGGAAATAGCAACTCCGTATCGCTAGGATCTGGGAAAATTGCGGTTGGAAATCCTAAACCGGTAACAAACGTTTCGGCAAATCCACCCAGGTCACGCTGACCACCCGTAAAGCGTTTTTGCTCTTCGGTATAACGCAAACCAATGGTTAATCCCAGATTATCAGTGATCGCAAAATTATTATGTGTAAATACAGCGTATGCTTTGTTTTCTAAATCGTTGGGCCCATAAACCTGCAACAAACCAGATGCAAAAGTCACAGTGTCCAATAAGTCACCTTGCTCTTCGAAATAATATAAACCTACAACAGAGTGCAAACGGCTATCAAACGCATCAATATTCAACTGAAACTCTTGTGAAAACTGATCCTGATTCATGGTAAAGGATGTATCCAAGTAATGTAATGGCGAACCATCCATATCAACGCCAAACACTGACTCAAGTTCACGATAAGAGGTAATCGAAACCAAACTTAAATAATCATTAATATCCCAGTTAACGGTTGTATTTATCCCCCAGGTATCAACATCAGAGAAATTGCTACCCGTTGCATAGGTCTTGTCTTTATCACCGGTAATAAAATGATCACCCCAAGGCAAGCGGTTAGATGTCGCCGACAGTGGTGTCCCTACTGGTCCACGAGTAACATCGCAAATCCCATTCAATGCAGCGGTAGGCGCTGGCCCATAATTTACTGTAGAAGGGTCAATACCTGCTATACAGCCGTTGTAGGACAAAGAGAATGGGAAAGCACCCGCATCAGTTTTTACCAGCGTTGCTGCTGTAGCGCTTTCACGCGCACTGGTAGCATCAATAGCGAAGCTCACTTCAAGAGCATCGCTAGGAGTGTATAGAAATTTAGCTCGCACACTACGCGAATTTTCACCCCCTTGCGTATCACCTCCATTACCATTTGGGCGCGCAGTTATATACTGACCCGCATCAGTCTCATAGAAGTTGGAGGTGTAGTCAGCACCAAAAGGATTACTCACGGTTACTGCACTGGGGTCAAACGGCATTCGCTGTTGATAACCATCCCGCTCGACGGAAGAAAACGAAATCGTCGAATACAACTTATTGTCTATTAAAGGTACGTCCATCGTACCGCGAATATCCAGGCGATTATATTCACCCACCGTGACTTCCAACTTGGATTTAAATTCATCACCGGGGCGGCGGGTCACAATATGTAATGCGCCACCAATAGTATTACGTCCAAACAATGTACCCTGAGGCCCTTTAAGTACCTCTACTCGCTCTACGTCCAATAGGTCAATGGCGGCGCCAACGGTGCGCGCATAGTAAACACCATCAACATACAGGCCGACACCCGGCTCCATATTGAATGCAAAGTCATTCTGTCCAATACCGCGAATAAAGGCACTGATAATGGTAGAAGAACCCGCAAAAGGTGAGGCTCGGTCAATTTGAATATTCGGTGAAAAATCAGATACGTTTGCGATATTCGTCACGCCTTTTTCGGCGAGTTTATCTGCACTGAATGCGCTGATCGCAATAGGTACGTCTTGCACACTTTCTTCGCGCTTTTGCGCGGTAACAATAACTTCTTCCAGTGCAAAACCCGATTTTTGGTTTTCCTGAGCAACAACCGGATTACCCAGGCTCATTGCTGCGCATGCAGTTATGAGGGCTAATTTCTTGTGTTGAAAATGGTTTGTTTTCATGACAGTTCCCGTTATTAGAGTTATTTTGCTGAAGTTTTGGCTCTTCAGTTAGGTAACTATTTTACGGGGTCCTGCTGACAAGGCTGGTACTCATGCGACAAAAAGGCGGATAAAAACGTCACTCTCACTTAGTCTTCGCTATTTAAAACAGCCGGCAAGGTGCTTGCCAACCTATCCTTCGACACGAGCCTACGGAAATCAATAAACGCTCGATAAATCTATCGCGTTCGATAATCTTTTGGCGAGACACCAAATTTTTTGCGGAAACAGCGAGCAAAATAGGCAGAGTCGCTAAACCCTGCTTCATGGGCAATTTTGGTAACAGACGTCGCTGGCTCAAATTGCAGTCGCTCAGCAGCCCATGCCAGACGAGCGTTGCGAATATAACTCGTTGGCGTAATGTCCTGCGCTGCAAATAATGCCTGCACCCTGCGTTCAGACAAGCCAACCAACTCAGCAATCAACTCTGTGGTGAGTTCCTCGTCGCCAAGTCGCTGCTGCACTATGGTTTTGACTTTTTGCATCAGAAAGCTGGTTTTGCGGCTATCACGGGTATCGGCAGCCGGCGAACGCAATATCAGCTGAGCAATCGCCTCCATTAACAGCCCCTGCAATCCGGTAAGATCTAGATTCTCATACCCTTGAAGCTCACATTCTGTTTGTATTGTTTGCAGCATATTAAACACGAGTCGGCCGTTGAGTGAACAGCTGGAATAATGCTTAATAACGCGGCTTGCAATATCTGGAACATGGGCGCTGGCCAGTGTATACGGAAGCTCAAGAGCCACAATATCACTATCATTAGATACTTTGAGTGAATAAAAAGAACGATTTTCACAGATAGTAAAATCGCCCGGCTGCAGCAACACTTCGGAGCGCCCCTGCTGATTCAAACTGTGCCCCTGCACCTGCAAATGGAGAAGAATGGTCTCTTGCTGGCGTGAATTACCCGAGCGTCTGACGATTGATTCTGTGGAACGTGCCCGCATAAAGCCTATCTCGCCCACATCGACATAGGTCAAGCTCGCATCAAAGTCTGGGTTAAAGCTATTCACAGACATACCGCCGTAGATACTGGCGACATGATCATTCCAGTAATTCAGGCGTTTTGACGCATTGACATCAGCTGTTCGGACTCTTAATACAGAACTCATGTCGACCCCCATTATTTTTATAATTTGAATACGGGTAGCCCTTACCCCAGCCTATCTTTTAAACACGGCCAGGTGCTTATACTGCCCCGAATAGTACGTAAAGCATACAACATGGACATAAACTCAAGCAATACACAACCCTTGAAGAAGCTTTTTCAGCTACACGACATTCTAGCGTTTGGTTCTAATAAGCTGAAGCCCCGTACAGCGAGGCTTCAGGTCCTTACTCTTTGCCAGACATTTAGGCCGGAGTAGCCGTTCTACCTGCAGCAGTCATATACAACATTTCCAGTGCCAGCGTAGCGCCAGCCAAGGCGGTGACTTCAGCATGATCGTAGGCTGGTGCAACTTCCATCAAGTCCATAGCGACTATATTTAAATCGCCCAGCAATCTGATAATTTGAAGCGCTTTATCTGAGGTTAAACCACCCGCTACTGGCGTGCCAGTACCTGGCGCAAATGCTGGGTCAAGGCAATCAATATCGAAACTCAAATACACCGGTAAGTCGCCTACGGCCTGCTTGATGCGCGCTACAATTTCTTCAGCGCTGTGGCCATTTGCCCACGTTGCATCTAACACAGAGAAGGGATGTGAGTCGTAATTATATTCCGTTCGAATACCTACTTGAATGCTGCTACCAGCATCGATAAGGCCTTCCTTGGGCGCATGATAAAACATCGAACCGTGATAAAATTTAACTGCGCTTGTTTCGTTATCCGTGTGTGCATCAAAATGCACGAGGGCCATTTTCCCATGATATCGGTAAGCCGCACGCAATAATGGCAAAGTAATAAAGTGGTCACCACCCAACGTTAGCAACACTTTCTTAGCCGCAAAAATATCACTGGCACTTTTTATTACCGAGTCAATCAACGAGTTGCTGTCGCCCAACTCAAACGCCAGATCACCGTAATCAATAACATTAAGTTTTTCGGCTAATTGAAAACGCCATGGCCAGCGTTTTTCTTCCCAACGTAATTGGGCCGAAGCTTGGCGTATTGCGGTTGGACCAAAACGCGAACCTGAGCGTCCAGAAGTTGCCAGATCATAGGGCACTCCCATAACGACAGCATCGACGGTATCAGGTAGGTCGCGACTTAGGGGTAAACCCATAAAGGTGAAGATATTGGCATAGGTATTAGAACCGCTGCCGAATGGAACAGAAGTAGACATGAGCGTCTCCAAATCATTTTTCGATTAGCCGATATTGGCGTCGAGAAATGCACAACAGAGTGCTCTCGCGCTAGGATTCCCGGACCTAACGCGGAATTCAGATTTATGTCGTGAAGTTTGCGACAACTATCCACAATGAATAGCCGGGGAATAATACCGAGAAAATACTGGGTTGCCAATAAGACGCTACAAGGCTGTTTCGCTAACTACGCAGTTTTTACCTTGCGACTTAGCCAGATATAAGCACTTATCTGCTCTATCGAAAAGAGAGTCCTCCGAATCAAGATCGCGGAATTCAGCGATACCGATAGAGACTTTGATAGTGCCGATACTACGTTTATTTTTCCCAATGGTTAGCTGATGTTTGCCAATTTTTTCGCGTAATTGATTAGCAAAGATTTCCGCATTCTGGCAGCCGGTATCAGGCAATAACACTGCAAACTCTTCACCACCGTAGCGCGCAACAACATCTTGCCCCTTTGTATATTTAGTCAGGGACTTGCCCATAAACCGTAAAACCAGGTCACCCACCTTATGGCCGTACTTGTCATTAAAGAGCTTAAAGTCATCAATATCAATGATGAGCAGAGAAAAGTGAGTACCGACAGCGCGCCCAGTTCTCACAAGATTGGCAAGTGTTTTATCAAAATGACGACGATTGGCAACAGTGGTCAAAGGGTCCAGATAAGCTTCTGCGGTTAATTGAGCAACCTGCAATTTTAATTCACTAATATCTTCATTAAGTACCGTCAAAGAACGGTGGGTTTTCGCCGCTTTACTGGCCGCAGCCTGAGTAAGACTAATTAAACCAGCCACAAAACCTTTTATAGTAAAGGTATCTTTAGTCTCATCCAGCGACTGACTCTTGGTATTCAAATCATGATTGTAGTCCGACAAAAAAGATCCAGCGGCGCTAATATTATCACTGGCATGATTGACGATCCGCTGCAACTCGGAACTTGTGGACAGCAGCGTTTCCTGAATATCGCTGCCAATATATTTCCAATATAATTCTGTACAAAGAGCCTCGGTAAACACTTGGCTCTCCTTAATCAATTGGTCAAGGTGAGCCACCAATTCCGGTCGAGATTTATCTACGTAACAATACCATACTGCGAAGTTATCGGGCGTAGACGGAATATTGTGCTGCTTTAACAAAGCCAAAGCACGCTCCGTAATTAATTCAACATCCATTATGGATCCTTATTCCTCCAAGAGTAGCTCCCCGCTCCTACTAAGCTTGAGCAACCACTCTAACTACTACCTTGCCGAAATGTGAATACACACTATAACAACAATACATTTCCCTAGTGTATGAGGTTAGTCAAGAAGAGTCTCTTCGGCAAAAATTTAGCCTAATTAATTTCCAGCCTGCCGAATGTACAACATCTAAGACACCGCTAAACGGCATCTAAAACATTCACTAGACTCAAAAGCTTAAATACAAACTCTGACAACACATCAACGGTTTGTTAAACCCGCGATTATGGGGCAATCCGGCCGACGATCACCATGACAACGCTCAGCCAGTTCCTGCAATTGATCACGCATAACGGTCAGTTCATTAATTTTGGCAGTCAATTCCTCAATATGCGCTAACGCCAACATTTTAACATCAGCACTGGCGCGAGTTTTGTCCTGCCACAGGGAGAGTAACTGTTTGGTTTGTTCCAACGAAAAACCAAGCGTCTTCGCACTTTTTATAAATTTCAACATATTTAGGTCTGCGACAGTATAGGTTCGATAACCACCATCCGTTCGCGGTGAGGGTGAGATCAGACCAATAGCTTCGTAGTGACGAATCATTTTTCGGGAAAACCCAGTGACTGTTGCGGCCTCCCCGATATGCATCCTGGCGTCACTCACATTGTCATTAACCATCTAAGCTCCTACTCTGGACTCTTATCTTTCGGCAATGCGGGCTTCCAACGTTTTAGCAACAACGCATTACTGACGACACTAACGCTACTAAACGCCATTGCCGCGCCGGCGATCACAGGGCTTAGCAACCCCAACGCAGCCAACGGAATACCCACAAGATTGTAGACAAAGGCCCAAAACAAATTTTGTCGAATTTTTCGGTAAGTCAGCCTGGAGATAGTAATCGCATCGGCAATTAAGAGTGGCTCGCCGCGCATCAGCGTAATACCCGCAGTATGCATCGCCACATCAGACCCCGTCGCCATAGCAATGCCAATATCGGCCGCAGCTAACGCTGGCGCGTCGTTAATACCATCGCCTACCATTGCCACCGTTTCATGATGCTGGCGTATTTCCTTTAACAAGCCAGCTTTTTCAGCAGGTAAGACTTGAGCATGTACCTCGTCTATACCAAGCTCAGTCGCAACACGATTTACACTCCCTTGATTATCACCTGACACCATTACCGTTTTAATACCCAGCTTTTGTAATTGTTGGATTGCCTCTACTGTATTCGGCTTGATTTGGTCACCGAAAGCAAACAGCCCAAGTAACATCGGCGAACCGGTGGTATCAGCCAGCCAGGAAATGGTATTGCCACGGGACTCAAGTTGTTTCGCACGCTCAGTCAACCCGCTGAAATCCACACTGAGCTCTTCCATTAACCGCGTGCTGCCAAGCTGCAGGTCGCGCCCATCGATAACGCCAGCGATTCCTCGCCCCGATAAAGCCTGAATGCTTTGATTCGGAAGTAACGCTACAGCCCGTTGCTCATTTGCACTCAATATTGCTCGTGCCAAAGGATGTTCGCTGCCTTGCTGTAAGGAAGCTGCCAACTGTATGAGTTCACCCTTCTCCAACGCTACGGAAACCGTCTCCACCAGCGTTGGTTGGCCAACAGTCAATGTACCGGTTTTATCAAAGACGATGGTCTGAACTTCATGCATGCGTTCCAGAGCCTCAGCATCTTTTATCAAAATGCCGTGCTTCGCCGCCACCCCCGTGCCTGCCATTATCGCTGCGGGTGTTGCCAAACCTAAAGCACAAGGACAAGCAATCACCAATACAGAAACGGCGTTAATGATGGCCTGCTCAACATTACCGTTGACGAACCACCACGCGGTCAAGGTGAACAACGCAACCACCAGAACCACAGGTACAAATATCGCACTAACTTTGTCGACCAAACGCTGAATGGGTGCCTTGGCAGCTTGCGCGTCTTCTACTAAACGAATAATCCGGGACAAGGTCGTTTCGCTACCCACTGCCACAGTTTTCACCAGCAGCAGTCCCTCGCCATTGATGGCGCCACCGGTGACCTTATCACCAGGCTGCTTGGCGACGGGCACGCTTTCCCCTGTCAGCATCGACTCATCCACATGACTTGTCCCCTCAAGCACGTTGCCATCTACCGGAATCTGCTTGCCAGGCTTAACCACCACCTTATCGCCTATAGTCAGCTCTTCTATGGCGACTTCTCTATCCTGTTCACCTACTCGCACCACTGCTGTGGCTGGACGCAAAGCCTGCAAGGCGCGAATTGCCGCAGTGGTTTGGCGCTTTGCACGCTTTTCCAACCACTTACCCAACAGCACCAACGTAATCACCACCGCCGATGCTTCAAAATAATAGTGTCCCTCTGGCGCACCGGAAAAACGAAACAACTCAAAGAGGCTCAACCCGTAACCCGCACTGGTACCCAAAGCTACCAGCAAATCCATATTGCCGGTTCTGGCTTTTATCGCACGCCAACCGGCTCGGTAAAACCTGGCCCCCAACCAGAACTGCACCGGCGTCGCCAAGGCCCACTGCACCCAAGGTGACAACATCCAGTGCACGCCAAAAAGACTCGCCACCATAGGCAGCACCAAGGGCAACGACAGCGCAGCTGCCACTACCAACGTGGAAATATCGTCATTGATGACGGCTGAAGGACTGTCAGAGCTCAATAGATTCGCTTTGGCCGAGCCTGACACGGCATCTGGCAAAGTAGCCTCATAACCGGCTCGCGCAACCGCATTAACAAGGTCTGACGGGGTAACTACCGAGTCGATATACTCAACGCTAGCATTCTCCGTAGCGAGATTAACCGAAGCACTCAAAACTCCACTTTGAGTCAGCAAAGCTTTTTCAACACGGCCAACACAAGATGCACAGCTCATTCCGCTGATTGCCAACGTTTGAGTACGTGTCTCCACTGTATAGCCGGCGGCGCCCACTGCGTCAGCGAGACTGCGCCAATCAGGTGAATCCATTTTAACCTGGACAGTCTCTGTCGCCAGGTTTACGCTCGCTTCATCAACGCCTGGAACCGCCAACAACGCTTTCTCGACACGCCCTGCACAAGACGCACAAGACATACCCTGGACCGAAAAACGGACATGTGGATGGGCTGCTGAATTATTCATCGTGACACTCCTGACTACATAGACCCAATTAGCTTAAGCCTTACCATCATGGGAAGGTCAACCGTTAGCTGAAATCTCAACACCCCAGCGGGGAAAACACAGCATTGAAACTTCGCCCTACCAACATGACGAAACCAGATATCGTTTAAACATACAGCCCAGCGGCATAACCTGACGCCCAAGCCCATTGAAAATTAAAACCGCCAAGATGCCCAGTTACGTCGACAACTTCACCAATGAAGTAAAGCCCCTGCTGTTTTTTTGCTTCCATCGTTTTGGATGACAACTCGTCAGTACAAACACCACCTAATGTAACCTCGGCGGTGCGGTACCCTTCTGTGCCGTTTGGTTTGATTTGCCAGTGGTGAAATTTTTCATCTAGCTGTTGCAGCTCTTTTAACGAATACTGTGCTAAAGGCTTATTTTCACACCAAAGACTAACAAAGAGCTGCGCCATATTTTTGGTAAGAAAGTGACTGAGTGCGGTGGTAAGCAATTGGTTGGGGTGCTGCTCTCGCTGAGCAACAATCCAATTACTCAATTCAATATCAGGCAACAAGTTAATATCGATGAACTGCCCTTGATTCCAGTATGACGAAATTTGCAAAATCGCAGGACCGCTTAATCCGCGATGGGTAAATAATAAATTTTCTTTAAAGGTTTGCCCATTACAACTTACAGTTACCGGCAATGAGCTCCCCACTAAAGGCTCCCACACAGCCAAGGATTCTTTTAGCAGCGTAAAAGGGACCAAACCGGCGGTTTGCGACAAGACCTTCAGACCAAACTGCTTAGCAATCTGGTATCCAAACCCGCTAGCTCCCATCGTTGGTATCGATAAGCCACCCGTGGCAATAACTACCGATTGAGCCATAACAACGCCCAATGTTGTTTCAAGGGTGTAATGTAAGCTTGGAAAACTGGCACTGCCAAGCACATCAGCGGAGTCTGCGCTGATGCTATGAATACTACAACGCGTATGAATTTTGACACCAGCCTGCTGGCACTCCGCCAATAACATGTCAACAATGTCACGGGCTTTGTTGTCACAAAATAATTGACCCAAAGTTTTTTCGTGATAAGGAATGCTATGTTTTTCCACCATCGCAATAAAATCCCACTGTGTAAAACGGGACAAGGCCGACTTACAAAAGTGCGAATTACCCGAAAGGAAATCGTCCGAGCTACAATACATGTTCGTGAAGTTACAACGACCGCCACCGGACATGAGAATTTTCTTTCCCACCTTATTGGCATGATCCAATACCAATACCGAGCGGCCACGAGCGCCGGCGGTCAGGGCACACATCAGCCCGGCGGCGCCAGCACCTACAATCACAACGTCGACAACGACATCGGCAGCTGCATCAGCCTCTTTATTCAATACATCTTCACTCATACTTCACCACGGCCCTTATTCAGACGCGCATGCTAGCAAATTCATACACTGGAAGCTTGTTTACACAACGCCAGCCAGCGTTCGATGACCGCGCTGCGATATTTTTGTTTGTGCAAAATGACGTAGAAACGTCGTTTCCAATTCCGCTGCGGTACCGACAAGGGAACTAGTGTACCTCGCGAAAAGGCTTCCACGAGTGAAATGTCAGACAAGCAACCAATACCTAACTGGGCTTCCACTGCACGTTTAATCGCTTCGATGTGCTGCAACTGGAGCCGGATGTTCAAGTGCGGTAACAAGCCATGCATAATACGTTCAAACGCTTGGCGCATCGCTGAGCCGGGTTCGCGAACAATCCATTGTGCAGCCAACAGGTCCTCATCAGACAAGCTTTTACGTTGAGCCAACGGATGTTCAGGATGAGCAAACACCACTAATTCATCACTGTGCCAGGGAATAATATCTAAATCCGGATGCTGAATTTCGCCCTCGACCAAACCGACATCCAGCTCAAAATTTAATACCCGCTGGACGACAGTCGACATATTCACCACAACCAAATCCACCCGTGTTTCCGGGTGCCGCTCCATAAATTGAGCCGCCAAACCCACCGCCATGTAATTGCCAATGGTCATAGTTGCACCCACCTTAATCTCACCCAGAGTTCGGTCTTGCTGCAACAACCCCTCCAGTTCATTGCCGTGAGCCATCAGCGATTCCACTTTAGGGCGTAACGAGCGACCTAGATCATTCAGCTGCAAACGTTTGCCGACCCGGTCGAACAGGCTTAATGAAAACTGACTTTCCAGCTCTTTCAACGCGCTGCTGGCAGCGGACTGCGACATCGCAAGGCTATCTGCTGCCTTGGTGATATTTTCAAAATGCGCAGCGGCCAGGAATACTTCTAACTGCCGAAAACTGTATCTCATCACTACTCCTCAGCCGTATCCCGCAGCTTATCCAAAAAATCGATTAACATTATTTAAATAACCCGTTTTACCGATTTATGTGGTAAGAGTAAAGTAGCCACATTGATAAATATTGAACCACGAGGCGAGTAATCCATTATGGCAACGCTAGTTAAAGAAAAAGTAACCCACGTGCACCACTGGAACGACACACTGTTTTCCATTCGCACCAGCCGTGGCCAAGCTTTACGCTTTGAAAATGGTCACTTTGTAATGCTCGGTTTAGAAGTGGAAGGTCGCCCATTGCTGCGTGCTTACAGCATTGCCAGCGCCAATTACGAAGAAGAACTCGAGTTTCTGAGTATTAAAGTGGCAGACGGCCCGCTTACATCACGCTTACAGAATGTGCAGGTCGGGGACGAAGTCATTCTCAGTACCAAGCCAACGGGCACACTGGTAAACGGCCATTTGCTTGAAGGCAAACATCTTTACCTGATCAGTACCGGTACTGGCCTGGCACCGTTTATGAGTATTATTAAAGACCCGGAAATCTACGAGCAGTATGACAAGATTATTCTTACTCACGGCGTGCGCTATGAGTCCGAATTAGCCTATCGCGATTACATTGAAAACGAGCTGCCAAATAATGAATATTTTGGCGAGCTAATTCGCGAAAAACTGATTTATTATCCAACGGTTACCCGTGAGCCCTTCAAGCATAACGGTCGTATTACCGATTTAATGCTGTCCGGAAGGTTGTTTAGAGATATCGGGCTGCCAGCACCGACGGTAGAAGACGACCGTTTTATGATTTGTGGTTCTCCCAGTATGCTGAAGGACTTCTGCGCCATCCTGGATGAGCGAGGATTTCAGGAATCACGTCACGGCAATCAGGCTCACTACGTTATTGAACGAGCCTTTGTTGAGCAATAGTCCGTTAACGTATTCTAGCCAACAGTAGAACAGTGCAGATTAATTACCCCCCTACTCGTCGCGTACCTTACCCCGCAAACGTTTTGTGGTGCTGCGGCGAGTCTTTTCATCGACACGCTTGCGTTTAGCAGATTTACTAGGCTTGGTGGGAATCCGCCTGGCCACGCGTTTGCTAGCGGCAGCAACCAAACTTTCTAGCCGCGCAATAGCATCATCTTTATTTTTAGGCTGGGAACGTGAGTTTTGTGCTTTGATAACTAGCACACCATCACTATTGATTCGCTGATCAGACGCATTGAGTAACCGCTGTTTCACCCAATCTGGCAGCGATGAAGCACGAATATCAAAACGCAATTGCACTGCACTTGATACTTTATTGACGTTCTGCCCACCGGCGCCCTGCGCACGAATAGCCACAAAGTGGTATTCTCCGGGGTCGACTAAGGGTGGATCAGAAGAGTTCATTAGTGCCTTTTTGATTTGTCGGCGGGAAACAAGGAGACAACTTTCCCCGCTCCACTGTTGGTTGACAGCCGACTTAACGGCTCACCATCATTCGGCACCCGCTCAGCAACCATAGCCTTGCCGGTTGGGTTAGGTATTTCGACAGAGAACCAACCGCGAATTATCACAAACAAAAAAGCCAGCAAACTGGCGACATAAGGAAACTCCGGGGGCAAGCTACTGCGCCGGGACAACAGCAACATAGCCAATACAAACGCGACTAACCACAACAAATGGCGACCGCGCACATTTCCTAGCCGCTGCGCCAATGTTGGTTTAGCGATTTCACCACGACGCAAATAGTTTTTACAAACCGGGCAAATAAAATTGCGATTAGGATCTTCCCAGTTCTCACACAACGCATCTTCATCCCTAAAAATACTCTGGCAAAAAGCGCACTGGTGTTTCATGGAAAAACTCCAACATTTGACCTAGGTTTTCGGCAGCGTCACACCAGTCTGGCCCTGATACTTACCACCGCGATCTTTATACGATGTTGAGCACACTTCGTCAGACTCAAAAAACAACATCTGCGCAACACCTTCGTTGGCATAAATCTTAGCTGGCAAGGGAGTGGTGTTAGAAAATTCCAGCGTCACATGGCCTTCCCACTCAGGCTCGAGCGGCGTGACATTCACGATAATACCGCAGCGCGCATAAGTTGACTTACCCAGGCACACCGTCAAAACACTACGGGGGATACGAAAATACTCGACAGTGCGCGCCAACGCAAAGGAGTTCGGCGGGATAATACAAACGTCACTTTTGATGTCCACAAAGCTGTTTTCATCAAAATGCTTGGGGTCAACGGTGGTGGAGTGCACGTTGGTAAAAATTTTAAACTCATTGGCACAGCGCACATCATAGCCGTAACTCGAGGTACCGTACGAGATCAAACGTTCACCATTAGCGTTATAGCGCACTTGCTCGGGCTCAAACGGCTCAATCATGCCATGTTGCTCCGCCATTCGACGCATCCACTTATCGGACTTGATACTCATAATTACGTTACCTTTGTATCCTGCACATTAATACCATACCTCGCTATAGCTCAGCGGGCGGCGAGATAATACTGGGTTTCACACAGTCTGGCAAAATTAGCCCGCGGAAGGAAATAACCATCATCTATCTTTAGAGAAACAAGGTTAACATCAGCTAGAAAAAGATAACCACCCAAAACAGAGCATTTCCTATACAAGTCGCCCAAACTGCCAACCCTAGCCATCTGCAATGATGTCTTTACACAATAGGAGGATAAAGGCACATTAGTAGGGCAACAAAAGGAGAATCAATACTATGAAAGGCAACCTGATACTGACGTTGGGATTTACCATTTTCTCCGTTTTACCCATAGCACCATTGACTGTGCATGCCGAAGAGCCCGGCCAGACTCAAAAGCCGACATTACTGCACTTTGTCGGCCCGGAAACCAAGCCAACGCTGTATCTGGGCCACAACGGTCAACCTCAAGGCCCCCTCTTGGACTATATCCGTACCCTGACGAAACATGCTGGCTACCGGTTAACCACTAAACTGACCGATGTCGACCAGACCGCAGGCTTATTAATTCGCGGGCAAGCGGATTTCACCGTCATGGTTAAACACCCCAAATTGGATTTATCCGATGCTATGGCATCAAGTCCAACTCCCGTTGGGCATTTAGTGCTGAATATCTATCGCCAACCCGATACCCCGCCGCTAACCAGAGCGTTTGAATTAAAACATAAAAAAGTCGTTGTTTTAAAAGGCTACAGCTATGGAGGGATACTGCAATCTCTACTCGACACTGACGACCCACCCACATTTTACGAGGTATCTACGCCTGACAAGGCACTGCATATGCTGAAAAGCCAACGGGCTCAATATGCGCTCCTGTACGTGAGTAATTTCAAATACGGGCTGCCTAAAACCAACTATAAAGCCAGTGAATTTGCATCAAATACTATCTCAACAATTCCCTTTTATATTCACGCAAGCAAGCATGGCGCAATTAATGCCGAAAAGCTGCTATCCGACTTAATGACAAGTTACAATGATTTAGTAGCATCCAAACAAATTGCTCCGCTGCAAATGTAGGCCTAGTGCAACCATGATCAGAACTGCGAGTTCAGGAGCCGCCAACGCTAACCACGACCGTCGATATGCGCTATGGCCAGACTGTATGCGTAGGAGCCCCACCAGCTTTCAAGTTTCCCTTGTATATCACTTTACATCCCTCATCCCAATAATCTTATTGGTTTTATCAATCCAGCCTCAACAGACAAAGGCGCAAGATTTAATTACCAATGTTGTACAACTGAACAATAACAATACCGAACTACTGGAAAACCAATACGTTGTATTTCTGGAAGCACTTGACGAACTATACACTGATGGGACTTTTGACATCCGACATCGCCCATTCGCTCGCTCTTTGCGTGAAGTAACCCAAGGACTCAGCGACCTCCATATACCGCTTATTTGTCCAAAAAATGCTAAAGAGAATCCCTACTTTAGTTTTGGGGATGAGCCCATCCAAAAAATTATATTCGCGCTGTACAGCAACATCGACTCACCCATTAACTACCAAGACATCGTCAATGCCAAATACACGGTCAACCAGAACACATGGCTGTCACTCAAGAGTATTTTCACGGACAATGACATTAAAACACTTGGCGCATTAACCGGCACTTATGATACGAGTGACCAACTGATTGTGACCGCAACCCAATTATTACAGCGCGATTTGACCGCTGACGAACAAGACCAACTAAAACTCACCAGTTTTCCGTACTATATAGCTACAGATCGGATACACAGTTCCTTAATCGATATACCAACCCATCCCTCCTCAAACCCCAACAGCGCCATACGTCAAGTTCTTGGGAAACGCGTCGACGGCTATATTTTCGCGGCAGCAACCGTCGAGAGGTTAATAACAGAGCAGCATCTCAGCGACCGCTTTCATCGAAGTCTGCTCGGTAACTTTGATGTTTGCTTCGTTGTGGCCAAAAATTCCCACGGTGACGCCATCAACAAAAAAATCAGCCCACTTATTGCCGAGTTAAAAAAAACAGATTTATACAAACAGAAATTACTAAAATACTACCGCGACTTTGACAAAAACTGGCTGGAGAAATACGGCGATTTATCAAAACCCAAGCCTTAACTTCTATTTAAATTGTCACAAATAGTGTGTAAATGTAATATTATCTACCACCACAGCAACAGCAGTTAATACGCCTCATTATAGTTTAAGCGAGATACATCTATGTTTGGCACTCACAAGTTTAGCTATTCTTCTAGACCAATCGGTTTTACTTGGCCCTTAACAAATACGCTGCAAATGTATAAACACTACTTCGCGATTCAGGAATCGTTCTGTAACTTTTTTAGCGGTGGGTTAATCAGTGATATTTATGAAGAGTGTGAACACGCGGGAGTTGAAGCGACAACCCTGTTAGAAGAGACACTCAACAACCCCGCGGGTGTAATTACCAGGGAGCAGATAGAAGTTGCCGCTACACGGTTACGTAGTATTCACCATGAGCTCCTGCGCAACCTGTTCTGGTTGCCTGTAGACCGCCACCTTGGGCGCCCCGGTAGGAAGCGCTTTGCCACCACGTTAGATGGCGAATTCAGTCGCGACGACTAGTCGAACAAAAATAAAATACAGCCTCCTGCCAGGTAACGTTTCCTGCTAACATGACCGACTTTTACACCGAGGTTTTGCTTGGCTATGGAGTTGTCGGTTTACGCTGTTATTGTATTAATGTTGGCATTTTGCTGGTCAGGGTTTATACGCGCCGGCTTAGGCTTTGGCGGGGCGGGCCTGATGTACCCGGTCGCCCTGCTT
>JBNKHI010000017.1:0-57575 GCA_050290265.1 Cellvibrionaceae bacterium
AAACAGTGCACCGAAACCTGCGCGACGGTTCGATCTCCTACGCGACTGGAACCTGCCCACCAAGGTCGGCAGAACATTTTTCCACACATTCATTAATAATTTCCCCAAGATACCTTTAGTCTATTAACCACTAATGTATTAGCCACGAATTTCAGTACCGTCTTCCAGAATAAACATCTCCAGGCTCCCACCTTTCTTACTGGTATCGTGCATGGGGTGAATTACTGCTTCGATTTTATCGCCCGCTTTAATCGTGTTTCTCTTCCAGCCCATGCGCATAAGAATGTTTGGACCACCTGACTGGACAGCCCAAGTTTCTGTTTTGCCATTCTTGTCAGTCACATCAATAAAAACCCACGCATGGGGATTGGTATACTGCACTTCAACAACGGTACCGCTCAATCGAACTTCTTTCTTCATGTCGTAGGCTGCAAATGAGTGATGCGCAAACGCATTACCAGCTCCAAATAAAACCATGAAACAGCACATGACTAAAATTCGCATAGAAGACATACAAGAACCTCATTACTTCGTAGATTATTTTTGAATATTACGCAGTGACACAACATCACGAGCCATGTTGAACGCAGAGGGTTTAAGCAAAAAACTTATTCCCTCAGCGTTCAATGGCTGCCAGTTTTTGCAGCCACCTTTTAATCGCCCTGAGCTGAAGAACTAACTCAGAACTCCATATTTACTTGAACGCCAATTTGCCGCGGACGACTTACCGCCACTTGAGGGGAACGCGATCCATCTACATAGCGCTCAAAACCTGCTGCATAGAGATCGCCGTAGTTCAGCCGCTTGTCGAGTAAATTTCTCGCATAGAGCCTGATCTCGGTTTCGCCAAAGCGAACACCCACGTTACCATTCACCATGTTGAATGGTTGCCGGTTCACAAAGCCGCCTTGGCCATCCACTGCTTTCACTGAACCCGTGTAGCTATAGTCAGCTGCCACAAACACCGTAGCGTTTTCGGAGATTGGCATTTCATAGTAGCCAGATAAGGTTGACGTCCAGTTAGGCGTTTGTACCAGCCCAGTGTTAGGTTCCTGGGGAATAAAAGCCGGATCAATTAAAACACCGTCTTCATAACCCACACCCAAATGAATAGTCAGTGGTACATCGGCAATTGGCTGCCCGGCCACTTCCATCTCGGCACCTCGAATCCGTGCTTTACCGGCATTGGCTTTAAAACTGAATCCGCAGTTTGGCAGCACTACATCCTGTTGGATTTGGGTCCAATCAACCTGGAAGGCAGCACCAGAAACCGATATGCGTCCATCGGCGAAATTGTTTTTCGCACCTATTTCATAACTCCATAGGTCGTCGGATTTATAACTGCGGATACCCTCGGGGGTATATCCCAGATCGTCCAGGTCGGCATCACAAATACTAGGAAGGCTCGCCTGGCCACCCCCTACGCGAAAGCCTTGCGAGGCTGACGCATAAACAGTACCGCGGTCGCCAATGTTGTAGGAAAGTACCACCTTGGGCACCACATCGGACTGCTTGTTGCTCAACCCTGGATTAACAGTCGGCCCCTCAAAGAGAAATCCGTCCTGCTGCTCATCGCCCAGTTCTTGCTCAATCCAGTACTTGCGCAAACCCAGGGTAAGTGTCAGATCGGGAATGACTTCGTAATAGATCTCACCGAATATCGCTGTTTGGGTATTGTGTTGGCCTTGATTGAAAGTCGCCAGAACACCATCGTCGAAGAGACCCGATTCAGCCAGCTCCGGAACAAAAACTGCGGGGGAACTGAAATGCATTGCCTTGCGCTGATAAAACACGCCGACGACACCGGACAGCTTCGGCAAAAAGAGGTCTTCATCGAACGCTACGCGCGCTTCTTGTGTAAAGTGCCAGTCGTGATTAAGCGTTGGAACTACCCATGCAGGTCCACCAACATCTACCCCTATCTCTTCCTCAAAGAAAGCATTCGCACCCTCAGTAGAATCATTCAACTCCTCAAGCTTACGCGTAAAATAGCTTGTTGAAGAGATGACGGTGAAACCATCACCACCGTAGTCAAACACCAATGAACTTAGCGTCCATTCATCTTTAGAAAATTCTTGCACATCACGATCGCGATCAAACGTGTAAGAACCGGAATCGACCGAGTAATCAGGCAAGGTGACAAACGTTGCGGGTAAGCCATCAATCTCGGTACTTTGACCAAGGATACTCACTGTCGCATCTAACCGATCGGTCAACGCAGAGTGAAGCGACAACGACCCTGTCCAGCTATCAGTCTGACCCTGATCGTCCTTAGAAGCGAAACCACCCGAGCCATCGGGGAAACGTCGTGTTAGAAAACCAGACTCACGCGTGTAGCCAGCCGCTGCTTGCAGCGCCAACTTATCTTCAATAAGTACAAGGTTTCCGCCAGCATTTAAATCTGCATCGGTACCACCACTCTTCGTGGCACCACCACCCAACTGGGCACTCATACTGTTCTCATTTAGCGAAGGCTGACGGGTAATAAAGCGAAGGTTTCCCCCCATGGAACTCGCACCAAATAGAGTTCCCTGCGGCCCTTTTAAGACTTCAATCCTATCCAGATTAATCGTTTGCGGCGATACCGCTGATGGTACGGGCGTGTCATTGATATAAAAGGACGTGGTATTCGCGCCGGAAATACCACGGATAGAAACTTGGCGACCTTCGGTAAACCCGGTCTGACCACCACCGCCATACTGGAAGGTAAGATTGGGCACTTTGGTGGCATAGTCGGTAAATGACTGAATATTCTGTTTTTGCATAAAATCAGATGAATAGGCTGTGATAGAGACCGGAACCTGTGTCTGTACCTCAGCACGGCGACGCGCGGTAACCACCACTTCCTCCAACATAAAGTTGTCGGCCGACGGGTTTTGGTAGCCTTTCTGTGCATGACTCAATGATGGCAACAACAGCACGGCTGGAATAATGCCGCAGGCCCCCCAAAAGTAATTTTTCATTGTTGTCTCTCTCCTCTATTGTTTTAGTCGCTATATAGCAATAGCGCTTGTAAGGAACTTCTGGCCGCTTAACTCAGAATACGGTTTAGATGAAGTCAGAGAGAGATTAACAATCTAGCATTGCGCTTTATTCGACATTTCATGGAGGAATGATGGAGACAATGAAAAAATAGGGAAACGTTGTAGGAAAACCTCGTAGGGAAACCTTGTCGAGCAACGACACTCAAGCTATCTACTTGTGAATTGTTTGGGCGTAGTGGGATCAGAAAAAATATTATAGGGTGGCATGCCACCCTATAGGGAAGTGAAATTAAAAACCTGCGTTTTTCGGATCAAGACGCATGCACACAGCTTTAGTTTCGGTGTAGGCATGAATAGCCTCGCTACCAAATTCACGACCAAGGCCCGACATTTTGTTACCACCAAACGGCGTCGTAAGATCGAGCACATTGTGAGTATTTAACCACACAGTACCCGCATCAATGCGGTCAGCCAGTAAGTGCGCACGATCAAGGTTACGGGTCCAGATACTGGCACCCAGGCCGTAGCGCGTATCATTGGCTAGTTTCACAATATCCCCCATATCATCAACCCGCAGCGCGCACACAACCGGACCAAAAATTTCCTCGTGCATCACGCCCATCTGCTGAGACATACAACCAAGCACGGTGGGTTTATAGAACCAACCGTCACCACTAGGTGCCTCACCACCAGCGAGTACGGTGGCACCTTCTTTAATACCGTGACCAACGATACTGCTGACTCTTTCACGTTGAGTGGACGAAATCAAAGGCCCAATTTCCGTGGTGGGATCAAACGCATGACCAAGCTTTAGCTTAGCAGCAATATCGCACACCCCCTCAATAACCTGATCGTAAACTGACGGCGCTATAAGTAAGCGCGAACCTGCCGTACATATCTGGCCCGAGTTGGAAAAAATAGCCGCCGCAGCACCGGGAATCGCTTTATCAAGATCAGCGTCATCAAGAATAATAGTGGGCGACTTGCCACCCAGTTCCAGCGTCACTCGTTTCATGCTAGCAGCCGACGCGGCGAGAATACGCTGACCGGTTGCCGTAGAGCCGGTAAAGGTAACCTTACGTACCAGTGGATGATCCACTAATGCTGCACCGGCTTCAGCGCCATAACCGGTCACAATATTGACCGCACCGGCAGGAAAGCCCGCCTCCATAATCAACTCGCCCAAGCGCAACGTTGTCAATGACGTTTCTTCAGACGGTTTCAGTACTACCGTACAACCGAATGCTATCGCTGGCGCAAGTTTTTGAATGGCTTGGCCTATTGGAAAGTTCCACGGTGTTATACCCGCCACGACACCAACTGGGCGACGTTCGGTATAAGCACGATAAACAGCATCTTCTTTCACTAGAGGAGAATGCGCGACATATTCACCGGCGATTTTCGAACTCCAGCCAGCAAAATAACGTAAGCCATCGATAGTAAAGCGTAAATCTATCGCCCGTGTAACAGCGAGCAGTTTACCACTGTCGAGCGATTCTAACGCTGCCAGTTCATCGGCATGTTCTTCTACCAACAGAGCCAAACGTTCCAACAAGCGACCGCGATCAAGAGGCCGCATGGTTTGCCATTCACGGCTTTCAAAACAACGATGAGCAGCAGTCACTGCTCGCTCCACATCGTCCTTACCACAAGCTGGAATATCGGTGATTTTGCCCCCAGTTGCAGGATTAATTACATCGATCACACGATCAGAATGCAACGGTGCAACAAGGTCGCCATCAATCAATAATAGCCCACTAGGCAAGCGTATTGGTGACGAAGCATCACCACCATTTTTGGATGAAAAAAAATTATCGTCCGTAGTCTTCATAAGTTACTCCGAATAAATCACTTCGACAAATTGCTTATAAGCGTTCACTAGTCACGTATAACAATCAGGCTTTTGCTTCTGCGCCAGCAGGCTCAACACCATCCGCTGCAGGCTTTGCCTCGACATGGGTCGATCCCACTCGTGCATAAGCTGCTGGTTTGCGCTTCCTCAAATAAAAACCGTGAATCAAACCCAGTAGGATGATGGGTATAAAAAGAAACGGCAGGTTATTAACTATTGCCAGGTCGGTACCTGTTAGTGCGGAGTAATTCGACAAAGACAAATAGGTTATCGCGGCAATCAGCAAACCACCTGTAAGCGGAGCTGCTGTTTTTCCCCAGCTATACTCACCACGCCTAGCAAAAAAAATCGGTATCGATAATGAGGTTGTGGTCAATAGCAGCATCAACCCAACGGCACCCATTGACGACAAGCTGGTCGCAAGATTCAGCAGCGGATCAAGCCCAGCAAGCGCAAACAAACCAGTGACTACCGAGAGAATAATCGCCAGCAGAATACAAGCGCGATAAGGCGAGCCATTTACCGGGTGTACCTCGCCTAACGACGGAGTAATCAAACCATCGCGGGACAACGCATAAAAGTAACGCGTAATGTTATTGAAAAACCCAAGAGTTGCGGCAAAGAGGCTGGTAATAATCAACAAGTTAAAAATATTACGGCCAGCCACACCAAGATATTGTTCAGCGATACCAATCACTAGTCGCCCAGGATCTTCCGCTGCAACAGACTGCACTCGATCTGCCCCAATACTCTGTACCAGGCACCAGGTTGAAAAAACATAAAACGTTGCCAACACAAGGATCGCGCCATAGGTGGCGCGCGGCACAGTTACCTTACGATCTTTCGCTTCTTCCTGATAAATGGCCGTTGCTTCAAAGCCAATGCAACCGTTGATGGCATAGATTAGTGAAATACCAAACCCGGGCGCCAAAATAGAGGAGGGAGCAAAACTGGAAAATTCAATACCCGATAGCCCCACCTCCCACAGTATCAATATATTGATCACAACGATGACACCAATCTCGAGAAGAAGCGCCACCATCAACACCTTCGCGGCCATGGTAATTTTGTGATAGCCAAGATAAAAGATCGTTGCCAGACTGATGACTGCCCAGATTTCCCAACGGGTTTCTAAACCAAACATGTTGTGAATAAATTCTGCGGTGAAAAAACTCATGGCACCAAGCGTGGATGTGGCACTGCAGATATACGCCACCACGGCCGTATAAGCCGCAGCGATACCAGCTTCCTTGTTCAAACTCGCTGCAATGTAAGCGTAAAACGCACCCGCGTTACGTACGTGAGGCATAATGCGTACGTAGCCGATAGCGAATAGCAGCAGTACACCACACACACCCAATAGTGTTCCGGGCATCCCGGCCCCGTTACCAAACCCCAACGCCAGAGGGAAAAGTCCTGCCAAAACGCCCATAGGGGCAGCGCAGGCAAGGATCATAAAAATAATATCGCTCGTGCCAAGCATCCCGGAAAAGAGGCCTTGACGAGAAGCTGCAGTGCTCGATTCAGTCATAGTTATTTTGCCGTGCATTATTATCGTGTAATGTCGATAGGAATTACGAAAACGAATCTGGCCAAGCTGGTAAGAAGCAAAAAACCTTTTCTGCCACTCTAAAAATTGCCAGCTTCCGAAAATTCGCGTTGAAGAAATCCTTTCTTGCAACGACGCCAACTTGTAAAAAAACCCCCAAAGAGATTGGCACGTGCTTTGGCCCCTTATGCAAATTATCTGGCCGACACTGCTATCATCTCCCCCAGAAGCGAACGGTAGTATTAACATAAGGACGAAACTGGCGAGGGAGACGAGGGGAAATCGGCCAGGCCGCTTCCAGCACCAATAACGCGAGCACATTTGACCAAGGCACAATCGACACCTGAGTCTATGCAGTCTCGCGTACAAAACAATGAAGATTGAAACGAGGTTGACGATGATGTTTCGCAATATGATGTGGTTTTTAGGTTCGCACACAGGCAAAAGTTTACCGGGTATGTCGATTATGCTGGCTACAGCGCTTGCCTTACCTGCCCACGCCGCCGAACCCAAGGAAGTTAGTCTGCCCCCAGTGGCACTGGAAGAAAGCACCTATTACTACAATACGGCCGAAGAAGATCGTATTCGTGTTGATATCCTGGCCCGCGGGCTGGCCCACGGCTACAGCTTTGCCTTTCTGCCAAACGGCGACGCATTAATTGTTGAACGTGGATTACGCTTGCGTTTACTGCGTAATGCCACAAGCGCAAAGCCAGAACTTATCGCAACCCCAATAACGGGTGCCCCCAACTTCAATGACGCCGAACATATTCACCCGTACGACGTGCTCGGTATTCAAGATGTTGTACTGCACCCAGACTTTTCTAAAAACCACCTGATTTACTATACCTATAACCGCCCAGTGAACTATGACGCAAAAGCCGAGCGTTTGAACGTAGAAGCCGTTCTAGCCAGAGCCAAACTGGACAACTTAACACTGACAGAAACACAGGATTTACTGGTGGGCGAACCTGCCATCGGTGTTGGCGGTTCACGCATACTGTTTGCAGGTGACAATGAGATATTTTTGTCTGTTGGTGGTTTGAGCACAGGTGATATCGAATCTTCGCAGCGTACCGACAATATTTATGGCAAGGTATTACGAATTCGAACTGATGGCTCAATACCCAGCGACAATCCCTTTGTCAAAACCAAAAACGCCAGACCAGAAATTTATACACTAGGGCATCGTGATCCCCTGGGCATAGCTTTCGACAAATCCTCAGGCAGCATTATCGCCTCAGAACACGGCCCCCAAGGCGGCGACGAACTTAACCGCATCCTCAAAGGCCGCAACTACGGCTGGCCACAATACACCTACGGTGTTGAATACGGCGGATCGCCACTACCTAAAGTACCCGTTGGTCCGGGCACTGAAGGGCCTATCATGGTCTGGATGCCCGCCATCGCACCATCAGGTATTGCCTTGTACGATGGCGACGCACTGCCAGGCTGGAAAGGTAACTTGTTTATTACCAGTGCTAGACGTGGCGAAATCAATGGCACTGGCGCACTGATTCGAGTGGTATTCAACGAAAATCTTCAAGAGATGCGGCAAGAGTCTTTATTACAAAACCTGCATCAGCGCTTCAAGGATGTGCGCCAAGGGCCCGATGGTTTGCTCTATGCGTTAACCGACGAAGATGACAGTGTACTAATGCGCATCAGCCCTGCTTCACGCTCACCTCAGTAACAGATCCCCAGCGGTGGCCGGTATGCACCGGTCTGTTGGCCACCTTGCTTGCAAGGTGGCCTTTTTTATCCCATCCAGTTTTATCTAGCAGGCCCAAACAGGCCCATCGCCTCTGCGATAGCACTACGCTGTGCAGGGGTCTCAATAGGCGTTTGTTTATCAACCGCAATCAATACGGCATTCTTTGAATTGTCGAGGTGACTGAATACGTTGACCCGACTGTCGCCAGGAATCGCCACAGCATGATCAACACTGTTTCCGCCGTTAGTCACACCAAAAGTGGCCAACGCCAAATGTGCGAATACCACAACATCGCAATCTAAACGCACACTGGCTACCGGCCATGGCGATGTTTCGATACGCTGTTTAAAGTACTCCGCAAGACTGTGGTGCAGATCAAGCCGACTAAGTAACCTGCCACTGGTTCCGACTTCCTGCCATACCAGCCCATCCCCCAGGCAATGGCGACAGACAGCCCGCGGCGGGTACTGCACAGTATGGCAATGGGGACAGTGCTGTAACGCCAATGCTACTGACGCATTAGCAACGGTAAATGCTGCACCCAAAGACGTGCGAAAAGCGGGTGGAACCGCAACATGGCAGCCATTCTGATTTTCAGGGTTTACGCTCATCGCTCACTCCTTGCCAAAATAGTCGCCGCAGAACACAAGCCGCGATCGTAGTTGATCATGCCAAACCCGCTCACCATCGCGTGACGGGCATTTGGCACTTGGTTAGAACCGGCCTCACCGGTGAGCTGGCGAATGCTTTCCACAACGCCCATAAAGCCTGCGGCTGCGCCAGCCTGCCCTACCGACAACTGCCCTCCCGAGGTATTATGAGCCAGCTTGCGCTTCTCGCTGCCGCTGCCATCAAAGCGCAGGTCCGTTTCCCGCACCCAACTCGGTGAATCACCTTTGGCGCAAAACCCTAAGTCTTCCATCTGTAACATGCTGATAACGGGATAGTCATCGTAGGTTTGCAAAATATCCATATCAGCAGGGCCAAGATTGGCGTCTTGATAGAGAGCATCGGCGTACTCAGTCCAGCCACCGCGAAATTGTACGTCGTCATCGCGGTGAGCGTTGTGCAATTCACCGGCTGACAACACTGTACAGTAAGGTAAATTTAATGCGCGTGCCCGCGCCTCGCTCATCAGTAAAAACCCCTCTCCACCAGCACAAGGCATGACACAATCAAACAAATGCAGAGGCCCGGAAATAGGCCGCGCTGCCAAGTACTGTTCCATGCTCAGGGTTTTATGACCAAGTAGAGCTGACGGGTAATGATTAGCATTGTAACGCTGGGCCAATGCCACTCGACCAAAGTCTTCGCGAGTAGCACCGAAGCGATCCATATAATACTGGGTAATCAAACCAAAGGCGGTATTAGGTCCACCAGCACCGTAGGGATACGACGCGTCGATAGTAAAGCTACTAAAACGAGAAGCAATATCACCAAATTCACCTTCTGCGGCACCATCACCACCAATACAGGCAACAATCTCCGCATCTCCAGCTTGTACAGCACGTGCCGCACGCCGCAATGCCAAAATGCCTGCAGCGCCCCCATAGGGCAGTTGTTCAATCCAACGTGGACTGAGATCAAAGTGCTGCGTTAACGTAATGGTAGAGTCTGGCCCCAAAGAAAAACTCGACAACGCTAAGCCATCAACATCTTCTTTGCGAATACCAGCCTGAGCAATCATCAGCTGTAGAGTACGGCCGATAAACCAAGCTGCGCCGTTATCGCTCTGGCGGGTATAGCCGAAGCTGACAGGGGCAGTAAGAACAACGCCGGAGTAATCTCTCATTTCGCACCCTGCCGTTTTTTCTGGCCTCGCGTATCAATGCAGTTGTCTGCCGTCACCCGCTCGCGCGCCAGCGTTTTAATATCACCACGACGAGGCTTGTTAGACGCCGTCACCGGAAGGCTATCGCAAAACACCACATAGCCAGGCGCTTTATAGTAAGCGAGTTGATCCAAACAATAGCTAACAATATTCTGCGCCAGGGCTTCGTCTGCAGTCGCATCTGCGACCACCACACAGGCTGCGACTTCGTCGCCGCGCAACTCGTCAGGCACAGCCGTAACGATAACACTCTCTACATGGGGATGAGATATCAGTGCCGCTTCAACTTCCAGCGCAGAGATGTTTTCACCGGAACGGCGAATCACATTTTTACGGCGATCCACAAAGTAGAGACTACCGTCTTCTCCTTCACGCACGACATCACCTGTATTCAGCCAGCCATCAAGCCAAATTTCTGCCGTGGCTTCGGGGTTGTTCAAATAACCGGAAAAAAAGCCCCGCTGTGGATCAGCACCTGCTGCGCGAACGCGCAATTCACCGTCTTGGCCTTTAGCCACAGGCTGTTTATTTTCGTCCACTAACTGATATTCAATCACGTCAGGCGGCACCCCAAAACAGCATTTGCCCACGTGGCGGGGTTCGTGATTGGCCACTATACTGCCACTAGCGCCCGATTCAGTCATTCCCCAAGCTTCCAGTAACGGAAAGCCAAACCGCTTTTCGAAGCGAGCATGATGTTTGGGATTCACACCCGCTCCAAACCCAAAACGTACCTGCCCGCTAAAATCATCATCTGGGCTTTCCGGCAATTCCAACAAAATGGCGGGTAATACACCAAGGTAATGCAAAATGGTCGCGCCGCTATCGCGTACAGACTTCCACCAACTGCGTGGGTGAAAACGATCAAGCTGTATAATACAACCTGCACTCATGATCATAGCCATGGTGGAAACTGCCATCGCGTTCATGTGAGTCAGAGGTAAGGGCGTCAGTAGTCGCTCTTTGCCGTGGCGAACTTCTGCCAAGTCGCCCATATTAATGTAAGAAGCACCAGACAAAGTGAAATACTCATTACTGAGAATACACGCTTTCGGCTTACCCGTGCTACCCGAGGTAAACAGCAATGCACATTCGGTAGTGCCATCCAGTATACCCGCCTTCGGCACAGTCGGTGCCAAAGGCAGCAGTGCTTCAAAGCGCATACAATCAACCACCGGGACAGGCTGTGCCAGTCGCGATTGCACTGTCTCAAGAACATCAAGCGCTTCAGGAATAGCGACGACTAAAGCCGCTTCCCCCTGTGTGAGAAAGTAAGCTATTTCTTCAGGCTGCATTTCTCGGCTCACCGGAATAACGCTGCAACCCAGGCTATTTAACGCCAGCCAGTGAAGAAAAAATTCAGCGCGATTTTCCAGTACCAGTGCCACGCGCAAAGGACTTCGATAACCCTGTTCACGATAACAATCTGCCAAATGCTCTATGCGCACCAACGCTTCGCCATAGGTGAGATCAATCGCTTGATCGGCATAAGCACGTGCCGCACTGGCAGGAATATGGAGAAAGGAATTAGCAGCCGCGCTAGCGGCTGTTGCTGCAAATGTTTGATAAACAGTCGACACACAAACCTCGTTTTTTTGTTGTCCAAGTGTTGGGAAGACGCTAGTCAAAACCGGTTTAGCGTCATTGCCGCATAGGCGCCAACTAGCAGATCAGTGAAATATACTCAGAGACGCTGGAAATCGGTGGATACTACTTGCACGTTGGCCGCGAGCACCCGTTGCGTAAACAGTAAAGTCCTTACGACTATCCAACTCTGTAGTCGGCAAAAAATGTATGCTATGTCGCTACGACGCCACTAAAGCAAAAAACCCCCAAATTGGGCATATTGAAGCCACTTATCTAAGGCACAGAACACTGCAAATAATTTTTTAACCGCCGCCTAATGAAAGGACCGAAATGGTATCACTCTGCCAAATCATTACTTATTGCAGAACCGGATGTTCTTTTTGCAATTCGACCACAGGCACATCACTATCACCAAAAAACAAAAACAGTGTTGAAATAATGCACCGCTTTGCAATGCAGAAAACAAACCCACTTATAGAACAAACCTGCCACACGGCTTAACTGACGCGATATCTTTGACAAACACCATAAGATTAAGCTTCAAGTTAAAGAAGTCATCGAATGTCCAGGCACCGTTGTCACCCACTACCCACTCATATGGCATCCTCGACAGCTGCCATAACGCCAACGTATTATCCTGAGCACTCATCACTTTGCTCAATCAAATAACCAAGAACGGTGAAAACTTATGAAAACCGCAATGACATTACCCTTCGTTTTTTGCAACCCACGCGCAAGAAACAACGTAAGTCGTCGAGTCACACTCAGCAGTTTATTGTTAACCGTACTTATTTATCTGTCGGGCTGTACTGCGGTACAAGAATCCACGTCGGCATTTAAACGAATCGCACCTGAAGGCCTCGCAGACAGCCAAAACTTATGGAATTACAGTCAAGTTATTGCCGTGGAACCTGGCACACAACTGATCGAAATAGCGGGCTCTACCGGCGACGACGAAAATGGCAATATGGTTGCGCCCAACGACTTTGCCAAACAAGTTGAGCGTACTTTCGCCAACGTTGAAACCAGCCTCCATGCTGCCGGTGCCACCGGAGCCGATGTTGTACGCGTGCGAATGTATGTTGTCGGCCTGGATGGTGAAGCACACTGGCCCGTCATCAATACAGAAATGCGTAAACTGTTTGGCGAGAAGGGCCCAGCTGCAACGCTGGTTGGCGTACAGGCACTGGCTATGCCTGACATCCTGTTTGAAATGGATGCTAGCGCAGTCGTCGCTCACTCCGCGAAATAACAATCCCATAGCAACCAGAGACGATGTAATGAAATCCATTGAAACCGAGCGTTTGATTCTTCGGAATTTTCATCAGCAAGATGCCGAAGATTTACTCAAGTACTGGCAAAATCCTAGCGTAAATTGTTTTATCAGCAGTAAGCTGGAAAATATCAACGCAGCACACAATTACATTGACGAAAAGGCCGCTAGTGACAACAACATCGCTGTTTGTATTAAAGCTACAGGGCAATTGATTGGCGATTTATTCTGTATGAAAGATAACATCAGCACCAATACCTACAATGTCGGCTGGAGTTTTAACGAAGACTTTCAAGGTAAAGGGTATGCAGGCGAAGCGGCTAAAGCATTTTTCTCTTATCTTTTTCACGACCAAAATGCCCGCCGAATTTGTGCCCATGTGGAAGACTACAATACCCCCTCACAGAAATTGTGTGAACGACTAGGGATGAGACAAGAAGCTTTTTTCAAAGAGTACGTAACCTTTGTCAACGATGAAAACGGCAACCCGGTTTACGAAAACACTATGCTTTACGCACTGTTAAAAAAGGAATGGCAGTAATTACCAACTGTTGCACAAACAACCGAGTGACAAAATAGAGCGGTAAATCTCTATTTTGTCACTTAGGATCAAGATGCTGAACGGGAAGCGTCGTCGATGATATAACGCCAACCGCCGTCGGCTTGTTTTTGCAAAATTTCCAAACCACTGCCGGTAAGCTCCTGTGTTTTACCGTCTGGAGTGGTAATCTTCAGGCGCGAATGGTTAGTGGTAAAAACAATGTCTCGATAAACCAGATGTTGTCGGTCATAAATATCAATCGTTGGATTCAAGGCTATCAGGCCAGCCAGGTCTTCGCGCACCGCTGCTCGCCCTACCATTCTCTTACCGTCTGGATTGACATAAACAACATCTGGCATATAGAGATCGGCCAGACCATCAATGTCACCGGTATTCAAGCGCGATTCCCAAGCATCATAAATATCCTCAACCTCAGTGACTGGCTCGATATCACTGCGGCCAGCTGCCCATGCACATCCAGTAACCCCGCTCGCACTCGTGACTACCGCCCCAGTGGCCATAACACGCAGAAATTCTGATCGTGTTAGCCCCTGCTGTTCTGCGGTAGATTCAATGACTGCCTCACTCTTAGTTAAACCCGTGTGTCGCAACATTCTGGAAATAGTTGTAATCATAAATATCTCCTAACTAATAAAACTAAAAATAACGGCATAATCTAACCCGTTCACTTAAGCCTCAAGGCATAGCCGTTTATATACGTAACCGTTTTCAACCACTGCCCATCTAAAAATTGACAACATCCATGTCATCACAGGAGAGTAGACTCAAATCATTTGAGTAGGGAGAAAATATTGCCATCTGAGCTACACGTATGTTTTAGATAGCCTGTAATTCTTGCGCTAACGCCAACCCGTCGTCATCAGCAAGCGCTGCCGTTTGCAAACGCGCCAACACAGCAGCACCATCAGTACGTCCGGCAAGTGTTTCTAAATGTTTAAGCAGTACGGAAAAGTTTTTCCAACCACGCTCATGGGTATCCCCATAACCTTTTACCAATCGTTGTGCTCGCGCCAGCTCAACTGAGAGACCATAGTTGGTTTCAGCCAGTTGATCGATCTGATGCAGCCAATTTTCCATGCGCTGGTTTTCTTCGTGATAACGCAGTGTAGTCAAACGCCAGCGTTTCATGCCGGCTAGGCTGTATAGCAATAAAAACCCACCGATCGTACGCGTACGTACTTGCTTGCCTTTTGTCCAACGTCCCAGCATGCGACACACGCCTGGCGATCGAAGCACCCAAGCGCCCAAACCTTTAGGAAGCGTTCCAGCAATCTCGGTTACGCGCGGTTTCATAAATTCCGTAATGCCAAACAGTTGATCGGGCGCTGCACGAATCTCATCACGAACACGAGCAAAGCGCGACGAACGCGTCTTAAGGTCCGCAACGCGTATGGTGTCCTCGAAAGTCATCCATAGCGCCAGGCTACGAGCGGTTGCTTCCGTCAATGCCCACTGACCACCAGGATTTACCTTGGCATCCAGCGCAGCAACTTTTTCCATACGCGACAAATAGAGATCCACATATTTTATATCTTGATAATCCAGTACTTTACGTGCGCCCTCAAACACCAAGCCTTGCACCACTGGCGCAAATTGGCGTATGCGAACCAATGCTGGCTGTAGTGCAGGGCTGCCCGCCTGTTCGGGAACTTCTGACAATGACGATGGCTTTGCTGCTGTCACGTCAACAACTTCATTGAGTTGCGCCCGCTCGCAAGCCGCACCAAAGGCAGCCAGGTTAGTCTCTACCGCAATACCACTGCGCTTAATGATGGCTTCGAACGACTCCCTGCGGAACGGTAATACACCACTACCACAAATAGCACCGAGCAACGCCGAACTGATCACGCTTCTGTGCTGCTGGGCCATTTCATCCATGTCGAACATAATCATGCGCTTCGCCTGCCCCTGCAGTTCTTGCATGATCTTTTCAGAATCTGTTACGCCATTACCCATCGCACTCTTTTCCGCGATGGTGTAGGTGCGATGCGACGATGCAATCAACGTTGTGCGATCGGGCGTAACAAACCCACGCTGCAGTGCTCTGCCGGCTTCCAAAAGTTCCGAGGCCACGACACAATCAACATCGCCAGATGCTGGCATCATTGCCATAACCGGCTCGCGTTTCGCCTGTTCAGCCAGCGCGCGGGGGAAAAATTCCAGATAATAAATCGTCGCCCCGGTACGCTGTGCAACACCGGGAACCGACGTCGACTGGGCTAGATAATTTTCTTCTTCAGCCACCTGTACAAGCCAGGTAGCCAGCACACCACCACCTTGCCCGCCAAGGGCGGCGATGGTCATTTTAATAGAACGTTCTGTATTCACTGCGTGCTCGCTCACTTCTTTATCATTCATTTAAATACATACCGCAAACGCGTGCGCTCACGGCGGCGCTGCAACGCACCAATCACGACATCGCGGAACCGATTTACAAAACGATCCCAACCCGACGGGTTGTATACCAGCTCGGCCCGGTAAAAAGACGGACACAGCACTGCCGCATGAGAGACTTCGCCACACACACCACAACCCACACAACTGTTGTCTACGTGTGCGACTGGATCAGTACGCAACGGATCGGGATTTTCTTTAATGGTCAGAGATGGACAACCCGACAAACGAATACAGGAGTGATCGCCAGTACAGGTATCTGGATCGACACCAAAGCGCTCACGCACAGTACGCTTACCGTCTTTGATCGCTTTATTCATCAACGGCTTGACACGTCGCTGGCGATTCAGCTGACACTCACCTTCGGCGAGAATCACCTTGGGTCCTGATTCAGGCGTTGTTAGCGCTTCGCGCAACGCAGCCATAGTGCCCTGCAGATCGTAGGTACGTACACGCCTGATCCACTTAACACCAACGCCTTTTACTGCATTAAAGATTGGGTTATCACCCTGCCGGTGCTTGTTGGCAGCAGTTGACGAAGGAATATCCTGCCCACCCGTGGCTGCAGAGTAGCCGTTATCGATAATCAACGTGACATCGTCGTGGCGATTGAAAACGCCGTTACAAATACCCGTCGTAATACCGTTATGCCAGAAACCGCCGTCGCCCATAATGGACACCGCACGTTTACCGTTCACCGCAGCCAATGCCGAACCACTTGCTGAGCCCAAACCGTAGCCCATAATGCTGTTACCGAGATTAAACGGTGGCAATGTAGCAAAGGAATGACAGCCAATATCGGCATTAACGTGTAGCGATCCCACTTCTCGTTGTATCAGTTTCAATGCTGTAAATAACGGCCGCTCAGGACAGCCCGTACACAAACCAGCAGGCCGTGGTGGCACAAGTTCCGACATATCGACTGCTGGGACCAGCTGAGGTGGTGAGATCTTTACGATGGCGTCTGCATTTATTTTAGTTTCCTTATCAGTACCGAGCAGTGATGGTGCCCACTCAGAGAGAAACTTTTCCAAGCCTTCGCGCAATACGTTGACTGAGTATTCACCTTGCTCAGGCAGCATACCTTTGCCGAATAGTTTTACGCGCACATCCTGTTTGTAGAGAATCTGACTGGCAGCTTGCTCGATAAAATTAGGCTGCCCTTCTTCCGCAATCAGTACTGCCTTTTTGCCACGACAAAAGTTTTCCCATTCTTCGGGTACGAGTGGGTAGTTAACGTTAAGCACATACAAAGGTACTTTGCTGTTGCCAAACGCATCAGCACAGCCCAGCAGCTCAAGCGCACGTAAGGCACTGTTGTAAGTACCACCCTGCAGAACAATCCCGATATCATCAACCTCACCAGGCTGTGTTTCGTTAAGTTCATGCTCAACGATGTAACGTATTGCGGCGGGCAAACGCTCTTCAATTTTTTCGCGCTCGTGCTCAAACGTTGAAGGCGGCAAAATAATTCGACTGTGATCGCGCACCGGCGTTTTCAGTGCATCAGCTGCAGAAAATTTGGGTGCCTGGTTGTCTTCAGTCATAAACCGACCATAGACATGACACGAGCGAATTCGCAACATTAGCATTACCGGTGTATTACTCGCTTCGGACAACTCGAAAGACTGCTGAACGGCGCGCACAATATCGGGGAGTCGCGGCTTTGGATCGAGAAGCCACATCTGTGACTTCATCGCGAATGCGTGAGTGCGCTCCTGCATGATACTGGCGCCTTCACCGTAGTCTTCACCGACGATAATCAAGGCACCACCTTTCACCCCAGCAGAAGCCAGGTTAGCTAGCGCATCCGATGCCACGTTGGTACCCACGGTTGACTTCCAGGTCACCGCACCACGCAGGGGATAATTAATCGATGCAGCAAGCATTGCAGCAGCGGTGGCTTCAGAAGCGCTCGCTTCAAAATGCACGCCCAGATCGTTAAGAATATCTTCGGCATCGGCGAGCACATCCATAAGGTGTGACACTGGCGCACCCTGGTAGCCGCCTACGTAGGCAACTCCTGACTGCAGCAATGCCTTGGTTACCGCGAGTATCCCTTCACCGCGAAATTCTTCGCCGGCGCCAAGGCGCAGCGACTGTACTTCTTTACTAAACGAACGTTCTGCCATGATTACTCCCTATGGCTAGTTAAGCTGGAACCAATGCCAGGACCCGCAGCGGACTGCCGGAACCATTTACAATTTTGAGTGGCGGTGCAATCACAACGGCACCGGTGGGCGGCAATTCATGAAGATTAGTGAGGCTGGCCAAACCAAAACGATTTGAACCGTGCATAATCGAGTGACAAGGCATAGCAGGGTCTAATTCGCCAGCTTGTCCGGCATCGGTACCCACTGTTTCTGCTCCAACGCCGAGAATATCGCGCTCATTGGCAAGAAACTTTACACACTCAGGGTGTGGCCCCGGCGTATGCGGACCATCTTCTTTAATGTTAAGAAATGCTTCAGCCGTATCGTGTTTCGACCAGTCTGTACGCAAAAGAACCCAAGCTCCTTTAGGAATACGACCGTGATTTTCTTCCCATGCTTCGATCACTTCACGCGTCACCAAAAAATCACAATCTATTGCTACTTGAGGCGTCACATCAATTACGCAAGCCGGGCCAATAAAACGCTCTACAGGAATATTATGCGTAGCATTGTTCGGATAATCTTTGCCTGTTACCCAGTGAATCGGCGCATCAAAGTGAGTACCGGTATGCTCGCTACATGAGAAGTTATTCCAATACCAGTCAGGTCCTCGCGAGTCGTAACGTGAGATTTCTTCAATTGAAAAAGGATTAGCTGCTGCAAACTCTGGCGGCAATTGAATCACCGGCGTGGCGGGTTCGAGCGGCACAGTAAGGTCAACTACGCGAATACTGCCGGACAAAATATTGTTGGCGAGATTGGCCAGTATGTGGGCTGATTCTGCGTTATTCCCATTTGTCGGTGTTGTCATATCTGTTTGTCACTCCGATGTAAAAGGTGCTGCTTCAGCAATGCCATAAAGCTATCAACCACAGTACAACGTGCTCTAAAGAGTGGCGCTGTGCTCGTCCAGACCGCAGTCGGTAGAGGCAAAACGTGGCATTACCAAGAATCTCAATAGAGATACTGTGAGGTACGACTCATGAACGGGCGAAAACCCCCAAACTGGATACAGCAATAACAAAGCGATGGCGCCAAAGACTAATTCGCCTGTAAGCGTTAAAAATTATTGTGCTGAGCTATTTCAAAATCTATTGCTGTTACCAGGACCCACTGCCAGGCCCCGGTAGCAATCGACTCTATCGTGGTGACACATCCAACACTGAACTGCCATCCTCATCAGCATGGTAGCGATTGTTGTCACAGATATATTCCATAATGCGGTAATCAGGATTACGCCGATAACCAAGCGTAAACGTATAAGGTTTAACCATCACTTCAGGGTCATGAATAGTGACTTTATCTTCAAGCAAATCCGGCCCGGTCAACCGTATTCTCTCAGTGATTTCCATAGTTTCTGTGCGAGGAATTCCATGAAACTTAACATCTTCGCGAACCCCAATGGTTTTTACCACCAGGGTATCCCCCTCCCAGTGCCCTACAGAATAACCATTATAGCCGATCGGAATATCCTCAAAATCTGGCATATCTTCATTCAAATAGATACGACGCGTCTGGGTAAGAAATTCAGCCAGCACAACTATTTGATGAGGCTGCTGGAGTATTTCAATTGGGTTAACTGCCGCCATAATGGTGGGCATACCTTCAGGTACACACTGAGTACTGGGTGACGCCAAGGGCACACCTGATTTAAAAGCCTCATCCTTACGCTTCAGATAGGCCTTGTATTCTTCATCGTATTGCTTCTTAAGTGTAGGGCCTCCATCTGGTGCAGGTGGATCCTCTGGAAAGCGTGAATTAGGATCATAGGGATCAGGGTAACGCTCCCAAGTACCTGAAAAATCAGGTAGCGCCTCTGCAGCCCCCTCAGCCATCGCCACATTGGCGGTTAACAATAGCGCTACGGCAAACGCACCACACAAGGATTGTCGACCAATAAACTGTACCGCCAAATACATTTTCTCAGCGCCATCACGCACAGCGCTACGGCTTTTTCGAAATTCTGTAACCCTATCAACCATCATTCAGACTACCCTCTATACCATCTATCAATCGTCTTTTGCTTATTGGCTTTACATGAAAAATAAGCATCTACAGAAACGACGACGCAGAAAAAGTAAAAACCCCCTAATGCAAATCCAATAATGGCCCCCTGGAGCTATAACCCTAGTCACAGCATTGAAAACGTTAAGCGAGATAGAAGCGCGGAAGAAAGAGGGGCAGAGGAAGAAAGAGAATAGGAAATCAGCTGTTCGATAATGCAGAAAATAATATGCGGAACAATGTATTCAAACAAACCCAAGAATTCGTTTGCCCCGGTAACAAAACAGGCCTGCATCAGCAGGCCCGTTGAAGAAAAACATTGAGAGAGAATGCAGCTAAAACAATACTCAAAGCATCCGTGACAACACATCATTATCTTTGTTTTTATCGAGAAAACGATGCTTGAGCGCCCCAAGAATATGCACCACAATCACCGCGAGCAGCGTATAGGCAAGCCACTTGTGGAGCCATCCGAACACTGGGAACCAATCGTCGTTTTTGGGCAGTATGTCGGGCATTGGGATACCAAAGAAGGTAACACCATCACTCTCCGTAAAAACGCTGGACATGCAATAACCCATCAACGGCACAACAATCATCAGTATATATAACGCAGCATGCCCAGCCTTAGCAGCCTTAACTTCCCATGTAGCGAATCCCGAGGGCAATTCAGGCAGCGTGGCGCGCGAACGCATTAATAGCCTCACGACGAACAGCATTATCACGAGCAAACCAAAGGATTTATGCCAGAAATAAAGAAAATCAAACGGGCCAGGTACATAAGGTTCTTCATAGCTTTCGGGTACCATCACCCAACCAGACCAGATCATGCCGATAATAATTACGGCCATTAACCAATGCATCATTCGTACTGCAACAGGGTATTTCATACCATCACCTCGAGTCAGAGTGGTGATACCCCGACAGCGTAGCCGAAGTATTCCGTTATCGTTATTGCGTGTGCTGCCGCAAGCCTCAGTACAGTGTGAACGATACAAATCCACACCGTCCCGACTAACAGATGACAGCAAAGCCATCGCAAGATAAAACAACTGACTCAAGATATACAGCAAATAACGCATTAAAATCGCGGAACACTATTAAAAAATTAAACAGCGTTTCGAAATCAAACCCAGTGTTTTTACAGTACGCAACAAACACATCAATCAATGCATTTTTTTGCCTAGCTAACCGAAAAAGACCGCCTTAGTTTGCAGAGTAGGCTTGATCAGGGTACCAATATACTCTGTGGCAGGCTTCGCAAGCCGTATCAATTGGACCGCCTGCTTCAAAAAGCGCATCAGCGTTTTTAGCTTCAACAGCACTTAAGGTCTTTTGTGTGGCCGACTGTAAACCGCGAGCAAAAACTGCAAAAGACGCAGGATCTTTGTCTATAAGTTTTTGAATCTCTGCTGCAGACAAATTCCCTGGTATCTCTTCACCATCCAACTGCCCTTCACCCTCTACCACTGCTCGGCCTGGCATCATTAACAAATTGGCCGCTTCAATCAGTTTAATCGCCTGCATACGAACCTTCTCCCAATCCTCATCAGTGCGAGGTTTATTCTCCACAAGGCCTTCGTCAGTGCTGTTGGAACTCACACTGTTCCACAGATAATCTGCGGCAGGATTAACTTCACTCTTCATAAGATCCTGAATACTGGCCACCAACATCGGAGAAACTGCGGCAGGCTTGGTACTCTCCGGAATATCCGCTTTAGCGGTTTTAGTGGCTGGCGGGCTTTCGTTGCCACAAGCTGTCAACGTAAAAATAGCGACTGACAGTAATAGCAACGCGATCTTCTTTGTATTCATCATTAATAACTCCTGAGAAGCGCTTAGTACACACTCACTAAGACTGATTCGTATGTATTGTTATCTAAACCTTTCTCTGCACTCCCAACAGACAAAAGGGGTTAGATATCAAGTAAGACGCTTATCCACAGAAAAACACCCAAAAAATATGGGGATTTTGTTTATGAGGAGCATTTAGCCGCAAATGTAGCCCGGGAGAAGTGTCATTTTTCGAAAAGTCACGGAGAGAAGTCACGGAGAAAATTCCGTTACCAATACACGAAAGAATCAGACATGAAGGCCTTTGCAAAGCAAAGGCCTGTAACGCAGAAATAGGACAGCACGACGTTTGCGACCACTGTTACAACTAATGTAACAACTAAAACGACAACCGCTAGCGTAATAGCTCTCGCAGCGCGATGCGCAATGCAAAAGGTGTCACAATCAAAGATAACAGCGCACCATATAGAGTTTTGTATACCAAGGCGGTGATGAAAGGGATTGACTCAATATTGAAATAATTAAACACAATATAGTGGCCGACCAGACCCATTACTGCTATTAAAACGCCACAAAATATCGCACGTAAAAGAACATTGTAAGGCAATATAGTTGGCTTTATGTCGAGTGTAGTTAGCAATCCTGTTCGCAAACGTTTGCGAGTTATCAGCGTTGGAATAAGCATACCAAAAAATGTAACTGCAAAGGTTTGCGGCAGCGCATCAATAATTAGATCATGTTTCATTATTGACGCTGAATGCTGAAAAAAAGCATACGTAAAGCCAAAACTGAAAAGTGAATTAAACAGCATGCTAATAAACGATTCTTTAAGAATATACGATGTATCTAGAATGCTGTTCATTTTCTAAAAGCCCTTTTTTTAAAACCTACGTGGTGATTGCTTATCAACTACTTACAGGCAATAGATCACTTACTCAAAAGCGATCAAGATCGTTAGCAATTACAACCTCACCATCAAATTTCTGGTGAATGCGCTGGCGATATTGTTCAACATCTGAAGCATCTTGTAGAGCTGGACTCATGTGCGTAATGACAACTTTCGCCACCTTGGCGTTGGCTGCCATATCCCCTACTTGCTCAGGCGTAACATGATGCGCTGTCAGGTGGGCTCTCAATCCTATGAATGCCTTTTCCGGCATATTCGGCTTCATGGCTTTTACCAGTGCAATCGTTTCTTTGACACCCATCATTTCACTAACCAACAGATCTGCGCCTTTAGCCAGTTCCACAACCGCATCACTAGGCCCGGTATCGCCAGTGTAAACAATCGTGCGATCAGGCAATTCAAACTTAAAGCTAAGTGACTGAAATTCCTCCCATTCGTCACTACTTTCCGGCCAACTGTAATGCGAGTTACGCACCGCTTTCAGCATAAAATCCGGAGTTTCAATAACCGAGCCATCTCGCAGCTCTACGACACGAATAGCGTGATTTGCAGGTTGATGTTTTTGTCCAGGAATACCGTAATGACCCGCAACCCCATAAGACATAAATTTAAAGATGCCCTCAACGGTTTCAGTAATACCTGGTGGCCCATAAATCGTCAAAGGCTGTGACGCATCTGTCTGCCAACGCAACGCAATTAACGCTGGTAAACCACCGGTATGATCAAAATGTAAATGGCTAATAAACACGGCACGAACCGAGTACATGGATAGGCCGGCACTGGCCAAACGTCCAACTACGCCGTCACCGGCGTCAACGACATAGGTATTAACCATGCCATTGTCGGCGCTAATTACCAGCGCATTGGCGGGTTGGGATCGAACAGCGTTTGGCATAGGCCCACCAATAGTACCTAGCGTCACCCACTGGTTATCCCCGACCTGCGGTTTGGTCTCGGCATACAACGTACCTGAAACAAACAACATTAATGTTGTGATTACAACCGAACGTAAAACGGACATACACTCTCCACTGCTTATGGCTACCAACACTTGCACAGATACTCATCACTCAGCTCAGACTAAAAAATATTTGAACAAGTCATGACGTGTTGTTCGAGAACAAAAACAACCGTATTTTCGTTAACAACCTTGCCAATAGCTCACTCTATGGCCTCCGGTTATCAACTCCAATACGGTCATCTTATGAAGCAAAACCTCAACCCAAGCTACAGCAGAGATTCACTAAAAATTCCAATCCAGTCTGACACCATAGGTTCTTGGCGCCATCAAAGAATTGGTCCCAACAGCAAGGTTGCTGTTAAACGGTGAAGTGTTGAGAATTTCCGCGTCACTCATATTTCGAATCCAAGCCGTTGCCTGCCATGCAGCATTGTCTTGGCTCAAGCTTAAGGAGGCATCAGTTTTCCAATAAGAATCCGCGTAGTTGTGCTCAAGGTATTCAAAGCCAACCACTTGCTCAGCCTTATATTGTGTATTCAATGCTGCAGTCAGTTGGTAGTCACCCACGGCAAATATCTGCTGAATACCAAAGTTCATAGTCCACTCGGGTGAGTTGTAAGCCTCTTTGTTAGTGCAATCAATTTGCCAAGCCGCACCGTCAGGACTTACATCACAACCGCTTACAGGCTTTGTCGCACCTCCCTGCATATAAGTAAACTTATCGAATGTTGCATCCAGGTATTGAACGGTAGCATTAAGTCGCGTTGTTTCCGTGGCAAGGAAAACCGTTTCAATCTCAAATCCCTGGATAGTAGATTCACCGATATTCTGCGTGAACAAACCATTGTTACCCCGCGCATCTACACCAATGTGACTAATTTGCTGATCACTGTATTCCCAGTAAAAACCTTCCAGATTCAAATTCAAGCGACCATCAAGCAACGTACTTTTCAGGCCAATGGTGTAAGCATCTAAATATTCCGGATCAAATGTCTCAAAGCCAAATGCCAGCGCAAATCCGCCAGAGCGATATCCGGTTGAATAGGTTGCATAAAGCATCGCATCAGTGGTGACGTCATATTCGATGCCCGCACGCCAAGTCACTTTTTGTTCACTGCTGGACGATTGGTTGGATGTTGGCGCCAATGCCAATATCGCGCCGGTAGCACCTACTGGAGTAGCATTAGGCGGCCCAGGTAACGTAGGCACGATGAACGGGGCACCTAAATCAGCAGGACTATCAGTCAGCGGCAATAACGGAGCTGTTGGACAGTCTGGTCGACCATAAGGTGTACTCAACGTACAAATATTGAGTAAAACATCCGCCTGGCCATCCATATCTTTTTGATCATCGGTATAGCGAATACCTGCAACGATACGAAATGCGTCAGTGACACTCGCCGTGGTATCAGCAAAAACGGCTACTGAAGTCGAGTCGGATGTAAATTCTTGATAGGCGCTTAATCCTTGTTGTGCAAACGTATAGTTACCGTCGACGTCTTCATCAAAATAATTACCGCCAACAATAAACCTAAACATACCAAAGTCTTTAGTCGCAAACCGTACTTCCAAACTGGTCTGTTCGTCTTCTTCCTGGGTATAACCATAGAACGCTGGATTAGCAAAAACACTATCTAGCGTCGACTTGCGGTAAGCCGGAATGATCGTCAACGTACCCGCTTCCGCTTCATAATTGATTTCTGCATTCACACCATAAGCATCGTTATCCATGTAGGGTTCGTTCGATAACGGCGTAACATTGCGGCCAGTGATTCCCAAAAATAGGGTCTCGCGGTACGCTTGTGAGGCCGGTGAATACAGACCCTCATCTGCCGCGAACCCGGTAGGTGTATACTCATAGTCGCCTGTCGCTCGGTTCAATGCATAGCTGCCAGCATAACTAGCACCAGGCCCCTTACCACCTGTTTCGGCATAATCAGCCGCAATCCGCACACTCAGATTATCACCGATGTCCGTTAAATACTGTGCCCGTAAAGCAGTCCGATCTTCATCAGACGTACCGTCATTTAAATAGCCGTCATGCTGGGCAACCATGGCTGAAAAACGCAACGCCGAGTGATCATTCACAGGAATATTGATAGCGCCCTGAGTATTCACGGTGTCGTAATTACCAAAACTTGCAGAAATAAAACCGGACACCTCATCAAAGCTTGGCTTTACTGGAATAACATTGATTGCACCTGCCGTTGCATTGCGGCCATATAGCGTACCTTGTGGTCCCTTCAATAATTCAATGCGCTGTATATCAAAAAAGAAGTTTTGCGCGGATGTCGGCCTGCCGATATACACATCATCGTAAGTAAAGGCCATGGCCGGATCGCTGTAGCCATTCACCGTAAAATTACCGACACCACGTACGAAGAAGGTGGTATTGGCACCACCACCGCCACCAACTTTCAATGCCGGCAGTAAATCACCTAACTGCTGAGAGTCGGTAATGCCATTATTTAGTATTTGTTCTCCACTCAGTGCGTTTACAGCTAAACCAACATCCTGCAGGCTCTGTTCACGGCGTTGTGCCGTCACCATGACCTCTTCTAATTGAAATTGGTTTGCACTCGCCTGAGCCAACGCGGTTAAAGGAAAAAGTGCAGACAGAGGCAACACGCCAGCCCCTAGCATAGGTAATACATGGGCTTTGAGTTTTATCATCTTGGGGTTACTCCAAATATTATTTTTATAGTCTTTAAGTCATTCGAACTTCAATTTCCTTGAAGTCGAGGTGGTCACGACGAGCTTAAAAGCTGGCTAATTAGATATACCGGCGTGAATAAGAGTAAGTAGCCATGACCAAACCATTCACGCTCTGGCACACATAATTAGATGCTAGTATTATCATGCGTCCGCGGCTAAGATAATTAAAATTGTTTGTATTTATGCTTACCCATCAGAATAAATTATAGGGCAGCCATGAGGTTCAAATCGCTAGACCTTAATCTCCTTGTCGCGTTGGATGTACTGCTTGATGAGCAAAGTGTCACGCGAGCTGCAAAGCGCTTAAATGTCAGCCAACCCGCCATGAGCGCAGCCCTATCGCGCCTACGCGAACATTTCAATGAGCCACTGTTTATCTTGCACGGCAAGCGCATGATTCCGACTGCCGCCGCGCAACGAATACGCGATCCTCTCAAGGCACTGCTCCGCGACGCCGAAGCCCTAGTCATAGAAACTACTCACTTTGACCCGGCAACGTCAAAGCGCCGATTTAAAATAGCCACGTCTGATTACCTGCTAGCGGTTATATTTCCATCGCTGACACGAAAGCTAAGCAAAATTGCACCGGGTATCAGCATGGACTTCATGCAACCGACTGAAGAAATAGTACAGCTATTGGATCAAGGGCAGCTGGATCTGATTATTACTCCCGAAAATTATGTCTCGCAAAATCACCCAACAGAACTGCTTTTTGAAGAGCGCTATGTCGTCGCTGGCTGGTCAAAAAATCCAGCATTGAAAAACAAACACATTAGCGAAGAGGATTTCTTTGCGGCGGACCATGTGATCACTCAAATAGGTAGTATGGACAGAACCTCATTCGCAGAACTGCATTTGTGTAAAATTCATCAAAAGCGGCGCGTAGACATGAGAGTTTCCTCATTTCTATGCGCGCCAGAAATGGTGGTCGAATCATTGCGATTAACGGTGATGCATGAACGTCTAGCGGCACTCTATGCCCAGCGATTGGATATCACCACCGCCCCACTACCCTTCAAATTTCCGGTGATGCGCGAAATGGTTCAGTTTCACGAATCACGCAAGCACGACACGGGACTTCGCTGGCTAATTGATGAAATAAAAAATATGGGCTAACTGTTTGTACCGATACCTAAGTGGCAGTTATTCAACAGCTTGGCCCGAATCGGGTAGACAAACTCACGAATACATTAACTTATGAATTGAAAACTCAAGCGTTAAGGTCTGGCCAATAGATTACTCGTAAATCTGAGTCCCTCAAGCCTTCTGCAAGCTATGCTATAGATCCGAGAATATTTTCCACATGAACCTGTGCTTGCAGTCCTGTCTTCGACATAATATTCACCCACTTTTGGAGATGCTGCTGAGTAATGGCTTGGTCCCAACTGTCGCGCGCGCGCATGCGTTGATACCAGTCTTCAACGTGAGGATATTTAGCCCACATATGGCTTAAACTCAAAGACGCGAGTCGATGCACGTAAGGTGCAACATCCAAATCAGCCAATGATATCGAATCACCTGCCAGCCATTGTGTCGCTGCGAGCTGTTGCTCCATGTCGGCTAGCATCTGGTCAAAGGCAATAACTGCCGTCGCGAACGCGGGATCATCATATCCCAATTGAAAGGCTTGCCTTTGTCGCTCCCTATCGTCAGGGTCCCGAACATTATTTAAAAATTCTTCGAGTTTCTCAGGCGTATTCAGGTCTTCAAGAAACAAAAAGCGAAAAGCCACCACAAAACTCAGGGTGCCAACATGGCGCAGATGAATACTGGTGTCCAATAACATAGACCACATACCTTTACGCGCACGCCAATACGGATCAAGCGGCATTAATGCAGGCCCATCAAAGGCCGCATTAATATATTCGCTAATCACCGTAGATTCAGTAATCACCTTGCCATCGTGAACAGCCACAGGCACCACTGCGGCAGGATTGATGCTCAAAAACTTTTCGCTAAATTGCTCTCCCTTTTCAATAGCAATGTGAATGCTTTTAAAAGGAACGCGTTTTTCTGCTAACGCTAATCTAACTTTCTGGCAACAGACTGATTCGTTATGATCATAAATAGTTAACATGGCAACTCATTCTTATAAGAAGAGACAATTCCCGAGTATAGGTAGCATTAGCCGTAATGCATGAGAGGAGCCCTATCCTATCACAATTGCGGGCAATCCTTTTAGATGCCCCCTCCATGCTTGCCTGTCGACGATAAGCCGCAACAGCATCAATGCCCCGCAACAGCCGATGCACTAAGCCACATACGTGGCACCGGACTGTTGCGGGGCAGAACACAGGGGCTTCGCTGGCTAATTGGTGAAATAGAAAATAGGAGCTGAAAAACGAGGTTATTTATAATGCATGATTGTAAATAATAGCCTGCACCGCCAAAGCAACTAGCAATGCTGCCGATACCAGTTGCCAAAAGCGCGTTGGATTGCGCTCCAGCAATGGTGAATTCTCGACCTTAGCCAGCATCGCTGGATTCGGCACACTGAGGTCGTGCAAAAACTCCGATAACGCCGGGTACCGTTTGCGAAAATCTGGATGCGTGGCTTTTTCCAGTGTTAAATCTAACCAGACTGGCAAATCTTTACGCCGCGGGCGCAGCGACTGATATTGCCACGCATGTAAATTTTTCGGTGCGCGGCGATGCGCCTGCTGCAGACTATAAGGCTGCTGGCCACACAACATTTCGTACACGATTACGCCAAGTGAAAACAAATCTGATTGCGGCAAACCGCGCCCACCCAGTAAATATTCTGGCGCTATATAATTAACGGAACCGACGGGTATTTCTTCGTCGATAATACTGTTAATTTCTTCAAGTCCATCGACCTGAACAGTGCCAAAATCAATAATTTTTACCTGATGATTTTTATTCAACATTATATTTTCTGGCTTTAAATCCCGGTGCACCATGCCCGCACGCTGAAATGTTCGCAAAGCCTGAATAATACTTTTAGTAATACTGCGTACGTCGGTGAGCGACGGGCTTGGATGATCATACATCCACTGGCGCAAGGTTTGACCTTCAATGTATTCACACAAATGGTAGAGAAACGGACTTTTATCATCGTGGGGATATATTTTCATTACGCTGCTACTATCCAGCCGTCGCCCTACCCATTGCTCGCGGATAAAACCTTCGAGGTATTGCGGATCTTCAGCAAAATTTTCAGAGGGGGCTTTTAATACAAATTGGCGCTGATGATTAAGATGTTTTACCAAGTACAAATGGCTGCGGGTGCCGCTGTGAATAACATTTAAGACTTCGTAGCCGTCTAGCTTCATCCCCACATTGAGTACTGGCGGGATACTCAATTGCGTGAGTTTGCGATGTGCTTCGTCAATATTTTCAGACGGCAATTCATCTACAGAAACACACAGGCAGGTGGCATTATCGTCACATTCCTTTGCCAACGCCCCATTAACCACGGCTTTCGCTTTTTCTTCCCAGCTGAGATCATGTTGAGTCAGTAAGCGTATTCCATCTTTTAGATTAAAAAATTCATGGACGCCATCGGTGGTTAAAATAAAAACATCGCCCTGCTCCAAATCCTGCTGCTGATAATCCACCTCCAGGTGGCTATCAATTCCCAGCGCACGGGTTAAGAAAGATTTTTTGCGCTGCTGAAAGTGACAGTGATCGGTTGTCAGCTGCTCTAGACAACCGTCGCGCAAACGATAAATACGACTATCGCCAACATGAAAAATATGCGCGGTGGTAGACTTGCAGATAATGCCACTGAAGGTCGTTACCAAGCCATCGTGGCGATAACTGGCGGTCTGCCCTTGATGATAGAGCCAGTTATTCAGTGACGACAACACTCTTCCCACCGCTGTTTTAACTGACCAGCTATCAGGTGTGCAGTAATAATCATCCAAAAAGGTGGTTACACTCATTTGACTTGCCTGCTGAGCGTTTTGACTACAGCTCACACCATCGGCAATGCAAGCAGCTACGCCTTTTAAAACCCGAGCACTGCCCGTGGGGGCATAAGCGGCAAAGGCATCTTCATTTTTGGGCTTTGGTCCCGCAGCACTATAACCACCAAAAGTGACAGCTAGTGTTTTAGATTGCGTCACACCAGTGCCCATTGGAGACACGGCGGCTTCAGTCATAGAAGGCTCTTTCGTATGCATATTTTTACTGGGTCCTGGCGCACGGGTTAAGCAAGTATCGACAATGCTTAGCGTGTTAGTGCTTACTTAAAAGATAGTGTTGTACACCGATTTTTAAAAACACAAAAGGGGCACAGCCTTGCAGCATTGCCCCCTAAAACATCTATCAAGTGTATTAGCTAGCTAAACACACATAATTTAATGAGAAACATTAATCATTTCTACGGTACCATCATCACGCACTTCGGTAATCTGTCCTTGCGGCTCTTCCATAAACAGCAGCGTAACGAAACCCAGCACAGCTGTAGCTGCAATCACAAGAAAGAAGGTACTGGCATCCACCAACGCGAACACCGCCAAGTAAGTCACTGCACCCACATTACCGTAAGCACCTGTCATACCCGCTATCTGTCCAGTTAAGCGACGCTTAATCAACGGCACTACAGCAAATACTGCACCTTCACCCGCCTGCACAAAGAAAGAACAGGCCATCGCTGCAATGACGGCAATCCACAAAGGCCAACTACCGTTTACCTGGCCCATCAGAAAATAACCTACAGCCAAACCCGCTGTTAAAATCAATAGTACCGGCTTACGACCAAACCGATCAGACAACCAGCCCCCGCCTGGGCGCGACATTAAGTTCATAAAAGCATAGCCAGAGGCCACCATACCCGCAACTACAGGGCTCAGTTCAAAGGTATCAGCAAAAAACAGGGGCAGCATAGAGACTACCGCAAGCTCAGAACCAAAAGTGGCAAAGTACAAAATATTTAATACCGCCACCTGCTTAAATTTGTAACGATGAAGCTCAGGTACAGGCTTAACAAAAATTTCTTTGTTTACGTCCCAGACCTTCTTGATTTCATACAGGTACAAGGCAATCAATACACCCCAGATAACTTGTGCCGTCAAAGCGTTAAGCATGCCCATTTTCGAAGGAGACAGGTTATAAGTCAGCAGAGCCAGGATGGCATACATGGGAATTTTCATCGCCAACAAGAAAAAGAAATCACCTTTACTCGTGACTTCCATGGCGCCCATGGTTTTTGGACGAAAGTAAGTAGAACCTTTTGGAGTATCACTCACATTAAAGTAATAAACCGCAGAAAATAGCAGCGACATAACGCCCGTACAGGCAATAGCATAGCGCCAGCCATCTTCACCGCCAAACACGACAGCCAGCGTCGGTAAACAAAACGCCGCCGCAGCCGAACCAAAGTTGCCCCAACCACCATAGATACCTTCCGCGGTACCCAACTCATTGTGCGGGAACCATTCAGATACCATGCGAATACCAATAACAAAGCCGGCCCCAATCCCCCCCAGTAGAAATCGTGCAATTGCTGCCTGAGTAAAAGTGTCGGCAGCAGCAAACATAAAGCAAGGAATAGAGAACACTGCCAGCAGTGCTGAATAAACGATTTTAGGACCATATTTGTCGGTGAGCATACCGACAATAACACGCGCTGGAATTGCCAACGCTACATTCAATGTGAGTAACATTTTAACTTCTGCAGTGCTTAACCCTAATGAAGTTTTGATGGCCTGAAGCATCGGAGCCAAGTTAAACCACACTACAAAAGTAATAAAAAATGATATCCAGGTCAGATGCAATATTTTCATTTTTCCAGTAAAGGAAAGCAGATTGAATTTTTCAGTCGACATAATAGTTAACCATTATTGTGTGGGCATACAGCAAAGCCCGTTATAAATTTATAAAAAAAGGGCAGCAGAACTGCCCTGAAAGTTAGAGAACAATGGTAAATCTTTAACAACCTAACTTAATATCATCACCTTCCAATTTTACTTGATAGGTCTTTAACTGATGTGCATCATCTTCCAGACACTTACCAGTAACCAAATCAAAGTGCTGCTTATACAAGGGAGAAGCTACAACTACCGCATCCCCAATAGAGCCCGTAATGCCCCGCGATAAGACATTGGCCTCACCAATAGGGTCATAATTAGACACCGCGTACAGCGTGTGCCCTTTCGCCAGTTTAAACACAGCTACTTGCTCGCCATTTAATAATGCGCACAGGCCTGTTCCTGGTATCAAATCCTGGTCTTTACAGACTGTTACCCAATTAGTCATTATCTATACCTCTACCAATTCTACAGCTTGAATACGTTCGGTTTTGGTGGCTGGCCGACGCTGATCGCGCTCTACGACATAAGCCAGATTACTATCATTACTATCCGAGTTAATAAAATGACTAAAACGCTTTAACTGCTCAGGATTTTCGATGGTAGTTTTCCATTCACACTGATAGTTACCAATATTACTGACCATATCGGCTTCCAGTTCAGAGGCAATACCAAGCTTATCTTTCACAACAACGTCTTGCAGATACGCTAAACCGCCTTCCATGTTTTCCATCCATACCGAAGTGCGCTGCAAGCGGTCCGCCGTGCGAATATAAAACATTAACAAGCGGTCGATATAAGCGATCAGAGTTTGCTTATCCAGATCTGTGGCGAATAAATCTGCATGGCGTGGACGCATACCACCATTACCGCACACATAAAGATTCCAACCATTTTCAGTGGCGATGACCCCAATATCTTTAGATTGCGCTTCGGCACATTCACGGGTACAGCCAGATACTCCAAATTTAATTTTATGCGGTGAACGTAAGCCTTTGTAACGATTCTCGAGCTCTATTGCCAAGCCGACGGAATCGTCCACGCCATAACGGCACCAGGTACTACCGACACAGGATTTAACCGTACGTAATGATTTACCGTAAGCATGGCCAGTTTCAAAACCGGCGCTGACCAACCGTTCCCATATCAACGGTAACTCATGTAATTGAGCTCCAAATAAATCCACTCGCTGGCCGCCCGTAATTTTCGTATACAGGTTAAACTCTTTTGCAACCTGACCTAAAACAATCAGTTTGTCAGGTGTAATTTCGCCACCAGCAACCCGTGGCACAACCGAATAAGTACCATCCTTCTGCATGTTCCCCAGGTAAATATCATTCGTATCCTGCAGGCCTACATGCTCTTCTTTTAACACATACTCATTCCAAAACGACGCAAGAATAGACCCCACTGCAGGTTTACAAATTTCACAGCCGTGTCCATGTCCATGGGTTTCCAGCAGTTCGGTAAAGGTTTTCAGTTTTTTGATGCGTACAATATCCGCCAGTTCCTGACGCGAATATTCAAAGTGCTCGCAAAGATGGTTATTCACTTCAACACCCAGCTTCACCAATTCTGAATCCATTACTTGCTTTACCAGTGCTGCACAACCACCACATCCGGTAGAAGCCTGAGTGACTGACTTAATGGCCCCCATGTCGGTTGCGCCATCCTGCACGGCGCAGCAGATCGCGCCCTTTGACACATCGTAGCAAGAGCAGATAGTTGCAGCGTCAGGCAATGCATCGACACCCAATGCCGCACCGGCACCGTCAACACTTGGCAATATGAGCGCTTCCGGATTATCGGGTAAATCCATATCATTCAGCATAAATTGCAGTAGGTTGCCGTAGGCCTCAACGTCACCTACTAAAACCGCACCCACAACTTTTTTGCCATCACTGGACACAATTAAACGCTTATACACCTGTGCAACTTCGTTATTGTATACATAGCTCTGACAGCCTGGCGTGCGTCCATGAGCATCACCTATGCTCGCAACATCAACTCCCAGCAGCTTTAATTTAGTGCTCATATCAGCACCTAAAAACTGTTTGTCCCCGCCAGTAATATGCGCAACGGCTACGCTCGCCATGGTATAACCAGGGGCAACCAAACCAAAAATACGGTTCTCCCACAATGCACACTCACCAATGGCGTAAACATTTTCCACCGACGTTTGGCAATGATTGTTCACCACAATGCCGCCACGCTCGCCAATGGCCAAACCAAATTGGCGCGCCAACTCATCCTGCGGACGAATACCCGCAGAGAATAAAATCATGTCAGTTTCTAAAAAGCTGCCATCAGAAAAATTCATGCGATACCGAGCATTTTCACCCGCCACAATTTCTTGAGTGGCTTTTTCCGTGTGTACAGTCACATCCAGGGCTTCAATTTTCTTCCGCAATAGAGCGCCACCGCCCTCATCTAACTGTACCGCCATTAACCTTGGCGCAAACTCTACAACGTGGGTTTCCAGCCCGAGGTTTTTAAGCGCGTTAGCCGCCTCCAGACCTAACAATCCACCACCGACAACAACACCCGTTTTGGACACCCGAGAAGAAGCCGTCATTGCATCCAAGTCTTCAATAGTCCTATACACCAGGCAATGCTCCTGGTCGTTCCCAGGAATGGGAGGAACAAACGGATAAGATCCTGTGGCCAGAACCAGTTTGTCATACGGTTCTTCACGACCACTAGCCGTCACCACCTTATTTTCATCGAGCTTTAACTCAACCACCTTGTCATTAAGCACATACTTAACACCATTGTCGTTGTAATAAGCCTCGTCGGTCATCGCCAGGTCAGCCGCAGTCGCCCCATTAAAATAGGCGCTTAACTGAACGCGGTCATATGCTAATCTTGGCTCCTCGGAAAAAGTAATAATTTCGTAGGCTGAACTATTTTCATGCTTCAGTAAGGTATCGATAAAGTTGTGCCCTACCATGCCGTTGCCGACAACAACAATGCGCTGCTTGCTCATTACATCATTCCTCATTATCACGCTGATAATCTGTTTTGGTTGTCTGTCGGCACATCCGCACCGAATATTGCTGCACTGTTTAAGACAGCGTCTTTACTGTTATGAATGAGTGGATCAAACCATGCTAAATCGTTCGCTAAGGCCACCACATCGCCTATCACAATTAGCGCTGGCGATTGCACAGTTTCCGTTGCAATTAATTCGACGAATGTATTCAGGGTGCCGGTGATAACACGCTGATTATCGCAGCAACCATTTTCAATTAAGGCCACGGGTGTTGTTTCCACTAAACCATTGGCTAATAAATTATTCTGAATGGCTGATGCTGAACTTAGCCCCATATAAAACACCAGGGTGTGCTTTAGCTCTGCCAAACTTGCCCAATCAATATCCAGTGTTTTTTCGGCATGGCCAGTCACGAAGGTGCAGCCCTGAGCCACACTTCGGTGAGTTAATGGAATACCTGCATAGGCACTACAACCCGATGCTGCAGTAATACCGGGAACAACATCTACCGGGATACCGGCTTGTTTAAGCGCAAGCATCTCTTCTGCACCACGGCCAAAAACAAAAGCATCACCACCTTTTAACCGGCAGACCGTTAAACCAGCCTGCGCTTTATCAATCAGTAACTGGTTTAACTCCGCCTGTGGCACACAGTGGTGCCCTTTAGATTTACCCACGTAAAGAGCTGAAGTCGTTGCAGGAAAAAGTGCGCGAATATCACGACTGACCAAACGGTCATAAAGAATAATGTCTGCAGTTTGAATAACTCGCAGGGCTTTTAGCGTGAGTAAGTCAGGATCGCCGGGGCCGGCACCGACCAAAACAACACGACCGCTCGCAGCCTTTGACAACGTATCTTGCGAAGCCGGTTGATTGATTTTGAATGGGGCTAAATTAGCGACAGCGGACATCATAAAACTCTTCTCTTTCCCCACTGTTAAGGGGTATTGCCAGTTAGGTTCTCTAACCTAGATAGCAGGAAGAATGCCAGCTTTTGAAAAAATTAAATAAATCCTTAAAAAACAATAAGATAGGAAAACACATCAACCCAAAAGAACCACAATGGTGCATTTTTACAAAATACAAAAATCAAATTTCAGCACCACTATAGAGCACAAAGTACAAAAATGTTGCAACTCTCTATGAATAGAGCCACCCAAACACAGCTGCAATAAGGCAATAATTTGTTATCTTTTGACGAAGACTTTCATTCGACAAAGCGTTGCGTGTACTGTCGGTGAGTACTGTTGATTTCTATGAAATGCCAAATGTAGAGAGTTACAGATAATAGACCGGTCAACAGCGAGATGACGTAAACCAGACATTGTTATAGGACGCTTAGGTCAAGCACGTACACGATCGCCCTATCCTCTGGGCGAGCTTCTCGATATATGTTTAATATTCGGGTACGCAGCCGCTGCTGGCGCAATAGCGGCAATACGTTGCGGAAACTACGTCCCTACAAGAAAACTCATTGAAGTACCGCTGGATAAGCAGACTACTAAAACAACAAATGTTCGAGTGATTACGAACGGTTTAGCTTATTTTACTGACGAGCGTCATCAGCCCAACGATGAGCATTTGCGTTCCTATAACCGCAAGAATTAACCCCATCAACCGGGTGACTATACTAAGACCACTTTTACCGATAACAGCCAAAATATTTGAGCTAAAAATAAAGCAGATAAATGTTATAAGACATAAAACTGCAAATACAGATACGGTGGTGAGTATTCCCATCATCCCACCGGCTGCAGAGTAATTCATAGCTGTTGCAATGGTTCCAGGGCCAGCAAGAAGCGGAACAGCTAAAGGCGATACCGCCACATCAGATTCGTCGTCACCCTCAGCAGAATGCAGCTTAGAACCCTGGCCATTGAGCATGTGATACCCAACAATAAACACTAGAATTCCGCCAGTTACCCTCAGTGCGTCAATAGTAATACCAAATAAATGAAAAATAGCTTTCCCAAGAAATGAAAAAGACAGAATGATAAAAAAGGTAATAATCAATGCCTTGGCCGCAATTTTTCGTTGTTCTACTTTGCTTTTTTCACCGACCAAACCCGCAAAAGCTGCTGTATTAGCAATAGGATTCATAATCGCAAAAAATCCTAAAAAGACCGTTATAAGCTGCGTATACAAATGACTCATATATTTACCGTACCTATTATTGAGCTAATACTGTGTTTACAAGAACCAAACCTGGGGCGAAGTAGTACAGTGGTTAATGTGTTTATTGGACATATTAGAGAAGACTTGCTTCATCTAATAAAGCTTTAATATATTTTGAATCAATTTCGTCGCCAGGCGAATCGCAGTCTAACACCAAGCTCCAACAACTTAGGCAAGCCTCAGCTTATTCAAGTTGTACGGTATGCGTTTTTCAAAGGCTGATTTCAATGTCGTCAATCTTCCACCCACCTTCATTGATCATCCGTATAGTTTGTTTTTCTGGAGAAGTGGCTTCATTCCCACAAATATCTTTTTGCGAATACTCGAGTATTGCCGTGTCACCATCAACATTTTCGTTTTCAAGTACAATATCTTTGCATTTGGCTAATTTTCTGGAGAAGTCCAGATAAAACTCAATAACCTCTGCGCGAGACTTGTTCATTGTCTTCATGTACTGCGGAAATTTTGCCTCGACTTCCTCTTGCTTACGTTGCGTGTAATACGTTTTATCGTCACGAAAGCTTATTCCTCGGATAACCTTCGCGTTATATTCCTCATAAATCGCGCTTGGCGATTTATCGGCGGAGCATGCTGAAAGTAACAACAGTATCAGCGACAATATTAGTAATTTAGAATGCTTCATCCTGATCTTCCTATGCCTCTAACGCCGCAACTACCACACTACAAAACCAGCGGCAATTTCGGCAATGCATTACGGTGCCATGTCCATTTTCAACATATTGTTAACAAACAGTTCCCATTCATTGAACGGAACCCAAAGCTTATGAAGCGCAACTTCAGCTTCAGCTTTGGGAACGCCCAAATGCAATACTCGATATAAATAGACAAAGGCCGATACTCGCATATTGTACGCACAATGCACCAGTGTCTGATCTCCCCTTACTTGATTTAAATAGGCACAAAAAATACCAAACTGTTTTTCTGTTGGATTTTTAAAATCAACGGGGACATTGAGGTAATTAATACCTTGATTACACACCACCGCCGCTTCATTTTGAATTGCATTGTCGGATGTAGGCAATGCCAAATTAATGACATGGACTATATTGTGTTCATGAAGCGTCTCAAGTTGACAACTAGTCGGTTGACCCGAAGTGTGCAACCAGTCATCTACTCGTAGATATTCACTGAACTCTTCCATAACTACACCCTACTTTCCAGATCAAACCATTATGTAACAAATACTTGAGCTAAATTTGAGCGTAAGCTATTGAACATTGCAAACTCGTTTTAAATACTTGGTCAGATGATTATTCACATGGTGCTTACACTAACCATTTGAAAGACTGCTCTAGAAACTTATGAGCATGTTTATCAATGATTTCGCCGTGGGACATGACCAACATTCGAGGATTCCAAGCCAACAGCCTATCAAAGTGCTTCCGCGCTTTCGCCTCACCAAACATGAAGCTTAACCGCCAATCCAAAGGCATTTTCCCATTAGGAGCAAGTATACCAACGCCTTTTGCCACTACCTTTTGCCAGCAATTAAAATCTTGACCTGAAAAGTTTTCAACCAGATCAGTAACTATCAAGGTGCTTGAGCGGTTATGGTAAAACACACACTCTTCCATTAATGGGGAGCCAGAAAACAGCTCTTGTTCAATATCTGGGTTCCAAGCATAACGCTGCTGATTATTAAGTGAAGCATGAAAAGAAATGTCACTACGCTTTTTAATAACCTCGTTTGTACCATAGACTTCAGCATTAGGATAAGCTGCTATCCATTCAGATAAAAACAAATGGTGTAAATGGTTGGGCGCTATCAAGTATTTAACACGACCCAGGCTACCCATTTTCTCAGTAATATAGTCAGATAATTTGATCGGACTGTGAACCCAAAGGTCCCCAGTAGAAAGTCGAACAACCGTCATCCGAGTGGAAAAAGGCAAGCCTAAGAACTGAACGGAGCTGCCATCGAATATCCATATGTCATCTGCTAACTTTTTCATATTTCTTATCACGCAATGCCTCCAGCACGCGTCAGTGCACCCAGCAAGGAAGCATAGAGGCTTTAACATGGTTTGTTCAGGCTAGAAAATTTCAAAAAAAACGGCGCTATAGCGCCGTTTTTTAACTCTTGCTGTTATCACCAGTTCTGATCACACAGTATGCTCAGTGATCGAGTATTACCGCGTTTAAGCGATAGCAGCCTGACTGCGCTTACCGATATGTTTAATCAGCAATACTACACTCAGAGCGCCAACAATGGAGCCAGAAGCCATCACCATAGACACCATTGGCAAGCTATAACCGCCATTAAACAGGAATCCTGCGACGATAGGGCCCAAGGCAGCACCACCGCGCCCAACACCGATAACAAAACCGGTACCACTGGCACGCACTTCGGTGGAGAACGAGTGTGCAAACATGGCATACATGCCGACAATACCGGCATTGGTGAAGAAACCTGCCGCGCCCGCAAACAACGACAACTGAGTAAGATCATTATTGGAATAGCCAAACAGTGTAACCAGTCCAGCCGCCACAATTAGCGCACCCACCACCAATTTATTGACATCAAATTTTTGCGTTAGCACACCGAACACTAATGCACCACCCGCGCCACCAACATTTGCCCATACCAGTACCGAGCCTGCCAGCGATGCCTGGAAACCCATATCAACCACAATTTTAGGAATCCACTTAAGAATGTAATAGAAAGTCATGATGTGAGCGAAATACGCTATCGTCAGCAATACGGTAATTTTAAGTAACTGAGGTTGAAACAGTGAAGCAAACCCTTGTTTAGGATCGTTGTTCTGTACCAACTCCGGCAGCTTGTCGATAGTTGCATGCCCCAGACGCGCCATGGTTTTGTTGATCCGCTCCAGCGCGTTTTTGGGCCGCTTGGTTGTTAGATAAGAAATAGACTCAGGTAGAACCATTAGTGCCAGAGGAATAAAGACAGCCGTAACCGCAGCACCGAAAAAGAAGACCGAGCGCCATGTGTGGCTGGCCAACAACATAGAGGCTATCGAACCGCCAATAATGGCGCCCAGGGGATAACCGGTCGCCATCAGCACAACCGCCAAGCTGCGATGCTTGCGATTAGACCACTCTGCCACCATGGCATTAGTCGCCGCCAGCATGCCGCCGATACCAAGGCCTGTCAGGAAACGAATAACCGAGAGAAGCTCGACACTGCTAGCCCAAGCCGCCAACAGCATGCCGGTAGCCATAGCCACCAGGCAACCCAGGATTGTTGGGCGACGCCCTATTTTGTCTGCAACTTGCCCCAAAACGACTGACCCGATCGCCATACCGATGAGTTCCATTGACAAAACAAAGCCCAAGGCTGCTCGGTCAATCCCCCAATCATTTGATATACCAGGTGCGGCAAAGCTGATGGCCAAAACATCGAAACCATCAAGTGCGTTAAGCAATACACACATCGCAACAGCTGCTACCTGCAGCTTGGTCATATTGGAGTTTCCAATGACCTCTCGTGGATCCAGACTCATAAACAACCTCTTTTATAATAATTTTTAACTTGCAGATCTAAACAAGGCAGAAACGATACCGTATTTATTCTCACACTTGGTTACCGGGCGGTAACGTTACAGCCAGTGCTTTTTATATCGATAGTAGTTAAATAGGCATATATACACGCACTACTAGCGATTTTATAGGGGTATGCAGCAAAAACTGTCTGCGCAGAAGGATGACCAACGATACCCTTTTTGTCAATGCGCAAACGCCTCTGTAATAGGCGAATGCGCTCAACACTCTACCGGCACGGGTTAAATACTGCCCAATTTTAAGCTCGTCAAATCAATAATCAGTAAAACTCTCTGGATCCAATTCACTCTGATCAGCCATCACCGCGTGTACAATTTCACCATGCATCAGGGCGCGCGGCAGCAAATTTGCCATATAAAAGCGTACAACACTTAACCGCTGGGCTTTATAGCCTGCAGGCTCTTCACTACCAGAATCAGCCAACACAGCCCTCAAAAGCTGCGCGCCGCCGCCCACATAACCGCAAAGCATCAAATAGTCGTATGCCAGGCGACCAAGCTCGCCAGTATTCGCAGGCCCCCACTCACACAACTCTTCCGTAATCGATGCGAGCGTATTGATTGCTGACTGTAAACGTACGACTTCAGTACCAAGCGACAGGTGCTCTGCAGAAGCATCCAGCGCCTTACCCGGAGCTTCACGAAGATCAGCAATCCAGGCGTTGGCGGCAATGCCGTCATCACCTAATAACTTCCGGCGCACAAGGTCCATCGCTTGAATACCGGTCGTGCCTTCATAAATAGTCAAAATGCGTGCATCACGAATCAGCTGTGCCACGCCTGTTTCTTCTACAAACCCCATACCGCCGTGAATTTGAACACCGAGGGCCGTTAGCTCCTGAGCCATCTCGGTATTCCAGGCTTTAATGATTGGCGTTAGCCATCCAACACGGCTGGTCAGCGTTGCTGCAAGAGAGCCATCGTCACTGTTGGCGGCAATATCCATATGGGTTGCCGTCGACAATACCAAGCCGCGCATGGCCTCAGTACCCGCCTGCATCGTCATCAGCATGCGTTGCACATCGGGATGCTGAATAAGACAGACGGTTTCGGGTGCTCGCCCTATTCGTCCCTGACGCCGTTCTCGCGCGTAGCCTAATGCCTGCTGGTAGGCCAACTGCGATAGCGCAACAGCCTGTGAGCCCACTTGCAAGCGCGCATGATTCATCATGACAAACATGTAGGCCAGGCCCTTGTGGGCCTCACCAATGAGAAAACCACGCGCACCGCCTTTTTCACCAAAGCTGACCGAGCAGGTAGGGCTGCCATGCAAACCCAGCTTGTGTTCTATGCCGGTAATCAGAACGTCATTACGCTCACCCAGCTCACCGTTTTCAGTCGGCAGATATTTAGGCACCAGAAACAGTGAAATGCCATGCACGCCTTCCGGCGCATCTGGCAATCGCGCCAACACCAAATGAACAATATTTTCAGTAAGATTGTGATCCGCATAGGAAATAAAAATTTTCTGACCTGATACAAGATAGGCATCACCATCGGGGATAGCTTTAGTTCGCACTAACGACAAATCACTACCAGCTTGTGGCTCGGTTAACGCCATAGTGGCTGTCCATTGTCCGGACACCAACGGCGGCACATAGGTATTAACCAATTCGTCTCCCGCATAATGGCGCAAAGTTTCTACGGCCGCAGGCGACAACAAAGGGCACATACTGAAGGCTAAATTGGCAGACTGCATCATTTCAATAATGGCAAACTTGACTGCATTCGGAAGCCCGTGACCACCCAACGATTCTTCATAAAAAGCGGAGGCCCAACCCTGCTCAACATACTGCTGATAAACACTGACAAAACTCTGAGGCAGTGCAACATCGCCATTGCTTAAGGTTACACCTTCAATATCACCGATGTGATTAGTGGGTGCGAGTTCATTACTAAAGAAATTGGCGGCTTCAGCCAGAACAGCACTAATCAGTTCTTCATCTACCGCCTCATATTCGGGCAGCTGAAGCACACTATCTAAGGCAGCATGTGACTTAAGCGCAAAAGCCAAATGGCTTGTTGGCGCACAATAATTTTCCATATCAACTCCGGGAACAGTTCGTAATCAGTCTATTGGGGCGACTATAAAAGAGTCGTGATACCGATTGAATAGCAAAACCAGTCAAATAATCTGCCAGAAACGTCAATTCATTCAATGTATTGCGTGGAAAGTTTCCGAGGAAAAAATGACACTCGCGTTGAAAAAATAATTGGCGATAAAGTCGCCTTTATCGCCAATTCAAATTAACGCTATAACGCACCGGAAAGATTTAACCAGTAACCCTTCCGGTTATCGCATCACTTAAAAATTGTAGTTTATCGTTGCACCTAACGTACGCGGTGGCGCGAGCATACCTGAGTTAGTGCGCGACCCATTAATGATAAACATACCACTGTAAATGGTTTCGTCAGTCAGATTTTTGCCCCACAAATTTACCGACAGTTTGTCGTCTGGAGACGAGAACTTAAGGTTAGCATTATAGGTAGTCACAGCATCCTGACTTAAGGCTTCCTGGTTAAACTGGCTAAAGTACAATTTATCTTTATAGGATGCTTCAACCACAAATTGTGAGTACCAACCATTTTCAAACGCAGGCAAGTCAAACTGACCACGCAGGGTGTAAGCCCACTCCGGCGCTTGCATTAAGCTATTGCCAGACAGATCTGAGTCAGGCGCTGGAACACCCGCACCAAACAAACCGTACTGAGCAAACACGGTGTCGAACGGATCAGTACTGACATAATCTGAGAACGTCGCATCCAAATAAGTTGCAGAAGCATCTAAACGGAATAACTCAGATGCCAACCAGGTGACTTCCATCTCAGCACCCTGCACTTCAGCGCCTGCAGCATTGTCATAAACCAGGGTAAAGCCGGTTGCGCCTGCTGGCACACTGCGCCCCTGCTGAAGATCGGTATAGTCATACGAGAAGATAGCACTGTTCACCTGCAAGCTGTTGTCCAAAAACTGGCCCTTCATACCCAGTTCATAAGCTTTCATGGTTTCTGGCTTTAACACAGGGTTACGCTGACCGGCCAGGAAAATACCACTTTTGAAACCTTCGGTGTAACTGGCATAGAACAACACATCTTCTATACCACTCCACTCCAGGCGTACGCTGGGTGTGAAATCGTTGAAGCTACGCTCATCTTGATAGGTTAAGAAAAACCCTAGAGGCATACCTGGTGCGTGCCAATGTGTCGTATCACCTTTGCGGCTTTCGTAACTGTAGCGACCGCCCAGTGTTAATCTGAACTCGTCACTTAAATCGAAGTTTACGCTAGTAAACAATGCGGCAGCTTCTGCCTCTGCAGTACCATAAAAGTTAAAGCACAGTGTAGAGGTATCAAAATTCAAGATATCGGTATACTCACCGGCAGCACAAGGGGGTGCAGGAATAGCCTGATGTATTCGGTTGTCTGCAGTAATATCTTCGTTGTAGTAAAACAATCCAACCAGACCATCGAACCCGTCACCATTGAAGTTTAACTGCAATTCTTCGCTGTACTGTTCACTCTCTACAGCTTCTGACTGGATGTAAAAGTTTTCACTGCTGAAATCAAAATCCTGCTGCGGTGTTTTTTCAAAATCCTGATAATTGGTAATGGACTTAAAACTGTAGGTTTCATTAATATCCCAGTTAAACGCAAGCGTATAAGAATTTTGTTCACGATCATTCTGCAAGTTAATGCCAGAACTGATATCGCGGGGATCAGAGGCACCCAAACCATTTCGCACACTGGTCGTTTGTAAACCAGCTAGCGCAGCAGTGATCGCAGCTGGGCTAGCATCGGGAAAGTTTGTAGCATTTATTGTGCTTAAATCGTACGACGCTGAACGAAATTTCGGTACATAATTTCGGTCGTCTTCCTGATGGTGTTCTATAGAAAACATCAGGTCCATCGCGTCACTAATGTCCCACTTCAGTTTTGCCCGGAAAGATTCTTGTTTTGCATCATCAATATCTTTTCCAGTTGCAATGTCTTCACCGTAACCACCACGGTCAACAATTTTTACTGCCAAACGACCAGACACATTGTCTGATAACGGGCCAGCAACAGCACCATCAAATTGAAGCAAGTCATATGTACCTGCGGTAAAACGTGAATAACCGCTAAATTCATCGGTTGGATCGTTGGTGATCACATTAATAGAACCACCAGTTGTGTTGCGGCCATACAACGTACCTTGTGGGCCTCGCAGCACTTCGACACGAGAAATATCAAACAGCGAGCCTAGCTGAGCCGAAGATTGCCCAGTCACAACGCCATCAATGTGCATAGCGACAGAAGGATCACCGCCAGCAAATGGGTTATCTGTGCCGATACCTCGCACCATGATTTGTGCAAAACCAAAGGATTCACCCAACGTCAAACCCGGAGACATTGTCCCCAAGTCCTGGATATTATTGACCCCGGCGTCAACCAACCGCTCACCACTTAACGCGGTAATAGCAGCACCGACATCCTGCACACTTTCTTCTCGCTTCTGCGCAGTAACGATAACTTCTTCTATCGTCAGCCCTTCCGCAGATGCCTGAAACGATACTCCCGACAGCGCCACACCGGCAACCGCGAGTCCCAGAATACTTTTCTGCACATTGATATTTAGTGATTTTCTCATTACAACTCCAACTTCTATTATTGTTTTACTTAAGGTGCAAACCACTGAAAATCAGGATTTGCTCGTCACTCTTTACTGCCTTACTGTCGACTGAGGCTAACACGACGCTAATGCTTTTAAGCCTCGGCAAACACGGTACTCACCCTTTGAACAGAGCGATGTTGATAGAATGATTTGCACCTGGAGATAGAGAAGTAAAACCAGGGTTAGCGCAAAAGTTTTTTCAAACTACCAATAAAAGCCTTGAGCTCTTCTTCTGTTAATTTATTTTTAAATTTATCGTCACTGGCAACGACTCTGACTTCTATATCGGCGTACTCTCTACGGCCGTTCTCGGTCAAATACAATGCATGCATCCGGCGGTCAATTAGCGACTTACGGCGTTCGATCAGGCCAGCACGTTCAAGCTTATCCATAACCGCCATCGTTGAAGCGCGATCCATATTTAACGCTTCGCCAATGGCTCCTTGCGGCATTCCCTCGTTGGTCGCTACCAGCGCCAACATACTGTATTGAACGGGGGTCATGCCGGCAGCGATAGCCACTTCTTTACCCGCCATTCGATCAATCATCCGTATCGAGTAACCCAGCTTTTGGTCCAGAACATTTGTGTTAATAGTGACTCCTGCTTTCGAAGTCCCTTGGCTATTGCTTGTATCAGGTTTTTTCGTATTTTCAGTATTCTCTGTACTTGAAGAATCAGACATGTGCTTTCTCACTATAATGGTTAGCCCATCACTCGACGGACCTATGGGGTACCACGAAAACACAAAAGTTTATCAGTAAAACTACAATTATTTTTATTCCTACCACATGATTTCAGTCAATTTTTCTGCAAATAAGCAGAAAATGTCATTAGTTGTAGCATAAATCTCGGTTTTACGCTGTCAAAAAGCTCTGTATGAGATACATACGGTAATAAAAAAAGCACCCAAAAGTTACAGGATTGAACAGCACCACGCGTTAATTCTTTATAAACCACCTCTGGTCAATTTGACCGGGTCTAACAATCGCTCCAGCTCACCTCGGGGCAAATCACAAAGCTCCTCAGCCACGTCTAAAATAGGGCGTTGCTGGGCATACGCCTGCTTGGCGATTTTAGCCGCCTGAGCATATCCAATGACTGGATTTAGAGCTGTTACCAACACTGGATTACGATGCAATGCGAGTTCTAATTGTGCGCTGTTTACGGTGAAGGTAGCTATTGCCTTATCCGCCAAAAGAGTAGCTGAATTCGCCAACAACGTTAAACTGGTTAATAAATTGTGGGCAATCACCGGGAGCATGACGTTTAGCTCAAAGTTACCCGACTGCCCCGCCACAGTGATGGTTTGATCATTCCCCATTACCTGGGCCGCTACCATCGCTGTAGACTCGGCAATTACCGGGTTTACCTTGCCGGGCATAATAGAAGACCCGGGCTGTAACGCCTCCAAACTAATTTCGCCCAACCCCGCCAGCGGCCCCGAATTCATCCAGCGCAAATCGTTCGCAATTTTCATAAAAGTAACGGCTACGGTTTTCAGCTGCCCAGATAACGCTACTGCGGTGTCTTGCGACGCAATCAACGAATAACAATTATCTGCTGTTTGAAAGCTAAGCCCCGTCGCTTCGTTCAGGGCTAACACAAACTCCGTGGCGAAGTCCGGATGGGTGTTAATCCCTGTGCCCACTGCAGTGCCCCCCTGCGCCAGTCGACACAAGTTCGGCTGTAGAGCTCTGAGGCACCCGATATTGTCGCCAATTTGCGCCGCCCACCCACTGAGAAACTGAGACATCGTTAACGGCATAGCATCCATCAGGTGCGTGCGACCCGTCTTAACACAGGTTTTTAGCGTTTCGGCCTTTTCGAGAATCGTACGCTGTAAAAGCTGTAATGCTGGCAGCAACTCCAGCTCCAGGTGCTGGGCAGCACTAACGTGAATGGCAGTAGGAATAACATCATTACTGCTTTGACCAAAGTTAACATGATCGTTAGGGTTAAGATCCCGCCCCAGTAGCTCACTAGCCAATGTCGCAATCACTTCATTGGCATTCATATTGGTGCTGGTACCAGAACCGGTTTGATAGACATCAACCGGAAAGTGGTCCATTAAATCTTCCCGCTCTAACAACAACCCGCACACCGCCACAATCGCGGCCGACTCCTCAGCAGTAAGGCATTGCAACCGACCATTAGCCTTCGCTGCTGCTGCTTTTATCTGAATCAAGGCACGAATAAACGCCTCTGGCAACGCCTGACCACTCACTGGAAAATTATTGATGGCGCGCTGGGTTTGCGCTCCATACAACGCATTTTTAGGCACAGCCACCTCGCCCATGCTGTCGTTTTCGAAACGCATATCACTCATATCAAATCCTCATCCTCAGTGAACAACTACTTATAACACGGTGCCTCAATTAATTAGCTTAACTTGTCATTACAGGACTCAGGTTACAATAGAGCCCTGTCATAATCCGCCCCTTAGGCTGTTCGGCACTATGGCACAAAATCAGGGTTATAAAACACTGGTCAGATACGCTAGATTCCCTGTTACAATGTCTCAGTTTAGACGCTAAATTTCTTCTACGTTTTACCGTGAATTATTTATGGCTTTAATAGACACTTTTGGACGTACCGTTGATTACTTGCGGCTATCAGTTACCGATCGCTGCGATTTCCGCTGCGTGTACTGCATGGCTGAAGACATGACGTTTTTACCGCGTGCACAGCTTTGCACGCTGGAAGAACTGGCGGAGATTGCCACTGCTTTTACCGAACTCGGCGTGCGTAAAATACGTATCACCGGCGGTGAACCCTTAGTCCGGAAAAACGTGATCAGCTTGTTTAATGCGCTCGGCCAGATCAATGATCTAACGGAATTAACATTAACCACCAATGGTTCCCACCTGCGCCAATACGCGCAGAACCTTGCCAAAGCTGGCGTTAAGCGCATTAACATTAGTCTGGACACTCTAAATCCCGAACGTTTCACCCAGCTAACACGAACAGGGAAGCTGGACGTGGTATTAGACGGTATTAAAGCGGCGCAACAAGCAGGCTTTGAGCGCATCAAACTCAATGCGGTTGTACTGAAAAACCGTAATGCCGACGAAGCCCCAAGCCTCGTGAAGTTTGCGCTGGATAACGGCCTGGATATCAGTTTTATTGAAGAAATGCCGTTAGGTGCTATTACCGAACACGGGCGCGCCGAAGAGTTTGTGAGCAGCGCAGATCTGCGAGCACAGATCGCCGCAAGCTATAATCTGCTCCCCACAGAACTACAAACAAGCGGCCCATCACGTTACTGGGAGGTTCCCGGTTATGGATCCCGCATTGGCTTTATTTCGCCACACAGTGAAAATTTTTGCAGCAGTTGTAACCGTGTCCGATTAAGCGCTGAGGGCAAGTTACTGCTTTGCCTTGGCAATGAGCACAGCGGTGATTTAAAACAAATTTTACGCGCCCATCCGGGTGACCGCGAACGCCTGAAACAAGCCATTGTCGATGCCATTCAGATAAAACCCGAACGCCACCACTTTTCGCATACTGATGAACCCCAAATTGTGCGTTTTATGAATTCCACCGGCGGTTAATGAACACTGCCGGGTCGGCATTAATTGTTGTTAAAGCAAAGGTTTAATCCACGACACATGAACGTTTTCGGTATTACAGGCTGGAAAAACAGCGGTAAAACGACGTTAACCAGTAATCTGGTTACGCGACTGATTGCGCGCGGCTATCAAGTCTCGACCATTAAACATGCACATCATGCATTTGACATCGACAAGCCCGGTACCGACAGTCATAAACACCGCAGCGCCGGGGCCAAAGAAGTGCTCATTGCCTCGGGTAATCGCTGGGCCTTGATGCACGAATTACAACACGAGCCCGAGCCCGAATTAGACGAGTTATTAACTCATCTGAAAGCCGTTGATATTGTTTTAGTTGAAGGCTTTAAGCGTGCTCCCCATCCTAAGATTCAGGTGATCCGCCCTGACAACAATAACGACCTACTGCCGGATGACATTGGTAACCTGGTTGCCATTGCCAGTGACCAACAACTAAATCCCGCTGATTTTCGTTGTCAGGGGCCATTACTGGATCTGAACAACATAGACCAAATTACTGACTTTATTCTTGTTTACCTCGGTTTACCCTTAACCGCAAGCACCGAGCTTTAACCCAGGAGCCACGCATGGGATCTGCATTTGTCCCCTTAAACATAGCCGTATTAACCGTGTCCGACACACGCACCACAGAAACCGATACATCCGGTCGTTACCTCGCCCAGGCAGCGACCGAAGCAGGCCATCAACTGTGTGACCATCAGATTGTCAAAGATGATATTTATCAGATTCGCGCAGTACTGTCACAATGGATAGCCAACCCACTCATTCAGTGTGTACTCATAACCGGTGGTACAGGCTTCGCCGGGCGCGACAGCACACCAGAAGCGGTAAGCCCCTTGTTGGACAAAGAAATTTTGGGCTTTGGTGAATTGTTTCGGCAAATTTCATACACCGAGATTGGTAGCTCGACGATTCAATCCCGCTGTCTTGGTGGGCTAGCAAACAAAACCGTCATTTTCTGCCTGCCGGGCTCCAACCACGCCTGCGCAACGGCCTGGGACGGGATTCTCAAAGAGCAGCTGGACAATACCCACAAACCCTGCAATTTTGTAAAATTACTAACCGAGTAAGCTATTCGGCGGTAAGTAGTTCGACAGTCAGGTGTTCGCCTCTGTCAGACCGATATTAACCATATAAAAAAGGGGCTAAAAGCCCCTTTTTTATATGGTTTGTATTTCGACGCAACCAAAATTATTTGGCCAGCCACGTTTCAAGCGCCGCCAGCATGGCTTGCGGCCGCTCCATCGGAGCGAAATGCCCGGCATCCTCAATCACCACCAGCTCACCATTTGGTGCCAAGTCCAGCATAGCTTGATGTTGTTCAACATTACTCCATTCATCCTGGCGACCAACCGCCAGTAATAAATCGCCGTCAAACGCCGGCAACAGGTCAGTTGCATCTTCACGTTCCACCAGGCCTTGAATCTGACGCTCAAATTGCTCCACGTCAGCACGCAGAACCATTTCACGCAATTCATCCATGATTGGATCATTATGACGATCCGGATGCACCATCGGCGGCAACCAGGCTTCCAGTAACGCTTCCATTCCTTCTGCCCGCGCCAAATCAATCAATACTTGACGCTTTGCTTTCTCATTTGCGCCCAAACCGTGCACGCCAGAATCGACCAGTGCCAACTTCTTAATGCGCTCTGGAGCGTACCGCAACATTTCCAGCGCAATACGCCCACCCATTGAATGGCCCACCACTGCCAGATCACCTGGATACTCGGCAAGCATTGCTTTAGCCATTGCTGCCAGGGAAACACCAGCGCGGCTATCAGCAATAGCCACCTGATAACGATCAGCAAGCGCGTCAGCCATAGGCTGCCAAACAACTTCATCAGATAAAAGTCCGGGAATAAACACTACTGTTATCATTAATTATCATCCTTCGACATTGTCACCAAATATTTTTGCCCGACACCTTAACGTATTTTCAAAGCTTTTTCTGCTTCGGATTCTGTTAGAATGCAGCACTTATTTTATGTCCCATACCTTTTAACGGAGCCAAACCGCATGACCAACAAGCTTGAGCAACTTCGGACCATCACAGATGTTGTTGCCGACACCGGCGATATCGACGCAATTCGCCAACATACACCGCTGGATGCGACCACAAACCCATCGTTATTGTTGGCTGCGGCAAAAATGCCAAATTATGCGCCGTTAATCACTGCGGCCCTGGCCGAGTCACAACAAGCCGATCTGGAGAGTAAAGTTAGCGCTGCAGCAGATCGATTGGCCGTGAAAATCGGACGTGAAATCCTCGATATTATTCCCGGTAAAATCTCTACAGAAGTAGATGCTCGCCTGTCGTTCAATACTGATGCTACCGTCACTAAAGCCCTGCAATTGATCGATCTTTACGATCAGGCAGGTATAAGCCGCGACCGAGTATTAATTAAAATCGCCTCCACCTGGGAAGGCATCAAAGCTGCCGAACAACTGGAAAAAGAAGGGATTAATTGCAACCTGACACTATTATTCAGTTTTGCACAGGCCGCTGCCTGCGCCGATGCCGGTGCATTTTTGATATCTCCATTTGTTGGCCGTATTCTTGACTGGCACAAAGCCAACGGCAATACCCCGGCCACTATCGATGAAGATCCCGGCGTTATCTCCGTGCGTAATATTTATAACTACTACAAAAGCAACGGTTACAATACCGTCGTGATGGGCGCGAGTTTTCGCAGCAAAGAACAAATTGAAGCACTTGCCGGTTGTGACCGTTTGACCATCAGCCCAGGGTTACTCGCTGAGCTGGCTGCCGACAATGGTGCTCTGGAGCAGAAGTTAAATGCGAACAAAGCACAAACTGGTACTCGTCAGAGCTTGTCAGAAATTAATTTTCGCTGGCAGATGAATGAAGACGCGATGGCCACGGAAAAACTGGCTGAAGGTATTCGTAAATTTGCACAGGACCAGGTTGCATTAGAGCAGCTTTTAGCAAACTGGAAATAACGGGATTCCCAACCATTTAAACGGACGGCAAGATTGAGCACTCAGAAAAAAATCAACAACAACACCCAGCGCTTAATACCTGTAGCCGATGCCCTGGGCCAGATATTGGCCCAGGTACAACCCCAGCCACTGCTCGAATGGGTGTCACTTGACCAGGCATTAGGCAGGGTGCTCGCTGAAGATCAGACCGCTGCTGTCGCCGTGCCACCAGCAGACAACAGTGCCGTTGATGGCTACGGTTTCAACCTGGCTACTCTGTTAGAAATTAACAGCAAAAAGGGCTCAGCAATCCTGCCTGTAAGCCAACGCATACCTGCCGGACACACACCCACCTCGCTACAAGAAGGCACCGCCGCAAGAATTTTTACTGGCGCTGAAGTAGCGCCAGGTATAGACGTTGTAGTGATGCAGGAAGACACGGAATTATCCGCTGATGGAAGCAGCGTTACCCTCAACCGCGCCCAGCTAACACAGCTCACCCTGGGCCAAAATATCCGCCGTCGCGGACAGGATATTGAGGCGGGAAACCTTGTCTTACCAGCAGGGACATACTTGCAACCTGCCATGCTCGGTTTGCTCGCTTCCGTGGGTATCGCTGCGATACCCGTAAAACAGCGCCTCAAGGTGGCAATATTTTCTACTGGTGATGAGCTGGCGGAGCCCGGCAATCCTTTGCTTCCGGGTCAGATTTATAACTCCAATCGCTATACGCTCACAGGACTGTTGCAGAAATTAGGCGCAGACGTGGTAGATCTCGGCTGCGTAGCTGACACTTTTGAGGCAACTAAACTCGCCTTACTTGCAGCAGAAGCACAAGCCGACTGCATTATCACGAGTGGCGGCGTATCTGTGGGCGAAGAAGACCATATCAAACCCGCTGTCGAAAGCCTTGGTCAACTTAACCTGTGGCGCATCGCAGTAAAACCTGGCAAGCCGTTAGCCTTTGGCAAAATCGCAGATACACCATTCTTTGGCTTACCGGGTAATCCCGTCGCGGTCCTGGTGACATTTTTATTGTTTGTCCGCCCGTTCTTGCAAGCCACTCAGGGACAACCATTGAATACCCCTAGTCGTCAGGTCAACGCGGCATTTAGGATACCCAAACCCAGTATTCGACAAGAATACGTACGAGTAAACGTGGGCGACGACGGCACAGCACACAGCTATACCAACCAAAGCTCTGGTGTCTTGTCGTCTGCAGTATGGGCCAATGGATTAGCCGTCATTCCCCCACATACCACAGTGGCAGAAGGCGATACTGTCGAGGTATTGATGCTGAATGACCTGATGTAACGCAAACACAATATAAGGAGTCCATAATGGATAAACAAACACAAATAGAAATTGAAGCTGCTACCTTTAGGCGCTTGCTAAAACACTTAGACGATCACAAAGACGTGCAAAACATTGAATTAATGGTAACTGCAGACTTTTGCCGTAACTGCATCAGCAAATGGTTTATGGCCGAAGCGAAAGAACGCGGCGAAACAATAGATTACGATAGTGCCCGCGAACGGGTCTACGGCATGCCTTACAACGATTGGAAGGCACAATACCAAACCGAAGCCACGCCAGAACAAATGGCCGCTTATGAAGCTCGCCAGGCTGCGAAGCAGAAATAACATCAATGACAATAGCACTGGCCGACCTGTTTATTTATCCCGTAAAGTCTCTTCGCGGCATTGCGCTGAAAACAGCACTCGCTACACCGCAAGGCCTTGCGCTGGACATAGGAGCCCACCGGGTTTTTGATCGGCAATGGATGGTCATTAAGCCCAACGGCCGGTTTGTAACCCAGCGCCAGGTACCAGCGATGGCACTGATTAGCACGGAGCTTGCAGAGAATGGACTCATCTTGCACAAAACGGGTATGCCCGACTGCCTCGTGCCCTATTCCGATACTGACACCATACCGAAGCCGACAATAACCAGCGCAAAGATTTGGCAAGACAACTGCGAAGTGCAAGAAACCGCAGCGCATATAGGGCAATGGTTAACACTGGCCCTACAATCCCCAGAGCCACTTCGGCTGGTTAAACTGGCACCCGAGACACAGCGCATACAATCTAAACCCGAACTACTAGGAGCTGACACCCGCACTCACTTTGCAGATGCTGCACCTTATCTGATTACCAATACCGCCAGCCTGGAAGCGGTCAATAACAAGTTGCAGGCTGAGGGTGAAGACTCTGTAACCATGGAGCATTTCCGACCCAACATCGTGATCAGCGGTCTGCCGGCGTTCGCCGAACATCAGATCGCCGACATTACGTTAAGTCAGCCCTCACTTTCGAACTTCCGCCTTTGCTACCCCTGTCAGCGCTGCGTGATGGTAACCATTAACCCTGAAACGGCCATCAAGAATCCAAAGCAGCAACCTTTTATGCTTTTAGCCGCGATGAACCCAATGCCTGACAACCCTAAGGCCCCGGCTTTTGGCGTCAATGCCACCTTGGCATCAGGGCAGAACCTGCTGCAGCTGTCTGCAGCCGCGTGTCGGTAATAACTCTGAATTAACCTGGCTGGACTAGCATGAATAGTGGGCTATATTTTTAGGATAGAAGAATTAATTAGTTTTTTTTACCAATCACGTTTTTACGACTATATTTAAGTATCATTGGCGCAATAAACAACCTTGCACGATGGACCTACGACAAGCCCGCCGGTGAAGGCTCGAACCACCAAAAGCCACTACACGCAATACTCTCAGAGCCGGAGACTAGGTTATCAGCAATGACAGACCCTTTATCGATAACCCAAAGAAATTTAGCAAATGCCAAAATACTGGTAGTTGACGACCTCGACTTCAACTTGGAACTGATCAGCGGAAGTCTGGATAGCCAATATCGATTATTTACCGCTAAATCCGGCGAGGAAGCCCTGTTAATGGCCCGCAAAATAGTCCCAGACCTCATTCTTCTTGATGTGGTGATGGGTGGCCTTGATGGGATTGAAGTCTGCAAACAAATCAAAGCAGATGATGCATTGCGAGAAATCCCGGTATTGTTTGTCACCAGTTTGGAAAGTCGTGCGGATGAAGCTAAATGCTGGCAGGCCGGTGCTTCCGACTTCATCATCAAGCCCGTGAATGCCGAAACACTCAATCACCGGGTACGCGCTCAGCTCACAATCAAGTTACAAACCGACTTTCTCCGCAAAATGGTGTATCTGGATGGCTTAACCAGCGTATACAACCGCCGATATTTTGATGTGCAACTGCCTATTTACCATCAACAACAGCAACGAGATGGCAATGCTATGAGCTTGTTGATGATCGACATTGACCACTTCAAAGAATATAACGATGCCTACGGCCATTTGGCAGGTGACGAGTGCCTGAGATTTGTCGCAAAAATACTTAAAGACTGCATTCGCCGTCCTCGGGACATCGTCACTCGTTACGGCGGAGAAGAGTTTGCCATCCTTCTGTCCGACACTGACAGACAAGGTGCAAGACATCTTGCCAAGCATATTCTGGCAGCAATCCGCAAATTCCACTTTCCATCTTCTGACACAATGACCGGCTCTAGCACAGAAGCTCAACACCGCACGGTGACTGTCAGCATCGGCATTGCCACATGCACCCCGCAAGATGGCAACCTCAGTGACGAGGATATTATTCATCTAGCCGATAGCGCTCTTTATGAGGCCAAAGCATCCGGCCGTAATTGCTGCCGGGAGGCAGATACAAAACTTCGCAACCAAATGCAATCGACCAACAACTGCGATAACGCCTGAACCTAAACCCTGGAATCTGCTTCCCTCAAACTTGCTACATGAGGGACGGTAGTCAAGTATCTGAGTTCAGCAAATCGTATACGCAAACACCGGCGTATAAACGATGGCACAATTATCCAACGAGCTGATGTACAGAATTGAAAAATCTGAAAATACTGTCGAAGAACGCGACCCTGAATTTGACTTCACATTGAGGCACCGCCAACAAAGCACAGCCAAAACAGAAAGGCCACAGAATCCAAGAACTTATTTCTTGCCAAGATAAGTCATGAATTAAAAACACTACTAAATGAATTTTTTGATCTATAAAATTAATACAAAAGAACTAACTTACGCTACAAAAAAAAATTTAAGTTAGACGTGACTGATGTTAACGCAATATCCTTAATCGGATTCATCAATGACATTCTCTCAATACTGACAACGACAAAGCCACATGAGTTAAAGGGAACACACTAGTGAATACAGAACATTCAAATACAGTCAACGCAGCTCCCCTTTGGGACGTAGACGGTGCCCTAGAAAGACTGGGAGGACGCACAGCATTACTGGAAAAAATTGTTAACATCTATATCGAGTCAGCACCCAAAACATTGGCTGAGCTGAAAACTGCTGAAGCAAATCAAGACGCCAGCAAAATAAAATCTACAGCACATACTTTAAAAGGTATTTCTGCGGGAATTGGCGCTACAGAAGTTGAGTCTCTTGCCAGACAACTGGAACACTTCGATTACCAAGACAGCGCTATCGAAGCATCCGAACTCATCAACATATTACAAATAAAAATGTCATCCGTGATTGGCACTTTAAAAAAATGGCTCGCCAAAAAAAACACCTCATCCTAGCAATAAAAAAAGATTCTAGTGACAAAAATATAAATAGCATCTATCACATTTTCATGGCGCATTAAAACCAAAAATAAAATACAGAGTATTTTTACCGCCAGGTACAACCGTTGCTTTTTGAACAACGTCTCAAATAAATGACTTTCACCCTCAAGAAACACATAAATACTTTCTTTTTTAAAAAAACGAACTATAAATAGAAACTACCGGGTTGCTCGCAACCCAGTCACACAAATCAATAAAAGCAGAAGACGTACAACAGTTTACAACAAGTGCAAGTGGTTTATTGCCTTCTCAACAGAGGGATCGACACGGATGACAATTTTATTTTCACAAGCCAGCATTTTCCACTTAAGCAGACTCGGCGCACTCTACAGTGGCAAAGTGGGCAAGAAATATAGTCTGAGCAATGAGGCCGAACGTTTAGAATTATTGCGTTTAAGTGACACGAGCCACGACCTCAGCATTCGGAAACAATTTAGTGCTTTCGTTTCCACACTGGAGCCTGAGACGTTACACGCGCTACAGAATATAGGCATTGGCACATCAGTGATTGGACAAGAAAGTAAAGTAAAAAAATTCAGGCTGCAAAGCGTCGGCTAACCCACTGAACATTACTGGAAACAACAAGCCGGGTATTTGTCAGTCCTAGCCTGAAAACACTCGGCTTAATAACAGCCTGTTTGTGTTCAGGAAGTCACTGTCGCAAAACGATCAAAGTAATCTGGGAACGTTTTAGATGTACATTTTGGATCGTTAATAGTCACCGTAGCATTTCCGAATGCTGCCAGAGAAAAACACATGGCCATACGGTGATCATTATAAGTATCTATAGTGGCATCGTTTAACTGAGCAACAGGCGTAATCGTAATGTAATCGTCACCCTCTTCGACTTCAGCTCCCAGCTTTATTAATTCTGTTGCCATTGCGGCCAGGCGATCAGTCTCTTTTACGCGCCAGTTATACACATTGCGGATAGTCGTTTTACCTGTTGCGAATAACGCCGTTGTCGCGATGGTCATGGCC
>JBNKHI010000018.1:0-56196 GCA_050290265.1 Cellvibrionaceae bacterium
AAACCCATCAACGAGAAATCTTTACTGCATTTGCATTGCTCATCTTAGTGGCCACCACGGTACTGATGCAGGCCATCGGGTTGTCGCCCGCATTAGGTTCTTTTCTGGCTGGGGTTGTATTGGCGGAGAATGAATTTCGGCATGAGTTGGAAACTAATATAGAGCCGTTTAAAGGTTTGTTACTGGGACTGTTTTTTATCACAGTAGGCGCCAGTATCGATTTCTCTTTATTGGTGGCGCAGCCGCTGACCATCATTGGCTTTGTGCTTGGTCTTATTCTGGTAAAAGCACTGGTGTTGGGTTTGTTGGCACGGGTGTTTTCCATGGATTGGCGTCAGGGGTTGTTGTTTGCGCTGGCCTTGGCGCAAGGTGGTGAGTTTGCTTTTGTTATTGCTGCTTCCGCACTGCAATTTTCTGTGTTTAGTGAACATGTTTCTGCGATGTTGACCTTGGTGGTGGCATTATCCATGTTGATTTCGCCATTGTTGTTGGTGGCTTACGAAGCATTTTTAAGTCGTTTTTCCCGCACTACAACGGATATGCAAGACACCATCGAAGATGAAGCTGCTGAGGTCATACTGGCTGGCTATGGTCGTTTTGGTCAGATTATTGGTCGATTATTGTCTGCCCAAGGTTATAAGCTGACGATACTTGATCACAGCCCAGGCCAGATTGATCTGGTCCGGCGTTTCGGCAATCGTGTTTATTATGGTGATGCAAGTCGCTTGGATTTATTAGAGGCTGCGGGTGCAGGCGACGCGAAGTTATTGGTGATAGCGGTAGAGCTACCAGACAACTGTTTGGATATTGTCAAAACTGCACAGCGACATTTCCCCAACTTGAAAATTGCTGCACGAGCCAGCGATAGGCGGCACGCCTACGAATTGATTCGTTTGGGGGTGCAGTGCATTCGTAGAGAGACATTCCATTCTGCTCTTAATTTGGGGGTGGATGCGTTAAAAATTCTGGGTGTTGATGAGGATGCAGCAGCTCGTGCCGGCGTAATATTTGAAGAACACGATGAAGAAAGCTTACAGGAGCTGTCCGAGCTTTGGGGAGATGACAAAAGTTATGGTGTTGCCACACGCCAGCGCTTACATGATTTGAAGCAAGTTCTGGAGCGCGACAAGGAACGAGCTGACTCAGAGAAGTTATAATTGGGCAGGGCAATGGCCTGAATACGGGTAGAGGGTAGACAGTAAAATTATTTACATGGTTCTGTATAAACATTGCGCTGTATGTTTAATCACCTCGGTATAATAACTAATCTATAAAAGGGGGGAGTGATGGCTTTAAAAGTAATCGGTGCAGGTCTGGGCAGAACGGGCACCATGAGTTTAAAAGCTGCCTTGGAAATATTGGGTTTTGGGCCTTGTTACCACATGACAGAGTGCTTGCCCAAAGGTGCCCGGCATTGGCAGCAATGGATCAATGCGGCTAATGCCAGCCCAGACTGGCCAGCGATTTTTGCTGGTTACCAGTCGACACTGGACTTCCCCTCTTGCACTAATTACCAGGCTTTGGCTGATTTTTATCCGGATGCCAAAGTGATTCTCACCGTTAGAGATCCCGAACGTTGGTTTGAATCTACTCAGGAAACGATCTTTGCGCCGCACTGGATGGAATATTTGGAAACAGCGGAGATGGGTAAGTTTATGATGCCCCATATCAATGATCATTTTCAGAACCGTATGCACGACAAAGATTATTTGATCCAGTGCTTCAATCAGCATATCGAAAATGTGAAAAAAAATATTCCCGCAGAACGCTTATTCATTTATGAAATTAAGCAAGGCTGGATTCCTCTCTGTGAGTTTCTACAGGTTCCTCGGCCTACGGAAGATTTCCCTAACATCAATGATACCCAGGCTACGAAAGATATTATTCACAAAATAATTTCAGAAGGTTTGGAATCTATGCTCGGCTATGATGGCCATAACCGCTAAGGTGTGGTGGCGCTGTGATTCTCTCGTAAAAGTGCTTGGAGGGAAAAGCATACTGGGTAATTGAGCGCGAGTATAAGCTCCGTCAACGTAAAAAGGCTAAATTCAGCACGATAATCTATACCCTAAGGCTGTCATTATGGAAAGAAAGGCATCGTGTACATGTGGTCAATTGCAGATCATTGCTAAGGGAGCCCCGGCTATTGTCCTAGCGTGTAATTGCTTTAAGTGTCAGCAACGAACAGGTTCAGTCTTTGGTGTTTCTGCCTATTATAAGAACGACGTTATCGTTGAAAAAAAGGGAGACAGCCAGGGTTTTGATCGGGCTGGCGATTCTGGAAAGCGAATTAGCTATCAGTTTTGCCCACATTGTGGTTCGACCGTTTTTTAGACTGCTGAATTTTCTTCGAACATGACCGGTATTGCCGTGGGTTGTTTCACTGATCCCTGCTTTCCTGAGCCGACGTTAGTAGGGTGGTGTGAATCTCAGCACAACTGGGTATCGTTTCCAGAGACTATGTTAACGTTGGATAAACAGCCCTCACGTTAATGCCCTAAAGACTGTTTACATGTTCTGGAATAAATCTTCCAGCCGATCAGCAAACCAGCGCAAGGCTTTACCTTTATTGCCACGTTTCCAGCCGATATACATATTGGTATCCGGGTTAGCGGGGTCAAATGGGAGGTCGACCAGCTGGCCATTATCAAGTTCGTCTTGGATTCGGTGCTTTGGCAAAAAACCAACCCCCAATCCTGCTAGCTGGCAATGTATCTTTTCCTGCATGCTGGTGACTTTAATAACACTTTGGCGTTCAAAAATACGCCGGTTTAGGGGTGGCAGGTTACGTGAACTGTCGCGCACAATGACAGCTCTGTAAGGTTCTAGGTCGGACTCCGTAATAGGACATTGGGTTGTTTGGTAGTGAGATACCAGCGGGTGACCTTTATTCACGGCAAAGACCCACTGCGCCGTCATTATTTTTTTGCTGGTTAAGCCGTTGGCCTTCAAGGGTGGTTGATCGCAACCAATCACCAGGTCTGCGCGATTTTCAATGATGGATTCCCAACTGCCACCCAATACCTCTTCGATCAGATGGATTTCTACTTGCGGTTGTAACTCAAAAAACTGCTGCAACAACGGGTAAATCGTGCTGTTGCAGAGAATAGTGTCAATGGTAATGGTGAGCCTAGATTCCCAGCCCCGGTGTACCTGTTGTGTCGCCTCTGTCAAACGCGCAGCAGCTTCTAACAATTCACGCCCTTGGCTGAGCAGGGTTTGCCCGGCGGCCGTCAGTACGGCTTTACGACCCTCTCGCTGGAACAGGGTCACACCCAAGTCCTCTTCCAGTTTCTGCATGCTGTAAGTGACCGCTGATGGCACGCGATAAAGTGCGCCAGCGGCTGCGGCAAAGCTTCCTTTGCGGTCAATAGCATCCAACACTTCGAGTGCATCCAAGGTTAATTTCAGGGTCATAAATAAGAGCTCACTATTGTTCAAATATTTTGAATTAACGCATCTTATTATTTCGATTTTTATCTGTATAGCGATTTATATAATGCGTCATGAGTTGACCGTTTGCTTATTGGCGCCGGTGCTTGAATTCAGCAGCTTGTTTAAAGGCTAATTAATAGTTTTACATTCATCAAAAATACATTAAGAGAGCGTAGTTATGGGGTTGCTAGTAGAAGGGCAGTGGAAAACAGATTGGTACGATACCAAGGCCAGTAACGGCGAGTTTATTCGAACGGATGCACAGTTTCGCCACCAAGTAACTGCAACGCCACGGGCCGACAACCCCTTTGTCGCAGAGCCAGCGCGCTATCATTTGTTTGTATCGCTGGCATGCCCTTGGGCACATAGGACATTAATTTTTCGTGCGCTGAAGGGTTTACAAAACATTATCGGGGTTACTGTCGTAAAACCTGAGATGCTGGACCATGGCTGGGAGTTTGCAGCAGGTGACAGCAGCATTCCTCTTGATAATGTGCAGTATATGTATCAAGTATATTTGGCTGATCAGCCTAACTATTCAGGTCGGGTGACGGTGCCGGTGTTGTGGGATAAAAAACTAGGGAGGATTGTGAATAATGAATCTTCCGAAATTATTCGGATGTTGAATTCGGCTTTTATAGAATACGCAGACGCCACTGCCCCTTTTGTTGATACAGATTTTTACCCTACAGTACTGCAGGCTGAGATTGATGCTGTTAACGAGCGGGTATATGAATATGTGAATAATGGCGTTTATCGTGCAGGTTTTGCGACTACGCAGGCAGCTTATGAAAAAGCTTACCAGCAATTATTTGATCAGCTTGATTGGTTGGAAGCGCGCCTTGGCAAACAGCGTTATTTAGTGGGTGATCAGATAACGGAAGCAGATTGGCGTTTGTTTACAACGTTGATACGTTTTGATGCGGTTTACTACGGGCATTTTAAAACCAATCGCCAGCGTATTGAGGATTTTCCCAACTTGTCGAATTATGTGCGGGACCTCTACCAGCAAACGGGTGTTGTAGACACCGTTAATTTTCAGCACATCAAAACGCATTATTACTACAGTCACGATATGATTAACCCCACTCGTATTGTACCGGTTGGGCCTGCGATTAATTATAACTCGGCTCATGATCGTGGCAGATTTAACCCGTAAAATTTTTGGAGATAGGCTCATGAGTGAACGCCATTTACTACATGTTATACCAAGTCAGGCTGTGACCGATGGTGACGGGGTGAAAATCCAGCGGTCTATTGTGGGTTATGAGCACAGTGCTTTTGATCCATTCCTCATGCTGGATGAACTGAGCGGAGATGAGGCGGCAGACTACATGGGCGGTTTTCCTGAACATCCACACCGTGGGTTTGAAACAGTGACTTATATGCTGGAAGGGCGTATGCGTCACCGTGATCACATGGGCAATGAAGGTTTGTTGGTAGACGGCTCGGTACAATGGATGACTGCTGGTCGCGGTGTTTTGCATTCAGAAATGCCCGAACAAACGTCTGGGCGTATGCATGGTTTCCAGCTTTGGGTAAATCTACCACCCGCGGATAAATTGTGTGATCCAAACTATCAGGAATTTGCGCCTGAGCAGATTCCAGAAGTGGTTCTTGACGAAGGTACTCGAGTAAAAGCGATTGCCGGGGAATTAGTGTTGCAGGGGGAATTAATAGAAGGGCCGGTAAAGGGTATTGCGACTGCGCCAGAGTTCTACGATATAACATTGGCCGCTGGTAAAACGCTTAACCTACCGATTGCTAAGGGTAAGCGGCTGCTGGTGTACGTGATTTCTGGGGCATTGCAGCCACGTTTAGACGTGTCATTGCCGGCGAAGTCGATGGGTTTGTTTGGTGATGGAGACAACGTTACTTTACAAGCGACCGAACAGAGCCAATTTTTAGTGTTGGCCGGCTTTCCTATCGGTGCTCCGGTAGTTCAATGGGGGCCGTTTGTGATGAATACTCAGGATGAGATTCAGCAAGCCATTGCAGATTTTAGGTCCGGGCATTTAGTGTCTTAGTTCAATGCTGTCCAGGTTCAATAGCATCTGAGTTCGCCTTCAGTGGTTACTCACCATTTTGGCGCAGTCTTCGCACTAAGTCTGCGCCAAATCGCATCAAATTACGCTTTCAAGCGGTACCGGATGCGGCCTTGTTCGCTCAAGATAATACCCACACATAAAACATAGTTTTATTGCTGTTAAACTTGTAACTCATTGAAATAAAAGACTATTATTTTTCGTTTTGGTCGGGTTATTGTATTTTGGGCTTGTTTCTTTAGGGCAGTCAGCAGGCTTGTGCTATTTCAAAGAGTAGATGGCTTGGTTTTTGCTGTTGCAGCGGTATACGTTCTTTTTATGCGAGAGTTTAATTAAAACCGTGCCTGTTACTGCTATTTCTGCCCATTCTGGTAATGCCGTCGTATCACGACTGTCTCCCAACGTTTCGGTTAGGGCTCCCGTGCTATTGGTCGACACTGACCATGCCCGAGGAGCGCTGTTGGAGCGCGAGTTGGTAAGCCTCGGGTATCCGGTGTTGGCGCGAATTAAAGATATGAGCGAATTGCTAATGCACGTCGAGCGTTTACGCCCGGCGATAGTGGTTGTTGGCGTAGACATGCCGGATCAAGCTGCGCTTGCTAATTTGGCGACGCTACATCGTAAAAACCCGCTACCGGTGGTGATGTTTGCTGAGCAAAATACGCCAGATGTTATTCAAGAAACCGTTCGTGCCGGGGTTAGTGCGTGTGTTGTTGATGATATCCAGCCCGAACGCTTTATCTCTATCATTAATATAGCAATGGCGCGTTTTGAAGAAACTCAGCGTTTGCGTAATGAGCTGGAAGAAACAAAGGCTAAGTTAGCAGACCGTAAAGTCATTGATAGGGCTAAGGGCGTGTTAATGCAGGAGCGGGGTTTATCTGAAAACGACGCTTATGCAACGTTGCGTAAGATGGCTATGAATAAAGGGCTAACGTTGGGGGCAGTAGCCAAGACTGTATTGGAAATCTTTGCTGAACTTGGTACAGCTAAAAAGGCAGACGTTAATGTCAATCAATGATTCTATCGTTTAGCCATCTTGTGATGGCAAGTGTTTCGGCGTCCATTGGGCGCCTTTTTTTTGTCCGGCTGACCGACACGATAAGGTTTATGTTTAGTAATAGAGGTTATTGGGCATGTGTATTTTATCAGTGTTGTTGCCTGTTAATTATCGTTGTAATCGCGCCGATTGTAGAGGTTTGGCGCAAGATTTTTCACTCGATAAATGCCTTCTTGTTGGGAGTCTGCCTTATTGTGGTGCGGTAAATTTTTTTTAAAACAGAAAAAATAGGTCATAAACGGTGCATAAATGAGCATTTATAAAAATCCGATTATTATTTTTTGTAAATCGTCCAAGTCCAAAATTGTGCATTACTTATTTTTTCGGATTTTTGTGTTTTTAAATAGTGCAAAAATAGCCATTTTTATGAGTTTTTATAAAAGAAATTCAGTTTTATCAGTTTTTAGAGCCAGCTTTGAAAAAACTGGCATAGAGTGTGCTAAATCTAATTTGTCCGTGATGAGTTAGATCAATGAAGATAACAACTTGTCACTCGCCAGGCTGATTTATTCAGTTTTGGTTTAGTGCGAAAGCAAGCACAGACACCCGTATAGACACAAACACCACAACAACTTTTCGCTGACAGTGATGCGCAGACGAAAGGGGGAGCAAAGGCGCTCATTTACGCAGGTTGAAAGACCTTGTGTGAATGAGCGTTTTTTTTTGCATGACCATAAGAGGATGACTTAATGAAAGCACAACGTTGGCTTAAACCGTTTAAAAAAGCTGCAGTGGCCACGCTCATCAGCGTTGGTCTGACAGGGTTAATGCCTGTCCAGTCTACATTGGCCGAAGAATTGGGATATCCAGAAAAAGAAGAGCTAACTTTTGGCTTCATCAAACTAACGGATATGGCACCCATCGCGATTGCTTATGAGAATGGCTACTTCGAAGACGAAGGCTTATATGTGACGATTGAAGCCCAAGCCAACTGGAAGGTGTTGTTAGATGGCGTTATTGACGGCCGTTTGGATGGCGCTCATATGCTGGCGGGTCAGCCAATTGCGGCAACGATGGGTTTTGGTACGAAAGCACACATCATTACACCGTTTTCGATGGACTTGAATGGTAACGGTATTACGGTTTCAAATGAAATATGGGAGCAGATGAAACCGAATATTCCAAAGATGGCAGATGGCCGTCCCGTGCATCCCATCAAGGCTGATGCTCTTAAACCGGTCGTTGAAAAATATAAAGCCGAAGGTAAGCCTTTTAACATGGGTATGGTATTTCCCGTATCTACCCACAATTATGAATTACGTTACTGGTTAGCAGCGGGCGGTATTCATCCTGGATATTACGCTCCACATAAAGGTGATACCTCAGGCAAGATTGACGCAGATGCGCTGTTATCTGTGACGCCGCCACCTCAAATGCCCGCAACTCTCGAAGCTGGCACTATCTATGGCTACTGTGTCGGTGAACCTTGGAACCAGCAGGCCGTTTTTAAAGGTATTGGTGTACCGGTAGTTACGGATTATGAAATTTGGAAAGATAATCCAGAAAAAGTCTTCGGTATCACCGCAGAATTTGCGGAAAAATATCCCAATACAACCATTCGTCTAACTCGCGCATTAATTCGTGCTGCCAAATGGCTTGACGAAAACAATAATGCGAATCGTCCAGCTGCTGTAAAAATTCTATCCCAATCCAATTATGTGGGTGCGGACTACGACGTTATTGCCAATAGCATGACTGGAACGTTCGAGTACGAGAAGGGGGACAAACGTGATGTGCCTGACTTCAATGTATTCTTCCGTTACAACGCTACTTACCCATATTACTCCGATGCCGTTTGGTATCTCACTCAGATGCGTCGTTGGGGACAGATCTCCGAAGATAAGCCCGACAGCTGGTACAAAGATTTAGCTGCCGATGTTTATCGCCCTGACATCTATAAGAAAGCGGCTGAGTCATTAATTTCTGAAGGCTTGATGGACGCAAAAGACTTCCCTGACTTTGCCACAGAAGACGGTTATCGAGACCCGCAAACAGAGTTCATTGATGGCATTACGTTCGATGGTAAAAAACCCAATGAGTACATTAATAAATTCAAAATTGGCCTTAAACAGGGTGACAAGCTGTAAAGCTTGTTACCAAAACTGATTCAGTATTTGAAGAATTAAATAGGTTGTAATCATGTTGGCAACGGCAATAGCAAGTAAGTTAGAAGCGCGATTTTCATTGAAAAGTTCATTTGTTCAAGCGCTTATGGCAGCAGTAAAAGCTATTTCAATACCGCTAATTGGAATTGTGGTGTTTCTCTTTATCTGGTCGGTTTCGGCACAGAATATCGAAACATCGCTGGGTAATTTTCCCGGCCCAGCTACAGTGTGGGAACAATTCAATTCGCTCTGGGATGAGCATGTTACTGAGCGTGAAAAAGAAGCTCGTTTTTACGAGCGACAGGAAACGCGCAATGCTAAGCGCCTAGCTAAAGATCCAACCTATGATGTAAAAATTCGGGCTTATACAGGCAAAGAGACCTTTATCGATCAGATAGGGACCAGCCTAATTACCGTAATGAGTGGGTTTCTGGTGGCAGCTGTTATTGCAATTCCATTGGGTATCGCCATTGGCTTGAACAAAACACTGAATACTGCCGTTAATCCTGTCATTCAAATATTTAAGCCTGTCTCACCTTTGGCTTGGTTACCACTGGTAACGATGGTGGTCAGCGCCGTTTATGAAACTCCGGATCCGGTGGTTCCCAAGTCCTTTTTAAATTCGATGATCACTGTGACCCTGTGTTGTTTATGGCCAATGGTGATCAATACCTCGGTAGGGGTCGCAACGATTAGTCAAGATTTGGTAAACGTAAGTCGAGTATTGCGCTTGCCAGCACTGACTCATGTTAGAAAAATCGTTATCCCCGCATCGATTCCAATGATATTTACCGGTATGCGTTTGTCACTAGGCATAGCCTGGATGGTTCTTATCGCTGCAGAAATGCTTGCGCAAAGTCCCGGCCTTGGAAAATTTGTCTGGGATGAATTTCAAAATGGAAGCTCTTCTTCATTGGGACGAATTATGGCTGCTGTGATTACTATTGGTTTTATTGGGTTTTTATTAGATCGCGGGATGTTGCAGCTGCAGCGCTGGGTGTCTTGGGACAAATCAACGGCTACGAGCTAAGTCGACTGCATTGGAAATAGACTGCCATAGAGAGGTAAAACGATGAGTATATTATTGGATATTAGTCACATCGACATGGTGTTTCCAACACCCAACGGCGAATTTACAGCGTTAAAAGATGTGGATTTACAAATTAAAAAGGGCGAGTTTGTTTCACTGATTGGCCATTCTGGTTGCGGTAAATCTACAGTGTTGAACATTGTTGCCGGCCTCTATCAGGCTACCACTGGCGGCGTGATGCTCAACAATCGTGAAGTTAAAGTGCCTGGTCCAGAGCGTGCGGTAGTGTTTCAAAATCACTCTTTGTTGCCCTGGTTAACGGCTTACGAAAATGTTGAGTTAGCTGTAAAACAGGTGTTCAAAAAAACTAAAACCAAAGCTGAAATTCACGACTGGATTGAGCATAACTTAAGATTAGTGCATATGGATCATGCCATGCACAAGCGACCTGATGAAATTTCGGGAGGGATGAAGCAGCGAGTAGGTATTGCACGTGCGCTGGCAATGCAACCTGATGTACTGCTAATGGATGAACCTTTTGGTGCGTTGGATGCTCTGACCCGTGCTCACATGCAAGACTCGCTAATGGAAATTCAAAACGAATTGAATAACACCGTCATTATGATTACTCATGATGTAGATGAAGCGGTGTTATTGTCGGATCGCATTGTCATGATGACCAATGGCCCAGCGGCAACTGTCGGGGAAATATTAGAGGTTAATCTAGATCGGCCGCGAGATCGGTTAGGGTTGGCTGAAAATCCGGAATATATTCATTTGCGTTCGCAAGTGTTGACTTTCTTGTATGAAAAACAGCGAAAAGTAGAAGATTTTAATAATAAAAAGACCTCCAAAGAAGAGGAGAAAAAAGAGCATAAAGCAGCATAGCAGTATCTTTTTTTAAAAGACTAAAACATTACCAAATATCAAAATGGGGATTACAAATATGAGAGCATTCACCAAGGGAATATTGTGTTTATCTATCGCGGCGGCAACATCGGGCTATACATTGGTTGCCAATGCTGATGCGCTCACCGATGCATTAAAAGCATCAACTGTGAGTGGTAACTTCAACTTGCGTTACGAAGATGTTGAAGCGGGAAGTAAAGACAGTGATGGTTTAACACTGCGTTCACGTTTTACGCTGACAACTGGAAGTGTCGGAAAATTTAGCGCATTAGTTGAATTTGAAGATGTCCGCGATGTACTAGGCATTGATGATGAAGGTGGGTTAATACCAGACCCGGAAACTACGGAACTGGATCAGGCATTTATTCAATATAAATCTGATGCAGTGACCGCTAAAGCTGGGCGCCAGGTTATTACTCTTGATGGACATCGATTTATTGGTCATGTTGGCTGGCGTCAGGACAGGCAAACGTTTGATGCAGTTACGGCTAAGTTTAATCCCGCCGAAGGTGTTGATGTATTTGCCGGGTATATTTACCAGCGAAATCGTATTTTTGCTGAAACTGCCGACGCTGAAAGTAATGATTTTCTGCTAAATGCGTCGTATAAAACATCGGTTGGAAAGTTGGTGGGCTATGCCTATTTATTGGACGATGAACTTACTGATACACAGTCCGATACCTACGGCCTGAGCCTTACTGGCGCAACCGGTAGCGACGTTAAATTCATGTACGCCGCGGAATACGCAACCCAATCTATTGATGTTGCAAGCGGCGCAGACTTCGATACCGACTATATGTTCCTTGAAGGCGGCATTGCGGTTTCTGGCATAACTGCGAAGCTGGGTTATGAAGTGCTGGGCTCAGACGATGGTATGGCGAGTTTTACAACACCATTGGCAACTTTACATAAATTTAATGGTTGGAATGACGTATTTCTGGGGGGCACTTTCAACCCCGTTGCGATGCCGAACGGCTTGGAAGATATGTATGTAAGTGTAGGCACTACGCTCGCCGGTATTAATTTACTCGCTGTTTATCATGATTTTAGTTCAGAAGAAGGTTCTACTGACTACGGTACGGAATACGACCTACTAGCAACTAAGAAGTTTGCGGGTGCGTATACGGTTGGTCTGAAGTACGGTTCTTACGATGCTGACAACTTTGGCGTCGATACCGATAAACTTTGGGTCTGGGTTAGTGTGGGTTTCTAATTAATAGTAATCCTGGCGGGTAGGGTAATTCCTGCCCGTCATCCTTTCATATACTTCCGAGCTTTTGGTCTGTTTTATGACGGTAGTCGTTAACCCTGAATCCCTACGCTGCGCCAGCTTGAGTGGTGAAGGTCTGCGTGACAAAAAAATTATTGTCATAGGTAGTGGCCCTGTTGGTATGAAATTTGTGCAGGAAATTCTGCAACGATATCCGCTTGCGAGTATTCAGGTTTTTAGTAACGAACCCTATCAGCCTTATAATAGAGTTCAGTTATCTTCTGTCCTGGCCGGTGAAACGAGTCGCGACAATATCGATCTGACTCTGCCGTCAAAAGATGTTTCTCCACATTTTTCACTGGTTGTTTCGGCAATTGTGTCTATAGACCCTCAAGGTAAATCTGTTTTGGATGCTGAGGGTAACTGGCACAGCTTTGATTATTTAGTCATAGCTACGGGTGCGCGCGCGCACAAACCTGATGTTCCTGGTATTGCTAAAAAAGGCGTTTATACCTTTCGCAATTTAAAGGATACCGATGCGCTTTATTCCCGCTTAAGTCGATCACGGCATGTCATTGTGATGGGTGGTGGTTTGCTGGGTATTGAGGCTGCGCGGGGCTTATTGCGCCATGGCACAAAGGTAACATTGATTCAGCAAGGTGTACGCCTAATGAATCAGCAGTTGGATGACACAGCTGCTGCGCTGCTAAAAAGAAAGGTAGAAGCGCTTGGTATTACTGTCATCACCCAATCCGGTGTGGCGGAAATACTTGGTGACGATAGAGTCACCGGTGTGAAAACACGACAGGGAGATATTATTGCTGCCGATACTGTGCTGCTTTGTGCGGGTATTCGCCCCAACATAAAACTGGCCAGAGACGCGCGACTTAAAATCAGCAATGGCATTGTTGTTGACGATACTTTACAGACCTCCGTAGAGTGGATTTTTGCTATTGGTGAATGTTGTGAACACCGAGGCTTAACTTATGGATTGGTTAGCCCCGGGTACGAACAAGCTGCTGTATTAGCCGATCACCTGGTAGAAGGCAGCGCTCATTATAAGGGCTCGCAAACTGTAGCCCGATTAAAAGTTGTTGGTGAAAATGTTTGCAGTATGGGTGAGGTAGAAGATTTACCTTATCGGCCACATCAGAAAATATTAGTATTCGGTGGCGAAAAATCATCTTGCTATCGAAAACTGGTCTTGCTGCGCGGAAAAATTACCGGCGCCGTTGCCTTTGGTGAATGGCCGGAACAGTCACGGATTCAAGAGCTCTACCAATCGGGTCGTCGAGTTAGTGTTTGGCAGCAAGTCATGTTCCGCTTAACTGGCCGATTATGGCTTACGTCAGGAGCCAGTAGTGTTGCGACTTGGCCTGATTCTGCGGTTATTTGCCAATGTAATAATATCAAATTGAAAACCTTAAAAGATGCTTTGCTTAACGGTGCTGATACCAGCGTACAACTGTCAGCTAACACTAGCGCAGGTACTGTATGTGGTAGTTGTCAGCCATTGTTGATGAACCTTTGTGGGCAAAAAGAAAAAGCTCTCAAAGATAAACTCTGGCTGCCTATGTTGGTCGTTAGCGTGTTGGCATTAATAGTGGTAGGAATTGTTGCTTCGTTTCCCCCAATCCCCGTATCAGAAACCGTACAACAACCGAGTTTTTTAGAAAATTATTGGAACGATAAATTCTGGAAGCAAGTAACTGGCTTTAGTTTGCTGGGGATGTCAGCGACAGGCTTATTGATGTCAGTAAAAAAACGTTGGCTCAAGAAACTACTAGGCGAATTTACTTATTGGCGATTATTGCACGCTTTATTAGGTACGTTGTGTGCCGTGACGTTGATTTTTCATACAGGTTTTCGGTTAGGCGAAAACTTAAATCAGTGGTTGATGCTAAATTTCCTAGCCGTTTTGGGCGTTGGCACATTAGCCGGTATCACCATGTCTGTTGAATTTACGTTGAATGGAACTATCGCTACGCGACTGCGCAGCTTTTGGGCGTGGCTACATATTTTAATGAGCTGGCCATTACCGATGTTGTTAGCTATGCATATTCTAACGGTTTATTACTTTTAAAAAGGGCTTTTTGTGAAAAAATGGCTGTGGATATTGTGGTTGCTATTGGCGCTCGGTTTGCTCGGGTACCTTGGTTATCAGCTGTTTATAGACGACCATAAGTCAGAGTTCTTAATTGGTGAAACAAGCTATGGACATTATCAAATTGAGATGTCTTGTGACACCTGCCATACAGATTCTTTTGGTGGTGCTGATGCACTGCAAAAAGCATGCGAAGGTTGTCATGCAAAAGAGTTAGAAGAAGCTCATGACTCACACCCCAAGAAAAAATTTACTGATCCTCGCGAAGCGTATCGAATTGAAATTTTGGATGGCCGCTATTGTGTGTCATGCCATACTGAGCATCAAAAAGACCAGACCCATGCAATGGGGTTAACCTTACCAGAAGATTATTGCTTCCATTGCCATCAAGATGTTGTAAAAGAACGCCCAAGCCATAAAGACCTCCCTTTTGATAGCTGTGCCAGTGCCGGATGTCATAACTTTCATGACAATCGCGCCTTGTATGAAAGTTTTTTAGTGCGTAATGCCAATCAACCTTGGTTATTAGACATAGCTAACATTGGCTTACCTAATGAAGCCGCCAATAACGCTAGTGTTCATATTCCGGCTAATACAAAGCCGTTACCGGAAAGGTTCAATGACTCTTCCGCACACGATGATTTTGCCGGTACGTCGCACGCACTTGCCGGTGTTACTTGCGCCGGGTGTCACCAGCAAGGTAACGACGATGGAAACAATACGACTGCCTGGTTAGAAAAACCAGGCGTGGAACAATGCGCAACTTGTCATAGTCAGGAAGCGGATGGTTTTCAGCGTGGTAAACATGGAATGCGGTTGCGCTCTGCATTAGGTTCGTCGCAGGGCACGATAACACCTGGAGAGGCGCATTTGGATTTTGATGCTGCTGTACAGGACGTGCACCAAGGTTGTAATAGTTGCCATTCGGCGCACCGTTTTGAAACGAAAGTCGCAGCAGTTGAGGCCTGCTTGACGTGCCACAACGATGCACATTCGCTCGCATTTCAACAATCTCCGCATAAAAAGCTATGGGATCAAGAGCTTGCAGGCGCCGTGAAAGAAGGGGCAGGGGTTAGTTGTGCAACATGTCACATGCCAAGAGTACGTTATATGAAAAATGGCACAGAGTTTGTAAGAGTAGAGCATAACCAAAATGACAATCTGCGCCCCAATGAAAAAATGATCCGTAGTGTTTGTATGAATTGTCACAGTTTGGAGTTTTCTATTGATGCGCTCGCTGACCGTGCATTAATCGAAAGCAACTTTAGCGGTAAACCTGGCACACATATCCCATCAATTGATTGGGCTTTGGAGCGGGAGCAATAACAACAATGAATTGCATAAATTTATATGCAACGAACTTTTGACTAAAAATTAATTAATTTAGCAATCAACCATTGTTAGGAGAGCACCATGAAAAAAGCACTATCAGTTAGCTTGATACTAGGGGTTTTAGGTTTGTCAGGTTGTGGCGGCGAATCAAAAGGTATCGATCCAAAAATTTATACGGATTCACTGTTTGCGGTAATGAAAGCTGACCGTACGAATTATACGAAATTAGTGGTACAACGCTTAGGGCCCAATGGTGCCGGCGTAATAAAACCCGATGAACATTGGAAAGATTTTGATAATGGCACGTTATTACCAGCACAAATGTTTCGTGCCGGGTCAGAGGCCGTACGAGAAATGACCGATGATTTTACTTATTCATTGCAATCGATTTGGCCTATTAATTCACAGAATGCGCCAAAAACCGCCATTGAAAAAGCCGGGCTTGAATATATTGCAGCCAATCCAGGTGAGAACTACTACGGTGAGGAAACATTGGGAGATGTTACTTATTACACTGCAGTTTACCCGGATGTGGCCGTTTCAGAAGCCTGTACCAAATGTCATAACGGTCATAAAGACTCACCGCGAACAGATTTCAAAATCGGTGAGGTGATGGGTGGTGTGGTTATTCGAGTACCACTATAAGAGTGTTATCACTTTGTAACCCGCGGAAGTAAGTGAGGGGCAGTATCATGTTTAGTGCTGCTATTGGTAATACTGTTAGTACTACTGCTTTACTACTGTTGCTACTGGTATTAATGGCTTAGCACTGACAGATACTGTGCCTGATCGATTTTAACAACTATATATGAACATTGGAGAGCAATATGAGTGATACATCTTTATTTGACGAACTGGGTGGTGCTGGCGCAATTGATGCCGCTGTTGATATTTTCTATCGTAAAGTGTTGGTTGATGATCGAATTAGTCACTTTTTTGATACCGTTGATATGGAATCGCAACACGCCAAACAAAAAGCATTTATGACCATGGCATTTGGCGGACCTAACAACTATTCTGGTAAAGATATGCGGGAAGCACATAAACACATGAATCTTACCGACGAGCATTTTATGGCTGTTGCTGAATGCCTGATTGCTACTTTACAGGAACTGGATGTGCCGCAAGCCAAAATTGATGAGGTGGTGGCTGTGTGTTTGTCTGTCAAAGATGATGTTTTAAATAAGTAATTTTACTGCTCAATACTCGAGTATATTAGGTATTTATGTCTTACGTGAGTTATCAGGGAAAGCAATTGTCATTACAAGATGACGATACGGTGCTCGATGTGCTGTTAAGGAATGGGCATTTAATACCTTATGGTTGTCGCGCGGGTGCTTGTCAGTCCTGTGTGATGGTAGCAGATGCGGGTGTGGTACCAGCATCTGCCCAGCAGGGTATTAGCCCAGCGCAGCAACAACTAAATTACTTTTTAAGCTGCCAATGTAAGCCTATAGGCCCTCTTACCGTTAGTAACGTTGCACGCAGTAATAATCAGGTTGTTGGTACTATTGTGGAAAAGTTCTGGTTCAACGACCACGTTATTTGTCTACGATTAGGGATTCCTGACTTTACATTTTATCCCGGTCAGTATGTAACTTTATGGAAAGATAAATTGGTGGCCCGGAGTTATTCGATAGCAAGCCTGCCTACAGATGGATATCTTGAATTTCATATTAAGTACCATGAAGACGGCAAATTTAGTCGCTGGCTCGCAGAGGACGCCCAACTTGGGACAGAGCTGACAATTCAAGGGCCGCTTGGCGAATGTTTTTATAGTGCCGAGGAACAGCAGCCACTGCTGCTTGCTGCAATAGGCACTGGGCTTGCCCCTATCTACGGTATTTTACGTGACGCCTTATCCAAAAAGCACGATTCGCCGATTCGAGTTGTTGTTGCTGCTCGGTCAGAAAATTCACACTATCTCGTGGAAGAACTGCTTGCGTTAGAAAAAAGTAACGCGCAACTAAAGGTTTCTCTTCTCGCACTAACCGATAGTAACGAGTCTGTTGTACAACAAGATATTTATCAGTTTTGTGCAGACAGCTACCCTGACTTGAACAGTTGGAAAGTTTATTTATGTGGTGCCCAGACTTTCGTTGGGAAAATGCGAAAACAGTGTTTTTTAAAAGGGGCTAAAATGCGCGATATTATCGCTGATACTTTTTTACCGTTTATTGAAAATGAGTAAACCCCAAGGGGCTCATTGATTCAGTAGCGTGATTACACTTAAATTTTTATTTTGGCAATTAGTTTGTAAGGAAGGTTATGCCTGGCAACAAAAAACGGGTAAAAAAACACTTAGCCTTAGGTACTCTGCTTGGTGTTATCAGTCGCAGATGCCTAGTTTTGGTTGCGGGACAGTTCATAAAGGAGCAATGAAATCAACATGTTTTTCAAACCTATTGCACAGCTAGTTCGGTTTATGGGTGTTACTTATGCCCTCATGGCAATGACTGCGTCACTGCTGTTCTTGTATGGGCTGGCCTTGTATTTTTCAACCGCATTCTATGTTCATTTTTTGGTTTTGATGAGTGCCTACTGTTTGTGGGGTGTAGTTTACAATACTCGTTCAGATCTCAAGTTACTGGAAGCTATTCTGGCACGGCACGAGCCGGTAACACATGAGGTCCTGGAGCGTGAATTTAAAGGTTTGCTTGTTGGTACAAGTCATAGTTTTTTAGTCATGTCCCGTGACAATAGCCGCAAACACCAAAGTTTTTCTGACGCTGCCGCTGAAATTAGTTATTCGGCTGGCGAATTGGAAGAAAAATCTAAAACATTGGCAGAAAATATTAATGAACAATCGGCAGCCACTCGGTCAGTGGCTGCGGCTGTGACTGAGATTAGTTACAGTGTCGAAGAAATTGCCCGGCGTATCCAAAGTGCTTACGATTCCGCTCATGAAGTGAATGAGTTGAGTGGAAAAGGAGCCGAAATGGTTTCTACTGCACGTATCGATATCGAAGATGTGGCTAATATTGCTCAGTCCACTTATCAACAACTGGAAAGCCTGGTAAAACACACGATGCAGGTGTCGTCCATGTCGAGTGTTATTCGTGAAATGGCAGAACAAACTAATTTGCTGGCCCTAAATGCGGCCATCGAAGCTGCGCGAGCCGGGGAACATGGTCGTGGCTTTGCAGTAGTTGCCGATGAAGTGAGAGCGTTAGCCAACCGCAGTCATGAATCAGCCAAAGACATAAGTTCTATTATCGATGAGATGCAAAGTCAGGTTCAGACAGTCAATAACGGGATGGATAATGTGGTTAAACGAACTGCTGATTCTGCGCACAAGGCAACTGAGGCCGAGCAAATTTTAACGGCCATTCAAAAATGTGCGGTCTCGGTATCTGATATGTTATATGCCATTTCCAGCGCTACCGAACAGCAGAATAGTGCGACACGGGAAATATCCTCAAATATCGAATCAGTTGCTGTTATTGCAGATGGCAATAACGATATCGCACAGCAGTCTGCTACTATAGCAGCACATTTATGCCACTTATGTAGTCTTCGAGCAGTATAGGGATCGTAGTATGAACGAAACACTCATTATCGTGGCGGCAGTGATCGCGTTGGTTGTGCTAGTCGTGGTTGCCAAAAAAGTAAGGCTTGATCAGCGTGAAAAACGCCAGGCAACCGGTGTTTTTTGGCTGCAAAGCTTGCGCGTACTTTTGTCACATGTACAGCAGCATCGTGGTTTGACCACTGGTTACCTCAATGGTGATCAATCTCTTGGGCCCAAGATCTTTCAATTGCAGCGTGCTGTTAGTCAGGACGTCAACAGTATTACCAAAGCTGACCCTTGGATGGAAGAGAACGAACGTTGGAAAAATGTGACTCAGCATTGGGCCAGACTGTCCGGTAAGTATCAGGAAAATAGTAAAGAAAATAATTTGAATCAACATAATAAGTTGATTCAAAGTATCTTATTTCTGATTGACGAAATGGCCGAAGAGCATGACTTACTTTTAGTTAAAAGTCGCAATGGTAAACCGTTGCATTTTATCTGGCGTGAATTGCTGATGGCTTCTGAGTGCATAGGGCAAGCGCGGGCTATCGGTTCTGGCGTGGTAGCTTCCAAAGAGTGCGATAGTGTTAGCCGTATTCGACTGAATTATTTAAGTGAAAAAGTCAAAGAGTCTACTGATTTGGTTTGGGAAGAAATTCCCCCTTCGGTAGATCAACGGGAAAAGCTGAATACATTACTGACCTGTATAAATTCGCGGGTCATAACTGATACTCCAGATATCATGGTGGCAACATTCTTTGAAATTGCGACTAAGGCGTTAGATTCGCTGCATGAGCAGTACGACGATGTGTTGGAGAACCTGACATTGAAGGATAGAAAATAACTGACTTACTTATTCTGTTAGTAATATTTTGTTAGTAAAAAGCCACCTTTTAGGTGGCTTTTTATGTTTGAGGTGACTTGGCTAGGTTTATTCAATATTGCTAATCCAGAGAGTTTGGTAAGGTTTTACGACGATACTTTTTTCAATGGTAGTAAACACCTCGTCAGTCACTAAATTTTTCCAGTTGCAAGTACCGATTAGATTAATATCAGACAAGGGTAGGGTAACATCCTCTTTGCTGATGTTGTGGATACAGAAAATACTTTGTTTTCGGTCGATACTTTGTCGCCAGAAGCCAAAAAGCTGCGTGCCTAAATGTAAGGTGAACTGAGTAGCATTGGGGTGGAAAGCGGGTTGTTCACGACGAATCTGAATAAGTCTTTTTAATTCGTGGTAAACCTGGTAATGGTGATCCAAGGGTTCCTGCAAACACTTTTCCAAATCCTCCAACTGCCACTGGTGTCGGTTAATGCTACGATTTTGATTGGAGTGTTTAACCCGTTCATAGTCATTGTTAGTGCCGACAAGGCTGTGAATATAAAAAGCCGGGATGCCTTCTAATGCCAGCATGATGGCGTGCGCACAGATAAAACGGTCATTGTTCCAGTGGTCTGGCCCTTCAGTTGTTCCTTGTAAGGCATCGTAAAGCGCAATATTGATCTCGTAAGGCTTGTTCTGACCATTATCGGCCTGACGCCATGAAATACGGCCGCCGAAATTTTGCATCGTATTAACTAGCTGGCCTATATCTTCTTCGTTTAATAGCCCCTCTGCTGGTCGCAATCCAATACCGTCGTGGGACGCAATAAAATTAAAGTAGGCAGTACCGTTTTGGGCGGGAGGCATGCTCATTAACCATTGTTTTAAATAACTGCAATCACCCGTGATTAAACTATTGACTAATAGTGGTGGTAGGGAAAAGTTATAGATGCAGTGGGCTTCATTTGCATTGCCAAAATAAGCCAGGTTTTCGCGGTTAGGAATATTTGTTTCTGTAATGATAATGGCATGAGGCGCTGCGTATTCAATCAATGTACGCAATAATCGAACAATTTCATGGGTTTGCGGCAAGTTAATAGAGGGAGTACCGATTTCCTTCCATAGGAAAGCCACGGCATCCAACCGAAAAATCTGTACACCGTTATCCAAATAATGGCGAATAATACCGGTGAATTCGTTCAATACATCCGGATTGCGAAAATCCAGATCAACTTGGTCATGACTAAACGTACACCATACATGTCTAATGTTGCCGTCAATAAGTTCGGTTTCGCGCAGTAAAGGACTAGTTCTCGGTCTGACAACATCACTCAAGTTTGCATTGGCATCAGCAGTGAAGAAGTAGTCTTTGCCTGGATCTAATGACTGCTTAAAATTCTCAAACCATAAGCTGCGACTGGAGCAGTGGTTAAGCACTAAATCTGACATAAGGCGATAGCGTTCGGCGATAGCTTGTATGTCTTCCCATTCACCCAATGCTTCGTTTACCGCTGAGTAATTGATAACCGCGAACCCATCGTCGGAGCTATAAGGAAAAAACGGCAGTATATGAACACAATTGATCACGCCGTCTATATAGCCATCCAAAAATGTTTTCAATGCGTGAAGTGGCCTTTCGTTTTCCTGCTTAACGCTATCACCATAGGTGATGAGTGCGACATCGCGTTGATCCCAGTGGTTTTGATGGGCTATAGGTTCTTCTGTAACTTCCTGCAGGCGCATCGTGTCGATTAATCTTTGTGCCAAGGCCTCATGCGTCACTGGTAATGACACACCTTCATAAATAAAGTCGAGGTGATGGATGATTTTAGATAACAACTGTTCTTGAATCGTACTCATGCAAAGGCCCTGGTATTTATTTGCTTTGATTGTGTCAGTTACGAAAACTCTTTGTTGTCTGCTTCAACTGCTTCTTGGAGCCTCTCAAATATATCTGGAATTGCACTGGCAACGCGGTTCCAGCTGGGAATAAACGGCACTTCCATGGGATGTTCTAAAAAGTGTTTTCCCGCATCCATAATGTTTTCGGCAAACATTTCGACAGCTTTTTCTTCCTGATGGATGTCGTGTTGAAGACCATTCATGACGGCATCGTTATGGTAAGTTTCAACAAAATCCAAGGCAATACGGTAATAGGTGGCTTTTAATGTGCGAAAGGTTTCGTTAGAGAATATTTCACCTTGTGTGGCTAACTTTCTAAACAGTGCTTTGGCAATATCAACAGACATTTTTGACAGACCGGCCTGTTGATCATCAAACGATATATCCTGGTGTTTATGGTCATAAGCGTCCGCGATATCAACCTGACAAAGGCGGTTGTGTGCGTAGTTGCGGTGCATTTCTGACAGTACACCAATTTCCAGACCCCAATCGCTGGGAATACGTAAGTCTGATAGCACATCACGACGGAAAGAGAATTCCCCGGCTAATGAATAGCGAAAGCTATCCATATACTCGATGTAATCGCGGTTACCGACAACCCGGCGTAAAGCTCGTAGCAGGGGAGTTACCAGTAGGCGACACACGCGTCCATTAATTTTTCCATCGGCAACACGCGCGTAAAATCCTTTGCAGAATTCATAGTTAAAGTTTGGATTGGCAACGGGGTATATGAGTCTAGCCAGCAGCTCACGGTCATAAGTCACAATATCGCAATCATGTAGAGCGACAGATTCTGCTTTACCGGATGCCAGCAGGTAACCCATGCAATACCAAACGTTGCGGCCTTTGCCCATCTCTTTCGGGGCCAGATCTTGTTTTTGCAATTCAGCATCAATAGCACGTAAGCGTGGTCCATCATTCCACAGCACTTTGTGTTCTTGTGGCAAATCGGAAAAGAAAGAGAGTGCATGACGGTATTGGGCTTCATCAGCGCGATCAAGCCCGATAACAACTTGCGACAAATAGGGCACATAGCCTAGATGTTTAATGATGTTGGGTAACGCATCACCTTCTAGCTCTGAATACAGTGAAGGCAGCAGTAAACCCATGGGGCGTTTGCGGCTGAATTTACAGAGGTCACTTTCCAAATCTGCAACGGGGCGATCTGCAAGATTATGCAGTGTGGTAATGATTCCGTTTTGATGGAAGTCGGCCATAAGTTATTTCCTTTTTCGAGTCATTGTTGTTATCGAATATTCAACTCTCGATAGCAATGAGATTTTTGATAATAAGGTGTCTTTCCAGCTTTCCAGTAGCTGTCCTTTTGTTGTGGGTTACTCTGTAGTTGCATTATTTTGCAAAAAATAATTTCGGGCCGGAAGGTGCTGTGGTCATAAAATTATTTACAGCAGCCGTGTCTTTATCTGCGGCCATTGTTGTAGCTATCTCAGGTAGCAGTTGCTGCAGACCCTCAACCCAGCCGCTGGGCCCATAAGCCTGCGTTACAGTAATGCCATGAATTCGTTTTAATGCAGGAGGTGAGTGACTGGGAGAACGAATAATGAGTGCATCTTTGGCGGCGTCCAGCATGGCGGCATCATTTTGACTATCACCAATGGCAATCGTACGAAACGTTTGCGATAGCTGCCGTTGGTATTCCTTTGTGAGCCAGGTTAGCGCCAGGCCCTTGTCGCAAAAACCGGAAATATGCATAAAGCGCCCACCCACCAGAACTTGTCCGTCAGCTTGATTGATAGCTTCGATAAATGCTTGTCTTTCCATGTGAGAACCGGTCCATTGCACCGGCTCCCCGTATTCTCTTTGCGAAGATAATTCCGCATCGTCGCGGCTGAGCCCGGTCATAGCTTGAATGCCATCTACGCCTACTTCCGTAAAGGTCTTAAAGCAATCAGGGAACTGTGCCTTAAGTTCCTGAGTCAAGCGTTGCCAGCGTGCCCTTGGAGGTACAAATGTTTTCACCCAAAAATCACCTTCGCTATAGGTGTCGCTTGGTGTTAGCGGTAGCGCTGACTTGGGGATATACACTGCCGCACCGTTTTCAACAATAAACGGATCAGTATTTCCCAGCGCCTCGCGTAACTTGAGCATTTCGGCTTTCGTTTTACTGGTGCTGGGAATGACCGGTATATGTGCATCCTTTAATATCGCCAGCATAGGGGCAGCAGGGCTGAAGTCATAAGTATTGTGGTCCAGCAGTGTGCCATCCATATCTGTAAAAATCAGCGTATTATGAGTTTGTCCTGTCATTTTATTTTCTCTACTGCTTGGTAGCTTGTCTTCGGTGTTGTCTTCATTTTGTTCATTACGTTCGCCGTTATTTTGTCGTTGCTTTGGCGGTTACTTTTACAATTACCATGATTGCTACGAAGCCATAAAACGATGCAAATAAAGGCCGTATTTATCGGTTATGTACTGGCATCAGGCATAAATCTCGATGCTGTAATATGTCGTGCCGCGTCCAAGGTAAACAGGCAGTCCACCTTTTCCGGTAGTGTTGCCAACGTGTGTTGAGTAATGCGTTGGTAATGCTGAATAAAACGCGCAATTTGTGCTCTAGACATTACTCCGCTGTTATTACCAGTATCTACGCTGGCTAACCGCAGCTTCTCCTCCTGCTCCAAACGCCATTGGAAAACACAGTCAAAGGAGGGGGCTTGCAACATTACCCAATAGTGAATGCGTGCAAATACCGTTTGATAGGCATTTTGTAATTGTTCGTTAACGTAGCGCCTCCAGAGAGCATTCGGGTCTTCCTGTTCTTCCAGCAGGTTTACGGGTGTGATGAGATCGCTCTGGCGCTGGGCGCTGGAGCCAATGCACCAGCCTTCCAGGATAATCATATCCACTGGCTTACTTTCCAAATCCCACTCCTGCGTTGGCTTGCGATCATCCGTGGCCTTATCAAATCGAGGAATGGCTACGGGGTAGGGACCGGTCATCAACGCATCTAATATTTTCTGTAGTAGTTCAATATCGTGAGTGCCGGGAACACCGCGAGTGCGCAATAATGGGTGCACTGTGCTCGCTAAACGTTCACGCTCAGCAATGGTTAGATAAAAATCGTCGATGGACAGTATGGCAATTCGGCAGTCACTGCTGGCTTCAAGTACGGTTTTTAAGACGGCTGCCAGTGTTGATTTACCAGAGCCCTGACAGCCGTTAATGCCCAAAAGTAGAGGATGTTGTTTTGTGCTGACTGGGTTACCGACTCGCAGACTCAGTTGCTCGACCAATGGCGCGAACCACTGCTGGAATGTCTCGCGGTAGCTGTCCGGGAGTTTATGTTCTGCCATAAACTTTGAAAATTCAGGGCTGTCGGTCAGTTTTTTCATTGGATTACATCTTGTCCCTTCATAATGGGCAGCGCTGTTGTTAGATTGCGTACTGTCTTCAAATGCCAGTCTTCAATCACAGGCTTTAACACATTGAATTGGAACCGCTTTCTGCGTTGCAGTTTCATCAAATCTGAAAACTATTTATTGTCACTGACTCATCAATAAATTGCGTCTGTATAAAAGAGTGTAGTGCATCAGACCCACGCTACGACTTCTTGCTTGAAATTAGGCTAAGCAGATTCCGTACCACCCTAAAGTTGATCCGCAGTAAGACTCTTTATTTGGCGCCTAAAAACAGTTGTGTGGGCAGATTTATGGCCTGGCTAAATGGAGCTTGCGACCCCTTTAAGACCGTATCGTTTTGCAAGCCGGAAATGCGTAGATAAACGCCTGTTGAGTTGGCTAGAGGGTAGTTCTGGTTAGCCAGACGATGCTATGGGCGGGCCTGGCATAGGGGGTAATTACCCTACTCGCCCCCTTAAAAGTGCAAAGATTGCGTCATAACATTCCAGCAACTTGTGATGTTTTCATTATATTGGTGCATAAATTTAGGCTGGGGACTATTCGTGATTCAAAATGGTGAGGTTTTAGGGTGTGTTCGCACCATTTTGGTGCTTTGTTGTGGGTGGTGATCTGGGTAATTTCTACTGTGAATGCGCGAGGTCGTGTCACAGGCAACCAAGTTGCCAGCTGGTGACCCCATAATGCATACAAAAGGGGAGGAGAAGAAAAAAGGGGGACAGAAAACAGGCCTCCATAAAGCAGTAACTGTGCTCTACAGAGGCCCTAAGGGGAACCTGAGTAAAATCTTGGTAGCGTTCTAGTAAATATCTTGCGCCAGGCCTTTATCGCGAACAGCTTTGGTGCGCTCGCGGCGACCGGCTTCTATTGCTTTGCGTGCCTCCGGTATTTCTTCAGAAGGGGGCATGGCAGCGATAATGCCATCGAAGATTTCGCGCAGCTCATCTTTAAATTCTGGGTGTGAAAAGATGTAGTAGCGATTTTGCTTGATAGCAGCGACAACTTTTTCTCCAACTTCTACTGGATCCATGCCTTGGCGTTGCATATTTTCCAGCATCTTGGAGAACTCTTCAGTAATCGGTTTCCCGCGCTCAGACAGAGTCTCCGGCCGCACTTCCTCACTGCAATTAATATGGCTGTCTACTAAGCCGGGGCACAAAATAGATACACCAATGTTGTGGTCTGCCAGGCTGTAGCGCAATGATTCGCTCAAGCCGCGCACGGCAAATTTGGTCGTGTTATAGATACCTGGAATAGGGCTTGCGATAAAACAGGCCATTGAGGCCGTATTCACAATATGTCCGGGCTCTCCTCTGGCGATCATACGCTTGGAAAATGTCATCACACCGTTGATAACGCCATGCAGGTTGACGCCCAATAGCCAGTCCCAATCGTCATAGCTACTGTCTTGTATGGTTTCAAATAAGTTAACACCAGCATTGTTAAATACCAGAGATACATTGCCGAATTTGGCTTCCACGGCATCGGCTGCGCGCGCAAAGTCTTCTCGCGAAGCAACGTCTAGCGTCACGGCCATAGCGTTGTCTGAATTGAGTTGCTTAATCGCGTCGTCCAGGCATTTTTGATTGATATCGGCAATGGCTACTTTACAGCCTTCAGCGAGTAAAACTTTGGCTAAACCCAATCCAATACCATTGGCACCGCCAGTAATAAACGCTGTTTTTCCAGATAAGTCTTTCATTATTTTTATTCTCCTTTGGTTTCGGATTTATTGCTGTGACGGGCAATCTCTTCGCTAAACACTGGGTTAAACAGTAGCATGCCAAAGTTCTCATGCAGGCCTGGGTCTTCCGGGATGTCAGGAATAGCACTTACCATGGCTTTGGTTCTTTCCTCAACACCTTTACGGAATTCGCTATGAGTGAGAATGTACAGTTCATTATTTTCTATGCCATCACAAACGCGGTTGCCAATGGCTTCGGCTTCTTTAAACAAATGTGCGAGCACATTGATGTTTTGGCGGCGTTTATCGGTTTCCGCATAACCAGTATCTGCTAATTCTGCTGGGCGTGTTTTTCCCGCCTCATTGATATTGGATTGCACTGGCCCAGGGCAAAACGCCGACACCATAATGCCTTTTGGCTCCAATTCGCCGCGCATGGCCTCACTCATGCCGATAACCGCAGCCTTAGTCGTGGTGTAAATAACAGCACCGGGATGTGGCATCAGGCCAGACATTGACGCAGTACTGACGATATGGCCACCTTCGCCGTGCGCAAGCATTTTCGGTAGCAGAGTGGCGACTCCGTTAATAACGCCCACCAAGTTCACGTTTACCGTCCAGTCCCAGTCACTAAAACTGGCAAGCTCAACAGGGCCAACCACTGCAACACCGGCATTGTTTACCAGTATGTGCACGTTACCAAAACGCTCTTCTGCTGCATCTACAGCCTGGGCGTAAGCCGTGCGATCTGTCACATCAAGTTTAAGCGTGAGCACGTTGTCTGTGCTACCCAGCTCTTCTTGCGCACTGGCCAGATGGTCATCGCGAATGTCGGCTATTACTACGTTGGCACCTCGTTTGAGTAGAGCTTTACTGATGCCAAGGCCAATGCCGCTTGCACCGCCAGTCACAAAAGCTGTTTTTCCACTGATATCGGTCATGTTGTTTCCTTATTGTAATAATTGTTGTTAACGCAAATAATTTAACCGGTAGCGGGTTATGCTGTAGTTACGAAACCCCTTACGATATAAACCCGTTAGGACTTAAGGCATTTACTATTAACCAGTAATAAACTAATACTTGTTTATACTGACTAAAGACACTGTGACAGATCCTTCTGCTATTTCGGTTTCTATTTTTTATCTGTAGACCCTATATAAGAGCGTGGTATGACAATAACAAATAAAGTTGACCCCAATTCCTTAATGCTGTTTTACAACGTTGTCAGCGCGGGTAGTCTGGCAAAAGCCAGCGATATTATCGGTATCCCCAAATCGACTATTAGCCGAAAGTTGCGACTGCTGGAAAGCCAGTTGCAAGTTGTATTGCTTAAACGTGGTGCTCAAGGCATTAAGCTTACAGAGGCTGGCGAAGCGATCATGAGCCATTGTCAGCGTATCCATTGCGAAGTGCAGCTCACGGAAGAAATCGCCAGCGAAATTATGTCCGAGCCTACTGGAAAGCTTCGTATTAGCATGCCGCGTGCATTTGGTGCCATGGCTATCTCCCGTGTTATTGCCCGTGTAGGCAATCGTTTTCCGCGTTTAACGCAAGAAATATTTGTCACTAACGACCCCATTAATGTGGGTACCGACCCGTTCGACATCGCGATACAGGTCGGGCACCTGGGTAACGATAATGTACCCAGCCGTCTGCTCACAAAGTTAGAACATGGCTTTTACGCCAGCCCTGAATTCTTAAAAGATCGCCCGTTACCCAAAACAGAACGCGACCTGGCTAACTTCCCGCGTATTCTTTTGTCGCAATACGTCGGTGGGCATGAACTCTGGCCTGAGGGCCTTGACGACCCAGACGATCCTTATTTACGTGCTACGGTATCTGATGTCTCAACAACAATGCAGTTAGTCACGTTTGGCATGGGCGTATCGATTTTGCCGGTTAAGTTTTGTGACGCCCTTGTTGAGCGCGGTGAACTTGTACGCTTGTTGCCTGATTTTCCTTTGCCGTCTTTCAGTGCTTATGCATCTTATCTGGAGCATCGGCATCAACCTGCGCGGTTGCGTGCCTTTATGGATGCGCTCGTGGAAGAGTTCAGCACCAACTGGTAATTATTGTTGTTTGAATAAGTTGAAGCTGATTGTAGAGGCAAGTTCTACAGAATTGAATGATTTTGGCGTTCCATATTTGTAACACCTGCTTCCATTTTTACCCTTCGCCTAGTGGCGGTCTGTGCTGAGTGCGCGTTGGTGCAGGCTGGCGGGGTGCTTATCGAAAATTGACTCGCTAGCTTTTGCAGTCATCTCGTGGGTAACCATTCTCTAAATAAGCCTTCGTCTCGCATTTTTGTTTTGTCCGTGCATTAGCAGGTTTGTAATTCCCGTTGATATTGATAGCTGTAAATACGTTGTAGTGGCATGAGGGTTAACATTACTTTTGGTGTCAGACCTAGATATGCAGACGGGGTGAGTACTACCGTTACGTCATGTGACCATGGCTGGCTGCCACAGCCATCAGTATGGATTCCAGTGTTGTAACTTATTCACCGGGCTAAATTGTCGTAATATAAGGCGCGTCAAGTCGGCCCGATTATGTCGTGTCGGCTTTACCTCATTTTTTGATAAGGATATAAAATAATGACAAAGAAGTTAGTGCTAGGCCCTATCCTAGGGCTTGAATCCGATACTCTCTACACCGTTACCTTTGTTACCGATAAGTCTGCCGCCCACGCTGCAGTGGCTTATTCCGGTGATAATGCATCTGCCGCTACCTTAATCGGTGAAATTTATTCTGGCAAAGTTTGGCGCGCGGAACTGAAGATTTCGGCTGGTAACCCTAGTCATGTGCAATACAACGTCTCTGTCGATGCTGAAATTATGCTCGATAAGTCTGGCCGCAGCTGCTGGACGTTTTATGTGCCTGGCAGCAGTGAAAAACCCAAATTTGCCTATGCATCTTGTAACGGCTTTTCAGACTACAAGTTAATGACGTCTACGGAAGAGCCCTACAAGCTGTGGCAGGATATGGAAACTGAGCATTTAGCGTCGCCGTTTTCATTGCTGTTGTTAGGCGGTGATCAGATCTATGCAGATTCGATATGGACGCAACTGGGGTCATTAAAAGCCTGGAATGAACTGGGGCGCAAAGAAAAAATTAAACGCAAAGCTACAAAAGAGATTCGATCTCAAGTCGACAGGTTTTTCAGTGAGTTATATGTAGACCGGTGGAGCAAAGAGCCTATCGCATCTATGCTCGCGTCAATACCTTCTATCATGATGTGGGATGACCACGACATTTTTGACGGTTGGGGCAGCTATCCTGACGACCTTCATACCTGCGATATTTATAAGGCGATTTTTGCTGCAGCCAGAAAACATTTTGCACTGTTACAGGTTCGTGGCAGTGAAAATAATTCATTGCTCGCTGCAGCTGCAGATACTCACTTCTCCATGGCAGTGACTTTTCGCGGTTACAACATTCTGGCTTTGGATAATCGCTCTGAAAGAACCCTTAAACAGGTGATGAGTAAGGATCACTGGTCAGATGTGATCCGTTATTTGGATACCGACTGTCATCAGGGAGATTTACTGGTTTTAAGTGCCGTACCGGTTGTGTATCGGGATTTTTCCTTTGCGGAGAGTGTGGTTGACGCCACGCCTTGGGAAGAAGAACTAACGGATGATCTTAAAGACCATTGGCGAGCCAAAGAACACGAAGGCGAGCGGTTAAAGCTCATTATGCGTTTGCTGGACAATGCCAGTGCGCGAAATGCCAAGACGGTGATTTTATCTGGCGATGTGCATGTAGGTTGTTTAGGTATTATTCGGGACTCAAGAACAGAGGAGCCTGTCAGTATTCATCAAGTTGTGTCATCGGGCATCGTGCATCCGGCACCTTCCTATCTGCAATGGTTAGGCATATTTTCAGTGACGAATGATGATTTGGAATACCTGGAAGAAACGCGAGCGATTACGGCAGACATGCTGAAGCCACATGGTTCTAATAAATATATTAGAGCGCGTAATTTTGTGACCCTGCTTGAGGGCAGCGATGCAAAATTGTGGGTTAACTGGATTTGTGAAAGTAAAGATAAGCCGGCGTTCCCACTCCAGTAGGTGTGCGTAAAACGAAACTGTTGGGGTAGCGGTTGAATTCCATAAAAACTAGTGTATATAATAACAAACGTTACAATAATTTATAAATGCTAGACGTTCTGCTTATCCACAAGGCTACAGGCTTTATTGCAGGCAGCTGTTCTGGGTGCTTCTACGTTGTTTTTAACCAGATCGTACCCAGTGCAAGTTATTGCTCTGCCTGTACAAGCTTTGTAGCTAGCTCCAAGTGAAGACTATAGCTGACGCGTCAAAGGTTTTCGGCAGTCTTGCGGCGTATGAATCAGCGTGCGTTTACACATAGGTAATGTCTCTCTTAAAGGGTGAAAATAATGATAAGTGTTGAAGACAGATTTGGTTTGCAAGACCTACTTGCAGCTTACAGCTGGACACTCGATACAGGTGACGCAGAGGGCCTTGTAGGCTGCTTTACAGAAGACTGCGAACTGGTAGAGGAAGTGTTTGAAGATCCTGATTACTGGCGTGGTCACGACGGTATTCGCGCTCTTGTCGCTCACTATGGAAATGCTCCGGGTTTCCCTGGTCGTCAGCATCATGCCACGCAATCTCAATTTACGCCCATGGCAGATGGTGCAGTGAATATTCGATCTTTTGCGTTTGTGACTGAGTGTCATGGCGAGCCACCTTATCTGCTGCGCTTTGCTGGCTGGTATGAGGATATTGCGGTGAAAGTTGAAGGTCGCTGGAAATTTAAGCGTCGTGCTATTCGTTTGTGGGATGGCGCTGTACTTGAAAATTTTCCCGGACATGGCGATTGGAAACCCCGCAAAAGACCTGATTCCTTAGTGATTAAAAAATAATAAGTCTTGTTTTTTGTTTTAAAACAATAGGTTATAAGAATAATGTAAGGTGATTTATGAAAATAATTGTAACCGGTGCTTCAGGTAAATTTGGTCGTGCAGCCGCTGAGTTATTAATGGAAAAAATTCCACCGGCCGATTTGATTCTCACTACACGTGATACCACAAAACTTGCAGATTTGGCTGCTCGTGGTGCGCAAGTACGCTTTGCTGATTTCGATAAACCTGAGTCACTGGTTGATGCATTTGCAGGTGGCGAGCGCATGTTGTTGATTAGTACGGCCCGTGTGGGTACACGTGTAGGCCAGCATAAAAATGCGATCGATGCTGGTGTTTCTGCAGGGGTTAAGCACGTGGTGTATACCTCTGTGGTTGGCGCAGCGAATCCAGCGAATCCGGCTATTGTAAAGCTGGACCATCGTGCTACCGAAGAGTTGATGGAAGCGTCGGGTATGGCTTGGACGCATTTGCGTGACAGCCAATACTCAGAAGCTATTTCACAAGTCGTGGCACCCATTGCCATTTCATTGGGCGAGCAGCCAGGCAGTGCAGGGGATGGCGAAATTGCGTTTGTTTCTCGCGACGATTGTGTGGCATGCGCGGTAGCTGTGTTAACAGGTGAAGGGCATGAAAATAAGGCCTATGACTTAACGGGGCCAGAAATGCTCTCGTTTCCCAAAGCTATCGCTATGATTGCCGAGCTAAGCGGTAAACCCATTACCTACAAATACGTGACTGATCAGGATATGCAAGATCATTTTGATCGTCTTGGTTTTCCTCGTCATGCCAGTGATGCACCGGTTAATCCAGCAATGCCCTGGTCAAGCGATGACATGGTGACCTTTGAACAGGCCATACGCGAGGGTATCTTTGCAGTGCAGTCGGACAATGTTGAAAAACTAACAGGTAAAAAGCCCAAGTCATTACGCGAAGTATTACAGGCAGAACAGCCAAATTGGCCAACCTAAACGAGTTTTTATTGACGACCACTCCATCCAATAATCATAACGATAATTAAGGGAGCAGAATAATGCGTTTTCTCGACAAAGTAGTTGTAGTGCTTGGCGGTAACAGCGGTATTGGTTTAGCAACAGCACAAGCCTTTGCTCGTGAAGGTGCCAAACTGGTCATTACTGGCCGTAGTGAAAAAACACTGGCAGAAGCTGCTACCGCGATTGGTGGTGATGTAATGGCGCTGCAATCTGATATCGCCGATTTGGAGCAACTTGATGCGGTGATGGCGGCGACCAAAAAAGCTCATGGAAAAATTGATGTTTTGGTGGTTAATGCTGGCGTGGGTAACTTCAAACCCATTGAACAAATAGACGAGGCCTATTGGGATAATATGATCGGCATTAATTTGAAAGGTCATTTTTTTGCAGCCCAAAAAGGCCTGGCTTTAATGTCGTCGGGTAGTGCAATCGTTTTTATTTCGTCTATCGGGCACCTCAAAGGTATGGCCGGTAACAGTGTATACGCAGCTTCCAAAGCCGGTGTTAGGGCTTTAGCCCGCAATATTGGTGCGGAAGTGGTCGACCGGGGTATCCGCGTAAACTGTATTAGCCCTGGCCCCATCGATACGCCAATTATGACCCGTTCTAACATACCTGCCGAAGATTTGGCTGGGTTTAAAGAGATGCTTTCCCAGCAAGTACCTATGAAACGGTTCGGTACCTCAGACGAAGTTGCCAATGCGGTGTTGTTTTTAGCATCGTCCGAATCGTCTTATATAACGGGTGTTGATCTCATTATTGATGGCGGGACGGTCAGTTTCTAGGCGTCTAGTTTAAACGTGTTATGAATAGTGATGTGCAGCACGTTTGAAACGTTTTAGGGTAAGAAATTTTCGGCGGAGCAGCGTATGGGTTACTCAGAAAAAGAAAAGCGTAATTTACAAATTGCCACTGATATGTACGAACAGGTGTTGATGTCGTTTAATCCAGCAAACCTGGAAAAATTCTTCCCTGACAATTACAAGCAGCATGGGGCGTTGGCAACAGATGGTTTGGCAGGGCTACGTGACTTTTTAACCGATGCTCAAACGCGTTTCCCCGATGTGGATTTAAAAATTGTGCGTGCGTTTGCTGATGATGACTTCGTTATTTTCCATGTTCGCGGTCGCTTGGCACCGACAGAACCAGAAGCCGCCATCGTGGATATTTTTCGCATGGAAAATGACAAAATTGCCGAACACTGGGAAGTGATTCAGGAAGTTCCAGAAACGTTGATGCACAACAACGGCATGTTTTAACGACGATCACTAACAAATACAAAGAGATGTGAACCCCATGATAAAAACTACTCTCACCGTCAGAAAAAAAATCTGGCTAGTTTCTGCCATTATCCTGGGTTTAGTTGGCGTTGCTGGTTGCTCTGATACCAATAAACCCGCTGACTCAGCCGCCGCACCAAGCGCTAAATTGGGCGCAAGCAATGATGCTTCTACGGGCGTCGGTGCAGGCGAGAACTGGCCAACCCCCGGCGGTGATATGGGTAAAACCCATTATTCAACCCTAACATCAATCTCTCGCGACAATGTGAGCGAGCTGGGGTTTGCCTGGGAACTAAAATTAGGCACCCAGCGTGGTTTGGAAGCCACACCGGTTGTGATCGATGGCGTTATGGTAACCAGTGGTAATTTGGGTAAAACCTACGCTTTAGACGCGGCCACCGGTAAAGAAATCTGGCGTTTCGAGCCTGATGTGGACATGCAGGTTAACCGCACCGCGTGTTGTGACCAGGTTAACCGGGGTGTTGCGGTAAAGAATGGCAAAGTCTATGTCGCAGCATTTGATGGCATTTTGAATGCACTGGACTTGAAAACCGGCAAAGTACTTTGGCAAGCCAATACCGTTGCTGACCCCACCAATGGTTTGAATATTACCGGCGCACCGGAAATCGCCGGCGACGTGGTGATTATTGGTAATGGTGGAGCCGAGTTTGATACCCGAGGCTATGTCACCGCCTATGACTTAAACACCGGCGAACAGCGCTGGCGCTTTTTCACTGTGCCGCGTGACCCGGCATTGGGGCCACAAGAAAATCCAGAGATAGAAGAAGCGGTAAAAACCTGGGATGCCAACAGCCGTTGGGATATCGGTGGTGGTGGTACCGTGTGGGACGCTATTCATTATGATCCAGAGTTTGATGCGGTTTACATTGGTGTTGGTAATGGTGGGCCTTACCTCAACACAAAACGCTCCCCAAGTGGTGGCGATAACTTATTCCTCTCGTCCATTGTCGCACTCGATCCAAAGACCGGTCGGGTTAAGTGGCACTACCAGGAAACACCTATGGACAGTTGGGATTATACAGCTACCCAACCTATGGTGCTCACGGACTTGGACATCGACGGCGAGTCTGTTCCAGTCATTTTGCATGCTCCTAAAAATGGCTTTATGTACGTTATTGATCGCCGCAATGGCAAAGTACTGCGCGCGAGCTCTTTGGTCTACCAAACCTGGGCTGACGGCGTAGACCTGGAAACCGGGCGTCCAAATATGACACCGGAATACAGTGACTACTCCACCGGACCAAAAATTGTATTCCCAGCCAGTTCCGGCGCGCGCAACTGGCATCCGGCTTCTTTCAACCCGGAGACCGGTTTGTACTATGCGGCTGTTGTGGATATGGGTAACCTGATTTGGTCCACGCCTGGGCAAAAACCGCATCGGGTTAAAGGCCTGAATAACGATGCCGCATTGATGTTTTCTACTGACATAGAAGCCGTATTGCCAACCTTTCCAGCCCCTATGCGTGAAGCCATTGAAGCCTTGCCGGCAATGAAACGCGTGCGCGAGAACCCGGCAACGTCTGAACTGCGGGCTATTGAACCGCTAACGGGTGAAACGGTTTGGTCAGTACCTTTAAAAGGTTGGCAAGATCGCAGTGGTGTTCTGACAACCGCTGGCGGCTTGTTATTTCAAGGTGATGTCGGTGGTAACCTTAGTGTTTTCGATTTAAAAACTGGTGAGTTGCTTAAAACTATCGCAACAGGTACAGCCATTATGGCCGCGCCAATGACCTATAAAGTGAACGGCGAGCAATATGTTGCGGTAATGGCCGGTTGGGGCGGAGGCGGTTGGTCTTTTGTTCCAGCATACAGTGCTGCATACCGTTACAGTAATGAGGGCCGAATTTTAGCCTTCAAATTGAACGGCGCTGAAACACCACTGCCAGAACCACTGCCACCGCTGACAGTGGCACCGCCACCACCGCCGCAAGCAGAAGGTGTTACCCCTGAAATCATTGCAAAAGGTGCGTCTCTATTCTTTGGTAACTGCGCCATTTGCCATTCTAATAAACAGCGCAGTGTTGCGGTAAAAGATCTCAGCCGTATGCAACCGGGAAGTCACACTATTTTCAAGAATATTGTGTTGGATGGCGCATTCTTACCTCTAGGTATGCCGCGTTGGGATGATCTGTTAAGTGAAGAGGATGTAGAAGCAATTCACGCTTACCTGATTGACCTGCAAGCTAAAACACATGCGAAGGAATCGAAGCTGGTAGAAGAAGGTAAATCACTCGATCCGAGTGGTGCAAATATCATGACCGGTTACTAAGCTACTGTAGTGTTTCGCATAAAAACGCAGCTTAAGAGCTGCGTTTTTTGTTGGTGCATCTGTGTCATTGTAAGCTTTTTACTACCGTTTTAGCTGAGTTATATTTCGTACCAACGTTTAATGCCTTGCAATAAATTAACGCCGGAATTGTAAATGGCCCGGTTAACGTTAAGCAGGGTAGATAACTGGTTGGCATCCAGTGTTAGCTTTTTTTGCAGAGGTTCAAGGCTCTGGTTGAATTCGTGCTCCAGCTCATTATTCGCATTGATTAACGTCTCCAGTTGCTCTTGTACATAGGCTGGTTCGTGCATGCCATCTAATAAACTAATAATGCGCTGATAAAAATTACGCATAGCTTCAAGGTAAGTTTTTTCCAGCCGCTGTAACAACTCATCATTGCTGTGCCGTAATTGCATTAAATCCGATCGAATATCCTTTAGCGTTTTTACTGCATACACCAACAGGCGGGAACACTCTGTTATTTTTAGCAAACCGGTGGATTGCTGCTCTGTTAGCGCAAACTTTTGAATATCACTCACGTACTGAATCAATTCTCCTTCTGCGTGTTTTAATTGTTCGTAACGTTGCTCAAAGGTTTGCGAGTCGTCACTGCCTTCCAGAATTTCCTTAATGCTATTGGAAATGGCTAGCTGGTGAGGGTCTATCTTTAAATTACGTAAATTAATACCAATGCCAGCCATTAACATTCGGTAGCAGTGGTATTCACAAGCGGTGACTGCTGCTTCAGACGTGTTTGCTGCGACTTCGGTTAACTTTAATACTTGCGTTTTATTGCTCTGAAACAGTTTGCCAATCCAGTTGGCATAAGGGCGTAGCAGCGGCGTAAACAGTAACAGCCCAGTAAAGTTAAACAGACTGTGGAATGCCACCAGACTATACAGTGGGTCATTCAAGCCCAGTACCTGCATCATAAACGGGAGGGCGGGGAGTAAAAAAACAAAGGCCAGCGCATCAACTATCACGTTAAACATCACATGCGACATCGCCAGTTGGCGCTTAATCGGTGAGCCTTTAAAACTGGCCAGTATTGTCGTTGACGTTGTGCCTAAATCAGCGCCGATAATCAGTGCTGCTGCAGCCTGTAATTCAATAATACCGGTGTGCAGTGCCGTTAATGCCAGCATCATAGAGGCAGAACTGGACTGAATTACCGCACTTAATACACAACCAATAAGCAGAAACTGTATTGCTGTAAAGCCTTGTAAACTTTCCATGTTTAACCGGTTTGGCAAGTATTCAACGCTGGATTTCATAAAATCCAAGCCGAACAACAACAAGCCAAAACCCAGAAGGAGGGCGCCTATGGCACGGGCGCGCGCAGACTTTTCGACAAACACCTGTAACAGGCAGCCACAGCCTATGGCGGGAATGGCAATGGCGGATAGATTTAATTTAAAACCCACCGTGGTAACGATCCAGCCAGTAAACGTAGTGCCCAAATTAGCGCCCAACAACACCCCAATGGCGTTATAGAGCGGAATCATCCCCGCACTGGCAAAAGCCAATACAAGTAAGCTCACCATCGAACTACTTTGCAGTACCGCAGTGATCACCGTGCCGCTCAGCACACTGCTGACGGGTGTTGCGGTGCTGCGGTTTAACCATTGCTTAAACCAGTTGCTACCCAGGGTTTGCATGCTGCGTTCCAGCTGCAACATCCCGAACAGAAAAATACCCAGCCCAAAGAGCAGGTTAAGAAAAGGCATTACGAATCACTCCGGCTTATGGCTATTACTACAGTATGGCCCAGAATTCGCTCAAGCAACGTTACCTATGTCAAGATAAACGTAGTCGGGTGGTAGACTGCCTAAGCTGCCTGTACGGCAGTGAACACACTCCACACCATCCACGAGTGGATGAAAGATTTCTAAGCTGCCTGTACGGCAGTGAACCAGCCCAGGTTTGTGTTGCCGGGTCAATGCCTTTTCTAAGCTGCCTATACGGGAGTGAACTAAATCAAGGCGTAAAAATAGTATTGCCAGAGTTTCTAAGCTGCCTATACGGCAGTGAACACGAGACGCTTTTGGCTGTTTTTTTCTAAGCTGCCTATACGGCAGTGAACCTCTTAAAGAGAGTGCTAGTAGATGGCCATAATTTCTAAGCTGCCTATACGGCAGTGAACGTGTCATCATATTAAGTGCTAGCGCCATCGTATTTCTAAGCTGCCTGTACGGCAGTGAACAGAATTCGTGCCATGTGACTCATATGGGTCACTTTCTAAGCTGCCTGTACGGCAGTGAACACATTGCCGCTTGATGATCCTGCGTACCCATATTTCTAAGCTGCCTGTACGGCAGTGAACGTGTATGTGACCATCTGTTGTGATTGTGAAGTTTTCTAAGCTGCCTGTACGGCAGTGAACTTCAATGTACTTCAGTTCAAATTGTCATGTATTTTCTAAGCTGCCTGTACGGCAGTGAACCAGACGAATAACTTTAAAATCAAATAGTTAGATTTCTAAGCTGCCTGTACGGCAGTGAACCCTTGGCAAACAAAACGGCAAAGCCACGTTCGTTTCTAAGCTGCCTGTACGGCAGTGAACAATCCTTCACTTGTTCAGATATATCTTGATAATTTCTAAGCTGCCTGTACGGCAGTGAACGAGGGGATTGTGGTCAGCCTCCTGTTTGTTCTTTTCTAAGCTGCCTGTACGGCAGTGAACCGAGCAACGGATTCAAAAACCCGTGGGGATATTTTCTAAGCTGCCTGTACGGCAGTGAACTCTAAGTCAAAGACGGTATTCAGTGGGACCAGTTTCTAAGCTGCCTGTACGGCAGTGAACGACGAGGTCATTCTTGCGGTAGCCGCAGGTAATTTCTAAGCTGCCTGTACGGCAGTGAACTATTTGCACAGAGTGCGACACAAAACGCCGACTTTCTAAGCTGCCTGTACGGCAGTGAACTGTACTTAGAAATATAAGATCCAATTCTTTTTTTTCTAAGCTGCCTGTACGGCAGTGAACGATGATTTAAGTCAGGGGCAGCAGGCTGGGTTTTTCTAAGCTGCCTGTACGGCAGTGAACATCGGGGTGTCTTACCCGGCGCGTGCTCCGCATTTCTAAGCTGCCTGTACGGCAGTGAACTGATGGTCTTGAGCTTCTGTCATCATTTGATGTTTCTAAGCTGCCTGTACGGCAGTGAACGAAGGACTATGTTGGTATTAACCCGCCGTATTTTTCTAAGCTGCCTGTACGGCAGTGAACAGCCTGGAACAAATGTCTGGGCCCTGCCTGGTTTTCTAAGCTGCCTGTACGGCAGTGAACACTGCACGTCAGGAGGAAAGGCAAATGCTAAATTTCTAAGCTGCCTGTACGGCAGTGAACAGAAATATAACACTGTCGATATAAAGCCACATTTTCTAAGCTGCCTGTACGGCAGTGAACAAAGAGAAGCTGATTTCAGGCCGGATTATTCATTTCTAAGCTGCCTGTACGGCAGTGAACTGGTGGCTTTGATTCTTTGAGTGACGCTGCAATTTCTAAGCTGCCTGTACGGCAGTGAACGCCAGTGCCGCCGATAATTCGGAAAATTCCAATTTCTAAGCTGCCTGTACGGCAGTGAACTCATGGAGGAAGGTAGAAAAAGAGACTGTGAATTTCTAAGCTGCCTGTACGGCAGTGAACAAACGGAAGGTCAGTCAATGGCTACCGCTTTGTTTCTAAGCTGCCTGTACGGCAGTGAACTTACATAACCAGTGGCAGACTGCTTACGCATATTTCTAAGCTGCCTGTACGGCAGTGAACTGAAGTATAAAGTACAAAAAAACAGGAAAAACAGCGGGTTAGGCCAATTTAGGCCAAAATACCCAAGTTTTTCCCGGTTTATGTAACTTACTGATTTTTAAGTAAATTGTTAAAGAGCAAAATAACTTGGGTTAGAACCAAGGTATTGTGGCGGTTTTGGATAAGCCAAATTGATCGAATTCGCCCGCAATGGGATGATCCAGCAATTCACCGAATTGAATATAACGCCGGTGCTTGTGGCCGTTTGAACCGCTTTGCAGTTCCAGGTAGGGATTATCCAATCCCTTTGTGAACATTTTGGCTTTGTAGGTTTTTGCTTCGTCCTCGGTGATAGAACCCCGCTTGATCAAACGATTTAACTTTGCTTGGGTCATTGTGGATTGCTTTCGGCTGACGGTTCGATATTGCACAGAACTGGGTATCGGTAATAATTGTGACTGTGAGCAATAGCCACTCATACCACCCAACCAATTTTTCTGACCTAAAGCCTCCAGATTATCCTTGGTTCCATGTAGCCTTAACACATTGCCCAAAGTCAAGTTGTAGGCAGGGAAGCTAACACCAATATTAGTGGAGCCTATATCACAAAGGGCTTTGTGAAGTTTGGTGTAGATCGCATTGGTCAGCCAATTAATGGGCATTTCAGCATCAGGTTTAAGTGTAATGTCTAAATAATTGTCCATAACTTTTCCTTACACCCGTATGTCTGTTAGATAAGCAAGTCCCTTTTTCCCCATGTAAAAGCTGGAAACACCCGCATTCTCGATCATGTTATAGAGTGTGTAGGCTAAAGGACGATCTATGTCGATATCTATCTGAAGTTGGCCACTAACTTTTTTAAGAAGCTGTTTAGATTTTCCTTCACCCTTAACAAAGTCCTCCCTCATATATGGGTTACCCCATATTTTTTTCTTTTCGCCAGTTGTATAGCGACTCATAAAATCTTTCTTGGTGAATCCATTGTTAGAGATTCCGCTCAATCCACCAGCCTTGGTTAGCGTTGGTTCAAGATCAAACTTTTTCTTTATCAAGCGATCAACCTGTAGGTATAAAGCTGAGCAATACATACTTATTGGGTAAAGTTCACCTTTTTTACTCAATCCATTGAACTTGGGGAAGCAATTGGATAGTTTTTCGTGACAGGTTTTATATGTGCCCTCCAGAGGAACTGTTTTCAGCTTGTTAAGCTCTTCGAGTCGATCAATAATCACTAGCGGATTTAATTCAATTTTTCTGGCAATAGGATGTTCACCTTCTAGCCAATGGCATAGCTCATCTAGATCTAGAGATAAAATTGACCAAAGCTCTTGAGAGTAACTTGAATTGAACGCGGGGTCAGTAACACGAATCATTCCTGTATAAGAATTTTGGTCTGTACTCCCTGTTATGTTACGAATATAAGTAACTTCGTTGTTAACAATATTAGGAATATCTTTAAATTCTACTTTTTTTTCAATTTCTTTAAAAAAGTAACGCTCATCATTTCTAGCTTGATATAGCTTTCGTTGGTCGCCTATTAATCGATTCAATATTCCCATCACGGTATCAAGAGAGACTTCTCTGTTGATGTAATTTTCAGCGGTTTTTAGATTGGTCATTGAGCCTATAAATTTTCTACCATCCTTGGGTAAAGGCTCATTATTTGATCCATCAAGAAACGAGTTTCGCCAGGAAGCCTCGTATTCAATTAAGATTCTCATCTTGGCCTCCTGACTATTTGGCGTAAAAATAGGAGGCGAATTCATTACCACATTCTTCTTGAATTGAGCCTTCATCTGCTTTTATTCGCATCATCCTATTGCTGTCGTTGTAATCGACTAATACGGAGTCAACATACATATAGGACTTTGCCTGACGTATCGACAGGTTTTGTATGCGCTCGAGCGTATGATTGACCAATGCTTTGATGGCATCGTCATTCAATAAAATACCGACTTCACCTTCTTCAAATATGGTGCCTAGGCGAACGTAGTTGGGGTGGAATTCGGCTTGGGGGGTCAAGTTGCCATCCAAGGTTTGAATGTAATCCTGAATTGATTGGGCAACTTCGTCGCCTTGACCCTCTTTTATCTCCATCGCTTCCCGGTCAAATTTTTTGTCTAAAGAGATAAATTGAAGCTGTTCAATACTGATAGAGCCGTAAGACTTATATTCGGTATCACCAAAAGTTGTTTTTGAAAAGAAGGATGAGCTGTCTCTCTCCCCGGCTTGACCGAACTGCTCAAAATTCCCATTGCCTAGCTGGTCAACAAAGTCTTCCAACAGCAACGGGCTGGTGCGTTTGTTTTGAGTAGCGGCTACGACATATCCTCTAACTAAACCAGTGATGGATGCTAGAACTTTGTCCAGATTTGTCTTTTTGGCGTAATGTAGATCATAAGCCTGTTCTCTGAATAGGTGGTGACGTATACAGTTTTGGCTAATGTACAAGGGAGTTTCCTTAAAATTTATATCGGTTGGTTCTTTGCGATATTTATAGCCGGTATCTTTAACTTTGCCAGATAAATTGCTATACCCCCTGAGCTTAGGAAGCGTGTGGTTATCAACAGTATTACCATTTTCTTGTGCTAGATTGGTCGGTCCATTCCAATTCACCACGCCATGGCCTTTGGCAATGATTTTAAAATCGACGCTTTTAATACCTGTTACTTTTTCCATGATTTAGTCCTTTCGTTGGGTTAAGTGCTTAAAAGAAATGGAGCCAATGGGCTGCTTGCTAGAAATTGCGTAATAGATCGCTTCTGTATGGGGTGTTCTTTCACCAAGCTTTTCGTCTAAAGCATTAGGTGTATAACTTAAATAAAGTGGGTATTCAGGATCACGGGCATACCCTTCCAAAATTGCTTTACGGGCAACCATTTTGTTAGCAGGAATACCATTTGCTGGGCTTGATTCGTCTATCCGGCCATGTTTTTGAGCCAGATAATCGAGCAATCCATAGTTTCTGATTCGATCAAGAGATTCTGTAAGATTATCGACATCATCACTTTCATTTACAGGGATGTCGTAAGCATATGTGTTTTCAATAACGATGTTGTCAGGGGCTGAAACATCACATACAGCCATTTGCACAAATCTGCTGTCACCACGCAGAGAGTTTTTGCTGATTTTTCCCCGCTGCCCTCTGTCTTTTTTGGGTTTTACAATGGTTTGTGGCTCTGAAACTTTGTCCATTAAAACCTGTACGCTTCTATTCAAAACGGCTGCTAAATCTGATTCAATTAAGTTTATTGCTGGCTGATACTTATAGAAAGATTTGTATAATTCATAGATGGATGGCAGCGTCAGTATCTTCTCGCCTGCATCTGTCGCTTCATACAAAAAGTCAAGCCATGTTCTGGTTGAGTTAAGTTGATAGGTAGAAGATAGAAAGCGTGAAAGGCTTCCGCCGCTTTTAAATGCTAAAGGAACGGCAATTACAAGCTGATTAACCCCCTCTAGATTTCGTCCAAACCGATCTAATCGGCCTAATCGTTGTAAACAGTTTTCTGCTGAGGTGATTTCTGTGACCATGTGATCGCAAGATATATTCAACGAGGCCTGTACAATAGGGCCACTTCTTAGCAAACTGTAAATGCCGGTTCCTTCCTTAGAAAAATTATCAAAAACCTCTTGAAATAGCTTTCTTTTATCACTTTTCTTAAATTTTGAGTGCAGTAATATTGCATTTTCTATTTGCTGATTTTTAATAAAACTTTTTTGTGCTGTAGTTGCGGTATTGCTAATAACAAAACTGTTATCTGGGTGTAGAGAATAAAGGGGGTTTTCCGTTGAAGTATCGTTCTCGTCATAATCGACGAATTTAAACTGGTACAGATTTTTGTTGAACGATGGCATTTCTACAACATCATAATCCGCATCCACCCCAAGCATATTTTGTATGTAACTGTAGTGTGGTGTTGCGGAAACTAATAACAGATTCACTCCATCCTCCAACCCCCTCCGGCTTGCTAATAGCTCGGAAAACAAAAGGTTAAATCCTGGCATGCTGATGTATTCATGATATTCGTCAAATACTACGTGAGAACTCAAGTAATTCAGGAGCCTGTCTGCTTTGGTGTGGCTGATCACAGTGCTCAAGATCTGGTCAATGGTGGTAATCACAATGTCACCGGAGAAAAAGTCTTCTTCGGGAGTGATATTGGAATAACTGTTGATGCACTTGAACTCGCCAGTGTGTATTTCAACATTGGCATCTGGCAGATAAGGGTTATCGCTTGCTCTTAACTCGGCAAAAAGCCCTTGGCATATTTGTACTCTGGGGCATATCCAGAGTATTTTTTGAGCGCCGCGCAACTTGGCCCATTCAAGTGCTATCTTAGTTTTACCGCAACCGGCAGCCCCGGCTAACACCGTTACATTCCGAACATTCTCGGCTAACCGTATAGCTCTCTCAGACTGCTGGCTAGACCGCTCATCATTGGGGAACATTGCAAGGCAATTTTCAATATGAATACCTATATTGGACTCGGGAATCAGACCATTACTCTCTAGCTTTTCAGTCATGAATTCATCCAATGAATGACTAGCCAGATAACTTTCCAATTCATCTGGTTGCAAGGAGGAAATCCACCTGTCAGCGGTAATTAAACAGGCTCGCAACTGGTTATTTACAGCATTGCTCTGAGCTTGGTTTTTGAATTCTGTCACCTTGTCGGTAAGATCATATTCTTTATATTTGGGGAGGCTAATAGCTTCGATATCCCAAATTTTTTCGTTGTCAAACTCAGCTAGAAGGCATTTGCTCAAGCGACTTGAATGGTTGTTGGTATAGGAAATTTCCAGCTTGCATACCTTATCAAGCAACTCTGTAATCATTTCTAACACAAGAGACTTGATAGAACCTTTGAGGCTTACATCAAGTTTTTTATAAATGTCACCCAATGTTTCAAATCCGCCCTTAGGGCGAAATGGCTTCGCATGGTGCCAATAGATTGCATGCTTGATTCTTCTCTTTATTTGTCCGTTGAGGGTTTTTATGGCTGGATCGTCAAGCAATGCATACATTAACAATGATATTTCATTATGTCTGGGATGCTTCTCAAAACTGAATGAAGCCGCATCTATATGCTGACCATCTTCAGCAATGTAGTCCCTATTTTGAGGTTTGGTCACCCATGATTGAAATTGTGGGTCAATTTTTCCAATATCGTGCAGACAACCAGCTACAAAAGCGGCAAACGACATTTGTTTTTCGTCAGGATAAAAATGACTATGGAGCTTTTCCGACAGATAACCCACAGCAAATAAATGTTGCTCTAACAGTTGAAGCTGAGTGTTGGCATATAGCTGCCCCTCCAAAGGTTTGTTTTTTGCAATATCCATTGGCACTTCCTTTGACGTTGTATTCACAGGTACGAAACCCGAAAAATTAAACTTGCTTTTACTTCCCACCACCCAAACCAAATCACTTCTAGATCTCGACCGTATCCAATGACAACTCACCGCCGTATTTTTAGTCGCCGTTTTGCGCAGCAGTTTTTTAACGGCCAATAGGCCTTCTTGAGTAATAACAGTCTGCCAGGTATTGTCGCCAATGCGGTCGGCAAACGCATCGAGTACGCGGCGGGTGCGGTTGAGGGCTTTTTTCTCGCATTGGGATACAAAGGTGACCATCATTGGGCTTCAACCTTATTGTCGTTTTGATCCCAGTCCGTTTCCAAAGCTACGGCTTTCACTTGCTCAAACATAAAATCCAGCGCTTTATGATTGGTAAAGGCCTGCAGGCATTGCTGGCGGAATTCTTGTTCGGTGGTATTTTCTTTCGCGCAGATAAAGGCCCAGGGCAGGATGATGGCGTCTTTGATTAAGTCGGCGATATCAAATACCAGAGCACCGCGTCGGGTTTTGCCGTGCATGACGGCGAAGCCGTGGGGTATCCCAAGCACCCATAAGGTAGTGGCCGCCAGGCCATAGGCGAGGTAATTACCGTGATTGAGAAAAGCATTGGCGGTGTCGGTATTGTCTCGTTCGCGGGTAAAGTCACCATACTTTGTGTTGTTGGCCGCAATTTTATATAGCTGCTTGGTCAGTTCGGCTTCGCCCTGTAGTAGTTGCCCAACGCGGTTGGCCGCGCTGATTTTATGTTGCCCGGTAGTGAGTGCCTGCTGGATAGCGGGTTCTTTGGGGTCGAAGCCTTCGCTTTTAAGGTCGCGGTCTTTGTTCCAGGTTTTTTCCAGAAAACCAATACGCTGTTGCTGGAAGAATTTGGCGGCTTGCAGGCGTTTTGTATCGTCAAACCAGAACTGCATCCAGCCTTGCAGGTATTCGGTGGGGCGGTATTCACTTTGGGGAGTGAGCCATTCGATTTCATTGGCCATCAATAAAGGCGTTCCGCCGCCTCCGCAAAATCCAACCAGCACACCAGCCTGGGAGAGCATACGCATGGCGGCTTGAGTGATGGAGGTGCCTGTTCCCAGTAACAAGCAGGTAGTATTGGCGATGGGGATATTCCAATATTGGTTTTCATTCTTTGCTTCTGTGAGGTAGAGCACGCGTCCGTCTTTCTGCATCACCCGACACTTTTCCAGGTAATAGATATTGGCGCGCTTGGAATGCAGTATGGCTTTTAGGTCGGTGAGTTGTTCCATAAGTCCCGATGTCCTTTCGATATTCCTTTTAGCGGTTAGCGGTTGTGGGCACATGTTGTGCTCTGTTGCCTGAGTGTACGCTGCCTGCTATCCCAAAACTTGTCCTGATACTTTATCCAGTAGTTTGCGTGTTTAAGTATAAATTCGCTTGCCGGTTAGCAAGTCTAGTGCTGACTGTAAGCGGTTTTGCACTTTTTTGCGCAGGGCTGCTGGTTTTTCTACATAGACATAAGGGCTGTGGCGGAGTATGTCTTGTACGAGTTCGGCGTCTTCGCTGTAGGGAAGGGTGAGTAAAAACTCCGTACCGTCCCATTGCCCTTGCTGCTGTGGGTGCCATTGCTGACATGCTATTTCGTGGGCTATCTCTGGTAAAAAACGCAATACGGCAGCGTGCTTGGCCGGGCCGGCAAACAGGCCGTAGCCGGAACGGAAGTGTTCGTTTAAGCGCTCTATTTCAATGTCGATGGCTGTCTCTGTGGTGGATTCAATGGCTTTGGCTCTAGCGAGCGAGAAGGTGCGCAGGCCCTCTCTTAAATGGCACCAGGCGTCTAGAAACCAGTTGTCTCTGTAGTAGATTAAGCGCTGTGGGCTGATGGTGCGCTGGCTTATGCGCCCTTGGTAGTCTCTGTAATGAAGTTGTAGTTGTTGTCTGGCTATGACGCTATGAAATACGGTAGGCAGATTTTTGTCGGGCATCACGTTGTGGCCGATCGGAATAATGCGAATTCTGTCTTTGATGGTGTGTGGTTGAACACCGCGGTTTTGCAGCAGGGTGCAGATAATGTTGTTGATGGAGGCTAATTCTTTACTGAGGGTGCCTTCGGAAAAGTTTTCCAGCATGTCTAGCAGCAGTAGCAGTGACTGAATATCTGTTTCGGTTAGCCATAAACCGGGCAGTTCAACGCTGTTGTTATTGCTTTTGTTATAGTAATAGCCTTTGCCTCGCGCGTATTCAAGTGGCGCCAGGTGGCGATCTTTTAGTTCGTTCAGATAGCGGGTAATGGATTTTTCGGTACATTCCAGGCGCTCTGCCAACAGACGTTTACTGAGGGGGTAGCGATGTGACAACAATATTCGATGTAGCTGCTGAACCCTGTCTGTTTTGCTCATGCTGTCCCTAGGTCAAGTGACTGATGTGTTGTTAGGTTGTTAAATCATATAGTGTGACTGTTCAATATAGGTTAATTTTTTCCAAGTTTCGCTGTTTGACGTAGAACAACTGTTTTGTGAATACTCTTGAGGTTATTTTGATCAACTACGGGGCAGGGTTCGTACAGTAGGTTTATTGAGATGAGTGTCTATTTTTTAGGGAGCATGTGAAATGAGAAAGAGCATATTTAACGGGGTAGTGGGTAGTTTATTCTTTGGTCTGTTTTCGGCGGGTGTGAGCGCGTCTTGCCCGGACTTGTTGAATTATGAAGCTAACAAGCTGCGTTCAAGTAAAACCATTAATTTTTGTGAGAAGTTTGAGGGCAAGGTATTGTTGGTGGTGAATACTGCAAGCCAGTGTGGCTATACACCTCAGTTTAAGGACTTGGAAGCCATGTACGAGAAGTATAAGGATAAGGGGCTGGAAATCGTCGGTTTTCCTTCAGACGATTTTAAGCAGGAGCATGATGATGAAGCGAAAACCGCAGAGGTTTGCTACGTTAACTACGGGGTTACCTTTACCATGGTATCCACGAGTCATGTCAAAGGGGGTAGCGCTAATCCGTTCTTTCGACAGTTAATTGATCAAACCGGTGAGCAGCCTGCCTGGAACTTTAACAAGTACCTGGTGGATAAAGACGGCAAGGTGCTTGAGCATTTTGGTTCAAAGGCGGTGCCTTTGGGTGGTGAGCTGGAAGAGAAAGTGGCTTCGCTGTTGTAAAAAGTGCTTGTAAGATAGATCACCATAAAAAAGCCCCTGTTAAGAGGGGCTTTTTAGTCTCTAGCTTAGGCTGCGAGGTATTACTTAGCTGATGCGAATCAGGGTTTTGATAATACCGGTTAACGCGGTGGTTTGCTGGTCGTTCAAGACCAGGTTGCCATTGTCATCAAGCGCGTCGTAGGTGTCTGCTACTGCTAGCTGGTTGCCGACAACGTTAACACCAATGTGCGCGAGTAATAAACGCAGTGGATCTAATGCTCGCATTCCACCCCAGCCACCGGGTGACGCTGAAACAATAGCGGCAGACTTGTTTTGAAAGCAGGCCAAGGGTGCTTCGTTGTCATTGCTTGGGCGAGATAGCCAATCAATGGTGTTTTTCAATAGCGGGGGTGTTGTTGAGTTGTATTCTGGTGTGGAGATAAACATACCGTCGGCTGCACGGAATTTTTCTTTCAAGGCAATAACGGTTTCTGGCGCACCTTCCTCAGCTTCAAGGTCTTGGTTGAACAATGGCATTGGGTAGTCGTTTAGATCGATCACTTCAACTTGCGCACCTTCATCCGCTGCAATTTTGGCTGCCGCTTGCATAACCTGGGTGTTGAATGAACCTTTGCGTGTTGAACCTGATAGGAATACTAGGGATACAGACATTGAAACCTCCTGTTGAATCAGCGATACCTGTAAATAGGCGTAACTGTTGAATGGGTAATGCGTTTGAATGGGTAGTACGTTGAATCTATGGCGCTAGTTTACCTAAGTCTTGGGCAAGTTAAATTGAATTAAACTGCTGGGTTAATTCAAATTATTTGAATGATACTGGCTAGCCTTTCTTTGCGTTCGCTATATGGAGGCAAGCTGACAGCTGACAGGGCTATTTTCTTAATCGGCGCTGCGTCCTACCGGTATTATTTTTAACCAGCCTATGTATCTAAATCTCGGTTTTAGCACCAAATGGCAGGATTATCCGTTATGATGCATCCCTACGAATAATAGCGCCAATAATAGAGTGTGTAGACCATAGGTACCTTGCGTGAATAGAACTCCCGACGGTTTTGAGTATGACAATGATGTTTATAAAACTCTGCTTGAATCAACCAAGGCCATTCCTTGGCGAATAGACTGGAAAACCCTCCAATTTACCTATATTGGGCCGCAAATAGAAAAGTTACTGGGATGGCAGCGGGATTCCTGGCTATCGGTCAATGATTGGGCTGAGCGCATGCACCCGGATGACCGTGCCTGGGTGGTGGACTTTTGTGTGGCACAATCGAAGGACGGTACAGACCATGAAGCCGACTATCGGGCACTGACCAAACAAGGCGGTTACGTTTGGATTAGAGACGTTGTGCATGTCATTCGTGACGAGCAGGGTGAAGTCGAGTCTTTGGTGGGTTTTATGTTTGATATCAGTGAGCGTAAGCAGACTGAACAAAAACTGATTCAATTACAGCAAGAGCTGGAAGAACTCTCTTATAAGGATGGATTAACGGGTATTGCTAATCGGCGAATGTTTGATAACGCGCTGGATTTGGAATGGTTAAAGGCTACTCAAACCCGTCAGCCACTCTCACTCTTGATGATTGATATCGATTACTTTAAACAATATAACGATTACTACGGACACGTTCAGGGCGACGACTGCTTGAAAGACGTGGCGAAAACTCTGTCAGAAATACCTGCGCGTCCCCGCGACTTTGTCGCACGGTTTGGTGGCGAAGAGTTTGTGATTTTACTACCCGAAACTAATTTGGAATCAGCCGGAAAATTAGCCGAACGTTGTCGGCAAGCAATATTCAAATTGCAGATCCCACATGCAAAATCCGATGTGAGTCAACTGCTCACCGTCAGCATAGGCTTGGGAACGATTATTCCAACGCACGGCGATGAGCAAACTACCTTTATTAACGACGTTGATAAACAGCTTTATCAAGCAAAGCAAAATGGGCGCAACCAAAAACAGCACGAATAATCCGATGTTCAAGAGATAAACAGAGTGGCATAGGTTGTATATCCGGTGCTATCGCTTTCCACGTGTATGACCGCTCATGAGTTTTTTATCATGAATGTTATGTTTAGCGTCTGCCACATGATTTTTCTCTCCGCTTTCTTCTGCCCGATAGCCCAGTATTAAGTTTTTCTCGATGACATTGATGGTCATAGTGTAGGTGCTTTTGTTCAGTATTTAGCTGCAACAGCAGAGGGTATGTTGTTTAGAACATTTCCTTAAATGAGAAATGCTCAACACTAATCAAACCTCAACGAACTCATTGTCACTATCAAAATAACTGATCAAACTTTTAATCAGAAGTGCATAAACAGAATTTGATGCGCTATCCGAAAGTAAAAAGTAGATTTTGGATAAGAAGTAATTTTTACCTGGATCTTCATTTATCGATTTCAAGCCTTCAAGTACTTGCTCAATAACCTCATTGCCGTTGCCGAACCGATTAAGGCAGACTCCACTGCGAAACCCTGCTATTGAATAAGCTGACATCTGTCGATGAAACAGGTCGGGGAGACCGCTAGAAAGGGGTTGTGGCAATCAAGGAAATCGCTGCCTTCTTGACGTGCGTCAACAACCTGCATGCAGTGCAGCGCCAATACTGGGACGCGATGTTTGCAGGGTTTGCTAAACTGTAAATTCGAGACCTGCAACAACCGTAATGAGGATCGAATGATGAAAAAATCAAGAATAACGCTAAGCATGAAGCGCACTGTTGCAACAAAATGCCGTCGCATTAGCCTGTGTGCAACTGGGCTGGGTGTGGAGATTTTTGATCACTGACCGGAGTAATACCGCGTGGATGAAGTATTGTCTGATCCGTCATTAGGCCGACACTCATTAACCGTTGTCGATATCGGTATCGATACCCATCAGGAGCCGGTGGTGTATATGCGCGGCGATTGCGATATCTGTCGTTCTGAAGGTTTTGCCGCTAATAGCCGAGTCTTGCTTCGATACGCAGAAAAACGTGTTATTGCCACCTTGAATGTCGTGGATAAGCAGGTGTTGCCAGCCGGACGGGTTGGCTTATCTAAAATTGCCTTGCACCGCCTGGGCGTCGTCGATGGTTGTGAGATCACGGTTAGTCATGCCCCGGTGGTGACTTCACTCGCTGCAGTTCGGAAAAAGATTTTTGGTCACAAGCTCAGTGATGAGGAGATAACCGACGTTGTTGAGGATATCAGCGCCCACCGTTATACCGATATCGAAATTGCCAGCTTTCTTAGCGCCTGCGCGGGTAGTCGGTTGGATATAGATGAAATTATTGGCCTCACCGAGGCCATGGTTGCCTGCGGTAAACACATACACTGGCCAGAGCAAACTCAAGTTTTTGACAAACATTGCATTGGCGGATTGCCGGGTAATCGCACTACACCGTTGGTGGTTTCTATCATCAGCGCGGCGGGATTGACGATCCCGAAAACCTCGTCGCGAGCGATCACCTCGCCGGCGGGTACCGCAGATACCATGGAAGCACTGACTAGCGTCAATTTGAAGATTGCCGACATTCAGCGTGTTGTGGCCCAGACTCACGCCTGTCTTGCCTGGGGTGGGGCTGTCAATCTGAGCCCTGCCGACGACTTGTTCATCCGCATTGAGCGGGCCTTGGATTTGGATGGTGAAGGGCAGTTGATCGCCTCGGTGTTGTCCAAAAAAATCGCGGCCGGCTCCACGCACGCGGTAATCGATATTCCCGTCGGCCCAACTGCCAAGGTGCGAACGCAACACGATGCTGATCGGCTTACCTCGCTCTTTACCCAGGTGGGAGCGGCTTGTGGTATTCAGATTCGCTGCCTTACTACTGATGGTAGTCAGCCGGTTGGGCGCGGTATCGGCCCGGTGGAGGAGGCGCGCGACGTGCTGGCGGTATTGCAGTGCAAAGACGACGCACCTCGGGACCTGCGGGGGCGAGCCCTGTTTCTGGCGGCACATCTGTTTTCATTGGCTTATCAAGAGCAGTATGAACAAGGGCTGGAAAGGGCAACCGCGATTTTGGATGAAGGCAAAGCCTGGCAGCAGTTTCAGCACATTGTCGCAGCGCAGGGGGGAATGAAAACGCTGCCTGAGGCCGCTTACCAGCATGTCGGAGTGGCGCCCGTTACCGGCACTTTGATGACAATCGACAATCGTCAACTGGCACGTCTGGCAAAGCTGGCGGGTGCTCCAGCGACAGCGGCAGCGGGGCTGCGTCTGCACGCCCGTGTCGGCGACAAGGTTGAGATTGGACAACCCTTATTTACCCTCTATTCCAATACGACCGGAGAACAAGAATACGCCATGGCGTTTTATCGACAGTCGACAATTTTTACTATTGAGGAGGCGTGATGAGTGAAGCCTCGACTGTGTCAGGGAAATCACCGTTACTGTTTTCCTTCAATAATCATCCGTGGGTCGAGTCACTCACTGCGGCGATTGGTGGTCAGCGCGGTGACTTCGAAGCTCGACATTTTCCCGATGGCGAGTCTTACCTTCGGGTTATGTCTGCAGTTGAAAACAACCCCTGTGTGGTTATTGCTGATTTGTCGCATCCCAATGAAAAATATTTACCATTGTTGTTTTTGCTGGAAACCCTGCGGGAACTTGGCGCATCCACTGTCGGTTTAATCGCCCCCTATCTGAGTTATATGCGTCAGGATTGTCGCTTTGTCGATGGCGAAGCGGTGACATCGCGTATTTTCGCGCGTTCGTTGTCGCGGCATATCGACTGGTTGGTCACGGTTGATCCCCATTTGCATCGCTACCATACTTTGGATGAAATTTATGCCGTACCCAGCCATGTTGTGCAGGGTGCTCCGGCGTTAGCACAGTGGCTTAAAACGCAAAGTAACCTGCTGTTGGTGGGGCCGGATAGCGAGAGTGAACAGTGGGTCGCGAACATCGCCGCGCTCAGTCAACACCCTTATGTGATCGGCGCTAAGCAGCGCCTGGGGGATCGCCATGTCGAAGTAACCTTACCCTCCGTCGATAGGTTCAGAGACCGAACGGCTGTGATTATCGACGATGTCATTTCCAGTGGGCAGACGATTTTGGAGTGTGTTAAAACACTCCAGTCCAAGGGTATCGACAAGATTCAATGCGTGGCGGTGCACGGCATCTTTGCCGATAACGCTTATCAAACCTTACTCACCTCCGGCCTCAATAAGCTGGTCACGTCTAACACTATCCCCCATCCATCCAATGCTATTGATATGACCTCGCAGATGATCGCGCCGGTTATCAACATGCTTAAACTGCCAGGACAATAATTATGAGAATTACTTTTATTGGTGGTACAGAAACCGTTACTGGGTCCAAGTTTTTGGTAGAAACCAAGACGACCAAAGTACTGGTCGACTGTGGTCTGTTCCAGGGCTACAAATGGCTGCGGGAACGCAATTGGCAAACCTTGCCTCTGGATATTGATAAGCTGGATGCGGTACTGCTGACGCACGCCCACTTGGATCACTCCGGTTATATTCCGGTACTGTACAAACGGGGCTTTCGCGGTACGGTGTTTACCCATCGCGCCACCCAGGCGCTCTGCCAAATCCTGCTTGCCGACAGTGGCCATATTCAGGAGGAAGACGCAAAATATTTTAGCAAGCATAAACTGGGTAAACATCAGCACCCCGAAGCGCTCTACGATCGACAAACGGCAGAAGCGTGTATGACGCTGTTCCAATCGGTGAATTTTGATGAGCAGGTTGAAGTGGGTGATATCCGTTTCTATCTACAGCCCGCGGGGCATATTCTCGGTGCTGCCAGTATTATTGTTGAAGTGGATGGCAAGCGTATCGGCTTTTCTGGTGATGTCGGGCGCTTCGATGACGTGTTGATGAAACCGCCACGACCCCTGCCAGAACTTGATCTGCTGTTGATGGAATCCACCTACGGTAATCGCCAGCACGACCGGCAAGACCCTTTTCAACAGTTAGCCACTATCGTCAACCGTGTCGCGAAAAACGGAGGCGTATTGCTGATCCCGGCCTTTGCAGTCGGGCGCGCGCAGGCCTTGCAACATTTACTGGCAAGCCTTATCCATCAGGGCCTTATCCCGAAAATGCCTATTTATCTCGACAGCCCTATGGCGATCAGAGTTACCGACATCTTTTGCGAGTATCATGATCAGCACCGACTCAGCCAGGAGCAATGTCACCTTATGTGCGATGCTGTGACATACACGCGCACGGTGGATGAATCCAAGGCGCTGGCGGAACTGACCTTTCCTCACATTATTATTGCGGGAAGTGGCATGGCTACGGGGGGGCGCATTCTGCATCATTTTAAACGCCTGTTAAGTCACCCTAAAACCACTGTATTGTTTACTGGCTATCAAGCGGGCGGTACTCGCGGCGCAAAAATGCTGGACGGGGTTGATGCCGTGAAAATTCATGGTGACTGGATACCGGTACGTGCAGCGGTTGAGGTCATATCCAGTTTGTCCGGTCATGGTGATTATCTCGAACTCACCCAGTGGCTACAACAATCGGCGCTTATGGACGCAACAAGCATTCAATTGGTTCACGGTAATCCAGACGCCCTTGAAGGCTTTCGTGTGCATTTGCAAGAAGAGACAAAATTTAAAGTGAGTGTGGCGGGGTATCGCGATATTTTACATTTGTAATTGCTAGGTGAAGTAGTCGGAAGGAAAATGTTATAGACATTGAAACCTTAAAAAATGGTCTGTAGTGGAGCAGGGCATTGCGTTGACGCTTCGGCGGGTAACTGCACTATTACTTGCTAAAAGCCCGACTTAACGCTGCGGGTTAGTGGTGAATTTTTCCATCCATGAAATGCTTTTCGTTAAAAGGAAAAACAATTTTTGTATTGGCTTTTGTCAGGTGTTGGTCTTTGTCGGGGCAATCAACAACGGACAGCAAATGCCGAATGATATTTAAACGCGCGCGCTTTTTGTTATCGGCATTCACAATAAACCAGGGCGCATGTTCGCTATGGCTGTGCTGCAGCATCTCGTCGCGGGCGCAGGAATAATCATCCCAGTGTTCGATGGCTGTAGAGTCGATAGGACTGATCTTCCACTGTTTTAGTGGGTCTTCCTGTCGATCCTCCAGCCTGCTTTGCTGTTCATCTTTCGAGATATCGAGATAGTATTTAATAATTTGGATGCCGGCATCGCAGAGCATTTTTTCGAAAGGGATGACAGTTTTCAGGAACTGTTTGTGTTCCGTTGCCGTACAAAATCCCATGACTTTTTCAACGCCCGCGCGGTTATACCAACTGCGATTCATCAGCACCATTTCCTGGCGACTTGGTAGATAAGTTGTGTAGCGTTGGAAATACCAGCTGTTAGTATCTCGCTCTGAGGGCTTGCCCAACGCGACCACTCGGGTTTCGCGCGGGCTTAAGTGTTCTGTAATCCGTTTGATGACACCATCTTTTCCAGCAGCGTCCCTGCCTTCAAAAATAACCAGCAGCTGAAGATCATTTTTGATGATGTGGCGTTGTAATCTAACCAACTGGATTTGCAATTGTTCGAGGTGTTTTTTGTAAGATTGTTTTGTTTTTGCAGCGTTATTCATTGCGTTACCCTGGTTGTGATCCTGTTAAAGAACGTGTTCGACGCTGTGTATATGTATGTCGGGCGAGGGAGTCTGGTTGCTTACTCTGCTTTCAAGACGACGAGGTTGCCAACAGTATAGCGGTTGTCAGCAGAGGGGCCCCGGCCGCTGACTGTGTCTACTACCTTTTGGTCGTTAACGAAAAGGTTAAGTTCATTCTTCGCGAAGATACTACGGTCCCATGCCATCAATCGTTTGCTGACCCCAACGACTGTTTTTGATCTGATTAAGTAGGGTAATTAAGAATAGTTCGGCAAGCTATGCCTGCTAAGGACGTCGTAGGCATAGCGTGTTTGTTAGCAACTGAAAAGTCACAAACCAAGTGGTTAAACTTTTCAAATCATGTGGCGCGCTACAGCGCTACAACCGGGATGCCGCTTCTTGCAGACACTCCAGTACAAACAAAAAAGCCCCGTTCTTGCGAACG
>JBNKHI010000019.1:0-55391 GCA_050290265.1 Cellvibrionaceae bacterium
GAAGAAATTCGACTGGCAGGCCAGCGCGATAAGTTGCAATGGACAACCGGCTTCTATTATTTTTATCGAGATATCGATTCAGGCACCAAAACCGATCTTTCATCACCAGAGCCGTTTAACGTTTTTCTCGGGCAGCCCAGTGTTCGTGCGGTGAATAATCTAAAGGTTAACTCGTGGGCGTTATTTGCACATGGCGAGTACGCCTTGAATGACCAGTGGAGCGTCATTGCCGGGCTGCGTTACACCGCAGAAGAATCTACCTACCAACTACGTAACTATCTAGACAGCGAACCAGGTAGTCCCTTGATCTTCGATTTTTCTGAAGAGACCGTGGGGAGTTTGGCGCGCCACGACAAATCGAATGTGACATACCGGGTAGAACTGGATTGGCATGCCACCGAAGATGTAATGCTTTACGGTAGTGTTGCTAGCGGTGTTAAAGCTGCAGGCTTTAACACCAATCTAGGTTTCTCCGATGCGCAAATTCCCTTTGATGAAGAGGAGCTCACATCCTATGAAACGGGCCTTAAATCAACACTGTTTGATGGTGCAGCCCGTTTTAACGCCGCATTATTTTATTATGACTACCAAGGCTATCAGGCATTTAGTTTTCAGGGTTTTAGTAACGTAGCGCGCAACAAAGATGCAACTGTAAAAGGATTCGAAGCAGAGTTAACCACCAACCCATGGGACGGCTGGGAGTTTATGTTTGGCTTGGGTTTGCTTGATACCAATGCAGAAGATATTGATTCTGAACGCCCGTTTATTGGTGGTGCATTGATTCGGGACCGTGAATTGGCTCTCGCACCGAAGGTGACGTTTAATGGCTTGGCGCGTTACGAGTGGCCAATGTTTAATGGCATGATGTCGCTACAGGGCGATCTTGCCTACACTGGTGATCAGTACTTTGATATTGATAATAACCCGGTTTCCAAAGAAGACGGTTATGTAGTCAGTAATGCTCATATTGCCTATACCAGCGGGAACGATGCCTGGCAGCTGAAGTTGTCGGTAAAGAATCTCACGGATGAAGAATACCGTGTGTACGCGGTACCCACGCCGGCATTCTGTGGTTGCGGGCAAAATATGTACGGTAAGCCTCGTTGGGTGAGTGGCACCTTTACCTATAACTGGTAGTTGTTGCACAGGATAACGCCAGTGCCTACAGGTTGCTGGCGTTATTAAATCTCGCTAGGTTAGGGTAGTTTATTCGTAGGTTTGCAGCGTAGCTTTTTAGATTGACTTTGGCAGATGGCATCAGCATGTAGCGAATGCTTATTGAACTTTTGTTGTTGGAACTGTTGCCGTATTCAAAAGAGAGTCGTGCCCTTTCGAGCACAACTCTCTGTCCGGCTCTGCCTTTAACGGCCAGCTAAGGAATCCAGCAAATTTGGAAGAAAGAGTGAGATACTTGGCACGTAAGTAATCAAGATCAGGAAGCACAGCATCAGTAACAGCCAAGGGCCGCACGAACGTATTACCCAGCCTAATGGTTTGCCCGTAATACCTGCTGCAACAAAGAGGTTTAGGCCTACCGGCGGTGTAAGCATCCCCAGCTCCATATTGACCACCATGATAATACCTAGGTGGATCGGATCTATACCCAACTCCATAGCAATGGGAAACAGGATAGGCGCCATAATTAACAGAATAGCTGACGGCTCCATAAAGTTGCCTGCCATTAGCAGCAGAATATTCACAACGATCAGAAATCCCCAGGCTGGTAAGCCCCAGTCCACAATAACTTGAGTGAGTTCATGAGGAATGCGTTCAGTGGTTAACACATGGGCAAACAGCATTGCATTAGCGATAACAAACAGCAGCATGACACTGACTTTTGAAGCATCCTTGGTGACTTTGGCTATATCTGGATGCCACACAGATTTCACAATGGCTACCGGAAATAATGCAGCGTTGCGGACGATAGCGGCGGCAATGCTTTCTCCAGACTCTCTCCAGGGTGTATTTTTTAAGGGGCCGATATCACGATAACCCCACACTGCCACTAAAAACCCGTATACCGCTGCAACCGCTGCTGCTTCAGTTGGGCTCGCAACGCCACCATAAATTGAACCCAGTACAATCACTAGTAATAAAAGCCCCCCGGCCGCTTTTGAGGCTGATATAGATAATTGTTTGAAGCCGGGGAATTTCATTGCAGGTAGGTTTTTACGGCGAGCGACAATATATATCGCTATCATTAAGAGCAAACCCATCATGATTCCGGGAATAACACCTGCCATAAACATGCGTGCCGCAGAAACTTCAGTAGCCGTAGCATAAACAAGCATAACAATCGACGGTGGTATTAATATTCCTAACGTACCGGCAGTACTCACCGTCCCGGTTGCAAACGACATGGGGTACCCATTTTTCACCATCCCCACAATGACAATAGAGCCAATTGCCGCAACGGTTGCGGGTGACGAACCAGACACTGCCGCAAACAACATACACGCCAATACCGATGCCATTGCTAAACCACCGCGTACATGGCCAACTGAATCGGTTGCAAAATTAATCAGTCTTTGTGCCACGCCACCGGTAGATAAAAAAGAAGATGACAAAATAAAGAACGGTATCGCTAATAACGTGTAGTGTTCCGAGGTCGCCTCAAAAAACTTTAACGAAATTGAAGCCAGTGAGTCACCAGAAAAAAACAAGATAGTGACTATGGATGACAATCCCAGCGCTATAGCAACAGGAACTTCGATTAAAATACAAAATAATAATAGAGAGAAGAGTATGAGAGCTGTCATTTTAAAGCCCCTTGTTATTATTGAGATCAGAATTCATTAATTCAGGTAGTTCAGACTTATGAAATTGGCTAACTTCGCCGTGCCTAAGAACTCGCCAAAACATTCCTATTAAGCGTATTCCCATTAAGCCAAATCCAATTAACAGGACACTCATAACGATCCACTTTTCGATCGCTACATCCTGCATTTCAATACCGATCATCCGCATTTTGCTTAAATAGACCCAAGATCCATAAATCAGCAAGCCGACATAGACCAATGACAGGGTGATTGCAAGGCAAGTAAAAACTACTCTTAATTTATGGGGTAAGATTTTGACAAATGCATCAACGGAGATGTGTGCCTTTTCACGAAGGCCCCAGGATGCGCCTATGAGTACAAACCAGGCATTAAGTAATAGTGTTACCTCTTGAGACCAATGCAAGCCTGTGTTGAAACCAAAGCGTAATATGACTTCGACAAAGACTAATAGGGTTATCGTGACTAGTAGTAAGCCAATGAGGCCTTCCTCTAGCTTATGAAAGATCGAGAGTTTCATGTTGTTTCCTCTACTACACTTATCTATTGTTTTTAAAATCAGTGACCTAGAGATAAGTAGCAAATCACATGCCAGTTGAAAAATTTGACGCAACCTGTTGATAAATAAGGGGTAATTGAGGGGGCGGGGAAAGTGAGGGCAAGATTTGTTTCAAGTGCTACCCGTTAGCTAGGCGTAACGGGGCGAAAACCATACGTCATTAGCAAGGCGCTGGTGCTTTAAGTTACTGAGCTCTTAAACTCCTGTTTATCCAGACTAAATTTAATCATTTTGTCATAGAGTGTTTTGCGCCCTATACCTAATGCTTCTTGCACCTCTTTAAGCCGGCCATTGTGCTGCTCTAAAGCATTGCGAACCACTTGCTCTTCGAACTTTTCTAATTGTTCACTCAGGGTGAGCTCGCGGCTGGAAACAGACAGGGCATTATCGGGAAAGGCTTTCTGTTCGCCCAAGAGCACAAAGCACTCCGCAACATTCCGTAGCTCACGTACATTTCCGGGCCACTTATGCTGTGTTAATGCTTGCAGATGGCGGGCCGTAACCGGTGGTTTTTCCATGCCAAATTTTTCCACTGCCATTAATACAAAGTGCTCAAATAGAAGCGGAATATCGGAAAGCCGTTCACGTAAAGGCGGAATGCTGATTTCGACAACATTTAAGCGGTAATAAAGATCCAGCCTAAATTCGTTTCTTGATGCCTTTTCTTTTAAATCTTCTTTGGTTGCTGCAACAATCCTAACGTCTATCTTAAAGCCTTCATTACTGCCAAGCCGTTCAACGTAACGCTCTTCCAATACACGGAGTATTTTAATTTGTAACGCCATTGGCATACTTTCAATTTCATCTAAAAATAAGGTGCCACCGTTAGCGTGCTCAAATTTTCCGGCTTTGCGTTTTTTTGCATCAGTAAATGCTCCCGCTTCATGACCAAATAACTCGCTTTCAATCATGTTTTCGGGTACCGCACCACAATTAATTGCTACAAAGGGCTTGTTATGACGATTGCTATGGTTGTGTACGAATCGTGCGACCATTTCTTTGCCGCTTCCAGTTTCGCCAAAGACTAAAATATCTGCTGGGGCATCTTTGACTCGCAGTAATGTTGTTCGCAGGTCGCGAATGCTTGGGTGATTGCCTAGGATTCGCCGGCCCGGAATAGATTGCCCGGTTAGCTCAAGCCTTAATTGGCGGTTGTCCAATGCCAGTTGTCGTTTTTCCAAGGCACGGGCTAGACTTTCTAGTAAAGCTTCTGTGGAAAAAGGTTTTTCCAGAAAGTCATACGCACCGCAACGCATAGCTTCCACGGCAACGCTGACATCAGCATGCCCAGTCAACAGTACAACCGGTATATCGGCATCTATCGCCTTTATTCGTTGCAAAAATTCTATGCCGTTTATGCCTGACATATTGTAATCTGTGATAATTACGCCGGGAAAGCTTGGGTCTATATGTGGTAAAGCGTCCTCTGCAGAACCGAAACTATTTACGCTATATCCTTCCATTTCGATTGTTTGGCATAGCGCTTTTCGAACATCTTCTTCATCATCTACAAAAATTATCTCAATATTTTTATTCATTAAACCTGTCCACTGTGAGCGGGAAATTCCAACCTAAATACCGTTCCACCGTGAATATTATTTTTTGCGTAAATTTTCCCTTTAAATAACTCCACGATTCTTTTCGAAAGTGAAAGGCCCAAACCTAACCCCTGAGGCTTGGTAGTAAAGAATGGAGTGAAAATATTTTCTTTGTTTTGGCTGTCAATTCCCGGCCCATTATCTGCTACTTCCAATACAACTAGATCATCATTGATAAAAATAGAAATGTCTATTTTTGGGTTTGGGGTCCTATCCAAAGCTTGAGCAGCGTTGGCTATCAGGTTTACGACGACCTGCTGCACCTGGATTGAGTTGCAAAAAAACATGCTATTTATATTGTCTTCCCAGTGTTTGTGCAAGACTATTTTTTGAAATGATAGGCGTGGCTGCATGATGACCAGTGAGTCCTCAACAATGTCTGCCATATTTGCTGGGCTTGACGTATTTTCTTTTCGGGAAAATACTTTAAATTGAGAAATTATTTCACCCATTGTATCGGATATTTTGCTAATTTCGGATAAATTCTTCTCAGTTGCATCAATCTGCTGCCGCTGTAAAAACCGAATGCTGTTTTCTGCGTAGGCCTTAATCGCCAGGATGGGTTGATTAAGTTCATGATTTAAACCGACTGACAATTCGCCAAGCAATGCAAGTTTTTCTGCCTGGATGAGTTCGTCTTGCGTATGTTCAAGCTCTAATTTTGCACTTCGGTAATGATCAACATTGGCTTGTAGCTCTTCGTTAGTTTTGCGTAAATCTGCCGTCAAAATCCCTACCGTATTTAATAATCTGTCCTTTTCATCGGCCAAATAGCGCTCATGCGATTTATAATTTCGATAAAAAAGAAAGCCAAGTGCTATCATCCAAAAGAGTGAGCTCGACAACACTAGACTATAGAGTAAATCAATAAGTAATAATCGCTTCGGGCTTAGGGCATATACATCCCACTTGCTTTCCAGGATATGCTCATCTGCATGCAGATAATTTTTGCAAGGTTCTTTCTGTCCAATGCAAAAAAAATCATCTAAACCTGTTGAGTTGGTTTTCTTCAGGATTACGCTTGGATTAAGCTTTCCGTACTGTCTGCTTTTATTTATATTTGCTACCTGCTCTTTCGTTAAGCCATTCAACGCTTGATACATCCAATCCTTTTGGGTTGAAAAAAAGATAATTCCGTTTTCATCTACGACGATATAGTCAAGATCTGGATAGCTAGTTAAACGCTCAATAAATTTCAAATTAATTTTAATAGCAATCACACCAATGATCTGGTCGCCACTGAATATTGGCGCAGAAAAGTAATAGCCTAGCTTTCTTGATGCCGTTCCGAGTGCATGGTATCGCCCCTCATTTCCAAGCAGAGCAGTTTTAAAGTAGGGGCGAAAGTCATAGTTTTTACTAACAAAGCTTTCAGGCTTGTCATAGTTGCTTGAGGCAACGGTTGTTCCGTCTGTTTGTATGACATAGATGACATCAGTACTAAGCTGCTTATTCAGCTGTTTAAGTAGCCGGTTAGTTCTTTCAGTGACAGTTTTATTAGGCAAATATAAAACGCGTTTAATATCAGGTGTTTTCGCGAGGATCCTTGGTAATGATTGAAATCTTGCTAGGTGAGCCTCAAGGCCCGACGCCACTTGGGATGCCTCTAAGCCTAGTGCAATCAGACTGCTATTTTTATTTTCCTTAAATTGATAGCTGCCCCATATGAATGACAGAACAATCCATAGAAATAACAACCAAATGTTATTGGAGCTAAAAAGTGGCCATCTAATCGAATTGGCCGTCTGCTGATTGTTTTGAGTGGTGTTAGTAATGTTTTCCATGGCAAATGTTTCAGGTCTGACCCATTTTATTATTCTCAATCTGTAACGTGGGGTTCGCGATACCAGTGGTGACGGGCGATGGCTCCAGTATAGCCCATATTGGCATGCTTAGTGCAATTACCAATTTGCTGATAAGAAATTCGGTGAAGCTTAATCAGTTTTTGCTAATAAAAAGTTGATCCATTTTAGAATAATCAATAATCCAGGAGATCGAACATGAAGATTAAAATACTTCTTGCGGCTGCATTACTGGCAGTCCCCGTCCTAAGCTGGTCGGCACCCATTACGATAAAGTTTTCTCATGTTGTTGCCGAAAACACACCAAAAGGTCAAATGGCCATTAAATTTAAGGAGCTTGTAGAAGAACGCCTTCCAGGACAAGTAAAGGTGGATGTATATCCCAATGGGCAATTGTTTAATGACGATACCGTTTTGCAAGCAATGATTCTTGGCGATGTGCAAATGGCTGCACCCTCACTCTCTAAGCTACAAAAGTATACTGATCAGCTGCAAATATTTGATCTGCCGTTTTTGTTTAAAGATCTAGCAGCAGCAGAACGCTTCCAACAGAGTGATGAAGGCCAGCGCTTGCTCAACTCAATGCGTAAAAAAGGGCTTGTCGGGCTTGGCTATCTTCACAATGGAATGAAGCAGCTTTCTTCAAATGACCCTATCATTGTTCCTGCCGACGCCGCAGGAAAGAAATTTCGCATTATGACATCTGATGTGTTGCAGGCTCAGTTTGAGGCCGTTAATTCGATGCCATTGAAGAAGCCATTTTCTGAAGTTTTTACTTTGTTGCAAACAAAAGCCATCGACGGACAGGAAAATACCTGGTCAAACATCTATTCAAAAAAGTTTTATGAAGTTCAGCCTCATATTACTGAAACCAATCATGGCTTATTAGATTATCTCGTTATTACCTCTGTTGAGTTTTGGAATGAAATACCTAACCAAACCAGAGACGTCATCAAAAAATCACTGGATGAAGCCATTGAATATGGTAATGGGAAGGCGCTGGCTTTTAATTTGCGTGACAAAAAATTCATTGCTGATTCCGGAGTTTCAACGATACACACACTTACCGATGCTCAGAGGGAAGAGTGGGTTAACGCAATGAAACCCGTCTGGAATAAGTTTAGTGACAAAATTGGCTCTGATCTCATTGATGCTGCAGTTCAAGCAAACCAAGAATGATACTTAAAAAGATAAGGTGATAATAATGAAAACAGTATTTTCTAAAACAGCAATTTTTGTAGGTATGTTAGCTGCGGCTGGTCAAACCCTGGCGCAGAACGAACCAAATGTAGACTTTTATAGCTCTTTTCGCATTGGTATTGACAGTGTCGATGCTGGCACCAGCGATGATGGCGCCAATGGACGAGATTACCTAAGTAGAATCGGTGTTAAGGGTAATATGGATCTGGGAAATGGGTTAACAGGCCTTGCACAGCTTGAGTATGGTTTGCGCTCCGACAATTTGGTGGATGTTGAGCAAAATGAAGGCCCCACCATGCGTTTGATGATGGTTGGTCTAAAGGGCGATTGGGGTACCGTGTACTACGGTTCGCAAACGTTGGTGTGGCATAAGTTCGTTCGGGGTGCTTATTTTTCGGACGGTAATGATTCTGTCCGTCAAGCCACTATCCGTGATGACGACTTAGTACAATATTATTATAAGAACGGCAATTTTACGTTAGGCCTTGGTACACAAGTAGAAGGGCAGGACGGCGATTCTTTTGATCAATTTCAAATTGGTGGTGAGTACAAGACCGGCCCGGTCACACTGCAAGCTGCGTACGCAAAAGATAATCGTGGTGACAATACCGGTGGACTATTAGGTTTAAGGGCATGGTGGAAAGTCACTGACAGTTTCACCTTGTCGGCGTATACGCATAGAGCGGATGAAGATTTTGACCTGTATGGAACGAGTACTGGTAATGTTCGTTTACGTGACGCGAAGGTTGAAGGTAATAAAAATGGTATAAACTCATGCAAGACGGAAGAGCGCAGTAGTAACGGTATCTATGGACAGTATGTTTTCGGACAAAATAAGCTCCATGCTCGATACGCAGTCGATAAATGTGATATTTCGGGCGATGTTGACTCTGTTAAAGTGGAATATGTCAGAAGCTTGGGGAAAAAGTACTCAGTCTGGGTTTCTTATGAAGACCTAAAAAATGATGCTGGTAGAAAGCCCACCACTAGTTCTGGCAAGGATATGTCTGAACTTCAGCTGGGTGTTCGCGCGGATTTTTAAGTTGTAGTTTATCCTGGAAAAAGCTGATCTTGTCTTAGATAAGATCAGCTTTTTTTATGGCCGGGTGGGGCATTGCGGGCTTTGGCCTGGAGAGCTTTAAGAAAGTACCGTGAAGGTGTGACCGGGCCGGGTTCGATTCCGATTTTCTAGCTACTGTTTTCCTGCTCATCTTGTGAATCACGGTTTTCTACTGCGTTTTATTGCTTAAAAGTCACTCAGATGAAAAACGATCATCATATTAGGCACTCTATATCTTCCATCTTTGGTAAGAATCTCAGTTTTTAGCCCTATCGGGATCAGTCGTTCCCAACCTTGAGAAATTCCATTCCTGCTATGTTGTGGTAATATTACCCGTCTCTTTGAGCGACACCAGTATAATAAGCGGCTCGGTTTATAAAGCGATCCGACGTTTTTAATAACCCTGCGAACGGGGGAGGCATGACCAAAAAGTCATTACCTAGCCATGAAGGTATCGGGCAGCTATATACAACCTTACGCAGCTCCCTGCTCGGTTATGCATCTCGCTATTTTAAACGACCACAAGAAATCGAAGATGTGGTTCAGGAGGCTTTCGTCAAAGTGATTGAGGCGAAAAATGCCCGTAATATCGATGTAACAGATGCTTACCTCTACACCACCACCCGCAACCTTGCACTGAACTCGCTGGATAAACTGGAATTCCGTTTGACCGATACAATAGGGGATTTGATGCCCGAGTCGGTTTTATTAGAAACCCCATCGTTGGAAGAGCAATTTGAATCACGAGAGCGCTTTGAGCTTTTTTGCCGAGCTGTTAGACAGTTGCCGGTTAAATGCCAGCGCGTATTTATTTTGCGCCGTGTGTATGGCTTAACCCACAAAGAGATTGCCGAGCGTATGGAGATCAGCGTGAAAACCGTGGAAGTGCATTTAACTAAGGCTATTGTACGCTGCACTGATTATATGGATAAGGAAGAAAAGGCGCCAACCATGCAAGCTCCCCGCGTTAAGCCAAACAGTGCAACAGGTAAATGTAATAGGTCATGACACAAAATAGCCTTCCTGAAGGCGGTAATATCACGCCGTTCCCTAACCATGCAGCCGTTAAAGAAGAAGCGGGGATGTGGCTTGTGCGTCTGGATGGGGGCAGCTTGACTGAAACCGATCTAGATGCATTACGTGAGTGGATTCAGCGCAGTGATTTTCATCGTGAGTACCTATTTAAGCTTGCCAGGAACTGGGATGCCATGGGTATTCTGGAAGAACTGGGGCAAATGTTTCCGCTGCCGGAGCAAGAAACAGAGCAGCAAGAGATATCGCTGGCCGCACGTTTATTAGAACGTTTGCTGGGCCACTGGCAGTTACCGTCACGCGCCACCTTAGCATTAGCTGCCGTTCCACTGGTTATGCTCCTGACCTTTGCCATGTTTACCCTCGGTGGGAAAGATTATGTGACAGGTGTCGGTGAACACGCCACATACACTCTCGACGATGGCACAGTGGTGCATCTTAATACCAATACAAAACTCACTGTAGATTATTCGGACTCCCGACGCGCCATTACGTTGGTGCATGGAGAGGCCTCTTTTGACGTTGCTAAAAACCCAGAAAGACCTTTTGTGGTCTATGCTCACGATGGTCTGGTGTGGGCAGTGGGAACTGCATTTAATGTGCGCGACCGAGGTGATACGGTAGATGTGCTTGTTACCGAAGGTCGGGTGAAGGTGTTTAGTAATACGCTCGGCAGTCAGCAGCCCGCCCTGAAAATGAGTGCTGACGTACTTTATGGTCAGCCATTGCCTGATGCCAAAATCAAATCCAACTCAATTGCTGCTACAGCTGATGCAATAAAGCCGGTTGAGGCGCTAATCGGCGCCGGCCAGGCGCTGAGCTACAGCTATGTGATTGAAGCGCAGGAGGATGTGAGCGAAGAGGAGTTCACCCGCAAGCTCGCCTGGCAAGAAGGGGCGCTGGTGTTTAAAGGGGAAACCCTCAAAGAAGCGTTGGTTGAAATTGGGCGTTATACCAATAAAAAACTGGTTCTTGCCGATGCATCCTTGGCATCTCTACGTATCGGCGGCCATTATAAAACAGATGATATTGATGCCTTGCTGAGCAGTCTTGGTCAGGGGCTCGGGCTTTTCGTGGAATATGCATCGAACGACCGCGTTATTTTGTCTGCTGATCGCAGTTAGGTGAGCTATCGTTTGCCGAAAAACTGTGCTTAATCCCTCCATCGATTTTGAATAAATATAATATCCCGATTCACCCGGCTACGTTGTACTATCGTGCAGACAGCTCATTACAGAAAAAAATAATTAATTAAAGAGTAGGGGTTTTAGATGCTCCAACGGTTTTCTATACACGTGCTAGGAATCATTTTGCTTACAAGCAAAATGATTCATTACACAAGCCGGGAAATAGCAGCGCGGTTGCGTATAGCAAATAATAAAAATAGTAGACTGCCTATGGTTGCTGTTTTTTCTATTTTGTTCTCATCAATTTGTGCGGCTGCGCCAGACACAATCTACTTTGATATTTCCCGGCAAAATGCAGGTGAGGCGTTACCCGTACTTGGCCAACAAGCGGATATCACGGTGATTTACCCGTTTGATGAAGTCAAAAATCATCAAACCAATCCCCTGAAGGGCAACTACACCTTGCACGACGCTGTTACTGCGCTGCTGCGAGGCAGTGGGCTGAGTGCACGGTTTAACGGTAACCATCATCTGATTATTACAATAAGTCGTGATGAAGAGAATAAATCAATGAGCTCTAATAAACCGAATCCACAAAAAACGCTGCTGGCCAGTATTCTGGGTGCATTGTTTGCTACCAGTGGCCAACAATCACTGGCCCAAAACAGACCTATGGAAAACATCGGTCTTGAAGAAATTGTAGTCACTGCACAGAAGCGTGAAGAAAAATACCTGGACGTACCTGTAGCGGTAAGCACGCTGTCTGGCGAATTACTGGAAATGACAAAAACCCGTGAGTTTGAAGACTTGGTTGGCCTTTCGCCATCGGTTACTTTCGACCGAGGTTTGTCGTCTAACAACTCAGGTATCCAGGTACGTGGCATAGGCTCAACCACTCTGGGTATTGGCGTCGAACCCACAGTAAGTACAGTTATTGACGGCGTTACTATGGGCAGTACCACTCAGTTTCTGACAGACCTGTCTGACATTGAGCGTATTGAAGTGTTGCGTGGTCCGCAGGGCACGCTGTTTGGTAAAAATGCTTCCGCTGGCCTTATTAATGTAATTACCAAACGTCCATCACATGAATTTGAGGCTGCGATAACCGGCTCAACCACCAGCGACGACGGCTGGGGCCTGAGCGCGCAAGTATCTGGGCCATTGACTGACAATGTACGCGGCCGCTTGAGCGCTTTCAGCAAAGAGTACGATGGCTACTTCACAAACATAACCAACGGCGAATCCTTAAACGGTTACGACCGTGAAGGTGTGCGTGGCAAGCTCGAAATTGACTTAACTGACAGCGCAAACTTGCTGTTGATTGCCGACTACTCCAAGCAAGAAAACAATTGCTGCGCCCGTTCATTAGCTGTACTTGGCACAGCCCCACAAGATCTTTATGACTGGCGAGACCTGAACGTTAACAGCGAAAATACTGAACTGACGGCTAATACGCCTACCGTTTCTGACACTGAAACATCGGGTTTGTCTGGTGAGTTAACCATCGATTTTGATAACTTTGTGTTCACATCGATTACCGCTTACCGCCAAATGACATTAGACACGCAGCAGGATGTTGACGGTTATGGCTACACTGTGGCCATGCCAGGGCGTAGCGCATTCATCAGTAACGGTACCTCTGATGGTAACAGCCCCGATGGCGAGCAGGAATTCAAACAGTTCTCGCAAGAAATTCGCGTGACCACTACAGCATGGGACAATTTCGATGTAACCGCTGGTGCATTTTACTGGGACCAGGAAATTACCCGTTATTTTGAACGTGAAGTACTTTTCTGTCCTGGAACCACTAGCACTGATCCAAGCCTGACCTGTACTGAAGCTGGTGGAACACCACGCACAGCCTTTGGTTATATGGATGCCGGGCTGGATATTAAGAACTGGGCCGTATTTGGACAGGCTAACTGGCATATTGCCGAGGACTGGACCGCTAGCTTAGGCCTGCGTTACACCAAAGACGATATTGGCTACAACTTTATTCGCGCCACTGAAACACCTGGCCCAGCTACACGACCGTCTTACCCCGTCGATGGTATTCCCTTGACCAATAGCACCAAAGAAGACAATGTTTCAGGCAAGCTTTCTGTACAGTGGGATGCGACTGAAAACACGATGATCTATGCCTCTTACGGCGAAGGCTACAAAGCCCCCGCCTTCGACGTAATTTTCGGCTTAAACTCTTTGGACCGCAGCAACCCCGTGCCGGCTGAAACCTCTAAAGCCTGGGAGATTGGTACCAAAAGTGAGTTTTTTGATAATCGCCTGCGCCTGGGTGTAACCGCTTTCCATACCAAGTTTAATGGTTTACAGGGTACCGGTACGCAACCAGACGAAGTTGGCTTCTTTCTTACCAGCGCGGGTACCGCGATCACCAAAGGTGTAGAAATTGATTTTGCTGCCAAACCTACTGCAAATCTGCTGCTAAGCGGTGGTATCGCCTGGATCGACGCCTACTTTGATGAATATCGCAATGGCCAGTGTTACATAGCCCAAACGGAAGCAGAAGGCTGTGTGGGCGGCATTCAGGATCTTTCAGGGAAAGACATTCCTAACTCGCCGAAAGTGAAATACACCCTGCAGGCACGTTACGACTTTAACCTGGACAGCTTGCCGTTTAATGCTTACGTGAGTGGTAACTATCGCTGGCAGGATAAAAGTGTTGGTGATGTCAACCAAGATGCTCGTGTAGATCGCGACTCTTACGGTTTGTTGGGCCTGAATTTTGGTCTTGAAAGCAACGACGGCCGCTGGTCTGTTGAAGCCTTTGTGAAGAACGCGCTGGACGATTTTTACGAAGAGCGCCGCATGCTGAGCCCCAGCAACCCAAGGGTGGTTTATCATGTACTCAATCGTGAAGCTTACCGCTACGCAGGGGTTGAGTTTACATATCATTTGGGAGCGTACTAGGTTTACGGATTGATATTACTCAATCTCAAGAGCCGTTGTAAAAAAGGTCGCCGCAGAAACGCGGCGACCTTTTTGTTTTGTTGGAGCTTGTTCACATTTCACCTATAGCCTGCCTTTTTTAATTTAAAAAATATCTTTTTCAGTAAGGGTTTTTACGGCCGCAGCGGTTTTAATGTAGACAGGCGCTGGCTGACTAGCTTTAACAAACTAATAATACGTGCTGACCCATTTAACTTTTCATATCTACGGCAACTGGCCAATTCTTCATGCTGATAAAAAAAACTTACGAGACAAAAGCAGATGTACTTCTGTTAGCGCCAACATCTGTTGCGACTAATTGGACGGAGAAATAGTCAGGAACGCTATGAAAATACGCATTGGTTTATTTTTTCTAATGGCGCTCAGCGTGGACGTGAGTGCTGCCAGTCCATCAAAAGGTCTCCCCAATATACTGTTGATTGTGGCAGAAGATATGAGCAGCCGAGTTGGTGCATTTGGCGATCTCGCCGCCAACACTCCCGCCCTCGATAAGCTGGCTAGGCAGGGTGTTCGTTACACCAATGTGTTTACCGCCGCAGGCGTCTGTGCGCCAAGTCGTTCTGCATTGATCACCGGCGTTTACCCACAGTCGATGGGCACGCAACACATGCGCACGGCGTATTATCAATATGAGGCCGTGCCACCTGCTGAGATTAAAGCGTTCCCGGAATTATTACGCCGCGCGGGATACGTGACAGCAAACTTTGCTAAACGTGATTATCAATTTGGCGAACCGTTTACCGTGTGGGATGTAGACGTAGGTGGATTCACCTCTGAGCTAGAACCGGCGGTGTGGCGCCAGCTACCGCAAGGCAAACCTTTTTTCGCCATGATAAATCTCATGTGGACGCATGAAAGCCGGTTATTTGATGTAGCGGATGAAGCCAAAGGCAGGTTCGGGGCAAAGATCAAAAAACTGGCACAAACCCGTGAACAGTTGATCAACCATGTCACTAATCCTGCCGATGTGACGGTGCCACCGTATTATCCAGACACCCCTCGTGTGCGCAAAAATATTGCGCAGATGTATGACAATATTCATTACATGGACAGCCAGGTAGCTGCGATTCTCAGTAATCTGCAAAAAGATGGCCTCGCTGATAACACGATTATTATCTGGACGACCGACCACGGCGACGGATTTCCACGGGCCAAGCGTTCGGTTTACGACAGCGGTTTACATGTACCTATGATCGTTCGATTTCCAGATGGGCATGGCGAAGGCAACGTTGAGCATCAGCTGGTATCGTTTGTCGATCTTGCACCGACAATATTGGATCTTGCCGGCGCGTCGATTCCTGAATTTATTCAGGGCCGTAATTTTCTCGATAATCGGCAGATAAACTCACGACAATATATTTATGCTGGGCGCGACCGTATGGACGGAACCCCCGACTGGGTGCGAGCGGTGCGTGACCAACGTTATAAATATATTCGCAATTACATGGACGGTTTAGCGTATTTCCGGCCACTGGCTTTTCGCGATATGTTCCCCATCATGCAAGAGCTCTGGGCAGGCGAAGCAGAAAACTTGCTCAATAACACACAGCACTTTTACTTCAAGGCTCCCAGACCAAAAGAAGAACTATATGACACCTTGACCGATCCCTATGAGGTGCACAATCTGGCAGCCGACCCTGATTTTGCCGGTGAATTGCAGCGCCTGCGCGCGGCCATGGATCAATGGCTGGCGCGTGTGGGTGACACAAGCCGGGAACCAGAGGCCAATATGATTGCCGAGATGTGGCCAGGCGGCAAACAACCAGTGACAGCCAAACCCAAGGCCGATGTAATAGCTAGCAGCGCTTCAAACCAAGCCGCATTAAACACCGCATTAAGCGTCACATTAGCCAGTGACACATCAGGGGCCTCAATTGGCTATCGCCTGATATCCAAAGGCGAGGATACTCCCTGGCAACTTTATACCGGGCCAGTCACCGTACCCAGCAACAAAACGTTACAGGCCAAAGCTATTCGCTACGGCTACGCCGAAAGTGATTTACTCATTTTCCCAGGAAAGCCCTGAAACATTTTTGATTTTATTTAGGCAGGTAAGTACATGCGTTTTTTTAAACAACTGCTCAACGAACCCTTGGTACATTTTTCTCTTGTCGGGGCACTGTTGTATGGCACAGTCTCCTTGGTTGAGCAAAAGCATGCAGAACAATCCGCACGCGCCATTCATATTTCTGAGCAACGCATTGCCCAACTGGCTAATTTGTATCAGCAACAATTCGGCCAACCGCCCAATGTCACAACCTTGGACAAACTGGTTCAGAATGATATCGAAGAAGAAGTATTAATGCGCGAAGCTATCAAACTCGGGCTCAATGAAGATGATGAAGTGATACGACGGCGCCTTGCGCAAAAAATGCGTTTTTTAATTGAAGACTTGCAGGCTCCAGATACCCCGACTGACGACCAGCTCGAAACCTATCTCTCGACTAACGCCGATGCTTATACCATTCCAGCAAAAATTTCGTTTCGCCATGTGTATTTCACCGAGCGTGATGGCAAAACCGATGCCGTAACGCGGGGCAAACATGTTTTAGAGAATTCATCTGCCAGCATCGAGTCCACATCGGGAGACCCATTTCCCGATCGTTATCACTACGTGCATTACAGCCGTGAGCAGATTGCACGAGTATTTGGCCATTCACCGGCGGTTGCAGCATTGATGCAGGCAAAAACAGGTGAATGGTTTGGACCTGTGCGTTCTGGTTACGGCTGGCATTTGTTTTTTGTAGAAGCGAAGAGTCCGGCCTATCAACCCACACTGGCAGAGATTAAAGACAAACTCGTGCGTGACTATTTGCATGATGCGCGCGAGCAGCTGAATGAAAAAGCTTGGGAACAACTCGCCGTCCATTATGACATTGTCTCTGAGGGTGGTTTACGACCATGAACCAGATAGCTGTAGTCCGTTGGATAGCAACATGGATAGCATTGTGCGGCCTATTGCTGTCTGCCATGGCGAACGCACATGAAGTGCGGCCTGCTTACGTGGAAATTAAAAAAATAAGCAACCAGCAGTGGCAGGTTGTTTGGAAGCGCCCGGTGCAAGGCGAATTTGCTTTGCGCCTGCGCCCCAGTTTGTCAAATGGCTGGATCGATAGCGAACCTACAGAAAACTATGTGTCAGATACTTTTCTGACGCAACGCTGGCAAGTGCGCACAGCAGCCGATGAAAGTCTGGCCGGGGCCGCGCTGACCATCGACGGTTTAAGTTCCAGTATTACCGACGTACTGGTCAACGTAGATTGGGGGCACGGTGATACCCACACCTACCGATTAAAACCCGATAATACAGCATTAACCTTTACCGAAAGCAACGCCACACCGGTCGCGCTACCGGCAATGGTATTGATAGGTATCGAGCACATCTTGCTGGGCTATGATCACTTGTTGTTCGTGCTGGGCATGTTACTGCTGGTCTCATCGCGCCGCTCACTGGTGATCACTGTTTCCAGTTTTACACTGGCCCACAGTCTGACACTGGGTGCGGTATCGTTGGGCTACTTTTCGCTGTCAGTGCCGTTTGTCGAAGCCATGATTACGTTGTCCATCGTGTTTCTCGGGGCAGAAGCCATACGTAAACAGCGCGGACACATCAGCGTAACCATTCGTTATCCCTGGCTGGTGGCCTTTGGCTTTGGATTATTCCATGGGCTTGGGTTCGCCAGTGCCTTTTCCAGCATTCCTGCTAATACCCACGAACTAGTCGCCGCGCTACTGCTGTTTAATCTGGGCGTTGAGGCTGGCCAGTTGCTGTTTATTGGTGCCGTTTTCTGCTTAGTCAAAGCATTCAGCATCAATACCAGGCCGGCCTGGCTAGCGCAGCGGGCACCGGCCTATGTGGTTGGTATCGCCGGCGCATACTGGACCTTCCAAAATACCCTGCCGCTGTTCGTTGCGCATTAACGTTTTCAATGGAGATTTTCCCATGAAGTTACACCGACACATACTATCTGTGGCTATCGCAGCTGCCGCGCTAGCCAATACACCTCTTGCCTTCGCAGCGGAACAAGACAGTGCCCCGGAAACGCGACGAGTATTTTTTGGTGAGCTTCACCTGCACACCACGTTTTCTCTCGATGCCTGGGGCTATGGTACCAAGTTGCGTCCGGCCGATGCCTATCGCTTTGGTATGGGTGAACCGGTAAAAGTACCGGCGGAACAGTTGGCCAGCGAACAAGGCATTACCGACAAAGACTATGTGTTTGCCCAGCGCGGCTGGCCGCTGGATTTTATGGCGGTGACTGACCACTCCGAAAACATGGGTACCATGACACCACTGGAAGACCCCACCAGCGAATTTGCCCAGAGTGCCTTGGGCCAGGAATACCTGGCAAACCCTATGGCGGCCATGCGCGATAAAGTGAAAGCCAGCCGAGCTGGCACAGAGCCGCCCGCGCCTTTGCACGATGCCAAAGCCAAAGCAGACGCCTGGGAAATCACTAAAAAGGCCGCCAACGACTATTACCAGCCCGGTAAATTTACCACTTTTATTGCCTATGAATGGTCAGCCATGGCAGCGGGTAGAAGTAACCTGCACCGCAATGTGATTTTTAATGCCCCCGATGCACCCAAGCCTTATACCGGCGACGATTCAGTGCGCCCGGAAGACTTATGGACCTACCTGGAAAGCACCCGCAAGCAAGGCATTGATGTGATTGCTATTCCCCACAACGCCAATGTATCCAACGGCTTAATGTATGACTGGAACGACAGCGATGGTAAACCCATTGATGAAGCCTACGCACAACGCCGCGCAACCAACGAACCGCTCACTGAAATTATTCAGATTAAAGGGCAGTCGGATACCTTACCCGCGCTATCACCCAACGATGAATTTGCCAATTTCGAAATTTTTGATCACCTGCTAGGGCCCGGTGGGGTTAAAGGCAAGAAAGACGGCAGCTTCACCCGCCAGGGTTTTGGTCGGGGTCTGGTGATTGAATCCAAGGTGGGAGAAAACCCGTTTAAGTACGGGGTTGCCGGTGCGTCCGATATCCACAATGCGCTGAGTATCAGTGACGAGGACAACTACGCTGGTGGCCAGTTTGGCATCGATGCTGACACCATGATGCCCACCGGCGCGGCCGCCGAACAATCACTGGCAAATAGCAAAGCGTTTACCCCTCAGCCCAATGAAAGCGAGCAGGCCTACCAGGCGCGCCGCATGGGCTTTCTTGAACGTGGAACCGCTGGCTTAACCGGCGTATGGGCGGAGGAAAACACCCGAGATGCTATTTTTGCGGCCTTTAAACGTCGCGAAACCTTTGCTACCTCAGGCACCCGTATTCGCCTGCGCATGTTTGCCAGCTGGGACGTAGCACCCAAAGATATTGGCGATTATCAATGGGTAGCCGATGCCTATGCTCGAGGTACCCCCATGGGTGGTGACTTACCAGCATCAACGACAGCTAAGGACAAAGCGCCTTATTTTATTCTGGAAGCACTCAAAGACCCCGAAGGTGCAAACCTTGACCGGATTCAGGTGATTAAACTGTGGCTGGAGGGCGACAAATACCAGGAGAAAATCTTTGATGTGGCGCTGTCTGACCAGCGTAGTATTGACCCCAAAACGGGTAAAGCGCAGGCAGTTGGCAATACGGTCGATTTGAAAACAGGTGTCTACCGCAACGATATTGGTGCACCGTATCTTGCCGCTACCTGGCAAGATCCCGAGTTTGACCCAGAAAAGCCCGCCGTTTATTACGCTCGCGTTCTGGAAATACCTACACCTCGCTGGAGCACTTTAGTGGCTATTCGCAATAATATGCCTATACCCACAGAGGTCGCTGCTACAATCCAGGAACGAGCCTGGTCGTCCCCCATTTGGTTCTCACCTGAGCAATAAGCGCGTTTGTCGCACGATGATAAAAAGGCCTGTTAATGACAGGCCTTAAGCCCCTTAGCTGGCTGGTGAATAACGTTTTCCAGGCAGTGGCTGCCCGCCTATCTGTCGACCTGCCGCCGCACTGAATCAGCAATTAACTGCACTGCAAACCTAGCTTATTTACGTTAACCAAAGACCTGAATGCGCGCAATTCAACATTTCGGCAAATAGATGTAGACAGCTTTGCCATTCTGTAAGTAACACATGTAACAAGTTGTTAACCTGACATACCATTCAACTTTACTATCATTAGCTAAAATAGTACGGGGCAGCCTGTATCCACCTGACCAAAGAGACTTTGCATGCCTCAGTCGCCGATTCTGTTTGCACGCCAGCCAATTTTTGATCGTGAACTTCAAGTTTACGGTTACGAACTGCTGTACCGATCAGTTCAAGAAGCGGGGGAGCCCTTCGCTGACGGAGAGCAGGCAACCTCACAGGTATTGCTTGACGCATTTACGGAACTGGCCATTAACGATGTAGTCGGTGAGAAGTTTGCGTTTGTCAATTTTACTCAACAGTTACTCGGTACAGAGCTCCCTTTTACTCCGCAACGACTGGTGGTGGAAGTACTGGAAGACCAGACAATTAATCAGGAGCTACTGGATAATCTGGCGCGCCTGAAAAGGGCCGGATTCACTATCGCTCTCGACGACTTTGTCCTCACGGCCGATACCGCAGCACTGGTTCGCTATGCAGACATTATTAAGCTGGACGTACTTGATCTTAGCGAAACCCAGCTGCTACAGCATGTAAAGAAGCTGCAACCTCATGCGCGATTACTTGCAGAAAAGATCGAAACCCACGAGCAGCTTGAGCACTGTAAATCACTCGGCTTTTCGTTGTTTCAGGGCTATTTTTTATCGCGCCCTGATCTTATCAAGGGCAAAAAAACGATAGAAAATCGTACTACGGTTATGGCCTTGCTGGCCGAACTGTATCGTTCAGATATCTCAATCGACGCTCTGGAACAGATTATCAGCCGCGATCCGGTGCTCAGTTACAAGCTTTTACGGCTGATCAATTCTGCGGCTTACCGCTTTGCTCAGGAAATCTCATCACTGCGGCAAGCCATTATGTTACTGGGCATTAATCAGATTCGCGGCTGGGCCAGCCTGATAGCGTTGAATAAGCTGGAAGACAAACCAAAAGAGTTGATCACCACCACGCTGACTCGCGCAAAATTGTGTCAGCAACTGGGCGGTGTCATTCAGCCAAATGTTGCACCCGATAGCTACTTCACGCTGGGTTTGCTATCCACTGTTGACGCATTCCTTGACCGACCGTTGAAAGATGTCATCGATACGTTACCTCTCAGTCAAGAACTGAAAGTCGCGTTGACTCGCCACGACGGAAAAATGGGGCTCATTCTTTCAACCATTAAGCAATACGAGCAGGGAAATTGGGCAGAGATCGATTGGGCAACGTTAAAGCAGGGCGGCTTGGGTGCTTTGACAACAACGGAGCAGTACTTGGAAGCGCTTAACTGGGTTCGAAAAATGGAGTCGCTTTATTAATCAGAGGGCTTTCGCCCCTTTGCTGCTGTAGTCATAGGCACACGTGTGATGACCGCAACGATCAATACGTTTTGGCCATTGCCAACATCGCATTCAACAACACATCACAACCCGCTGTTAAATGTTCACTGGTGGCTTCTTCTGCTTCGTTGTGTGAGAGACCATCTTTACAGGGTACAAAGATCATCGATGCAGGTACCACTCTCGACACGTAAACTGAGTCGTGCCCCGCGCCTGAGAACAATGTTTTATAGCTATGTCCCAGCGTTTTTACTGATGATTCCACGGCACTAACGCAATCTTTATCAAACACCACCGCAGGCGATCTCCATTCATCCCGGATCTCGCTACCCAGCTTAAAATGATCGGCATGCTTGGAAACAATCTCACGAAAACGTTGATCCATGGTATCGAGGGTTGCTTGGTCTGGGTGGCGAAGGTCTACCGCAATAATCAGCTTTTCCGGCACAGTGTTACGAGCACCTGGCTCTGCCTTGATATCACCAAACGTCACACGCGACCAAGGCGCATACTCAGCAGCTAAGGCATACAAGTCATTCACAATAGCAGCCAGGCCCATAAATGGATCTTGCCTGATTTCCATAGGGCTGGGGCCTGCGTGGCAGGGCTTTCCGATCAGTGTAAGGTCGTACCAGTTCATGCCCTGTACACCAGAGACCACGCCTATTGTCAGCGCTTCTGCTTCAAGAATTGGGCCTTGCTCAATATGCGCTTCAAAGGCAGCTTTCACGGGCTTGGCTTTACATTCTTCCTCGCCTAGGTAGCCGATGCGAGTGAGCTCACCTTTAATAGTTTTGCCTTCTTTATCGCTGCGACTGTGGCCGTAATCCAGATCAAACTCGCCACCCCATACGCCAGAACCTATCATCGCTGGACTAAAGCGGGCACCTTCTTCATTAGTCCAAACCACGGTTTCGATGGCGCATTCGGTGCGAATGTTGTTGTCATTGAGGGTGCGAATCACTTCCAGGCCGGCCAGCACACCGTAAACGCCGTCATATTTGCCACCGGTTGGTTGTGTATCGAGGTGGCTGCCAGTGATTACTGGGGGCAGGTCGGGGTTGGCGCCTTCGCGACGCGCAAAAATATTACCCATGGTATCGACCTTTATGCTGCATCCAGCTTCTTTGCACCACTGGATGAACAGGTCTCTACCACGCTTGTCCTCGTCGGTTAAGGCTTGGCGATTGCAACCACCTTTAGGCGTAGCGCCAATTTTAGCCATCTCCATAAGGCTATCCCAAAGGCGCTGCTGATTTGTGGTAAGCGTCGACGATATAGACATAGTAATTCCTGCTAATTGTGCATTACGGTTTAACAAACCCTAAACGATAAAAGGCTTTTCATTGCAAAGGGATTCCCCGATGAGGGTACTGTCTGTTATTCAATCTGGCTTAGACAGTGATTGCCAGCCAAGAGGCTCACTGCTTTGACGTGATCTCAAAAAAGTGGGTGAGTGGGTCTACATCGGAGTCAATAGGTACCATGGAAATGGCTTCTAAAAATAACGAAAACAATTCTGCCTGAGTCGAAATATTCAGCTTGGTATGAAAGCGTTTGTTATAAACCTTTACGGTGTCGATAGTGATATCCAGCAAGCGGGCGATTGATTTATTCGAGTGTCCCTTTAGCGTGAGCTGCACCACTTCGCGTTCGCGCTGGCTGAGATGGTCTTTACCAAAATTGTTAAACGCTCTATCAAGCGGCGCTCCCATCAGCCATTTTGTTTCTGTGGTATTACCATTGCGGATGCCCATGGTTTCTTCATGTTTTTGGCAAACGGTCGACAGCAGCGGCAGAATAGTTTGTAGCTTGGCGATATCGGCATTCTTGATTTTAGGGCTATTACGGTTGCCCAGTGAAATAGTTAAGCTGGTTTCATTACCGATGTTAATAAAAATACAGGTCTCGTCGGACAGCTCTGTCTCGGAATAATAACTTTTATAATATTCACTTTCGGTAAAATTATCGGGCGCCAAATCAATTATTCGATAAATACCATCAGGGGCTTGGTTAAGATATAAGGAATAGAGCGGGTCGAGCAAATAGGCACCGTCAAAATAAGGCCGAAGTACTTTGCCAGAGACATCTGGGGGCAGGTTATCAAATACATGAATGGGACGCTGATCGTGCGAGAAAGCCACGATCAAAGAGGTTTCATAGCCAGAGATAGACTGACACAGCGTCGCTAACTGCATTGCCACTGACTGATTACCAATAGACGCTATCAGCAACGCCAGATCTTTCGCCCACTCTTCACTGTTAAAAAAATGCCTAGGCAAGGCTACATCCTCTTTAAAACCCCACTATTGGTGCTTTCGACCTCATTATAGCCGCCATGTCCATGCATAGGAATGCTCTAACGTAAAGCTGACTGTCCCCCCATGGGGGAATAGGTAGTGCACGACAGCTCTGGTTTTATAGTGCCTTCGCCATTAGGGCTCGAAGTGCTATCTATAACTCAGGACATAATTATGACTATCAACGGTGACTCTCGTTCATTGTGGCAAATGGATAAAGATCATTTTATTCACCCTTACACAGATTTCTCTTGCTTTGACAATGAGGGTAGCCAGATTATCAGTGAAGCATCTGGTGTGCATGTGACTGATAGCGAAGGTAAACGTTATTTAGATGGTATTGCAGGCCTTTGGTGCGTCAACATTGGTCATGGTCGAAAAGAAATGGCTGAAGCTATTTCTGCACAAGTGTTAAAAATGCAGTACTACAACCCGTTTGGTCATAGCACCAACGAACCTGCGGCTTTGCTGTCTGCGAAGTTGGCCTCGTTGGCACCCAAGCACATTAACCACGTTTTTTATAGCAGTAGCGGTTCCGCGGCCAACGACATTGCCGCACGTTTGGCACATTACTATTTTGAACAAAGAGGTTTGCCGAACAAAAAACAATTGATAGCACGCACGAATGCCTATCACGGCAGCACTTATTTTTCCGCAAGTCTAACCGGTATCGAAAGTTGCAAAATCAAATTTAACGACATCGCTCAAGATCTTATTAGCCGCTTGTCCGCCGCCAATATGTATCGTCGGCCAGAAGGAATGAGCGAGGCGGCTTACTGTGATCACTTGGTTAAAGAATTTGAAGATCACATTGCACAGCTTGGTGCAGACAATGTTGCCGCATTTTTTGCTGAGCCCATTATGGGGGCGGGTGGGGTATTAGTTGCCCCAGAGGGTTACCACAAACGTATGTGGGAAGTGTGCCAGGCCAATGACATTTTATACATTGCCGATGAGGTGGTAACCGCCTTTGGTCGTCTTGGCCAATGGTTTAGTTCAGAAACTGTTTACGGTTACAAACCTGACATTATCGTAACGGCAAAAGGGATCAGTTCCGGTTATATACCTCTGGGTGCCACGTTAATTTCTGACAACATTTATGAGGTGATTAGCAAGCCACAATGCCCTGGTGGTGCACTGACATTAGGCTTTACTTATTCTGGTCATGCGGTTGCCTGTGCGGCAGCCCTGAAAAATATTGAGATCATTGAGCACGAAAACCTACTTGAACATGTGTGTGAAGTAGGCCCTTACTTTCAGGAAAAAATGCAAGGCCTTAAAGACTTGTCGATCGTTGGCGATGTGCGCGGTAGCCACTTTATGCTGGGCATTGAGCTGGTCAGCGACAAAACCTCTAAAACCTACTTTGATGCCACTGTTAATGTTGCCCAGCGGGTATTCAAACGGTGTCTGGAAAAGGGACTGATTATCCGTCCTATTGTGAACCTTATTGTCCTTTCACCGCCTTTAACGTTTAGCAAAAACGATTGTGACACTGCATTTGATGCGCTTTATAGCAGCATTAAAGAAACCGTTGCCGAATTAACGGCTGCAGGCATCTTGAAGTAATACTTTTGCGATGGAGCGTTAACGGCTCTCCTGAAAATAATCTGTTGAATGGGGAAATAATAATTTCACTCCCCGTTCTTTTAGTTTTATACACCAAAAAAGGGATAAGAGAATGAAAAATATAAATAGAATTATAGCAGCAGGGTTAGCAATTTATTCGTGTCCACTACTAGCCGGTAATATAGAAGAAGTGATTGTTACGGCACAAAAAAAGGCGCAAAGCGTTCAAGAGGTTCCCATTGCCATTACATCCATTGGCGGGGAGGACTTGAAAAATTTAGGTTTTAAGTCGGCCACCGATGTACAGTTTCAAACTCCCGGTCTAATTGTCTCTTATGCGTCAAGTAATGCTATTCCCAACTTTACTCTTCGCGGTGTAGGTTTAAATGATTTCACTGCGGTACAAAGCTCGCCAGTTGCCATTCACGTAGACGATATTTACTACGGTAACTCCACGCTGCTTAATTTTGCGCTGTTTGATATTGATCGTGTAGAGGTTCTGAAAGGTCCACAAGGCACCTTGTATGGACGAAATTCCACTGGTGGTGCAGTTAACTTTTTTTCTAATAAGCCCACGCAAGATTTTGAAGCCGGCATTGATTTAGGTATCGCCAATTATGATGCGTACACGACAGAAGGTTTCGTCAGCGGCCCCATTGCTGACAACCTGACCGGGCGCCTGTCTGTTCTCTCAGTGAATCAAAATGGCGGCCCTTTTAAACACAGCATTCATGGTGAATTAGGCGATGTAGAAAAATATGCAGTTCGCGGTCAATTATTGTGGGATGCAAGCCCTGACCTGACTGTGCACGCGTCCATGTTTGGCGGTAGCGAGAAGTCTGATGCGGGCCAATATAACAGCTATCCAACCTTTGCTGGTGACGGGTCATGGAATATTTGTGACTCAATTGCGGCAGGAAACCTGACCTATAACCCTAATTGTTTTTACGACCCCGATACTGCTCAAGTCACCATCGACGACAACGACCCGTACACAACTAATGCAGGCATCGTCAATCGCGATGACATCAATGTATTTGGCACGATGGTATCGATTAATTATGACATGGGCGACTACATGCTTACGTCTATCACGGGTTATAACACTGTTGACAGAACATCTCAGGAAGATGCTGATGGCTCTCCATTCCGCTCTGTTGATGTTGGGTACAAAACTGAATTTGACCAGTTAACAGAAGAGCTACGCTTAGCGTATGACAATGGTGGAAACTGGACCTCAACGTTGGGTTTATTCTTATCAACGGATACGTTAGATACCCCAAGAACCGAAACTGATCTGACAGAAATCTATGCAGGCTTTCGTCAAAATCATAGCTATGAGCTAAAAACAGATTCTGTCGCCGTGTTCTGGCACAACGAATACCGCATCACCAACGATTTAACGGCTGTTATCGGTCTGCGGTATACCGACGAGACTCGTAAGTTTAAAGGCGGTACATACAATAACGAGCCCGGTGTTGGGCCCGATGCCAACGGCAACTTTGTACCTGCTCCTTTACTCGCCTCTGATCCGATTTACGCCTATGTTGATGACAAAATCGATTTTAAAGAAACCTCCTACCGCTTGGGCCTAAATTATTATTTAAGCAATACAACCATGTTGTATACCAGTGTTTCTAATGGCTTTAAAAGCGGTGGCTTCGTTGGCGATATCACCGAACAGGCAATTCTTGAGCAGCCTTACGACAAAGAAACGTTAACCGCTTACGAAGTTGGCGTTAAATCTGATTTGTTGGATGGTAGCCTGCGCTGGAATAGCTCGGCTTTTTATTATGATTACGAAGATGTGATTTTGGCAATGACCATTGAAGGTGGCGCGTTAGCCTCACTGCTCATTAACGAGAACGCGTCAGATGCTGATATCTCCGGTATTGAAACCGATATCTGGTGGGCACCAACCCCAGAACTCGATATTAAAATGGGCGCTATTTACCTTGATACCGAGCAAAAGGCTATTGCAACTGAGCCGTTTCCTGTAGCACCGGGCCGCGATGGCGCGCACATGCCCTATGCCCCTGAAGTTAGCGGCAATGGTTTGATTCGTTATAGCGATAATATTGCCAGCGGCTTGCTTGGCTCAGTGCAGTTAGACTTTACTACTCGTGCTCACCACTATGCAGAAGTGGATAACAGCAACGTGTCCAAAATCGACGGTTATACCTTATGGAATGGGCGTATAGGCCTTGAAGCCGAGAGCGGTAAATGGTCGGCATCTCTATGGGTTAAGAACCTCGCTGATAAAGAGTACATACAATATATCAATGATCTGCAAGGACTGGGTGCTGTGTTAACAACGCCCAGTTACCCTCGCACTTACGGTATTGATTTGTCTTTGAACTTCTAAGACTCTCAGTGGTGACGCTGCCTGGGGCATTATTGCCCCAGGCTTTTTAACTTTTCAATAAAACGAAATATCTTATGACAGAATTAGGCATAGCAAGTTTACTCCCTACATTACTCGTCCTAGTGCTGGCGATATTATCCAAACGCACTATTGAACCTTTGTTAGGCGGCGTATTGCTAGGGCTGCTTATGCTCGATTCGGGCAATGTCATGAACAATTTGACCGGCACAATGATTTCAGTAATGACTGACGAAACTATTGCGTGGGTTATTTTCGTGTGCGGATTGATGGGCAGTCTTATTGCACTTCTGGTGAAAATTGGTGGGGCGGTGGAATTTGGCAAGATGGTGGCCTCGCGCATTAAAAGCGGAACCAGTGCATTGTTAATGGCCTGGGGGTTAGGGCTAGTTATTTTTATTGATGACTATTTAAATACACTCACTATTAGCTCATCGATGAAAAGATTAACCGATCGTTACCGCGTTTCCAGAGAAATGCTGGCGTATGTGGTTGATTCAACAGCCGCGCCTATTTGTGTGTTGATTCCATTGTCAACATGGGCTGTCTATTTTTCAGCGGTACTGGAAGAGAGTCTTGGTTTGGAGCAGGGCAAAGGCTTTGTACTTTATCTGCAAGCTATTCCTTATATGTTTTATGCCTGGGCCGCAGCAATATTAGTGCCGCTGGTGATACTTAAGAAAGTCCCTTTGCTAGGCGCCATGAAAAAAGCCGAGCTGAAAGCCCAGAGCCTAGCGCTAGATGATACCGGCGCGTTAGATACCCAGGAAGACTTTAGTACACGTAAAGTCACGCTTAACTTTTTGATCCCGATTTTTTCACTGATATTCTTCACGTGGTACATGAACGTCGATATTTTAAAAGGTGCGATTATTGCAGTATCGATTACAGTAATGACTACTTACGCTCAAAAAATATTATCTGCTAACGATATTTTCGACTCTATTCTGGAAGGTTTTAAATCTATGCTAGTGCCGTTGGGTACGGTGGTCGCGGGTTTTATGTTGAAGGATATCAATGAACAGCTAGGCCTAACTACTTATGTTATCGAAACCATGAGACCGCTAATGTCGCCATTGCTTTTGCCCGTGGTTACGTTTATCTCTATGGCATTAATCGCGTTTGCTACAGGTTCTTTCTGGGGGATTTTTGCGGTCGCAACGCCCATAGTGATGCCGCTAGCTTACAGTGTAGATGCAGATATACCTTTGGTGATAGGGGCTTTGATTTCCGCCAGCGTCTTTGGTAGCCATGCCTGTTTCTATGGTGATTCTACAGTGCTGTCTGCTCACGGCAGTGGCTGTTCAGTAATGGATCATGCCATAACCCAATTGCCTTATGTACTGCTTGCTGCTTTAGTGGCATCAATAGGTTTTATTTGCCTGGCGATCTAATTAGCGTTGTGTCCTTAATACCCCTTAAGGTATTAAGGACTGGCCTAACAGTTGTTTATTGGGTGTTAAGCTATTGTATGAGTTGAATTTTTTTAGCGGCATACAGTGCGGAGGTACGGTTGCGAACGCCGAGCTTGCCGTAAATATTTTTTAAATGCCATTTCACGGTGTTCTTGGAAATAAATAGCGCTTCCGACATTTGGTCATTGGTTTTACCTTCCGCAATAAGCTTTATTAATGACAGCTCACGTTCGCCCAGTGATTCGACAATGGCTTGCGAAGGCAATGGTTTAGATTCTTCAGTAGCAGATAAACCTGCTTGCTTACAGAGTGTCTGCGCATATTGCGCAGCCAGTCGGGATATAGGCATTAGGGCTTGGTAATCACGCAATAGTTGAATGATTGATTCGCCCTCATCTAAATAAATCCGCACAAATCCGTCGGCGCCCAATTCCAATGCTTTGGCTAAAGACTGGTGGGCAGCATTGGTGTTATTTTCCGCAAGGTTGACCGTTGCACGTAATAGATAGTGTTCAATGGTCAGGCTTGCCCGGCGGGCATTGATGCTTAAGGGTTCCAAGTAGTCGAGCCATTGTTTCGCCTGTTCTGTTTTTTCCAGCGCTATTAACATGCGGATTTTCATCAGCATTTTCCAACTGTATTGCTGAAAGTCAGACGTGTCCTGCATAGCAGCAGGGTCCTCTATCCAATCCATCCCTACGGCTGATAGTGATGCTGCAGCTTGGTATAAGTTGCCATCGCCAAGTGAGTGGTACAACCATTCTTTTTCTACCAGGGTGCCCCATAAATACCGTTCGCGGGTGCTGCAAAAGCGGCGAGCCTGATTCAAAATACTGAATGTTTGTTCTTTATCATTTAACGCGGCGGCGATTCTAGCAAGCGTGACCATGCCTTCTATCGGTGCCCCAGGTGTAGCTTTCTCTTCTACCATGGGTGCAGCCTGCTCAATCAGCTGTTGTGCAGAGTCAAGCCGATTCATTTGATAATTCAAGCAGCCCCGATAGAGGGATGGTTCTGCAGCCATCGTGCTGCCGCGTACTGCATTGGAACGTGCAATATCTTCAGCTTTAACCAAATAGTTTTCCGCAAGGTGTAAATGCCCCAATGCCGATTCCAAAAGGCCAAGAAAACAATCGGAGTACATTATGCCAAATACGGAGCCTACGGAGTTGTGGCTGGTTCTCGCGGTGTGTAAGGCTGTTCTTGCTCGATCAAATTGACCCGTGCGGTAAAGGCAGAAGCCGAAAATATTCCACGCACCACCCACTAAACCAATGGCGCTTTCTTTCCTGGTGGCAAGCTGTTTGGTGGCTACCTCTGCAAGTTTGCAGGCGTTATCTATGTCGTCTGTCGAAAGTGCTACGCCGGCCCGTAACACCTGCACTTTTTGTAGCAGGTCTTCACGGGTTTTTCCAGCCTGAATACGCGAAAGCGATAACTCCAAACTGGTGAGGGCGCTCACAGCATCGGCTGGTTGTTGTAAGTGAATAAGCGCCCAGCACTTGAGTACACTCAATTGCGTGTTTAAAGATAGTGACGATTCTGGCAGGCGGCTAATCCAGTCGAGGACTGCAGACATCTGCCCAAAACGCAGATGATGCGCGGAGCCGTGCTCGATCAGTTTGGATAGATAGGGGTAATCTTGCGCTTCTGACGCATACCCTAACGCTTCGGAGAGCATGCCCTTGTTGGCAAACCAATGACTGATCGATTTATTTAGTTGCCGAATATGACTCAGTGAGGTTGTTTGTAATAAGCGTGTTTGTAGCACACTTTTAAATTGATGATGGTAGCGATACCAACCATTTTCAGTATCCAGTGGTTCGATAAACAGGCATTCGTCGCAGAGGGTGTTAAGCATTTCCTGGCTGTTGTTAATCCCCAGCAAGTGATCGCAAACTTCCCAGTTGAAGCGCCGGAGCACAGAGGTTTGTAATAAAAAATTCTGTACCGCTTGTGAGTGGCGCAGCAGTACGTTGTTCTCAATATAGTCTTTAAGGTCCCGGGTGTTGCCAGCGGCCAAACTATCAAACTCAGCAATTTCAGTGGCTCCTTCATCCATAGCCATAATGGCTAGGCACAAGCCGCTAGGCCAACCTTCAGTATGCCGTAAAATCGTTCTAGCTTGTTCCGTATTAGTCTCAATTTGGTGCAGATGGGCTACAAACTGCTGCACTTCGGGTAGATCAAAGCGTAAGTCCCGGTAGGTTAGTTCAGTTAGATGGTTTTGAGCTTTGAGATTGGCAACGGAAAAAAGCGGTCGGCTCTGGGTGGCAATAACCAAGTGAAAATGTGGCGGCGCATTCTGAGTCAGACGTTCAATAATACGCTGAATATCGTCGTTCTCAACGTGCTGGTAGTTATCGATAAACAGTATAACGGGGCGTTGATCCGCTAATAGCTCATTAATAATGGCAGCCAAAACCTTTTCGGAACGATGGTGCTGCAGATTTAATAAGGATTCATAGGCTTCCGTCCCCTGAACGACCCCACCTTGGCGCAGGGACTCGAGTATGTAATGTAAAAATTCACCGGCTTCTCGTTCTTCCATATCTGGCGTGATCCAGCAGACACGTACAGATTGATCAGCCATCTGCCTGTACCACTCACCCATTACGGTTGTTTTGCCATACCCGGATGCAGCGCACAGCAACGTTAATGGTCGTTCCGGCAGCTTTTTACACAACATGGATAGCTTTTGATTCAATACAACAGTCTGATTTCGTCGCCGCAATGCTGGTATAAGTTTTGTGGGCACAATCTGAGAATACATTAGGAATACTCGTTGTTTTTTGCTGATCGTCTCTTCGCCTTCTTGCTTGCGCTGCAATTTTTGTGCCGCCCGAGTGTGAGTTAGCGTTTTTTCTTTATACCCGGCTGCCGCTGTCCTCATAGGGGTAGTAATCCCATCCTTTAGGGTGGTTCGCCTCAAAACAGGGCTGGGTATAGTCGTTACTGGTAACACCAAAAACACCAAGGGGAGTCACTATGAGTAACAAGCTCGAAATACAAGGCGCCAATATAGGCGTGACACAGACAGCCAATAACAGTTTTAGTAAAACAACAGCGGCTGCTACAAAACGTAATGCGGTGCTGGCGGTTTGTTTATTGCCGGGATTGCTGTTTGCTAAACAAGCCTTAGCTGCAGAACTCGAAGAAATTGTGGTTACTGCACAAAAACGTGAGCAGGGCGTTAATGATGTTGGTATTACCGTGAATGCTTTTAGCGGTGGCGAAATCCGTGAGATGGGTGTGGTTTCTGCAGAGGGGATTGCCGTGCTAACACCGGGCTTAACCGTAAACGAAACTGCTGCTACGGGCGTGCCTGCTTATACTATTCGCGGTGTTGGTTTGCAGGATTATTCAACCTCGGCATCGTCTACTGTTGGCCTGTATTTTGATGAAGTCTCCATGCCCTATACCGTAATGAGTCGCGGCGCTATTTTTGACTTGGAGCGTGTAGAAGTATTGAAAGGGCCGCAAGGTGACTTATATGGGCGCAATACAACCGCTGGCCAAATTAATTTCGTCAGCGCCCAACCTACTGAAGAATTCGAGGCTGGCATTAACGTCAGTTACGGTAGTTACAAAACACTCGACGCAGAGGGTTTTGTCAGTGGCGGACTGACAGATAGCATGCAAGGACGATTTGCATTTCGAACAACCCAATCTAGTGAAGGCTGGCAGAAAAGTTTAACGCGTGACGATGAGTTAGGTGAGCAGGATTCATTTGCCTTCCGTACGCTGCTGAATATTGATATCAATGACCAAGCCAGCTTGTTACTGAATGTTCATTACACCGATGACCAGTCCGACAACAAGGCCAACACTGTATACAATGGCTTAGAGCAAGGTAAAGGTAGCGAGTTTAGTCGGCCGTACCGACCATTGAATGAATACATCTTGCCGGGTGGCGCTCACTTTGGTGAAGATATTCCTTGGTATTCGGTTGGCGACAATCAAGCAGCAGACTGGTCTACATCCTATACCAGTGCAGTTACTGGTAAGACTTATGATTTGCGCCCAAAACGGGACAATCAGTTAGCCGGGATGTCTGCCAAATTGGACTGGGCTATCGGCGAGGTAACACTAACCTCTATCACTGCTTACGATAATTTTCAGCGTGAGGAAACCAATGACTGGGATGGCGGTACTTTTGTAGATTCCAGTAGTATTAACACCACTGACCTGGATGTTTTTTCTCAGGAGTTGCGTTTAAGCGGTGACACCGGTGAAATTATGTGGGTAACCGGTTTGTATTACTCTAAAGATGATATGGATGAGTACTACCATTACATTATGGCTGACTCGATTTACGGCAACGGTTCCACAGCCTTCAATGTAATGCCATTTGCGCTTTCGCCAATTTTAGAACTGGATACCAAGTACAGTCAGGAAACCACTTCTTCGGCGATCTTTGGCCATGTTGAATGGAGCATGACCGATAAAGTTCGACTAACGGTTGGTGCACGTTATACGGAAGAAGAGCGAACATGGACTGGCTGTACTTACGTAGCCGATGATGCGTCCTTGGCTGGGTTTCTTGGTGTTGCTTTTGGAGCGAACTTGTCTGCTGGCGACTGTGGTACGGTAGATGATGACCCCAGTTCACCAAACTATATTTTTAGTGTGATTGGTACGCCTGATATTAATAATGCTTTCCATACATACACCGATACGATCAACAACGAAAACCTGATGGGTAAAATTGGTCTGGATTATTCGTTGACCGATGATTGGTTGCTCTACGCAACAGTATCGCGAGGATATAAATCCGGCGGCTTTAATGGTGCAAACTCGAACGCTACTTCCCAGTTAGAGCCCATTAAAGAAGAGCGCTTAGACGCATTCGAACTTGGCTTTAAAGCGACCTTGTTAGATAACAGCATGCAGCTAAACGGTGCAGCTTTCTGGTATGACTACCGTGACAAGCAAGAGCAAGATCTTGCTGTTACCTTGGTGGGTAATATTAGTGGGCTTACCAATGTGCCCAAGTCGAGTATTAGTGGTGCAGAATTTGATATGCAATGGTTGCCCACTGACAATATGACGATCCGGCTGGGTGCTGCGTATTTGCAAACCGAAGTGAAAGAGTGGAACGCAGTGGATGGTGATTTAAGTAAGTGGCCATCTGTGGTTCGTCGAGACGTTTCCGGTATTCAGTTGGCTCAGTCGCCTAAATGGCAATACAACGGAATGATCGAAAATCGTTGGCCGATTGCGAATGACCTCGTCATCAAGGCTGCTATGGATTATTCCTTCCAGGATTCCACGACAGGCGGACCCTCTATATTTCGTGCAACAGATTCATACTGGCTTTTGAATGCACGTGTTGGTCTAGCCGCCGCCGATGAGCGTTGGGCGGTTAATTTGTGGGGCCGAAATATTACTGACGAATACTATTTCCCTGCTGCCTATCAAGGTGGAAATGGCCCGTATGTTCGTTCAGTAGGCATGCCCGCAACTTACGGTGTTAGCGTGGCTTATAACTTCTAATGCCATGATACCGGGCGGCTATTGTCGCCCGGTATCATCGTGTTTTTATAAATAGCCGAATCATGGTTGGTTGCCATCTAAAACAGTCAATAGTCGCGACCTATAGGAGTTACTATGTTTTTCAAAAATAAAACCTGTGCAGTTAACCTCGCCTTGGTACTGACCGCTGCAATCAGTGTTACGAGCTCAATATCTGTATTTGCTGAAACAGCGGCAGATACGGTGTTCATCAATGGCAAAATTTATACTGTTGATGAGTCTAACCCCTGGGTAGAAGCCGTTGCTATCAAAGATGGAAAATACTTTAGATTGGGAGATACAAAAACAATAAAGTCGTTGATCGGCAAGCAAACAAAAGTAGTAGACCTTGATGGAAAAATGGCCATGCCCGGCATCAATGATGGTCATATTCATCCTGTCATGGGAGGCGTTGCTGAACTGTACTCTTGCAATTTTTCATTTACCGCAACACCCAAAGAAATAGCAGAAACCTTAAAAGGCTGTGTTGCAAAAGCACCAGATGGCGCCTGGATTACAGGAGGCCAGTGGGGCAGTAATTTTTTTGAAGTGAACGACCTCGGCTCTCCCCGTCAGTGGTTAGATCAATACAGTGGCAATCATCCAGTTCTTCTCATTGATGACTCTTATCATAACAGCTGGGCAAACACGAAAGCACTGGAAATTGTTGGCTTTACTGGGGAAACACCCGACCCAGATGGCGGCCGTATAGTGCGTGAACCAGGCAGCAATATTCCGAATGGCGTTTTGCTGGAAGGTGCGAGTCAAATTGTCGAAGATAGCGTTCCTAAATTAACACCCGAACAATATGCAGATGCCGTTCGGTATGTTGCTCATAAATTAAATGCGCTGGGTGTTACTGGTGTTAAAGATGCTGCCGCGGGTGATGAAAATATACTGGCTTATAAAACCGTTGATGACAGCGGCGACCTAACCATGCACGTAGCTGCGGCACTGAGAACACCCTACGGAGCACGAACTGAGCCTTTAGATGTAAGCCAATATATTGAAAAACGAAAAAAGTTTACGACTAAAAATGTTAACTTAAATTATATAAAAATATTTATGGATGGCGTACCAACGCCTGCCAAAACAGCAGAGATGCTAAATCCTTATTTGCCAGATGACGTCCACGGCGATCATTTTTTAGGGCACTCTCATTTGTCAGAAGCTTTACTGACAAAAGATTTAATTAACCTGGATAAAGCAGGCTTTAGTGTGAAAATTCACACGGCAGGCGATGGGTCTGTGCATCACGGCCTTAATGCTGTCGAAAACACACGCAAAGCTAACGGCGACAGTGGTTTGCACTATGAGTTTGCTCATGCTGGCTATGTGGGTGATGCAGACCTCGACCGTTTTCGCACGCTCAATGTTTACCCTGATTTTTGTCCGTACTTGTGGTATCCGTCATCGACAACAGATGCTATTTATGTAGCGCTCGGCAAAGAACGAGGCGAGCATTACTTTCCTACAAAAACGATGTTGGACAAAGGTGTCTTTATCATTACCGGAACGGATTGGCCGGCAGCTGTTCCTAGTCCTGATCCATGGAAAGGGCTTGAAGGTTTAGTCACCCGTAAAGATCCTTATGGCCAGCGCACTGATACTTTGTGGGCACAGGAGGCTGTGCCACTAGCCACCGCTATCCGCTTATTTACGCTTAATAGTGCAGACGCGTTGGGACTAACTGCTAGCACCGGTTCCGTAGAAAAGGGTAAATGGGCGGACCTGATCGTTCTGGATCAGAATTTGTTTGACATTCCCATTGAGTCGGTTAGTGATACTCAGGTGTTGCAAACATGGTTTAAAGGTGAGCAGGTTTTCGCCCGCTAACGTTCATTGGTGAGTAATAAATACTATAAAACCAATACTGTCCGTGTTGCTGGGTGGTATCCAAAGGAGGTAAAAATAATGACTTCACTTACGTTGCTATTTGGGCGCAAAGTATTGTCGAGTAAAACTGTGCTGCCATTATGCGTCAGCGTGTTTGGCATTGCTGCGGGGATGTCGGCGGAGGCTAGAACAGTAGCGGATCTCGTTATTACAGACGGAAAAATTTATACCGTTGATCAGCGTAATCCCTGGGTGGAAGCTGTTGCCATTAAAGACGGAAAGTACATAGCCGTTGGCAGTGAAAAAGTGATTAAAAAATATATTGGCAAAAGTACCGAAGTTGTTGACCTTAATGGCCAGATGGCAATGCCAGGTATTAATGATGCGCATGCGCACCCTATGTGGGGCGGTGTGGCGGAGCTGTATTCGTGTAATTTTAGTTTTACGGCCTCGCCGGAAGAGGTGGCAAGCAAAATTAAAAGTTGTGCAGATGAAACACCGGGTGAAGAGTGGATTCGAGGCGGGCAGTGGAGTAGTGACTTTTTTGAAGTGAATAATATTAAGTCGCCTCGAAAATTTCTGGATGCGGTTTCGGGTGGTCATCCTGTTATGTTAAACGATGACTCTTTGCATAATGGCTGGATGAATTCAAAAGGTCTAAAACTGGCCGGAATTGATGCCAACACAAAGGATCCAAGCGGCGGTAAGGTTGTACGCGAACCTGGTAGCCAAGAGCCCAATGGTATCTTGCTGGAAAGTGCGAGTGTAATGGCGCAAGCCGTGGTTCCCAAACTGACTCGTGAGCAGTATGTCGATGCGGCTAAGTATGTTTTCCACAAGCTTAACAGCCTGGGAGTTACCGGTGTTAAAGATGCACTCGCTGCAGATGAGGACTTGCAGGCTTATAAAGATCTTGACGACGAAGGCGGCTTGACACTACACGTTGCTGCAGCAATCTATGGATCATTTGGCGGAAGAGAAATCCCTTTAGATGTTCCATCTTTGGTTGAGAAGCGTGAGCGTTATAAGTCTCCAGGTGTGAACGATAACTTTGTGAAAATAGGTCTGGACGGTGTGCCTACCCCTGCGAGAACGGCCCTGATGCTCGACCCTTATTTGCCGGATAAAGAGCATGGCGACCATTATCGAGGTAAGTCTCATGTGACTGAGTCGTTACTGACAAGGGATCTTATTGCTCTGGATAAAGCCGGTTTCGGCGTAAAGATCCATACTGCAGGGGATGGTTCTGTTCAAATGGCTTTGGATGCTGTTGAAAATACCCGCAAAGCGAATGGCGATAGTGGTATCCACTATGAGTTTGCGCACGCAGGGTATGTCGGCGACGAGGATATGGATCGGTTCCGCGAGCTGGATGTGTACCCTGATTTTTGCCCATACCTCTGGTATCCATCATCGATTATCGATGCGATCTATCTTGCTGTTGACAACGAGCGAGCCGAACATTACTTCCCGACAAAGAGTTTCCTGGAAAAAGGCGTGTTTGTGATAACCGGTACAGACTGGCCGGCTGCTGTTCCCAGTCCAGATCCGTGGAAAGGTATTGAAGGTCTGGTAACCCGCAAAGACCCCTATGGCAAGCGAGAGGGTGTTCTATGGCCTGAACAAGCGGTAGATCTGGCAACAGCCATTCAGTTATTTACGCTAAATAGTGCGGCAGCTTTTGATTTAACTGATGAAACCGGGTCTGTGAGTGTGGGTAAATGGGCAGACTTAATCGTGCTAAATCAGAACATCTTCGAAGTGCCCATAGAAGATGTGAGTGAAACGCGTGTTCAGAAAACCTTCTTTGAGGGGAATATGGTTTTCACGACAACACCTTGATAGCAACATACCAGTGCTTCTCATCACTGGTATTTTAGGGAGCCTTTTGGCTCCTTTTTTTAGCTTGCCAGTTAGGCTGGCTTTACGGCGTAAGTGCCTGTTTTAGGGGCTTTTATTGGTTGTGAGCCGAAAATGGCCCCTTTGCCTCCCCTTGTAACCGGATGTACTGGGATTTCAAGCCAGGCGTTGTCTGTTGGCTTAGTGGCATTTTGTACATTGTTTGTACATTCCTTGTGCTGCCCTCCGAACTTCAGTAAAAGAACGGCTGCCAGACCTCAGCGAGCGCTTGAATTATTCAGAATTGCCCCCACCTCTGACAACACTATTCTTGCGGGTGTTGTGCCCGTATTCATCGAAACGACTATAGAACTACTGGAGGAGTTGAGGCCCATGACTGTGGCAGCAGAAAAAGAAACCCTGGGTTTTCAGACAGAAGCGAAGCAATTACTGCATTTGATGATTCATTCGCTGTATTCGAATAAGGAAATCTTCCTGCGAGAGCTGGTCTCTAATGCGTCCGACGCCGCCGATAAGTTACGTTTTGAGGCGGTAAAGAATGGCGAACTCTATGAAAATGACTCTGAGTTAAGAATTCGAATCAGTTTCGATAAAGACGCCAAAACCGTCACTATCGAAGATAACGGTATTGGTATGAGTCGCGAGGATGTTATTGAACATCTGGGAACCATTGCGAAATCGGGTACTGCCCAGTTTCTTCAAAACCTCAGTGGTGATGAGAAAAAAGACTCGCAGTTAATTGGCCAGTTTGGTGTTGGTTTTTACTCAGCATTTATTGTTGCTGACAAGGTTGAAGTATTTAGTCGCCGAGCGGGTGCAGCGGTTACGGAAGGTGTACATTGGGAATGCTCAGGTGAAGCAGATTACAGTGTGGAAACCGTAGAAAAAGCGAGCCGTGGTACTACGGTTGTATTGCATCTAAAAGATGCTGAAACTGAGTTTGCTGACGGTTGGCGCTTGCGCTCAATCATTAAAAAATACTCTGACCATATTTCTATTCCCATTGTTATGCAGAAAGAAAATTATGCTGCTCCCGATGAAGAAGAAAAAGAAGCAAAAGAGCCAGAAGATGAGACCGTTAATACGGCGACTGCATTGTGGACTCGTTCACGCTCGGAAGTAAGTGACGAAGAGTATAAAGAGTTCTATAAGCATGTGTCGCACGACTTTGCTGAGCCAATGAAGTGGAGCCACAATCGAGTAGAGGGCAAACTGGATTACACCAGTTTGTTATATTTGCCCGCTAAAGCGCCATTCGACTTGTACAACCGCGATGCATCCCGTGGCTTAAAACTTTATGTTCAGCGCACATTTATTATGGATGATGCTGAGCAATTTTTACCGCTATACCTGCGCTTTATTAAAGGTGTTGTTGATTCCAACGACTTGTCATTGAATGTGTCTCGCGAAATTTTGCAGAAAGATCCAAACATTGATGCCATGCGTGCCGCATTAACCAAGCGTGTTTTGGATATGCTGGAAAAAATGGCAAAGAATGACAAAGAGCAGTATGCAACATTCTGGAAAGAGTTTGGCCAAGTGTTGAAAGAAGGTCCGGCGGAAGACTTCGCTAATCGTGAAAAAATCGCCAAATTGTTGCGTTTTGCCACCACTTATACTGACAAGGCGGATCAGGATCAGTCGCTGGAAGAGTATATCGCGCGCATGCAAGACGGCCAGGACAAAATTTATTACGTTGCTGCAGAAAACTTCAATACGGCCAAGAGCAGTCCGCACCTAGAGATCTTCCGTAAGAAGGGTATCGAAGTTCTCTTGCTCACTGACCGCGTTGATGAATGGCTGATGGGCCATTTAATGGAGTTTGACGGTAAATCGTTCCAGGACGTGGGTAAAGGTGCCTTGGACTTGGGTAATCTTGACAGTGATGAAGAGAAAAAAGCCCAAGAAGAGAGTGCAAAAGCGCTTGAGGGTCTGTTGGAGCGTACCAAAAAAGTACTTGATAGCGCAGTTGCTGAAGTGCGAATTACGCATCGTCTGACGGATTCTCCAGCCTGCGTTGTGGTTTCTGAGCAGGATATGGGGGCGCAGATGCGTCGGCTACTGGAGCAGGCAGGGCAGGCTTTACCTGACAGTAAGCCAATTTTTGAGTTGAATCCTGAGCATCCCCTGGTACAGAAACTGGATCAAGAGCCTGATGAAGACCGTTTTGCCGATTTGGCACAAATACTCTTCGATCAGGCAAGCTTGGCAGAAGGCGGCCATTTGGATGATCCAGCCAGCTATGTGAAGCGTTTGAATAAATTGTTACTAGAATTAAGCCATTAATTTTTTCGCAATGAAACAAGGCCAAGCTGAAGTCTAGAGCTCAGCTTGGCCTTTTTGCGTTAAGCCTGCAGAATAGATGTAATAGGGCAGGCTGGGTCTGCAGTGATTAAGTTAGGCAATTCCAGTATTAACAATCGTGATAGGTGTTTATGAACAGCAGTACAGGGATAACCATAGCAGTTTTGGGCGGCGGCAGTTTTGGCACTGCGGTGGCCAATATTATCGCCGCTAACAATAACACTACCTATTTGTGGATGCGCGACAGCGAGCGAGCTGCCAAGTGTCAGAAAGATAGAGAAAATAGCGCTTATCTACCTGACTATCCTTTGGTGGAACAGTTGATCGTCACATCTGACTTGGAAGGTGCTGTCAGTGAAGCTGATGTGGTCTTTATATCTGTGCCGAGTAAGTCGGTGCGTGAGGTTGCAAAACGAATTGCACCGTTAGTCAAACCCGGCGTTTTTATCGTTAGTACGACCAAGGGTGTTGAGCCTGGTGGATTTACTCTGATGAGCAGTATTCTGGAAGAAGAGCTGCCCGATGCCGTTGTTGGCGTGTTAAGCGGACCCAACTTCGCCAAAGAAATTGTTCAAAATCAACATACAGGCACTGTCATTGCCTGTGAAAACCAGCAGCTTGTAAGCTGTATTCAGAAAATTCTGAGTTCAGATACCTTTAGGGTTTACGCTAATCATGACCGATTTGGTGTAGAGTTGGCCGGTGCATTGAAAAATATTTATGCCATTATTACGGGGATGGCGGCGGCGTTAGATGTGGGCCATAACACTATGGCAATGCTGTTAACCCGCAGTTTGGCTGAAATGGGGCGCTTTGCGGCGGCATTAGGCGCCAATCCCATGACGTTTCTGGGTTTGGCCGGCGTTGGAGACTTAATTCTTACTTGTACTTCGGATCTTAGCCGAAATTACCGTGTAGGCTATGCGCTGGGTAAGGGGAGAGCCCTTGATGATATTGTGGCAGAGATAGGGCAAGCCGTAGAAGGGTTAAACACGGTCAAGCTAGTTAAACAAAAAGCTGATGAATTGGGTGTCTATATGCCATTGGTGTCCGGTTTATATGCAGTGCTTTATCAACAGCGCTCCCTGGCAGATGCAGCGAGTATGCTCATGCAGGGCGAGCAAAATACCGATGTTGAGTACTCTGGAGGAAAATGATGGAAACCACTGAGAGAAATACCACTGAAAAAAGTCCGTTTTTATCAAGTCAGCACTGGCTTCGTTTAGTCTACATGCTGCTTTTTGCCGCGGCTTTACAGCTGGCAAGTTTAGTTATGTGGTTTGTTGTTATCGTGCAGTTCTTATTGACCATATTTACAGGCAAGAATAATGAAAAGCTGCGGGAGTTTGGTGGCAGCCTCAGCCTGTTTATTTTTCAGGCTCTGCAGTTTTTAAGCTATAACACCGAAGAAAAACCATTCCCGTTTGCCGATTGGCCAGCGTCAAACGTTAGCGACAATGACAGGTAATTGCTTTCGATAACGTTATCTTAACCCTGTTTGTGGTGTCTTAAAACGATAATAAGGAGCTATATAGTGCAGCTTTTTGTGTTGCGTCATGGTGAGGCAGAATCCCATGCAAGTTCAGATAGTGCCCGCAGGTTAACCGATACCGGACGCAAGGATGTGGCTGAGGTGGTAACCCGAAATTTGGCACAGTTGCGAAACATAGAGCATATTTTTGTCAGTCCCTATATTCGTGCTCAAGAAACCTCGCTCATTGTGCGAGAGATACTCCAGCGAGAGCAGGGCTCTGCTGTAGAGACTGAAACGTCCTCCTTACTCACGCCTGATAGTGACCATCGGCAGGTGTTGACGTTATTGGAGCCATACTCCTCTGCAAACATACTCATTATCAGTCATCAGCCTTTGGTGGGAACCTTGGTTGATTGGTTGGGGGATCTGGAGCCCGGCCGTTATCGTATGGGAACTAGTGGTTTGGCAAGTATCAGCCTGGAAATATTGGCGAAAGGTTGCGGCCAGCTTAACTGGCTGCATCACCCTTTCGATTAATGGAGTGGTGAGGCTTGAGTCGCTGCCTGGCTGGTTCAGGTTTGAGGGACTCCCAGTGAATATAAATGTTCGAAATTAGAGAGGCTGCATGCATCCGGTAGAAAAGCGGTTTGATGTGGGTGGACTGGAAATAGTCGGTAAGGCCTGGCACAAACCGGATTTACTCCCTGTTATCGCTCTACACGGCTGGTTGGATAACTGCGCCAGTTTTGATGTGCTCGCGCCACAACTGAAAAACTGTCATGTTCTTGCGTTGGATTTGGCCGGGCATGGTTATTCAGGGCATCGCGCGGGTCTCGCGCCTTATCACATCTATGAGGACGTGGCCGAAGTTATGGCGGTGGCTGATCAGTTGGGGTGGCATGAGTTTGGTCTGTTGGGCCATTCGCGGGGCGGTATGATAGCTACTCTCGCAGCTGCTTCTTTCCCGCAAAGAGTCAAATGGCTGGGTTTAATTGACGGTTTATTGCCAGATCCGTTCGATCCCAAAGAGGCGCCGGCACAGCTGGCAAAGTCAATTCGCTCCATGTCAAAGCAATTGAGTAAAAATACGGTGGTTTATCCTAGCGTGGAGGCCGCTATATCTGCACGAATAAACGGTGGTTTCGGGTTGAGTGAAAACGCCGCCGAATTGATTACGCGACGAGGAATAAAAGCTTGTGAGGGCGGTTATTGCTGGCGAACAGATCAAAAGCTAAGAGCGGCCCTGGCTATCCGGCTTACGGCTGAGCAGATTGTGGCTGTCCTGCAAAATATCTCGGTGCCGAATACATTGATTACCGCAGACAAGGGCATGCCAAATTGGTTTAAAACGCTCATGGAAATGTTGCCAGAATTTCCAGCGATTAACCGAGTTGCGCTTAGCGGCAGCCATCATTTGCACATGGAGTCCGAGTCTTCCGACGTTGCTCAGTTGTTTAGTCAACAATTGGCTGAACTAAATGCCACTCATCTGAGTGCACAGGAAATGGTTTAAAAATGCTAAAAAATATAATGACTAAAGCAGTGTTGCCGGCAATTTTACGTCAACTTCATCAAACATTAAGTTTGTCGCTCAATATTCGATTGTGCTGTGGCGTTGCCGCTATTGTTTTCCTGGGCACCTTGGTTTCTTCTAACGTAGTTTTTGCTGCGGACCCTTTTCCGCTGCCGTTGTTCGAGAAGTCTCGCGTGGTGTATCAGACTGATGCGCAAGATGATGATTATTTATTGGCATTGGGTCAGATTGAGAAAGTGAATGGCGAATGGCAAGTGGAGCTTGGTCGCCGCCTGCAGGGAGAGTTATCGCGTGCGACTCTTGAGCTTACGAATGGGCATCATCCCCAAGAGGCTTATCGTTTTTATCGTAACCTTATGGCTGAATATGATGCACGCCTGTTGTTTGCTTGTGACGGTTGGGGTTGTGGCAGCAGTAATACATGGGCAAACGAACATTTTAATGTGCGTATTCTTTCTGGTGAGGATGCAGAGCAAAAATACGCTGCATTTGAGTACACTCGCCACAATCAGCGCTATGTACTAACGTTGTATACGGTGCTGCGAGGCAATAAGCGTGGTTATGTACAGCTCGATGTGCTGCGGTTGCCCGCAGGCGATAAAACCCGGATAGAGGTTTTGCCAGAAGCTGTTGTCCAGCAGTTGCGAGACAACGGTGTTTATCATTTCTCCAGTGCCGTCCTTGAGGGCACGGTGCTCACTTTGGATGTCAATGAAAAAGCGGCGGTTGTGAAAGCGCTGAAAATTATGCGTCAAATTGATGTTGCTGTAGTGGTTGAGTCGTTTCAGTCAGGAACCTTTACCGAGTTGCTGGCTATCACTGAGGTTGCTGCTAATCAATTAAAAGATGATTTGGTTAGTGCCGGTGTGCCTGATAAGCGTTTGCAGGCATTTGGTACGGGGAATCTGGTGCCGAAAATGAATGTGCAGCAAAGTTCCAGAGTGTCACTCGTAGCAGGTAGGCGATAGCGAGAACTGTTGGTTGGCGCAGCGTTGGATGTCTTATCGCTATGGCTCACCCTTGGGAAAAGTGGTGAGCCAGGTTTTCGGCTTAACTTTAGCGAAGCAGGGATAGAAATTCGGTGCGGGTTGTAGCGTTGCTGCGAAATGTTCCTAGCATTGCCGACGTTTTCATTACGGAGTTTTGTTTTTCCACGCCGCGCATCATCATACACATGTGTTTAGCTTCGATAATGACACCAACGCCTTCCGCATCCGTCACCTTGGCAATGGTCTTTGCAATATCCGAGGTCATTTGCTCCTGAATTTGTAGACGGCGCGCAAACATATCAACAATTCGTGCAACTTTAGATAAGCCGAGTACTTTGCCTGTAGGAATATAGGCAACGTGTGCTTTGCCAATAAATGGCAGCATGTGATGTTCGCACATAGAATACAGTTCAATATCTTTTACCAGAATCATCTCTCTGGAATCAGACGGAAATAGCGCACCGTTGATAACACTATCCAGCGTTTGGTTGTAGCCGCGGGTGAGGAACTGAAAGGCTTTTGCAGCGCGTTCTGGGGTGTCTTTTAGTCCGGGGCGTTCCAGGTCTTCACCGATGGCTTCAATGATGGCAGAAAAGTGTTCTTTCATGGCTAGTTCCTATTGTACTTTTTTGGCGCTACGGGCCTTTTTTCTTAGTGTTGCGTTGCGTGCTACCAGCGCTGTTTATCGGTTTTGAACTGCCGCACAAGCCTGGGTTTTAAAAGGAATGCTACCCTACGCGAAGCTCTCGTTTCGGTAAAGCAGTTTTTTTGGTTTTCGGCGGGTAAACTTTGGGCTTATTGGCTTTTATTTTATGCTAAATGATATGAAATTCATGGATTTTTACAAATATTGCATGATCCTGCTGTGCCCCGACAGGTGCTCTAGGTTCAGGCCGCTAACGTGGTGCAAGGCATTTGTGCCAAAGTTGTGTAGGATACGCGCTTTACAGACCAATCGAGGTTGCTATGTCAACGTACCCAGAAGAACACGGTAAAATTGCCGAAACCCTAGTGACTGTGCGCGATTATATTCGCTGGGGCGCAAGCCGGTTTGCGGAAGCTGATTTATACTTTGGCCACGGTACTGACAATGGCTGGGATGATGCTCTGCAGCTAGTGATGTTTGTCTTGCATATGCCTGGTTTTGAAAACCCGGCCATCCTCGATGCCAAACTGGTAATGAGTGAGCGTTTGACGATATTAGAACTGTTCGAAGAGCGCATCGAAGAGCGTGTTCCGGCTGCCTACATTACGGGTTCCGCTGTATATTGTGGTTTGCGTTTTATCGTTAATGAACATGTTTTAGTGCCACGATCACCTATCGCGGAATTGATAGAAAATCAATTTGCGCCCTGGCTGGCTCTTGAGCCGGAGACTATCCTTGATCTTTGCACTGGCAGTGGCTGCATCGGTATCGCCTGTGCTTATGCATTCCCGCAGGCGCAGGTAGATTTGAGTGATATTTCGCCAGAAGCTTTGGCCGTGGCCAATGAAAATATTGCAGAGCACGGCATGGACGACCGTGTGACAGCTTTTGAATCTGATTTGTTTGAAGATTTACCGCGCAACCGCTATGACTTGATTGTTAGTAACCCACCCTACGTTGATGCCGACGATCTTGCTGCAATGCCTGATGAGTTTCATGCGGAGCCTTCAATAGCTTTAGGCTCTGGCGATGACGGGTTGGACTTTACTCGTCGTCTTCTCAGTGAGGCCCGCGATTGGTTAACTGAAGATGGCTTGTTGGTGGTTGAAGTTGGCAACAGCTGGGCAGCCTTGGAAGATGCTTATCCAGATGTTCCTTTTACCTGGGTGGAGTTTGCCCGCGGTGGCCATGGTGTGTTTGTTTTGACTGCCGCACAGCTGGATGAGTTTGCGGAAGATTTTGAACTTTAAACACTATCTTGATTGATTATGTCTTTTTACGGCTGAAATAATAAAGGTAGCTGCGTATAATTCGGCCCATTATTTGAAGGCCCGTCAACAATAGCGTTGAAGGTGTTGCAAAGGCTGCTCGATTAACTTAGTGAGCAACCAGAAATTTATTAAGAAGAGAATATTATGTCCGGCAATAGTTTTGGCAAGCTGTTTACTATCACCACCTTTGGCGAAAGTCATGGTCTGGCGCTAGGCTGTATTGTTGATGGTTGCCCGCCGGGCCTGGAATTATGTGAAGATGATTTGCAGCGAGATCTTGACCGTCGTAAGCCTGGGCAAAGTCGCTATACCACGCAGCGACGTGAAGGGGATGAAGTAAAAATTCTTTCCGGTGTCTTTGAAGGTAAAACTACAGGTACGCCTATTGGTTTAATCATTGAAAATACTGACCAGCGTTCAAAAGACTACGGCAATATCAAAGATCAGTTTCGTCCAGCTCATGCAGATTACACCTATATGCAAAAGTACGGTGTACGTGACTATCGCGGTGGAGGGCGCTCATCAGCACGCGAAACGGCAATGCGTGTTGCCGCTGGTGCAATTGCGAAAAAATATTTAAAAGCAGAGTTTGGTATTGATGTGCGCGGTTACTTGTCGCAATTAGGTCCTATTAAAGCCGAGCAGTTAGATTGGGATCAGGTGGAGCAAAACCCTTTTTTCTGTCCAGACATCCATAAAGTGCCAGAAATGGAAGCCTACATGAAGGACCTCAATAAAGCAGGGGATTCAGTGGGTGCGGAAATTACCGTCGTGGCCACCGGCGTTATGCCGGGATTGGGGGAGCCTATATTTGATCGCCTCGACGCAGACTTGGCCCATGGCTTAATGAGTATTAATGCGGTTAAGGGTATTGAGATTGGCGCTGGGTTTGCCTCGGTTGCGCAAAAGGGTACAGAGCATCGTGATGAAATTGTGCCGGAAGGTTTTCTTTCAAATAACGCGGGCGGCATTCTGGGTGGTATATCCAGTGGTCAGGATATCGTGGCTAGAATTGCTCTAAAGCCAACATCGAGCCTGCATATTCCTGGTCGCAGTATTGATGTCCACGGTAACCCTGTTGAAGTTATTACCAAGGGTCGGCATGACCCTTGTGTAGGTATTCGTGCTACGCCTATTGCTGAAGCCATGATGGCGTTGGTGCTTATGGATCATTTGCTGCGTCATCGCGGTCAAAATGGCGGTGTCCAACACAATGTGCCTGTGATTCCTGGGCAGGCGTAGGCTCGCGTTAGGGAGCGAGCAAATGGATTTGCCTTACTGGCGTTTATCCAGTTTTTATTTTTTTTATTTTCTAGTAGTGGGTGCATTGCTTCCTTTCTGGAGCCTGTACCTGCAATCTTTGCAATTTACTCCGCAGCAAATCGGTATCTCGGTCGCCATTATTACCTGTACTCAAATTCTTTCACCAAATATCTGGGCTTGGTTAAGCGACTATACGGGTAGGCGACTTTTGGTTGTCCGTGTGGGTAGTGTTTTATCTTGCTTGGTATTTCTCGGTATTTTTTTTAGCCAAAGCTTTGCCTGGGTATGTGTTGTTGCCTTTGGGTTTAGTTTTTTTTGGAATGCTATCCTGTCTCAGTTTGAAGTAGTAACACTTGCACATCTGGAAAATCAAACTGAGCGCTATGGGCAAATTCGCTTGTGGGGGTCAGTGTCATTTATTGTTGCCGTCATAGCATTGGGAGTGCTGTTTGATCACGTTGCGATTCAGTATTTGCCATTAGTAATGTTGATTTTTTTGGCCCTCATCGCGGTGTCGAGTTTTACGGTCCCGAACCACTCGTACAACAAAGTTCGGGTTAGCCTGTCCGGTTTTTTTAAGCAAGTGAAACAAAAGCATGTTTTGACCTTCTTTTTGGCCTGCATGTGTTTAGAGTTGAGTCTTGGTGCCTACTACACATTTTTCAGCGTTTATTTGGAGACACTGGGTTATAGCCGGACGTTGATCGGGTTTTTATGGGCTTTGGGGGTAATTGCAGAAGTCGGCGTTTTTCTGATTACTCACCAGTTGCTTGTCCGTGTTGGTATTTACCGCTTGTTTATTTTTAGTTTACTGGCAACGACTGTTCGATGGATTTTGTTAGCGCAATTTGCTGACGTGCTACCGTTTTTATTATTTTCACAGCTACTCCATGCGTGCAGTTACGGGACTGCACATGCCGCCTGTGTTGAGTGGATACGGCAACAATTTAACACCCATCAAGGTCATGGTTTAGCGCTTTACAGTGCAATGAGTTTTGGCGTTGGTGGTGCTCTTGGCGCATTAATTAGCGGTTATACGTGGTCGTGGAGTCATCAGGCGGCTTTTAATATTAGTGCGTTAATAGTGGGGTTTGGTGCAATCGTTGCCTGGCGTTATTGGTACCGATCTAATGTTAATGTGAATGTTGGGCAAAAAGATAGTTAAGAGTATCCATGAAAAATGCAGAATTACCTTAGGGTTAATGGCGGATTTTAGCCCTGTATCCGTCGTAAGTATTGATTAGCTCCCAAAGGTAGTCTGATAAGCAGGCGGATTGTGCTCGATCTCCTTCGGCTTTAAGTCGCTCAATATAAACAACAAAAGGATTCATAATTATGCAGGCTGGTGTCTCTAAACTCGTTAAGCCTTCGATACTTTCTGTTTTGGTCGCTGTGTTGCCGATTATGTCGGGCTGTGGGCAGAAAATGACTTCGGGTTCATATAGCGGCGCGTCTGCTAAGTCGGGCACTGTCACGGCAGCTGTTGCAGGGCCTGTGCAAGTACTTGTGCAGTCTAGCGCTGGAGAAATACTGAATGTTGATGGTTTGCAGTTTCGCGACCTTAATCATGATGGCATTTTAAATCCTTACGAAGATTGGCGCTTATCGAATGAAGCGCGTGCCAAGGATTTGGTGGGTCGAATGACTCTTGCGGAAAAAGCGGGCGCTATGATGCATGCAAGTCTTAGAGGGCAAGGCCCCGGCGGCATGTGGGATGCCAATAACTACAATATGGAGCAGTTTGCTGAAGCGTTACAAGCCCGCCATATTTCAAGCTTTATTACACGTCTGTCGCCGGAGCCTGGCGCGTTTGCTGTAAAGAACAATGAACTGCAAAAAATGGCAGAGGCTACTCGGCTAGGAATTCCCATTACCATTAGCACCGATCCTCGTAACCACTTTCAATATGTTGTTGGAGCTAGTGCAGACGTTAGTTCTTTTTCACAGTGGCCAGAGCCAATGGGTTTTGCCGCATTAGGTGACGTTGAGCGGGTGAAGGCTTTTGCAGATATTGCGCGCCAAGAATATCGCGCAGTTGGCATCCACATGGCGCTGTCTCCTCAAGCTGACTTGGCAACGGAACCTCGTTGGCCGAGACAGGTAGCGACTTTCGGGAGTCATGCGGAGAAGGTCAGTGCTTTGGCAGGCGCCTATGTGGAGGGTTTTCAAGGTTCTGCCAATGGGCTAACAAGTTCTGGCGTGTTGACAGTGACTAAGCACTGGGTCGGCTATGGTGCCGCCGTCGATGGTTTTGATGGCCATAACTATTATGGCCGCAATGCTCAGCTTAATGGCGATACCTTGGACCAGCATGTCGCAGCCTTTAAAGGTCCATTGGCCGCTAAAACTGGCGGTATCATGCCCACCTATTCAGTGCCTCTAGAAGCTACGTTAAATGGTGCGCCGTTAGAGCAGGTTGGGGCAGGGTTTAGTCATCAGTTGTTAACTGATTTATTGCGTGGCGAGTTAGGTTATGACGGTATTATTTTGTCTGACTGGGCGATTACTAATGACTGCACTGAAGCTTGTATGAATCCAACCGCGGAGTTACCGCAAACGCCGAGAGCTATCGCCACTCCTTGGGGGGTCGAGTCTGCTACTTCTTATCAGCGCTTTGTCAAAGGGGTTTTAGCTGGGCTGGACCAATTTGGTGGTGTTGAAAATGCCGATTATATAGAGCAAGCAGTGAAGCAGGGCGATTTGTCGGAACAACGTTTGGATCAATCGGTACAGCGAATCATGGTGGCCAAGCTTTTGTTAGGTCTTTTTGAGAATCCTTATGTTGATGTCGACGGGGCGAGAGCGATCGTTGGTGCTCAGGGCTATATCGAGCTGGGCTTGAAGACACAGGCTCAAGCACAAGTTCTTCTGGAAAATCAGGAGCATTTTTTGCCTGTGTCAGGTAAGGCTAAAAAGGTATATTTATACGGTGTCGCTAAGCGCGCAGCTGAAGAAAAAGGTCTGGTAGTGGTTGATGACCCTGCTCAAGCCGATTTTGCCATTATTCGTGCGACAACACCCAGTGAGAAACTGCACCCGAATCATTTTTTTGGCAGTCGACAGGCAGAAGGTCGACTTAATTTTGTTGATGGCGATGCGGCGTATGAAGAATTAAAGCGAGCCAGTGCCAAGGTTCCCACTGTCTTTTCTGTATTTTTGGAAAGGCCGGCTATTTTGACTGAGGTAAAGGATAAAGCATCTGCAATCTTGGCTAATTTTGGTGCCAGCGATGAAGCGGTATTAAATGTAGTGTTGGGGGACGTAAAGCCGCTTGGTAAATTACCTTTCGAATTGCCAGTCAGTATGGCCGCTGTAGAAAGCCAGCACCCCGGTATCGCAGATGATACTGCTGAGCCGCTGTACCCTTATGGTTTTGGATTAACATTGTAATCTGGATTTGAGGCAGAGAATGGCGTTCTGTGTAGCGCTATTCTCTGTGCTAATAGTCACTGTGGTTTTGTAGCTGGTTAGCAAGTTAGTAAAAGCTTTATAGCACGCGCCAAGAACGAATGATCACTCCGTTTGGGTAACGCTCTCCAGTAGAAACAAAAACTGAGCGCATGAGCCAGTCCAATTCTGGTGCGTCGGTTTCAAATTTAGGAATAGCGCGAAAATAAATATCGTTTTGGTCCACCACTTCGCCCGCATTGAGTTTGCGCATTACTTCGGCAGGCGCATGCCGAATACCAATATTCGTTACATAGATAAGTTTGCCGTCGTTAGTCTTCAAGGTGTAGCGTGCATCAATATTGGTGAAACCGTCGACCTTTTGAATTAACTGCCAGTCTGCACCACCTGGAACAATCGTTCCTTTCATGCCGCTGCCCTCAAACGTGCCGCCGAGAATATCGATAATACGTCGGACTTGTCCGGTGGGTAACTCTCCTACAATCATCGGATTGGCAACTTGCACGCGAACTTCAAACGCAAATTCTAATGTGGGTGGCTGGAGCTTAGTGTTTTCCGCGTAACCGAAGGTGGCGGTTAATGCTAGTGATGAAGCTAACACTATTTTCACTAGTATTTTCGTTAGTGAACAGGTTGGTTTGGTCATGGGATTTACTTTCTCTATTAGTTTATGAGCTCACTGGTTTGTTTTTCGGTAATCGCTAAGCAATCCCTTTACCGCCGATATGTGCCAATCAATAGCTTCTCTGCGCTGAGGTTTCGTTTTGAATTTTGCACGGTAATAGTAAATCCCTAAATTTATGTTGATTAAAAACTGGCTCAGTCTTATTAATTTGGCGCGCCCCCCTTTGAAACCAAAATGTATTAAAAATTGATAAATTTTTTCATTAACCAGGTGTGAATGTTCAGTGTCGAGCTGGTCCAGTTCTGGGTATAAGCGCACCGCTTGTGAAAGTTCAGCAAGTAGTTGTCCATCTCCTTCTGCAATCATTACCTGTTCTACCAAAGTGCTAAAAAAGCTACTCCACTCTGTATGTGAATGAATACTGGTGGCCACTGTATTGATTACTTCCATAATCTGTTCCAAATAGCTTTGGTAAAGTTTGGTGAGTATGGCCAGTTTGTTTGGGAAATATTGATATATAGATCCGACGGGTATTCCAGCACGTATGGAAATAGCCTTGGTCGTGACTGCATTTAAGCCTTTTTCACGCATTAAATCTTGAGTTGCCAGGAGTATTTTTTCGACAGTTTCTTTTGCCCTGTCTTGTGATGGTTTTTTTCTTGGCGTTATTGGGCTTTTGGTTTTCATAACATGGATCTCAGATTTTCGTGCCAGCTATTTATGTGGTGCTAGGCTGCTCTTTAAAATGTGACACAAAGTTCATTTTATTGACAATATTTGTATATTGCTAGAGAATCGAATGAAGGTGTTGCGGTCAAAAAGCATACAGTTTTTTGGCTTGTAGAAGTTTGACGTTGTCCACCGAATTACAATACCTCTTTTGGGGTACTTTATACCAAAAATTGAAAATATCCGCGTGCTTTTATGTGGATAAATAAGAAAGAGATCTATTTAACCAGAGTCGGGAGTATGTATGTTTAATACTAAGAAAATTGCCAGCGCAGTTTCTGTTGCTGTTGCTATGTCTAGCGGGAGCTTTTATGCCGCAGCGTTTGAGCTAGAAGAAATAGTTGTAACGGCGCAAAAGCGTGCCGAAAATTTGCAGGATGTGCCGATTGCCGTTTATGCGGTTACTGGTGATGACATTAAAACCTTGGACGCGTCGAACCTGCAGTCCTTAACCGAACATGTTGCTGGTGCAGAGTTGTTTGATGATCGTGGTGCAGGTCAGCCAACTTGGGTAATTCGTGGTGTGGGTCTGTCGGACTTTAACTCTAATAATACACCTACTGCTGCTGTGTATTACGATGAGTATTATCTAACCTCCAATACTCTGGGCGGTATTGGAATGTTTGATATCGATCGTGTTGAAATTTTGAAAGGTCCCCAAGGCGGACTGTATGGTCGTAACACCAGTGGTGGTGCTGTGCGCGTTGTGTCAAAAGCACCGCAGGTAGGTGAAGGCACAACAGGACACGTCACTGGTTCTGTTGGCAGTTGGGACAAACGTAGTCTGGATGCTGCCATCGGTTTTGATATTAGTGACAGCGCTGCTGGCCGTATTGCTGTTGTTACTCATCAGGGGGGCGGTTGGCAGGATAGCCTGGCAACACCCAATGATGATGAGTGGGGCGATAGCGATTTTAGCGCTATTCGTGCACAGGTTGCATTCGAGCTTAACGATACGACTGATTTGTTGATTAAAGTCGACGCGGGTAGAGACAATTCAGAAACTACGCTGAGTACAGTAACGCCAATTAATATCCCTGGTAATTCAAATCCTTTCGCATTTTGTGATGATGCAGTTGCCGGTAATATTAACTTAAATACCTGCACTGATTATTCTAATATTTTGAATGAATTTGCATTTACTCCTGGTGACCCAGGCGTGCTGCCAAGTCAACAAAGTAGTGATGGCAGTGAAGTGATGAGTAGCCCGATTAACCAGTTGGACAACAAGTGGAAGGGTATCACTATTCGTTTAGATAAAGAGTTGTCGTTTGCAACGTTGACATCTATTACCGGGTATTTAGATTACAATAACAAGCAAGATTATGACTACGATGGCTCGTCACTAACGTTGTTACATGAAAAAACGCGTTCAGATTTAACCTCTTGGTCGCAAGAGTTGCGCTTGGTGTCAAATGGTTCTGGTGACTTGAACTGGCTTGCGGGTGCAATGATAGGACGAGATACCGTTGATGAAGCACGTAACGGGTTTTTGAATGATAACCTGTTTATCATCCCTACTTATAGCTTGCGTACTTTTGATCAGGAAACTAAGTCTTGGGCTGTTTATGGCCAGGTAGAGTATGACCTGACAGAAACGGTAACCTTGAATGGTTCATTACGTTACACTGATGAAGAAAAAGATCTTAACGATTACTCGCATCAGGATTTCGGGCTGCTTGGCGGTGGATTCTTTATTCATAACGCAGATCGCCATTACAAGTTAGAGAGTAACTTCTCTGGACACGTAGGCATTGATTGGGCTTTTGCTGACGATATGATGGTTTACGCAAAGATCACTCAAGGCTTTAAGTCTGGTGGTATGTATGGCGGCTTTGCCTTTGATGAAGGGGAACTGGATCCGTTTAAGGAAGAGACTGTATTGTCCTATGAAGTCGGTTTTAAGTCTGAGCTATTGGATCGCTCATTGCGTTTGAATGCTGCTGCTTATTATTATGACTATCAGGATGTTCAAGGTTTTACCGATGTGTTTTCTACTATCAGTAATACTACCTTGACCAAATTGGATAACTTGGGCGATGCAACGCACAAAGGTGCGGAGCTGGAAATGATCTGGCTACCCGGTTTTTCTGAGGGCTTCACTTTAGAGGCTAGTGTTGCATGGATGGATGCTGAGTTCACAGACACCGATACCCTCTACCTGGACCCTAATCTAGAAGTGAGCCCTTTGGAAGGCAAAAAACGTAATTTTGCCCCTGAGTTGAGTGCTTCTTTGCAGGCGCGTTATGAGCAAAGCTTAACCGACAATGTGTTAGGTAGCGTTCAGTTAAACTACAGCTGGAGAGATGATCCTGTTAGCCGTGAAGCTGTATCGACTCCGTTTAGTGAAACTGTTTATAAGATCGATGGTTACGGCCTTATGAATTTGCGTGTTGGCATTGCTTCACAAGATCTAACTTGGGAAGCTGCGCTAATGGGTAAAAACCTTACGGGTGAAGAGTACACTACTCGTGCCGGTGGTAGTAACGTTGGTAGCTGGACGAGAATTCCAGGTAAGCCTCGTAGCTGGAGTTTAGAAGTTACTTATAATTTCTAATGGCTGTAAAAAATGCCCCTTGAGTTAGTCTCACGGGGCATTTTTGTTAAGACACGTTGTTTATTCAGTTAATTATCGGAGTATACCGTGAAGATCAATAGTATATTTGGCAGTGCACTTATAAAGCAGGCTACACTATTGTTTACAATGGTGTT
>JBNKHI010000020.1:0-54949 GCA_050290265.1 Cellvibrionaceae bacterium
GTATTGTGCAACAACATCACGGGCTCCGGGCAAAATAAACCTGACGCATCAAGAGTATGATCAGCCTCAGGGAATTCAGTCTTTACTGTTAAAAATGTTTTATCCTTGGACACAAATAAACTCGTATAAATAATCAATTCGCCTACGCTGGCAATTCGCGTTGCGGCTGAAAATAAAACCCGGCACAAAAAATTAGTTGCTACAATCAATAGTATGGACAGCTTTTAGGTATGCATAGAGCCCTAAAACTATTTACTGGAGAGTTTATGCCTTTTTCCGAAGCTAATATGCAGGTCTATCGTACTCAATTAGATACGCCAGAGCATCTGTCACATCTAGGGTTTATGAACAAAACAACCCTGCTACAAACCTTTGAACTACTAAGAGACTACGCCCCTTCTGCGTCACTACTGATCCAAAATGTACTCGCTAGCGAGCACTTAATACTGCGGCAAACGCGCCCCTTAATCAAACAGGCAGATGAACTACCCGTTTTTTATCGAGTTGCCATTGAACCGGAAGACATCGTCAAAATACTCGGCCTACTAACCGGGCTTGGCCAGGAAATCATCAATAATGACGACTGCTCTGAAAACAAACGTCAACACCTAAAAACTATCCTACAAAGCTGGACCTATATTGGCGACTGGATCATTAAACGTGCTTTAGGTGAGGCGTCTATACCAACGGTCAATCCTGTCGACAAAGGTGCCCAGTAACTTCTTCGCGGTCATGGTATAGGTGTTTAAAGCGCAGTTCAGCCTTGACGTCTGCGGCAGAGAGCAGCTCCTCGATGATATCGATACACTGGAGCAATGAACCGTAGCGCTGTTGCATCGGCAACTTCAAGTTAAATACGGCTTCTTTACACCACCGGTTACTAACCCAGCGACCAACCATGTGTGCAACCCGCGCCGGCTTGTCAGCAATATCACAAACCAACCAGCGTACTGGTTTTTTCGGTTCGTAAAGAAAACCATCCTGCTGCAGATGAGTAACTTGCCCGGTCTCCATCAATGACGCATCCATAGGACCGTTATCTACTGCTGTAACAAACATGCCTCGATTCACCAACTGCCAGGTCCAACCACCTGGAGAAGCACCCAAATCGACGGCTTTGAGGCCTCCAGCCAAGCGTTCATCCCACTCATCGGCAGGGATAAATTGATGCCAGGCCTCTTCCAGCTTCAAGGTCGCTCGACTCGGAGCGCTGCGTGGAACCCGTAGGCGGGGGATACCCATGGCCCAAAGCGCACTGTTATTCAATGGGGCAGCACCCAGGTAGGCGGTTTGTCCGTCGATAAACAACAGATGCAGCCGCCAGGTAGCTTTGCGCCGAATTACAGCCGCTTTCTCTAGCGCTTTTGCCAATTGAGTGCTGATTCTCTTACCCAGACGTGACATTTCTTTGCCCGCATTGGTATCCAGCGTTTCCAACATGATTTCACGGCACAGAGGTAAATTTTTCGCTGCTGCGACGATAGGTGAAATCCTGTCCTCTGTCGGCAGGTTTTCAAGCAAAGGCAAGCAGGCAAACCACTGTCTGACAAAAACTATCTGGGTAAAATCCAACTTCTGGATGAGTGTAATAGCATCATCCGGCTGGTGGCCAATAAAAATAATGTGTGCCGTATTAGCTTTGGTTTTGCAATAACCGTAAACCCCTATTTCTCCGGCCTTATCAACAATTTCAGCGGCGCATTCTTTTTCAAATCCGGGGCGACAATGTAAAAACAAATGATTCATAACATAAACTCAGTAATGGCATCCGCACTGCGCGCCATATGATCAGCATGGGTAAAACCTGAGCGAACTCGGGGTTTGAGGTCATGATCACCGTCCTCCAACCAGACCCACTTTATATGCTGCGGTAAAAAATAAGAAACAACTTCAACCTGACTGCCCAATTTATCCCGCGTGCCTTGCGCAATCAGCAGTGGCTCCTTCAATGTTTGTAAGTGGTTGACGCGCAACTTCTGTGGGCGTCCAGCCGGGTGAAACGGGTACCCAAGACAAATACAACCACAGACATCCGCTTGCGCTAAAATAAGGGTGGCAATCCGACCACCCAGCGATTTACCGCCAATATACCAATGGTTAACCGCAGGATACGTTAACTTAGCCTCCGCTATAGCTTGAATCCAAGCAGCCTCCAACACTGGCTGTCGATCTGGAAGCCGCTTACTTCCGGTTTTCCGACGCTGTTGCATGTACGGGAATTCAAAACGTAACACCAGAATGCCCCGTTCCGCCAACAAGTGACTCATGGTCTCCATAAATGGAGAATCCATTCCTGCCCCGGCGCCGTGAGCCAAAATCAGTGCACTTCGCACTTCTCCAGCCGGTTTATTCACAATAAACACTTAAACTCCTACCCCTTGCAACGCGAATGCAACAAAGTTGCTGTACCGCAGATTAAACATCACGGGGTAAATCCTTCCGCAGTATCAGGTTAACCTCTTCAGTGGCCTCATCGAACACCAGAACAACCTCTCCCGTATCTAGCTGGGCCTTCACCTGCTCCACTTTCTGCGCCAAACTCCATTCAACATCGCCGTAATCGGTTCCTTCACGATTAATAAAGCTTTCAATCACGCCGGTTAACGCTTCGGCCGATAACTGTTGGTGGGGAATAATCATTATTGCCTCTGGATTTAGAATGACTTTGCTACAATCACGCATACATAACGAACACATCGCAATAATTACCGTTATACTTTGAATAATGCTTCAATATTTAGACGTCGTCCGCATTGCGCTGGCGCCATTCTATTGACTCTCTCTCAAAAGGCCAGCGACATGTTAAAAAACATTGTGCTTAGCGTCCTTAGTGACGACCGCCCTGGTATCGTTGAAAAGTTAGCCGAAACGATTCAAACCCATGGAGGCAACTGGCTGGAAAGCCATATGAGCCAACTGGCAGGTAAATTTGCAGGCGTGATACAGATATCGATTCCTAGCGAATCTTTAGCCCCGCTACAAAACGCATTGGAGAAGCTCCAGGCTCAAAACATAAAAGTGCTTGTAGACTTGATAGACGAGCACGAAAAAGCAGCGGAAAATTCAACGTCTAGTACCCTTGAGCTTGCTTTTAATATTGTCGGCAATGACAGACCAGGCATCATTCATGAATTCAGCAGGGTCATCGCGCGTACACAAGTTAATGTTCTGGAGTTAGAAACCCATTGCAGCAGTATGCCTTGGTCCGGGGAGCCGCTTTTTGAAGCAAATGGGCTGATTGCCGTTCCGGCTCATATGAGTATTGCGGATGTCGAATTACTACTGGAACCTATTGCCACAGCGCTGGGTTTAGATATTGGTATAGAACCACGCAGCCAAGCGCTGCCCTGATCCTCAAGGTAAAACAGCAGAAACCGCAATAGTGCGCTCTGCGGTTATGTCACCAAAGGCACAGACACCTCGGCTTTGAATTGAAAAGTAAGTGCGTATATCGGGCCCCGCCGTATTTACGCTAGCGGTGCAGCTAAGCTCTGCGGAGCACAAACGCAACCCCACTGTACTGAAAGACTTGGATGTCCCATTGACTGCCGTGCACGCACTTTCAGCGGAAGCTCTGGTAACCGGGTTGGCAGTGCGATAGAACAATTGATTCATAATATATTGCGCACCGCTTTCACCTGCATAAAATGCCTGCAAAGACGCCTGCTCCTGTGTCGTCGCTATTCCGGTTTGAGTGGTAGTCCTTGAGATAGTTAATGCCATCAACCCCATCACCACAATAATAAAGGCCGCTAACGGTATTAAAAAACCACGTTGGTGGCGTCTAGGGAACATTTCGCACCATCACTTGGTGGCGCAGAACCACCCGATCACCAGAGCCGTTGCTGAGAGGCAAGACAATACTGACCAACGTATTGCGACTTTCCGTTGCATTCGAAATTGAAAAACCGGTTTCCCCGGCAAAGGAAACATTATCAGCCATCAAATCACCAACATTCGGCACGGCAGTACTCAAATCCCCATCCACAGGATACCCACCCGACGTGTAATTCGTATGTAGAGTCAACTCATTACCCAACATACAAAATTGCTGTGGTTTGGCCACGAGGAACACACGCCGAGTTGAGGAGTTCCGCTGCCACCGTTTTGATGATGCTAGAGTCAGTGTATTCGGGATAGCGGAGGTGCTAACACCACCAAGAGCAACCAGCGATACCGATGAGGCGCCACTATAAAGCTCGCTTGCAGCCAATGCCCCTACCGAGACATAGCTTGCACTCAGTAACCCTGTTTGAAGGGGAGAAGTAGAAATAGTATTTGCAGCAGCTGCGCCATTCGCCATATCTGGTAGATCGGACAGATACTTTGCCGCCCCTACTACCGGTAAAAACTCAATACACCGGCTGTTAGACGATATCCGGATACTGTTTGGCAGAGCGGAGCGCAACTGCCGTGACATTTGTTCGATAGCCTGCCTACCACGATTGGTTAATTTACTACGCTCCTGAGTCTGGTAAAAACTTTTTACCGCAGACACCACAAACGTACTGCCTAATGAAGCCAGCACAGCCAAGATCACAATGACGGTAATTAATTCAATCAAGGTGAAGCCAGCTGATCGCGAACCATTAAGCAGACGGCTATCGAAAACGTCAGTTTTATCCTGATGAATGTCAAGGTTCCACATAAGCGGCCTAGAAGTTCACTTTATAAGCCGACAGCGTAGTATTGCCGCCACCGGGACTCGTGACATCGACACGTATTAACCGTGCCTCATTATTGGGTAGAGACAGAGCATTGCCCGCCTCACTCACGGTCACAGTAATCGTGCAATCTGCATTCGCCGTATCAACCTGACCATTGTAATCGCCTACATCATCATAATCTGAATCACTAACAATACCGGCACAATTACTCGCGTTTAATTCTGCACTACCACACGCAGGCACTCCACCCGTCGGCGAGTTTTCATCAAACTTCCGTGCAAGTATTTCTTCCAGTTTTGATTGTGCACACTCCAATGCTCTAACTTGTACAATGGGGTCTACGCTATGACTTACACCCTGGCTAAATACCTTTAGCAAGGTAACCAGCGCCACACTAATAATAATAATAAAAACAATTAACTCGATCAGACTGACGCCGGCTTGCCGGCCCTGACAAATTATCGTCTGCGAGAGCTTACCCAAAGCATATTGATGCACAGCTACTATTGATTTTGATTTTGCCATTATCTTAGCCATAGCGTTGCTCTCATTCGGTTAACGGGCATAACCCGTTGCCGACACGGCAACTGAAGCGGATGCACCACCCGCAGATAACGTAAAAGTAGTTGCCGTTGTCGCCCCCAGCTTATTGTAGTCAAGTGTTAACGGGAAAGATGATGGCCCTGCAATTGTTACCGCGTTTGGCAAAGTTAACGGATAAAAACCACTGCCAACCTTAAGATCGACACCATTCTCGCGAACGGTGATCGTGCGATTGTTGACAACAACAAAGGTGATAGGATTGGCTAAGGAGTCTCGCGCCATGGCAATCTGCTGAGCATAAAACAAACCCGCAACAAAATCGTCGCGGGCTGATTGCAATGTACTAGCACTGGTATTTAAACGCGGAGCGGCTACAAAAGCGATGGCCCCCAACAAAATGATAATGGTGACCAACTCTATTAACGTAAAGCCTCTACTATTAGAGGCCATAGACTAGGGGCTACCGACAGCATAGCGCAAATTGAAATTAACCGAATTACTCGTTGCATCCAGTGTTAGTGTGCAGATAGCAACATCACCCGTTGTCGTGCCGGTATAGGCTGTATCCTGCGTCAGTACATACTCCCCCGTGGCATCGGTATTGGCTGTAACTACGGCAACATCCGGGTCCAGCAAGTTATTCAACGTGGCAGCAACACACCCACCCGTAGTAGATACCGAAGTTGCTCCAGCACCGACGCCGGCATCAATAGCTAATTGAGCGGCATAATTCAGATTGCTTGCGCTTTCAATGGAACCCGCGACGGCTTGCATAGCAGCAAAACGTGCAGAGTCTTGTAAATTCACAAAACGCGGCACTGCAGTAGCCGCCAAAATACCCAAAATCACAATAACCGCGATCAATTCTATTAAGGTAAAACCTGATTGTTGCTTATTCATGTTACGCCCCACTGGGTTAATAATTCTATTACGCTTAACTGTCGCTACCACTCTACAGTGGATTATATTTTTTGTTATCCCTAGACGTTACACCATCCCTGCAAGCAAAAAACTAACAACTTAACACCAAAACAGACTACATCAGTTTAATTTATCGGCAAATATAACCTATTCATTACTCATTTTCAGGTCTGGCGCATTAATTTTCACCTCACCAGTTCTCAAATTGTAATCAAAGTAATAGGTATTCTTTAGGGTTTGCGCCAATTCAAAGCGACAAACCGACGGCTGCGGCACCGAAATATGGAAACGCTCACTACCACGAGCGGCTTTTCCCTCAATACTTGCGGGAACAATAAACCGCGAAAAAGCACTCCATAATTGCTGACAGTGCTCAGGGGCTTGCTGTTGCGTATTTCTAACTCGCGAACCGCTCACGGTATTAGAAGCACTGACCGGCCAACCAAATTTATTCATAACAATAGACTGTCCCTCTAACATCAAAGGGCTTAAAGGCTGCCCATTCACACTGTAAACAAACCATTGTGCATGTAGACCAGACACCACCGCCGCAAATTGTCGAGCGGCAGACGTTAACCCAGAGGCCTTAGCCTCTTCCATTAACTTAGCGTAATAACCAACGCTAATAGCGGCCAAGACCCCGACCAATACAAAAACCACGACTAACTCGAATAAATTAAAACCTTGTTGCGACCCTTTTGTGTCAACCTGCTTAGCCTTTGGTAACATTGTACATTTCCCACATGGGCAAAAAGATACCCAGCGCTAGAACCAAAACGGCAAAAGCCATGATGACAATCAAAATAGGCTCGATTCGATCACCCAGTTTGCCGACTTCATAATCGAGCTCACGTTCATAAAAGTCGGCAACTTCCGTCAACAAGCTTTCTAGCTGCCCGGTTTCTTCACCAACAGCAACCATTTGCAGTACCAAGGGCGTAAACATATTGCTGGCCTGGTGTGTGCGAGACAAACTTTCTCCACGCTCAACACTTTGTTTAATCGTACTAATTTTCTTACCCAGATAAGCGTTATCAATAGTTTTGGAGCACAGTGTTAATGCCCTCGGTAACGGCACGCCAGATTTAAGCATCAGCGAAAACGAGCGTGAATACCGAGCCATAGAACCGCGATTAATAATTCCGCCAACGACGGGCAAATTTAATTTCTGCTCACCCCAAAACAGCTGACCTTTTTCTGTCTGTAAAAATTTACGCCAGCCCACAATAACTGATACTACCCCAACTAACATATGTGGCCAGTAATCGACAAAAAACTGCGAAATACCCATTAAGACACGTGTTGGCAATGGCAACTGCGTGTTAAACGATGAAAACATATTCGCAAATGCTGGAATCACCCAAATATTGATAACGACCATACCAACTGCCAGAGCGATCATGACAAACATGGGATAGCGCAAAGCAGAACTGATACGCCTCGATGTATCCAGCTGCCGCTCCAAATAAATAGCGAGCTGTAAAAATGCTTCATCCAACCGGCCACTGTTTTCGCCCACTTGAATAATACTGAGAAACAGTGAATCAAAAATATCCGGGTAGTGGCCCATAGCAGAAGATAGTTCTACACCGGTTTCCAAACGCTCGACAATATCCAACAATGCTTTACGCAACACATAATGGTTTAACGAATCAGCAAGCCCGCGAACACCACGTGTCAGCGGTAGCCCAGCTTTGGTTACGGTATACATTTGCCGACAAAAAATAATCAGCTCTTCGACTTCAATTTTTTGATTGCCCAGCAGCGCTTGAAAACGCACCTCTAACGGAATACGTTCAACCGTTTCCTGTATCGTGGTTGGTGTAATACCGCGCCCAAGCAGCTGCCCGGCAATAGCATCGACACTCGTGCCATCCAGTTCACCATTGACTTTCATACCCTGGGCATTACGGCCTTCAAAGCTATATAACGGCATAACAATCCCTGACGCCAAAAAGTAGCCATACGTCAGCAGGCAACTGAGTCATAACATTAAATTTCCGAAAGGCTTTCATCTTCCACCTGTGCCGAAACACGCAATACCTCTTCCAAAGACGTCACACCCTGTATAGCAAACTCCAAGGCGCTAAAACTTAAAGGTGCATAATTAGGGTTTTCATGTGAAGCTTTGTGAAATGCCCGATGGTCATTATCGCGTAACGCATCCGCCATAGGCGCATTAACATCCAACATCTCAAACACACCTACGCGGCCACGGTAACCGGTATTAAAACAATGAGGACAACCTTTGCCGCGGCGAAATTTCGCATGACTGAAATCTATTTGCGGGAATACGCTCAATAACTGCTGTTCATTTGCATCCGGCGTATGCTCACCACCACAACTGTCACAAACTCTTCTTACCAGCCGTTGCGCAACAATAGTTTTTAAGGATGCCGCCACAAGGAATGGGTCGACACCCATATCGACTAACCGCAGCGCGGACGTAATAGCATCATTGGTATGGAGTGTAGATAACACCATATGACCAGTCATTGCAGCCCGTAACGCTATCTCGGCCGAATCACCATCACGTATCTCACCCACTAACAGAATGTCCGGATCCTGACGCAACGTGGCCCGCAGCACTTGCGCAAACGTTAAACCAATTTTCTCGTTAACCTGCACCTGGCTTACACGCGGCAAACGGTATTCAACCGGATCTTCAACGGTGATCAGTTTTTTATCGGGCGTATTTAATTCAGACAAAGCACCATACAAGGTAGTAGTTTTACCACTACCGGTTGGCCCGGTTACGAGCACTAAGCCGTGCGGTCGATGGATAGTTTTGCGAAAACGCACCACTATCTCCGGCGGCATACCGACTTGTTCCAGGGGCAGTACGCCTTGTGTATGATCCAGCAAGCGCATCACTACTGACTCACCAAATTGCACAGGCATAGTCGACATGCGCACATCGATATTATGATTTTTCACCTTCAGGTTAAAGCGACCATCTTGCGGCAACCGCTTTTCAGAAATATCAAGATTAGCCATTAACTTTAAGCGCACAACCAAAGCGGGAGCGATGCGTTTTTCATTCATCACTTGCTCTGTGAGCACGCCATCGATGCGCTCACGTATCCGTAAAACGGTCTCGTCAGGCTCGATATGAATATCAGACGCTTTACTGTTAATTGCTTCCTCAAAAATTTTCTGTAACAACTTAACAACCGGAGCGTCGTTATCTGTTGCATCTATAATAAGTTCAGCGAGATTTAGCGCATTATCTTCTAATTCTTCATGCAGCTCTTCTGCCAGCGACGCAATTTCTTCCGTGCGGCTGTAGGCAATATCAAGAACATCTAATAATTCTGACTCACGCACTACGGCAGGCTTTAAGGGTCGCTTAATAATACGAGTCAGTTCGTCCAAACTAAAAATATCTGTTGGGTCTGCCATTCCCAACAAAATACCGTCATCGTCTTCACGTAATATTAATACTCGGTAACGTCGGGCGACTGTTTCCGGTAAACTCTTAACTAATTGCGTATCGAAGTGAAATTGCTTTAACTCAATAAATGGGCATTTAAGCTGCTGAGACAACAAGTTAAGTAGCGCATTCTCTTCCACAAAGCCCATATCAACCAGCGTACGCCCTAGCTTTAAACCCGTGCGTTTTTGCTGCTGTAAAGCCTGCCCCAACTGCTCATCGGTAATCATTTGATGAGCAACGAGAAGGTCCCCTATACGAATTCGCTTGGGCGCTGAATCATCCATTAGTCGTTTTCCACGTTATACATACGAAGCTGGAGTCCTAATTAATACAGCCAAAAAATCTATTTAACTGGACAACACTTGTATTCGCTGCAATACAAAGCGCCGAACGTCATTACTTAAATCCGGGCTACTACCAATTTGCAAATAAGCCTGCAGCGCCTGGCGATCCTGTAGCGCATCCAAAGCAACCCCCAGCCCTAACCAAAATGTCGCCTGTGTCGAATCAACTGCCAACAACTGCCGATAGTGATTTGCCGCTGCAGCATACTGACCTTGTTTTTGATATAAGCCGGCTAGATACGCATGGTAAGCCACAGAGTCAGACACTGCCGGGGCACTTTTCTGCAATATAGCAATGGCTGCGTTGATATTATTCTCATGTACAAGAATTTGTGCGCTCATAAACGCTTTAAGGCTGGGCGGCAAATTGTGACTCTGAGATAAAACACCTTCTGCAGCTTGCCACTGGTCTCTGGCGCTATACCAATCAAACAATTGCATGGAAACATTGCTTGCATCAGGCACATTTTGTAAAAAAGCCAACAACACTTGTTCGGCGTCAGTCACTCGACCTTGCTGCCGTAAACGTCTGGCTTCAGCTAATACTTGTTGCTCTGATACTTGCTTAGACGGCTGCGTTGAAACACTTTTAATCGACACAGGGGTCTGTTGCATAACCACAGTGCTAGCTAACGATTGCTGCCGACGTATAGAGTCATTGAGAGACTGTAAACGCGTATCCGCTGGGTTTACTGCCAAGGCTCTGGCTAACAGCCGTTCTGCTGCCGATACATTGTGCGTTTCCAACTCGCGATTAATCAAACTCACATATTCACTAGTGATTGCATCCACTAGTGCATGTGCTCGCGCATTGTCAGGCTCAATCACTAATGCTTGTTGCACATAATCCCACGCATTATTCGCTACCGGCGTAGTCAGTCTATGGGCTGACAAAGCGTTTTCCGCATCTTCAAGTAATGTATCAACGCTATTAGCATCGCCACTCTGCTGATCAAGGACGCCAGCACTCTGAACTGGGTTGGAAACAACAGACTCGATTGCAGCTTCCTCATGATTACCTACTGCTGGGGCCGGCAGTGAAGCCAGCAACCTACTGACTTTCTGGTTATTGAGGGCATTATCAGCTTGAAGACTATTAGCGACACCTGCCGAATCAGTAACGGAGCTAGACGCAGGGCTTGCAGTGGCAACAACATTATCCGAAGCGGCTTGGGCAATCATACTCGTTGTTTTTACACCCGTATGTGCTATCAGGTAAACGACAACGGACAAGCCCATTGCTAACAAAGCAAACAGGAAAATAGGATTCGCTCGACTATCATCCATTTGTGGAATCGCAATAGACTCTGACAAACGATCCGGCCTGTCGACATTGCGCGACTCTAAATCTTTTAACATGTCATTTACTAGGCTCATTACTTTACCTGTAGTCAATTATTGGAAAGATAGCGCTACCTACGAAACCCGAACTTACTATTTATTACCGAAGCACTTGTATCCAGTCATTCACCGGCGCAAACCACAGAATTGCACTCGCAAGCCCCATAGCGGGCCATAGCCAGTGCCAACGCCAACTTAGCAGGCGCCCAAGCCAACGAGACTCAGCCGTATCTGCAATCGCTTTCGCCATGTGAACGCCCTTAATTTTTTTATCTCCACGCCCATAGGCTGCAATCATCGCTTTATGTGCGAGAATGTTGATAAGTCTAGGTATTCCTCCTGTTGCGAAAAACAAGAGCGCTTTAGCATAACCACTGAATAATGTAGGGTCGTTACTACCAGCAGAAGCCAGACGAAAATCGATGTACGTATTAACGCCTTTCCAGTCAAAGGGATAGAGCCGCTCAGAAAACACGATACGCTGTTTCAACTGACGCAAGTCAGGTCGACTTAGCATAACGTCCAACTCTGGCTGCCCTAATAAAACAACTTGTAAAAGTTTGCGCTTTTCCGTTTCCAGGTTCGTCAATAGCCGCAGCGATTCAATGGTTTCGCGCGGCATAGCCTGCGCTTCGTCGATAACTAAAACGACCTGCCTTTTTTGCTGCGCCAACTGAACCAAGCGCTTATTTATCTCTCCGAGCAAATGATGCGATGGCATCCCAGCGGTAACTGGCGCACCAATTTCTTCAGCAAGAAAAACCTTTAATTCATCGGGCGTTAAATAAGGATTGGGAATATAAGCAGTGTAATAATTGGCATCCAAGGTGTTTAACAGCTTACGACACAACAAGGTTTTTCCCGTGCCCACTTCACCGACAATTTTGATAAACCCTTCACAATGCCGCAATGCCACGAGCAAGGTATTTAGCGCTGAGCGGTGACTCTGCTTATTGAAATAAAACTGCGTATCTGGCGTTAACGAAAACGGCTTTTCCTGTAACTGAAAAAATTTTTCGTACATATGCCTTAGCCTGCTAGTGTTGCTCTAATTCACGAAAGCGATCCGAACTCTGGTTCAAAGCATCGAGCCAATTTTGATCATCGGCCACAACCGGACGTAGTAAGATCACGAGTTCGGTTTTAACTTTTTTCTGAACTTTAGTTTTAAACAAACTGTTCACTAAAGGTATATCACCCAGCAATGGTCGCTTGCCATTCACCGTATTACTGATCTCCTGCATCAAACCACCCAGCACGACTACCTGCCCACTTTTGGCTCGAACTATGCTGTCTGACTCTCGAATATCCCGCAATGCCAGTGGAATGGAAAAGTCTGAATCGCCAACGGTAAAGTTTTTCAGTTGGTCTTGCACATCACTAATCACCGGATGGATATGCAGAATCACTTCGCCACTGGCAGCTATCTGCGGTGTTACATCCAACGCGATGCCACTAAAGAACGATGATAATTCGATATTCGGAGATGATGTTGTCGAGGTCGCATTAGCGGTTGTATTACTGGAAATTCCCGTCACAAAAAACTCGTCTGAACCTACCCGAATAACGGCTTTTTGGTTATTCACGGTGGAAATTCGCGGGCTTGATAAAACGGATACGTTACCTTGGGTTTCCAGTAAACTTAGCAACTTCGTGATATCAGGTACTTGCAAGAGTGTCGCGAATGTACCATTAACCGCTTCCCGAGCAGGAACCGATAGTGACTGTAAATTTCCATCCGCATCAGTGTAAGTAAATGTTCTCGTCAGGTCCCGGTAGTCATTGACTGAACCACTGGTTGCTGCGCCATTAGTATTAATATTAAAACCGTCTGCCACATTACGACCATACACCAGTTGCCCGGCTATCTGCCCCCAGTTAATGCCGGCCTCATAGCCATCGCTCAAACGCACTTCGAGAATTTTTGCTTCGAGAATAACTTGACGTTTTACACTTAGCTCAGATTCTTCCAGGAATTTGCGCACAGCCTGCAACTCATTTGGCAAGGCTTTCACAACCGCAACACCAGCCTGAGGAGTAACCATTACCATGCGCCCGCCTTCGTCGCTATTTACGATGGCATTTAATGTCTCTTGTAGTGATTTCCAAAAATCTGTTTTGTTATCGGTCTGGACATATGCTCCCGATGACAAATCGTTACTCTTATTACCATTGCCGCTATTATTGTTGCTGCCAGAATTATTATTGCTTGAGGAACCATTGTTACCATTTGAGTTATTAGACTGAATCGTGCCAACCAGAACACTGGTTTCCGACGACCCTTTGCGCTGAATATCCGGGTAATTAATCTGAAAAACCTGTGTCCTGAGCTTTCGTGGATAAATCGTGTAAATATTGCCCTGATACTGGTATTCATAGCCATAGATATCCCGGGTTACCTTTAGGACATCAGCCACTGATACGTTTTTTAGCTCAAGACTGATCGTGCCTTCCAGATCCGGGTGCACCACAACATTATCCCCTGTGCCTTCAACCAGGCCGAGAAAAAATGTCTTGGCAGATACATTGGTAACTGCAATATCAAACCGGGCAACCTCTTTGCGAGCATTTGCCTGCATGGGTACTGTCGACAACAAGGTATCGGTAACAGCATCTGGAACGTCTTGCATCTGCCCGCTTGTCTTCGCCTGTTCGACCACTTCATCCATTGATTTGGAGACAAAATCCGGCTGTTTATTCTGGCTACAACCTACCAGCAACAGAGCACATATCAGTGCCGCGCTAAAACGAATATTGAATTGCTTCATGTATTTTTCCATTTACCCGTGCCGTTGTAGTAACACAGTTAAGTTGATCGAAATCACCATCATCAGTTACTTCGCGTTTTAATCAATTGCTGGCGTAACATCAGCGTATAGGGTTTGCCATCCATCAGGATTTCGACGCTATTGGACGCTATGCGTTTGACGAGTGCACCTGCGATGTATTCATTTTCGCGTACAGTTTTGCCGTTGATCACCGCTTGCTTACGCTCGCTACTGTGCAAAATCGAATTCAGTACAAATGCATCACTCGGCTTACCGGCAGCAGGCCGATAACCTAATGGCGCGGTAGGATCTTGTAGCTGCTCACCACTGATATAGGTCGCCGTCGCCGCCCTCGCCCCGGTTACCAGCGACAACCACAAAATGGCTAACACCAGCGCAGTATTCACACTGCATTTACCTCTGGCTAGATCAAACCAATGCATAATGGGAGACATAAATTTAAACACCAAACAATCCTTCTTCTGTCGTCAGTGTATACACCTGAATTTCAACCTGAGCATTTGGATAGCGTTTAACTGAATAGCTGAGTGACTCCCAATAAAAACGCCACTCCAAACCTTCTAACGCCTCCAGATACTTCAAAACCTGAAAATAACTGCCTTCCACAACAATAGCCGTTGTATGCTTATAAACCCCTGCCGCTGAACCCTCTTCTTGCTCAGACGTGTCAGAGACCTGTTGCGGCAACTGCAATTGCAACCTGGTTACCGGTAGGGTTTCTAACTTGATCAGTTTCAGCTGTCCGGTTTCAACAACCATATTTTCCAAGGTGGTGGCTAATTGGTCTGAACGCACAAGCCCCACAGACAGATCTCCCAGACGCTTGTCAATATCATCCAGCTGTCGCTGCAAATGCTGTATTTCACGTTTTTTGGGTGCATCTGGGTCTGAGGACAAACTGGTCTGCAGCTGCGCCACCGCCTGCTGGTTGGTGTTCACCTGCTCGGTCAATTGCTCAAGCCGCGCTCTCTGCTGGGTTAAACTTGCTTGTTGCGGACCCAACCAGAGTAACTCAGCAAGCATGTAAATAATCGCCAGCCCACACAGCAAGACCAACAGCCTTTCCCGAAGCGTTACAGCTTCCAGCTTTTCGCTATAAACTTGCCACTGTTCTTTTATCGTCATGGCTTACCACCGTCGGCAGCTGTCTCGGGACCAACACGAAAAATCCATTGAGAAACTGCCGGAGTTTCTCGCTCAATAGCTAAAGCCCCTACCCGAACGCCTGAAAAAGAAGCCTCAGTGCGCAGTTTCGCCAGATACCGTGGAACACGATCCGCCTTTTGCGTTAATCCTTCCATACGCAACTCCTGACCGCCATCCAGTAAGGCAAACGACGTCAATGCAATGTCTCTCTCGTACTGCCGAGCTAACCCCGTCATCTGGTCAGAGAAACCTTTGGCGTTACCTAGATTTTGAGTTTGTATCAGATCACTAATCGCCCGATGCTCTTTGATCGTTTCTTGCAAGCTCTGAATGTCGCGATCAAGTGCAGCAGCATTGCTCACCGGCCGCTGGAGACTAATGGCATTCAGTTGATTTTGAATAGCAGCTGCTTGTTGCGACACCGCAGTAATCTGTTGTGCCAACGATCCAGAGCGCCAGGCATTAACACCTCCCCAAACCATTAAAATGAGAACAAAGAGTGCACAAATCTCTAACATCATCTGCGGATGCAACGGTGGTGGATCGCGGCGTAACGGTGGCTGGTAAAGGTTGAACTGTTGATCTTTAAGCATCAGCGTCAACCTCTGCGCGTAGGCACCCACCAATACCAACAGCGCATAACTGGAGTATATTTTCTTCCGCAATCTCACCTGCGACCCAGTCCGCCAAAGGCAACAGACGCAGTGGAACTGCCAGACTGTGGCGCAACCCGGCAGTTAATTTATCTTCTGATATATTTTCACCACAAACATAAATACAGTTGGGAGGAGCCTGTCCCATTTGTCTCTCGAAATAGTCTAACGAACGCTGCAGTTCCAGCGCGAGGCTGTCCTCAGGCAGGTCATCCAGTAATCCGCCGCCATAAGCAAGATCAAAACGCCGAGCCAAATACAGAAAACCTTCTCGAACCAAACTGACCACCCCCCCTCCGGGATGCAATTTGACCAAAGCGACAGCTCGACCTTCTTCGGCAACGCGCTCAGAAAGGTTGCGTAAAGCCATTTCTTCAATATCAATCGTCTGCAAAAACAATCCAGAGTTTTGAATAATATCGATTACCGGCACCAACGAACTCTGACGGCAAACCACTACATAAGCCATGCTTTGACCACCACGTCCGGCATCTGCTGGCAAAGGTGCCGCATCAATAATGGCTTCATCAACAGGGAAATTAATAAGATCTCGCACGCGAAAACGCATAGCATCACGAAGCTCTGCCGCAGGAACCTTAGGCGCCTCGACCAGCAATAATTGATATTGACCGGAGGCCATAACCAGATTGCAGGGTGCTCCAACTAAATCCAAATCCTCAACTCTGGCTTTTAAAGCTTTTAGCTGCGCTTCCGGCGAGTTTTCACAAGGGATAAATTCTACAAATCGAAGGGACGGGAAAGTTTCCGTCGTGGAAGGGTTCTTTGACGGAGATACAGGCAAATAAGCCAACGTGATGCCGTCCTGTCCCAGAGAAATACCAATAAGTCCTGACTTCTTGGGCGAACGTCCAAACCAGTTAAACAGAGTATAGCCCTCTTAGCGAATACTAATGTCTTGGGTACATCAAAATGCGCCATTGCTGCCCACAGCACTTACATAAGCTTACTGAGCAAATACCCAAGAATAACTCATGCTACCACCACCATGGCGATCACGCATTTGCTCTGCAGCACGAGTATTCAACCAATATTTTATAAATTCCGGCGCTTATTTTCGTTATTGGGCCAACTTTAATTTATAATCGCGCGAATTACGACACCTAACCTTCACATATATAGTGTTTTATCGGCAACTTTATGGCATATCTGCTAAATCTAGTGCTTTTCCAACCCGAAATACCACCAAATACGGGAAATATTATTCGTCTGTGTGCCAATACCGGCGCTCGGCTTCAGCTGATCAAACCATTGGGCTTTGAACTGGATGACAAACGCTTGCGCCGTGCAGGCCTCGATTACGGCGAGTGGCAAGACATTAAAGTCCATGACAACTGGGACGCATTCCTTGCAGAAGAAAACCCCAGCAACCTCTACGCGATAACCACGAAGGGCTCACGCCACTTTCATAATGTGGAATTTCAACCGGGTGATTATGTCATTTTTGGCCCAGAAACACGCGGCTTGCCTGACAATATTTTACAGTCACTGGCGGAGAGTCAGCGTATCCGTATTCCAATGCGACCCAGCAGTCGGAGTATGAACCTGTCTAATGCAGCATCCGTAATTACCTATGAAGCCTGGCGCCAGCAAGGTTTTACGGACGCACTTTAAGATAGTTATGAATAATGCATACCTGCACCATCGGTACCCTCTTCATTTTTCAGAGATACCTCAGTAAATATTATTTGCAATGAGAGACCATGACTGATTCAAACTACGCACCAATAGGCTTGTTTTATGGCAGTTCCACTTGCTATACCGAAATGGCAGGGGAAAAAATTGCCAATAAAATTGGTACGCACCTTGTTGATATTTACAACATTGCTGAGACGCCGTTAATTACAACTCAGTTTTATGATTACCTGATATTGGGCATTCCAACCTGGGACTATGGTGAACTTCAGGAAGACTGGGAAGATGTTTGGGATGAGCTGGACCAAATAGAATTAACCGGTAAGACGGTGGCCTTGTATGGGCTTGGCGACCAGGTCGGCTACCCAGAATGGTTTCTTGACGCGATGGGTTACTTGCATGCCAAACTACTCACTCGCGGGGCTACCATCGTTGGCTACTGGCCAACAGATGGCTATGAATTTGAAGAATCCAAAGCACTGACTGGCGATGGCAAACACTTTGTCGGCTTGGCCCTGGACGAAGAAAATGAATTTGACCTGACCGCAGCGCGGATTTCAGACTGGTGCAAACAAGTCTGTGATGCCTTTGCCTTGCCCGCAGCTGACCCCGAGTAACGAATGGCGATGGACCGATCTGACGGCCTTTATGCAAGGGTTAATTGGAACGCTGAAAGCCAACCCATTTCAGCGCAATTCGACGATTTTTATTTTTCCACCGACAATGGCTTGGAAGAGTCCCGCTATGTCTTCCTTGAACAAAACCAACTGGAAAAACGCTGGAAGGCTCTCGCAGATGCCGGGGCTACAACAAACTTTGTCGTCGCCGAAACCGGGTTCGGTACTGGCCTCAACTTTTTAGCGACATGGCAGCTTTGGCAAAAGGCAGGTCCCCAAGATGGCTGGCTGCATTTTATCAGTGCTGAAAAATACCCTCTCACTACCCAAGACCTAAAACAGGCGCTGGCGCTTTGGCCCGAACTTAAGCCACTGGCAGACCAACTAGTACAACAGTACCCGGCAGCAGTCACCTCGGGCTATCATCGATTGACGTTTCACAATACCGCTACTCACTCTGGCGGCGTCAAGCTAACCCTGATTATTGACGACGCAACAGTCGGCTATCAAGCCATGCAAAAAAGCCAACACCCGGCGTTCAACCAAGGTTTCAACATGGGTGTGGATGCCTGGTTTCTCGATGGATTTTCGCCCACTAGAAACCCGGACATATGGACCGAAGATCTGTTTACCACTATCTCCAACCTCAGCAAAAAAGGCACCACACTGGCAACCTTCACTTCCGCTCGGGTTGTAAAAGAAGGTTTATCCAAGGCTGGCTTCAGCTTGCATAAAATCAGTGGCTACGGCAAAAAAAGAGAGATGCTAAGCGGCGCTTTAACCTCGCCACCAGAACGCCCGAATGCCGAAGACTATAATATTCCCAAACGCACAGCTCGCTATCCGGTTCCCTGGGATGTTGATGCTGCAAGTGTGCAAACCACACCCAGCAACGTCGTCATTATCGGTGGTGGGATCGCTGGCAGCCTGACCGCCTACCAATTGGCTGTACGCGGTATAAATTCAACAATCATAGAAAGCAAGCCGCAGCTTGCAGAAGGTGCCTCGGGTAATCGTCAGGGCATACTCTACGCCAAGCTGAGTCTCGACAACGATTGGCTCGCGCAATATAACCTCAGCAGCCTGCAATATGCTCTGCGCTTTTATTTACCGCTGTTCGACAGCGTCGGCCAACAATGTGGTGTTTTTCAACTCAGTCAAAACGACGGCCAACAGAAAATACATGAGCAGCTGGCAGCAGCCTATGGCCCTGGTTTAGTCGATTGGCTGTCTGCCAATAATGCCAGCAAAATAGCGGGACAAGCCATCGACAAGCCGGCGTTGTATTTTCCAAAGGCCGGCTGGATAAATCCGGTGGCGCTTTGCCAGACGCTTACCATGCACCCGCTGATTAACATACTGACTAACTCAACGGTCACCGCGCTCAAACATGCAGGCCATCAATGGCAGGCATTGGATCACAACGGACAGGTACTAGCACAAGCTGAGGCCATGGTGATTGCAAATGCAGCCGATGCCATGCGTTTTTCACAAACGAAACACCTGCCGCTAAAGCCTATTCGTGGTCAAGTAACACACCTTGCAAGCACCGCAGAAAGCAGTGAGCTTAAGGCCGTTCTTTGCGGCGAGGGTTACGTGGCACCATCAGATCGAGGCTTGCATACCACCGGTGCAACCTTCAATCTTAAGAGCCACGACCCAGACCTACGCCCTGAAGACCACCAACAAAACTTAAACAACCTGGAACGCATCAGCCCCACATTCGCGGCTAACTGGCAAGGCTGTGATACCGCCACACTGCAGGGTCGCGTTGGGTTTCGTTGCACTACCCCTGATTATATGCCGCTGGTTGGCCAAGCCCCTGAGGAACAGGCATTTGACGAAGACTTCGCACGACTGCGCCGACATGCTCATGCCAATATTCCTGCAGCCGGCCGCACCTGGCCTAATTTATTTGTTAACGTTGGCTTTGGCTCCAGAGGTCTCACCTATGCGCCGCTGGCTTGCGATTACCTTGTCGGTTTAATGACAGGCGAGCCACTCCCCATTCCAGCGCCGCTTGCCCGTAGCTTACACCCCGGGCGCTTTCTGATTCGCCAACTCATGCGCAACAAGCGCTAAGCAAAACTAGGGCTAGTTAGCTCATAGCAGCTACAATAGATTCTGATGCACAAATAAAAACCAAAGCAATGAGGAAGGACTATGTTACTTGGGGCAGGTAGACATCGCAGCGATATAGAAAGCGGTATAGATACAATTCATAATTATTATGAAAGCCTGGTTATAGACGAAATAACCAATACCAATGAACGTGCTCGTGCCGACATAGATTTCTTGGCAGACCTGGCATGTGTTGCACTCAACCGCTTGCCACCGCGCTACATCCGTCACGATGTAGACATGACATTTTTTATGTCACCACAAGAAATGCAGGAAGTCCAAAATAAAGTGATTGCCGCCGTCAAGGAAGCTGTCACTTATGTGACCGAGCGTGAGGCGAGCCGCACTAATCAGGAAGCTTGATTATTTTAGCCTGTCACTGTTTTGTTGAACTTCAGTCCATGGATGACAGTCATCGATGCTCGGCGCGATGGCCGCAGGCAGCGATGCATGTGTTGGCCCTAATCTGCCGAGTGTTAAGTGTCAGCTTATTGTTGCTGGTAGCGTCGAGAGCAACCAGTGGTGAGACGCTCCCGGCAAACCAAAGTACTGTCACAACACCAGTCAAGTTGGGTTACCAACTTCTCCAAACCAAATCTCACAATGAAGATTGGTTTACCCAGGGGCTTATTCTGGACGGCGACACGTTTGTCGAATCTGCTGGCCGCTACCGGGTGTCAGAAGTTATTCGCTACAACGCTGACGACAATAGTGTGATTCAACGCTACAAGCTTGCGGCACGCCAATTTGCGGAAGGCTTAACCCGGCTACACGACACACTTTACTTGCTGACCTGGCAAAACGAACAACTTCTCACCTTTGACCCAACACTGCAGTTACAGCAAACAATAACCTACACCGGTCAGGGGTGGGGACTGACCCACAACGGTCATCAGCTGATCATGAGTGACGGGAGTGCCAATCTCTATTTTCGCAATGCAGAAAGCTTTGCGATTGAGCGTACAATTACCGCCCACAGTTGGCAAATCCACAAGCAAACATTGCAACAAAAAACTTGGGATAACCTAAATGAGCTGGAATACGTTGATGGGATAATCTGGGCAAACCAGTGGCAGACTGATCGTATTCTCGCCATCGATGCTCAAACCGGGCAAGTACTCGCAACATTGCCGCTAACCCCTCTTGTGCTGGAGCAGCAGCAACGTGGCAGCAGCAGTAATAGCGTACTGAATGGGATCGCCTACGTGCCAGAAGAACAAGCCTTTTGGGTAACGGGAAAACTGTGGAATAAGCGTTATTTAATCAGGCCATCCACTTGGCCAACAACCAGCCCAGCGAAACTCATAGGAACAGAGGAAGCAACACAATAACCGCATAATATTGGGGCTGAAATCTACGACTGGAATTTAACGCTGAAAGCATTGTTACGAGTTACTGTTATGGGGCCTATAACGTTATCTGTTCGACGCGATTCCTTCCACGCTGCTTTGCCCCATACATCGCCTGGTCCGCCTGTTTTAACAAATCATCGCCCAATTGGCTGCGTTCCTGCTCGTCGAGGCGCATATTTTTCTGGGGTATCCAAGTAGACGCGCCCAGCGATACGGTGATGTTTAAACACTTGCCTGCAGCGACAGTAATTGCCAATGATTCAATGGTTGCCCGAATGCGCTCGGCAATATGAGCCGCTTGCGCCTCGTTACAGCGCGGCATCAAAACGACAAACTCCTCTCCACCGAAACGCACAAGCAAGTCAGTTTTCCGCAACTGTTTCTGCACTTCTCTGGCCACGACCTTAAGGCAAGTATCGCCAGCGGCATGACCATACTGGTCGTTAACCTGTTTAAAGTGGTCCACATCAATAAACAAGCACGTTAATGCATGCCCATTGCGCAAGGCTCGTTCAAGCTCTTTGGGGTATTCCTCCTCAAAACAACGGCGATTTTTCACTTGAGTCAGCATATCCAACAAGCCCTGATGCTGAATATGCTCTAAAGCCACCGCGTTTTCGAAACAAATTGCAGCTAGCAAGGCCAAGTGCTCGAGAAAATCCGTAGCTTTTGAATCGATATAACGCTTTGGATCCGCACTGCCAAAATGCCAACTGCCAATAACCCGCTGCTGGCGAACTAACGGCAACAAAGCGGCACTGGCTACATTGCCGCTAGAGGGGAATAGACGCGCACTGGTCAATCGATCCATCGGCATCAAAGTAACTTTAGGCTCCCGCGCATACAGCCCGGAAAAAAAGCCCAGGTGCCTGCGTAGCTGAAGACACTGATCGTAATAACCGGTGCCCGCTTCATCGATCAATTCGGCCAAGCGGTCATCCTCATCCAACGCCACAAAACTCACGGCAGCCAACTTAAAATGCTGTTTGGCCCGCACTAACAGGGTATCGAGCAATTCCTGAAACGTCGTAGCGTGTAACAGCTGATATTCAAAGTCGCGAAAACGTTGCTGAATACGCTGATTATCCTCCGAACAAGTAAGCAGTTCGTGCAACAAGGCTTGCAACCTCTGCACTTCGGCGGCTAACGCTTCCGGGGTCGATTCTCCGCTACGCTGCTTCACGATACCTTGGTCACCTGAGAAATGATCATTAACCTGCGCCCTACCCATTGTTGTTATATCCAGTCAGTCAGAATAAAACAGTGAAAAGAAACCCTGCAATTACAACGGGTTTCAAGTAAAATCGCGACCTGTTTTCAAGAGCCTTCCTGCGGTTAATTCCTGCTGGAAAGATACTTGCCAATCTATTTGTTACCCATTAAAGAGATTTACCCATGAGCACCGAACTTCTCTCTCCCGCTGGCACTATAGACCGCATGCGTTACGCTTTCGCCTACGGAGCAGACGCGGTCTACGCAGGCCAACCGCGTTATAGCCTGCGAGTGCGAAACAACGAGTTCAATAAATTGGAAAATCTGGCTTCGGCTATCGCTGAGGCCCATGATTTGGGGAAACAATTTTATCTAGCCAGTAACCTATCGCCTCACAACGATAAGGTCAAAACCTATTTGCGTGATTTGGAACCCGTTATCGAAATGAAACCCGATGCGCTGATCATGGCAGACCCTGGATTGATTATGCTGGTAAGAGAAGCCTGGCCCGATATGCCAATTCACCTGTCAGTGCAGGCTAACGCAGTCAACTGGGCCTCCATTAAATTTTGGCATAAACAAGGCATAAGTCGCGCTATTCTGTCACGGGAATTATCCCTGGATGAAATCGAGGAAATACGTCAGCGCTGCCCAGAAATGGAACTGGAAGTATTTGTTCACGGCGCTTTGTGCATAGCCTATTCTGGCCGCTGTTTGCTGTCCGGCTATATGACTCATCGCGATTCCAACCAGGGGGCTTGCACAAACTCCTGCCGCTGGGAATACAACAGCCACGAAGCAAAAGAAAACGAACTGGGTGACCTGATTCCTGTCACGCCGGTTAATGATGACCCTAAAACCTGGACACCAGAAGAAGATGTTCAACCGGTGCTGCTGCAGGAAAAAAGCCGACCTGGCGAATATATGCCGGCCTATGAAGATGAGCATGGCACTTACATCATGAATTCCAAAGACCTGCGTGCGGTTCAGCACGTCGAGCGGCTGGTAAAAATGGGAATCCATTCATTAAAAATTGAGGGCCGTACTAAATCCAACTACTACGTGGCTCGCACGGCGCAAGTGTACCGGGCAGCGATTGATGCCGCCCAAGCTGGACGCCCTTTTGACATGAATCTGATGAGCGAGCTGGATCACTTGGCTAACCGAGGTTATACGGAAGGCTTTTACCGACGCCACGTACCCTCGGAATATCAAAACTATGAAAATGGTAACAGCAGCAATCCAAACCAGCAGTTTGTCGCTGCAGCTACAGCATATGACCGAGCATCGGGCTGGCTGACCCTGGATGTCAAAAATAAGTTTTCTCAAGGTGATCAAGTCGAGCTCGTGACACCAGCAGGCAATCGCACCTTCACGTTGCAGACCATTGAATCACTAACCGGAAAATCCGTGGAGACGGCGCCAGGTTCTGGCCACAGGGTAAAAATCCAGCTACCGGAGGCGTGTAACCTGAATGCCGACGGGGGTTACGCCATGCTGATGCGTCATTTATAAGTGACAAGCCTTGTTAGTGCGACTCAACCCCGTAAAAAATTGCGGTTAGAGACTGTTTCAACTATGTTCAACAGGATAAACGGCGGAATTCAAGACAAACGCCAAGCCAGCACGCAATTAGTGACGGTTGCTCGGTCATTACGTTATCATGCTCACTGGTATATTGGTGCCAACCGCTGATTTGCACCTAACAACTATTTCATCAACTGGATTATGGACAATGAAAGATACTGTTTCCCTGCACGCCCCTCGCTGTCATTCTTCACCACAGGTTTCCTGTAACGATTGCCAGCTCAGCAGCCTGTGTCTCCCCATAACCTTACACATCGAACAAATCGATCAGCTGGACCAAATTATTCAGCGCGGTCGCCCCGTACAAAAAGGTGACTATATCTATCGCGCAAACAGCCCTTTTCAAGCTGTTTATGCGGTGCGCTCTGGCACTATCAAGCTTATCAACATCACGAGCGATGGCCAGGAGCAAGTAACCGGATTCTATTTGCCGGGCGAAATTTTGGGCCTGGATGGTATTGCGAAAAACCGCTACACCAATTCTGCCATTGCACTGGAGACCACGTCTGTCTGTGAAATTCCATTTTCTCGTTTGGAAGAACTCAGTCTTGCGATACCGAGTTTACAGCGTCACTTTTTCCAGATTATGAGCAATGAAATCACACAAGATCAGCAAATGATCACACTGCTCAGCAAGAATACCGCAGAAGAGCGTGTTGCCGCCTTGCTGCTGAGTATTTCCAGGCGCAATAGCCAACGACACCTTTCAGCCACCAATTTCATACTGCCCATGTCACGAGCTGACATAGGCAATTATCTTGGCTTAACGGTAGAAACCATTAGTCGTGTATTAAGTCGTTTTCAAAAGCAGGAAATCCTGAACGTTAACAAAAAAGAAATCCTGGTTACTGATATGGCCGCACTACGTAAGGTCGCTGAAGTTGCAGGCATTCCTACAGCCTAATCAATACCTATTCCACTGGATTCCCGTGCTCTTTCAGGAGATACCGATAAACGCATGAGTATGTCTCAATTACACGAAACATTAGCGTTAATCGACGCAAGTAATGCGCAAGATCCCAACAAAACAGACGTTGATGGCCAGTTAATCGCCAATGAACTGCTCTATAGCCAGCGTATGACAGAACGCCTGGATGCCTTCGCACCCGAAGCCTCTGAGCTGTTAAAAATCGCCGTGCATGCTCAACATATTCAACGTTGGAAGATACCGCGAGCTGATTATCCACTGGATCGACCTGGCTACAAAAAATGGCGCTCTGATTTAGCCACCTTTCACGGTGAAACCACTGCTCAGTTGATGGCGCAAACTGGATATACACCATCAGACCGAGAGCGAGTTAAAGATATTTTACTGAAAAAACGCCTAAAAACTGACAGTGAAGTACAAACACTGGAAGATGTTGCTTGTTTAGTTTTTATCGAGCACTATCTTCAAGCTTTCGCCAGTAAACACAGCGAAGACAAACTCATCGACATTATCCGTAAAACCTGGAACAAAATGTCCGAAAAGGGACATAACGCTGCACTAGCATTGCCGCTAACAAACGACCTGTTGACGCTGGTTAACAAGGCCTTAAATTCAAAATAACGGAAAGTAAACTACCCCATGTACGCAGCCGTAAAACACCTACACATGACTTTCGCCGCCCTTTCTTTTATCGGGTTTTTCATTCGCGGTATCTGGATGCTGACTAATTCTGGAATGTTGCAGAAAAAATGGGTCAAAATTGCGCCCCATATCATAGATACCTTGTTACTACTCACCGCCTTCACATTAATTTATTACATAGGCTTTGCCAGTTGGGTGGGCGCAAAAATAATCGGTCTGGTATTTTATATTGGCTTAGGTGTTATCGCACTGCGCCCGCACTTTCCAAAGCCCTTTCGCATTAGTGCCTGGCTATCAGCAATGGTAGTATTTTTCTATATCGCCAGTGTCGCCATAAGCAAAAACCCGTTGCCTTGGGTGCACTAATACCTATTGTTCTCTATTTCTAACCAAAACTAACCCCCCATATCATCGCTCTGTGTCGCCAATGTCATGTTGCGACACAGTGGGTTCACTATTCATTTTTACTTTTGACAATTCGCTATGTGGTTTAAAAATCTTCTTTTCTATCGCTTTACCCGCCCTGTTAATTTAACACCAGAAGCCCTCGAGCAAGCCTTGGAACAACACCAATTTGCAGCCTGCGGCCGACATGAACACAGTCGTTATGGCTGGACAACACCGCTAGGCAAGCACTCAGAGCAACTTTGCCACGCATCCAACGGTTTCTTTTTACTGCGTGCACGCAAAGAAGAGCGGCTTTTACCTGCCAGTGTTATCAAGGAACTCACTGAGCAAAAAGTCAGCGAGCTGGAAGAAAAAGAGCAACGGAAAATTTACCGAAAAGAAAAAGAAACATTGAAAGAAGAAGTTATTCACGAAAACTTGCCCAGGGCTTTTACGCGTCAGTCAGACACGGCAGCTTATATCGACCCAGACGGCTGGCTGATTGTTGACAGCAGCAGTTATGCCAAGGCCGAGACACTGATAAATCAATTGCGTGAGTCACTGGGCACCCTTGGGTTAATCCTACCGCAAGTTATCAATACCCCAGCTACCGTGATGACAGACTGGCTCAAGTCAGCGGTAGCCCCAGAGAAATTAGTACTGGGGGATGAATGTGAACTTCGAGAAGCTGGAGAGGACGGCAGTATAGTGCGCTGCAAACGTCACGATTTACTGAGTGATGAAATCCAAACCCATATCAATAACGGCAAGCAAGTCTCCAAGCTGGCCGTAGCATGGAACGAGCAGCTGCAATGTCTGCTACACGATGACTTAAGCATTAAACGCTTGAAATTCAGCGAGCTTATCACTAGCGAAGCCGAAGATGACGGTCAAGACAACCAGGCCGCCCTCCTTGACGCATCATTCAACATAATGGCGCTCACATTGCGCCAATTCAGGCAAGACTATTGGGAATACTTCGGTGGACTTCACGATATTGATGCCTAGTTCATCACACAGGGAAACGAACCACTTATCCTTAAGAATGTACAATTAGTCACAAAATACCAATAAATTGTCGCCAAACTAATACTTAAGTATTGACCTCGTTTATTTGATTGTCATATAAATGACTTATCCATGTGGTGCCGGATATAAAATCAAATAAATCGAGGCTACCAACAATGAAAACCCTCATATCTCTTTTGTTACTACTAGGCTTGTCCGTTAATGTACTAGCTTGTGACGAGCAATGTAGACGTAATAAAGCCATGCAAGCCAACCATGTTGAATTCCCGAACTATCTAACCTGGGATTTTTGCGAAACCACCAAAATGACGTTCATGGAACGGGACATACCCAGCTTACTAAGCTACCGAAATGAACGTATGACCACCAAATATCGTGGCAGCATGCGCAACACCAAAAACTTTTTGGTTCAACGGGAAGAATGGCTCAAGGAATGTAATGACTACATGGTCATGACAGGCAAAGATCCGCTGTTTAAAGATACAAAAACAACCAATTCAATTTTTTCATCTATGACATCTGTTGCAGAGGAGCTTGATGCGTTGATTGGCGGGGTGACCTACGCTTCCGATGACGGCAACGACAGCAAAGTTGCGGGTGACAAGTTTGATATGCTGTTTAAATTAGTCGATGACCACAAAACCTTGCTAATGATTAAAGGGCAGTTTGTAGCCAGAGATTAACGTAATTCCAGCATATGCTGGCAAATTGGCAGGAGCCATAATCTTTGGTCCTGCCAGTTCCCCTTCAATCGAGAGCCAACAAATTAGTCGCTAAGCTGAGCATCAGCTTTCTTTTTCAACGATAGCACTGGCCGAGAAGGCTTATAATCAGCCATTTTCTCCTTTAACTGAACAGGCTTCTTTACCGCTCCACGAGCAGCCCCCTCGTCCTGTTTTGGTGCGCACGCGATACACTCCATAGCTTGCCGTAGCAGCCTGACTTGATCCAGCGAGGACAGTGATTGCGGGAACGGTCCCGGATGTATCGCACTTGGATCTTTTGGGTGGCCTTCGAAACGCAACGTAAAACCGCTGCTATGTTTAGCGACCTTTTCAATTAGGTCTACATTCCAGTCTTCAAATGACATAACTCACCAATAATTCTCACTGTTGGAGGGAATCACAATAGTTCAAGGCATACATTCGATCAATAACTGAGCAAGTTCCAAGCCAACAAAAAATGTAAGCAATTGCTACTACTTCTCGTGATCGCTGTCCGCCCCGCGAAGTTTTCGTTGCCGTGCAGGTGGCGGCGCGCCCAAATGAACTTCTTCTCTTGCGCGTGCCAACTGCATTTGTTTTTGCCGCTCTTGAAAACGCTCTCGCTGAGAGTCTGTAAGTTTGTCGTAGCAATGCGGACAACTAACACCCTCTTCGAATTGTGGAGACAACTTATCTTGCTCAGTAATCGGCAACCGACAGCCATGGCACATATCATACCTGCCTTTTTTTAAGCTATGGTCCACCGCAACACGGTTATCAAAAACGTAACACTCACCTTCCCATAAACTCTTTTCTGGGGGCACCTCTTCCAAATACTTCAGAATACCCCCTTCGAGGTGATAGACCTCTTCAAACCCCTGCTGCTTTAAATAGGCTGTAGATTTTTCACAGCGAATCCCACCGGTACAAAACATGGCAACCTTTTTATGAACATTCGGATCCAGGTTTTCCTTCACATAACTGGGGAATTCACGAAAGCTATCAGTTTGTGGATCCACCGCGCCTTTGAATGTCCCAATAGCATATTCATAGTCATTGCGCGTATCGATCAGCGTTACTTCAGGGGAGCTGATAAGCGCATTCCAGTCTTGGGGCTTTACGTAGGTGCCGACAACTTCCTTGGGATCAATTCCCTCCACCCCCATGGTTACAATTTCTTTTTTCAGCTTTACCTTCATGCGATAAAAGGGCTGTTCCTCGTCAATAGACTCTTTATGCCCAATACCCTTAAACCGCTCGTCTTGTTTTAAATAGGCCAGCAGAGCATCGATTGACGCGCGGGTGCCCGACACTGTGCCATTGATGCCTTCTTGAGCGAGCAGCAACGTCCCCTTAATACCTTGCTGCTCGCAAAACCGCTGTAACGGTTCACGCTTGTCAGCATAATCTGGCAATGTGACAAATTTATATAGTGCAGCAATGATATAACTCATAAATCACCTTGGGACGTTGACACCCCCGACAAGTATTACAATAACAACAGGATCAGCTGGCGCGAAAAAGGGCCACTATTCTACTGAATACCGCCAATTATTTATATAACCCCAGTAATGATGAACCTACGCCTTTATGAATTAATACAAACAGTCATTAATATTGCTCAGTGATCCCGCTTACTGCCTCCTAGACAGTTCGGAGATTCTGGCGCAGTAGAAGATTCAGTCCACTCGTTCGGCGCATAAGTATGCAGTGCCAATGCGTGCACAGGCCCAGCCAATTCTTCTCGCAATACAGCATAAACAGCCTGATGACGTTGTACTGCTCGCTTACCTACAAAAGCCTCAGTAACTAAAACGACTTTAAAGTGCGTTTCTGAATTTTCCGGCACACTGTGCATATGACTTTCATTTACCACTTCAAACGTTGAAGGACTGAAAGCTGCCAGGAGCTTTTCCCGAATACGTTGTTCAACAGGAGCTATTGCCATATCGATACCTTAATTTGTAACTAGCCCACTCAAAAAAAACAGGCAAAGACTGCGAATTATAAGGCAATGCTATAAATCATCCCACCAGGCTGAGGGCCTTCGCTAATAGCCTTCAGCCCCTGACATGAGGGTTTTATCTGAAAATACCGGTATGCCGCTTGTTAAATTTCAGTTTACTGGCTAAATTTCAGAAACTAAGCGCAGCCTAGGCACTCAAAAGAGCGCAAACCTTATTTATTTTAATTAGCTACCGAGTAGTCACATGGATTTGTTGAGATTCACAGAAATCACCAGACGGACATATCGGCTCTACCAAAAAAAGAAGGAAACGTGGCGATATGGCCAAGCAAGACAAGCAATTAGTGACGGGGGTATTCGTTAATCGTCGCTACCATAGCCGGCGGCTCAACCCAGACCCGTGCCGACAGCTGGCAATAGACCTCTACCATCGCAAACGACGTAAACAACCAGACCGCCGGAACCCATCACGAACACTTCAGGAAGACTTTTATGCTTATGCGTCGCAATCGGTCAAATTAACGACGTAAAAAGGCGCCCCGAAATAAGGTGCGCCTATGCGCCTAATAGACAGAAAGGCAGGCCCCCACGCCCCCTTATCTACCTCACCAACGCTAGCTCGTTGGGTATTCATCAAATACTGGCAAGTCATCCTTGCAGCTCCATGACGCTTTGGAACCATAGAAAATACGGCTTGCACGAACCTCTGGAAGCTCCGTATCCAGGGTACCTGCTGGCAGGACAACGAACCCCTTCTCAGTGAAGTCTCGTGGCATGGGAGATCCACAGTGACGACAGAAGTCATTGCGAAAGCGCTCCGCTTCCGGAACCTTGTAAGACGCAATAGACTCTTCGCCTTTCAACCAATTAATCCCAGAAGCGTTAACACGCACATTTGATGCGTGCCCGGTACCATTAGCCTTCCTGCAACGCAGGCAATGGCAATGGTAAAAAGCCTGAACATCGCCTTCAATTTCATACTCCACAGCGCCACACAGGCAGCCGCCTTTAAATAAAGTCATACCAATACTCCAGTGCTTATATGCGTCGTAAACTTCACAATCAGTTTTAATCGGTGAATGTACTCGAAACTGCTCCCAGGCAATCAACCAACACTTGGGTACATTTTTGTACCGGGTTTGATCAATCAAGCGAATCCATACTAGGGTCTCTTAGTGACAAGCGCTATACTACCCGCCACTTTATAAGCCTACAAACGCTCTACCCTGCTACAACATCTTCGGAGATTACCTTTTGTTCAATGCCTTGCTAACTAACGAACGTGTCCTTAAAGCTCTTGAGAGCCTCAATCTTAACGAGCCAACTCCCGTTCAAGCCGAAAGTATCCCGCTTATCCTAGCAGGCAAAGACCTTCTCGCCAGCGCCAAAACAGGCAGCGGAAAAACAGCAGCGTTTCTATTACCAATGCTACAACGCTTTATTGACGAGCCTCGCCCCCTGCTTGGCTGTCGCGCGCTGATCCTCGTTCCTACCCGTGAACTTGCACAGCAGATTTACCAGCAGCTAAAAAAATTAGCCAGCTTTAGCCAAATTAGCGGCTGCGTAGTATGTGGTGGTGAAGACTTTAAATACCAAGCGTCGCTACTGCGTAAAAACCCAGAAGTGATTATCGCTACACCCGGCCGAATGCTTGAGCATCTAAATAGGAATTCTACTGACTTCAAAGATCTCGAATACCTGATCCTCGACGAAGCGGACCGCATGCTCGACATGGGCTTTACCGAAGACGTACAGGCGATTGCCGATAAATGTACACCGGATCGACAAACTTTATTATTTTCTGCAACCTTGCAGCATCAAGCTGTAGCAAGGCTAGCCGACGATTTACTAAAAGACCCCGCCAAGTTACAAATCGATGCTCAGGATGAAGGCCACAGCGATATTCGCCACGAACTCATGTTCGTTGACGACCTTAAACACAAACAACAATTGCTCACCTGGCTGTTAGCCAATCAAAGTTTTGAAAAAGCACTGGTATTTACCAATACCAAAGCTGAAGCCCAGCGGCTGGCCGGCCTATTGAAATACCATAAACTCAACGTTTGCAGCCTTCATGGGGACATGGAGCAAGCTCAACGCAACCAGGTCACCCAGGCTTTTCGTAAAGGCCATACAACCATCATGATTGCAACGGACGTTGCAGCACGCGGGCTGGATATTCCCGGTATAGATTGCGTTATTCACTATGACATGAGCCGCGCCAGCGAGGATTATGTTCATCGCAGTGGTCGCACAGGTCGCGCGGGTAAAACCGGATTATCCATTGCGTTTATCGGAAAATCCGACTGGGACAATAAAGCACGCTGTGAAAGTGCACTGGGCATTAAATTTAAAAAACGCTCAGGCGAAGCACTGGAAGCCAAATATCAAGGCCCTAAAAAAATCAAAAAGTCTGGCAAGGCGGCTTCAACAACGAAACGCAAACCAAAAGACAGTAAGGATAAAAAAACTAAAAACAGTAAAACTGGAAAAAAGATAACGACTAAAAAAGCAACGACTAAAAAACCTGTAACGAAAAAAAATAACCCTAATGCAGGGGAAGATAGCAAGTCTTACGCAAGCAAACAAAAATCAAAACCCGCTCCAAAGAAAGGCGCACTAGGTGATGGCAACGCACCGTTTGTTCTAAGAAAAAAATAAGTCCCTTAAGTTGTTGCACACTCTTAATGCGTTAACCACAACCAAGCCAACATATACCCAGCACGTACTCGGCCAAAAAAGCTTGCTCTCAAGCCACTTTGGCACGAGAATGCACGCCGCTGAGCGTGATGGCTTCTAATCACTCTATGGAAAGACATTCAGTCGCATAAAAAGGATTCCCCTTCAGCACTGCCTCCGACTCCCGTAGACACTTCAGCGTTACATAATTTGCCGAAGAAATTGACAGAACCAGAAACCCAATATGTTTTCTGTCAAAATCTCGGTTACTTATATTTATATACGCCAAAAGGAAATTTAAATGAAATATTGGATAGTCAGCTCTCTTCTACTCGTCAGCCTATTATCAGGATGTGCAACGATTGTAGGCGAGCCCACTCAATTACTACCCATTGCCAGCTCTCCCGATGGCGCCACAGTAGTAATCATTGATGAACGTGGTGCGGAAGTTTTTAAAGGTGTAACACCAACGACGGTTACACTTGCGAAAAGCGACGGGTCTTATTGGGGTAAAAAAGAATACACCGCCGTGATTAGCAAGGACGGATTCAGTCGCTACGAACTACCCATTAAGTCTTCAGCCAATGGCTGGTATATTGGTGGCAACTTAATTTTTGGGGGTATCATCGGCTACTTCATCGTGGATCCGCTCAATGGCAATATGTACACTTTATCAGTAAAAGACATTAACGCTACACTCGCTCCAACTGAAGCAATCAATGCGTCGGGCAAGGAACAAGTTAACATTGTTTTAGTGGATGATATTCCCGAGGCATTGAAACCGAAAATGGTCAGAATTAATTAGATCATTAAACGATAGTAATGCCTTACGTAAATTCGGCGCCTGCAGGTTGAAGCTGTTGCCTAATCCAAACAGCTTCAAACCTCTTCGCTGTCATCTGCACGAATATATTCTTTGTAGTGATCCTGATAGTCGGACAAATTCGAAAACAACATGCCGTTAAATTGCTTACTGATAAACTTACCGGCGTCTTCCTTATCCTCAATATAATCTTTTCGGCTTTCTGAGCTAGCAGCCACCATAAATGCATTAAACCGCGCTGCCGCGTAGAGAATAGCTTCAGAAACTTTACCTGGATCCATCTCATCACAGGCGTTATTGCTGATTTCAATAAACTGATCAATCAAATCCCAAAGTTTTTGTTCTTCATTTTTCGTTTCTGAATCACTCACATTGATACCCTCAATCACTTTCTACAAAAGCAAAACTCACTCACCGTTTCAAGCAAGTTAAAATGTAAAAGGGCCGGCACACTGGCCAGCCCTTTAGCGGATTACATGCTGGTGACTAACCAACAATATCCAATAATTCAACATCAAAAATCAATGTAGCATAGGGACCAATTGCGCCACCTGCACCACGCTCACCATAGGCAAGGTTGTAAGGTACATACAAACGCCATTTAGAACCTACCTGCATCATTTGCAACGCTTCAGTCCAGCCAGCAATAACACCACCGACAGGGAATTCTGCTGGTTGACCACGGTCATAAGAACTGTCAAACACAGTGCCATCAATCAACGTGCCATGATAATGGGTGCGGACGGTATTCGTGTGCACAGGGCGCGCACCTTCACCAGCAACCAACACTTCATACTGTAAACCTGTTGGGGTGACAGTCACCTCTTCACGCTTAGCATTTTCTTCCAAAAAGGCTTTACCCTCGGTACCCAGGGTTTCAGCTTCCTGCTCTTTTTGCGCTTGAATTTTTTCCTGAATCACTTTGAAAGCGGCATTGATGTCTTCACCACTGACTTGCAGTGGGCTTTTATCAATACCGTCTATAAAACCAGCGACAGCAGCATCACGATCAAAACCGTCGAAAGGCTTGGTGTTTAGCTGATCACCCATCTGTCGACCAATACCATAACTGGCTTGCTGATCTACGCTTGTGTACTTATCTGACATAATTCTTTCCCAATTTAATGAATTGCGCTGACTAAGTTAATTAGCCAACAAACGCGCGCGCATTGCGGAACAAGCGCATCCAGGCACTGTCTTCTTCCCATTCAGCGGGATGCCATGAATTAGTCACCGCACGGAAAACTCGCTCCGGGTGCGGCATCATAATTGTGGCTCGTCCATCTAGACTAGTGACACTGGTTATACCCGCAGGAGAACCATTTGGGTTTGCGGGGTACTGCTCGGTAACGGCGCGGTGGTTATCAATAAAACGCATAGACACCACACCACTTTTGTTAAATGTTGCAAAGGCCTCTTCGGACGCAAATTCAGCGCGACCTTCACCATGTGCGACAGCCACTGGCATGTGAGAGCCAGCCATCCCTTTAAACAAAACGGATGGCGATTCCTGAATTTTGACTAAACTAAAGCGCGCCTCGAATTGTTCTGACAGGTTACGCACAAAACGCGGCCAATGGTCGGCTCCAGGAATTAACGACTTCAGATTTGACATCATCTGACACCCATTACAAATACCTAGACTAAAGGTGTCTGGTCGATGGAAAAATGCCTCGAACTGGTCCCGCGCAAGATGATTAAACAGCACAGTTTTTGCCCAGCCTTCACCAGCACCAAGAACATCACCATAAGAAAATCCACCACAGGCAACCAAGCCAGCAAATCGCTCCAGCGTTACACGGCCCGCCAGAATATCACTCATATGTACATCAACTGCGGTAAAGCCGGCGCGGTCAAAAGCCGCTGCCATTTCTACGTGGCCATTAACGCCCTGCTCACGTAACACCGCTACTTGTGGTCGCACGCCGCTGTTAATAAAGGGGGCTGCGATATCTTCATTGACGTTATACGTAAGATCGACACTCAAACCCGGATTCATTTGCAGATGTTGCGCATACTCTTGCCCAGCGCAGTCAGGATTATCACGCAGCGCCTGAATACGATAACTGGTTTCACTCCACAGCTGCTGCAAGAACGCTCGCGGTTGCTCAAACAAAACGGTTTCGGCCTGAGTAATAGTGACGTAATCTTCTCGACTAACCCCACCAATCCGGTGCACGAGTTGCGCCAGACCTGCTTCAGCAAAACAATTAACAACATGGCTAACGTGTTTTTTCGCCACTTGCACTACTGCACCCAACTCTTCGTTGAAGAGCGCTGCAACAGGGTCGGCACCGAGGCCATCCAACCTAATATCGACACCACAGTGGCCGGCAAAAGCCATCTCGGTAACAGTTGCAAACAAACCACCATCGCTGCGATCGTGATAGGCAAGCAACCAGTTATTTTGCATACATGTCTGTATAGCGTTAAAAAAACCTTTTAACACAGTTGCCGAATCTACATCGGGCACAGCATCGCCTATCTGGCTATATACCTGTGTCAAAATAGAAGCACCAAGACGGTTTTGCCCAGCACCCAGATCAATCAAGATCAACTCAGATTCTTTCGCGTCTCGGTCGAGTTGAGGGTCCAGTGTTTTACGCACATCAATAACTGGCGCAAATGCGGTAATAACCACAGACAATGGTGCAGTAACAGCCTTCTCTACGCCATCATCTTGCCAAGCGGTGCGCATGGACATGGAATCCTTGCCCACCGGGATGGTAATACCCAGCTCTGGACACAATTGCATACCAACCGCTTCAACAGTTCGAAACAGCTTTTCGTCTTCGCCTTTATGGCCTGCTGCGCACATCCAGTTTGCAGAGAGTTTGATATCTGATAACTGGCCAATTCGAGCAGCGGCAATATTCGTAATTGCCTCACCAATTGCCATGCGACCAGAAGCAGGGGCATTAATCAGCGCCGCAGGTGTACGCTCGCCCATCGACATTGCTTCACCGGCATAGGTGTCATAAGCGGCGGTAGTAACTGCACAGTCAGCCACGGGAATCTGCCACGGCCCAACCATTTGATCGCGCACTACCTGTCCGGTCACACTGCGGTCACCAATGGTGATCAAAAAGCTTTTGCTCGCCACAGACGGGTGCTTTAACACGCGTTCTGCGGCTTCACTGACATCGATACTTTCAGTGTTAAATGACTTGGTAACACCAGTATGGCGATGTGCGTCACGGTGCATTTTCGGTGGCTTACCAAATAAAACTGACATTGGCAGATCAACCGGAGTATTGTCGAAATGACGGTCGGTGACTTTCAGGTGTTGCTCTGCCTGGGCTTCGCCGACAACGGCATAAGGACAGCGCTCACGCTGACAAATTGTCTCAAAGGCTGGCAAATCTTCAGGCTTAACCGCCAATACATAGCGCTCCTGAGATTCGTTACACCAAATAGCCAGCGGACTCATGCCCGGCTCATCATTCGGGACATTACGCAGCTCAAAGGTTGCGCCACAGCCGCCATCTTTGGCCAATTCGGGAAATGCATTCGACAAGCCGCCAGCACCCACGTCATGAATAAAGGCAATCGGGTTGGCATTGCCAAGTTGCCAGCAAGCATCAATCACTTCTTGGCAGCGGCGTTCAATTTCCGGGTTTTGACGCTGCACGGAAGCGAAATCAAGGTCCTCTGAAGAAGTACCCGATGTCATTGATGACGCTGCACCTCCACCCAGGCCAATCAACATGGCCGGACCACCCAACACAATCAATTTGGTACCTGGCGCAAACTCGTGTTGATCTACATGTTCTTCTTTAATGTTGCCGTAGCCACCTGCCAACATAATGGGCTTATGGTAACCGCGGCGCTCACCGTCAAAATCCTGCTCGAAAGTACGGAAGTACCCACAAATATTGGGACGCCCAAACTCATTATTAAACGCAGCGCCACCAATGGGGCCCTCGATCATGATATCCAGGGCAGACACAATACGGTTAGGTTTGCCGTAGTCTTGCTCCCAAGGTTGTTGGAAGTCAGGAATTTGTAAATTGGATACGGTAAAACCGGTCAAACCCACTTTCGGCTTGGACCCTCGGCCAACGGCACCTTCATCACGAATCTCACCACCAGAACCGGTGCCGGCACCAGGAAAAGGTGCAATCGCAGTTGGATGGTTGTGGGTTTCCACCTTCATCAAGATGTGAATATCTTCATGGTGATAGGTGTATTCCAGCGTTTCAGGCTCTGGATAGAAACGGCCAGCCTTAGACCCAACAATGACCGACGCATTATCGGCGTAGGCCGACAGTACATTTTCACCACCGAGTTCGTAGGTATTTTTGATCATTTTAAACAGGGAGTAGGACTGATCTAGACCATCCACTGTCCAACTGGCATTAAAGATTTTATGCCGACAATGTTCAGAGTTTGCTTGCGCAAACATCATTAACTCTACATCCACTGGATTGCGCTCCAGCGCCTGAAAACTGGTAACCAGATAATCAATTTCATCATCAGCCAAAGCCAATCCCAATTCGGAATTCGCCATCACCAAGGCTTCTCGACCGCCGGTTAAGACATCAACCGTACCCATAGGTGCGGGTGTTTCATGGCGGAAAAGCTGTTGCGCCGCAGCCATATCCTCCAACACACTTTCCACCATACGGTCGTGTAAACTCGCGGCAATCGCGGCGCGGTCTAAAACGCCATCAGCAACCACATAGTAAGCAACACCGCGCTCAACCCGACTAACCTTAGCCAAACCGGCGTTGTGAGCAATATCTGTTGCTTTCGACGACCAAGGCGAAATAGTCCCGGCACGAGGCACGACCAAAAACAAAGAACTGTTGGGCGTATGCTCATCATAACGAGCCACATTGACTCGCGGGCCATATTGCAGCAACTGCTCGAGTACTCTGGCTTCGTTATCGTCTAACGCCTCAGCCACCTCGGCAAAATGCACATACTGCGCAAACACACCGGATACCGCAGGGTTTATTGACTGTAACTGGCCGAGTAATTTTTCGGTTCTAAAAGAAGACAATGCCGGATTGCCGGGCAGGATCAGCATAATGGTACAAACGCCTCAAAACTGGCGAGCCCAGCGGGCCCAGATTAGCTATTCGCGCAGAACTCATGCTCTGCTTCGAAGATCCCAAACCAACGAAAAGCCCCCTAAGACAATGAGAAATGCCCTAAGGACCACTTAAAAATTGGATGGGGTCAGAAAAAGGCGGCCATTGTACTTGATATCGGCCAACGAAACAGCCCAAGTTCGTATAGATATTCAGCAATAGTCCTGTAATAAATCATGCACACGACCACCAATTATTAACCGTCCATCGAAAAAACCAGCGGGGCAGGCACAAACAATAACGCGCAAAACTGCACGTAAAACCGCAAGCGGACAGTAACACTCCAGGCACGACGCACACGAAAAGTTAGTGAATACAAACCTCACAACAATTGCAAAATATGACACCTAAATTAACAAGAAGTAAAAGCTAGCCCGCAAGACCCAAAAGATCAGAAACGCAATCCAGTTAATCCGCGACTAATGGCACGCAAACCCAAAGAACACCTACTATAATTACAATCGAAAAACAAGCTAGTGAATCACACTAGCATTGCGTAAAATTCGCTCACTTTTTGGCCAAAGTGGAATATTGTGGACTTGGTCACAGACGTTCCGACCATTAGGCCTGGAACAAACACCCGGACTGTAGCCCGACCGCTCGGCTACACCTGTAAATGATCGCGAAATCACTACCACCAGCGCGGAGCAAACAACGCAGATGGCAAATCACGCAGTAGCATACAGAATATTAGGCAAAGCGTTAAAACGGCTAGTAGTCGTTTGCGCCTTGCTGTCTGCCTGCGTGATATTAAACGGTAGCCGAACGCCCACTGAACTGGAAAAAATACTGAGCCAAGGCAGCATCAATATTGCCTCTCGTAACGGCCCAACTACCTACTATGAAGGTCCTTACGGCTTAACTGGCTACGACTACACCCTGGCCTCGGAATTCGCCAAATACTTGGGCGTGAAACTTAACATTATTGAAGAAGAAAACATTCCTACGCTGTTGGGCCTGGTAGCCCAAGATAACGTACAGATGGTTGCAGCCGGAATCACCGTAACCGACGAGCGCAGCCGGGTGGTCGATTTTAGTGACGGCTATTTTACGGTGACCCAGCAAGTGCTTTATCGAAGCAGCGAACAAAAGCCTAAAGACGTCAGCGATTTTATTGGTAAGAAAGTACTCGTCATTGCCGGCAGTTCACACAGTGAAACGTTGCGACGCTTACAGAAAACGCTACCTGATTTACGCTGGGAAGAAGACTCCAGGGCAGACATGCTTGAGTTGATGGAAATGGTGCACAACGGCACCATTGATTACACCATTGTCGATTCAAACTCCTTCGCAATGAACCGTAATATCTTCCCCCAAGCCCGCGTAGCTTTCGACATTACCGAACCTGAACACTTAGCTTGGGCATTTCAAAAACAAGCAGATAAAAGCTTGATTGAAGCGGCAAACAAATTTCTTGCCTTAAAAGCTCAAGACGGCACTCTCGCGCGAATCGAAAACACGTATTACAACACTAATACCAGTGTAAATCTCAGCGGTGCATTAGTGTATGCCAGACGCATAGAACAACGTTTGCCGAAATGGGAAGCGCATTTTAGACATGCTGGCGAAAACTACGATATAGATTGGCAGCTGCTCGCCGCATTAAGTTATCAAGAGTCTCACTGGAATCAAAAAGCAAAGTCACCCACTGGCGTGCGCGGTTTGATGATGCTGACGAGAACTACAGCTAAAGAAATGGGCATTAGTAATCGCCTTGATCCAGAACAAAGTATTAATGGTGGTGCGCAGTACTTCAAAAAAATATACGACCGTATTCCAGAAGACATCCAAGGTGCAGACCGCACTTGGCTGGCACTTGCCGCCTACAATGTAGGTTATGGACACATGGAAGATGCACGCGTTTTAACTGAAAGAATGGGTGGCAATCCCGATAAGTGGAAAGATGTTAAAGAGCACTTACCACTGCTTGCAAAACGTAAATATTACCGTCAAACAAAACACGGGTATGCCCGTGGCTGGGAGCCGGTAAAGTATGTGCAAAGCATCAAACATTTTTACAATATTCTTGCCTGGAATAATGAAATCAAGGCACGCCGGTTGGCAGCAGTGGAAAAAGAAAACAAACTTGGCATGCAGCAAGTTGGCTTCAACGGGGTCGAATCTCCAGAAAACCCCAGTTCAACCTCGTTACTGTAAACCGCCATCGTGTTGGGCGCTGAATACAGCTAGTCATTCAACGTCCACTTAACATTCATTGTCGTTTTGCTGAGGCGCAGCTTGCGCTTTCAGGGATTTCTTCAACTCCCGTCGCGCCGCAAAAAAAGCGCTCAACTTTTCACTGCTCTCCTTCTGCAATAAACCACCTTTTGCCAGCACTTTATGATTTAAAAAGTCACTCGCAAAAAAATCACCATTGCTCTTAACAACCCCGGCCTTTGGCTCGAATGCCGCAAATACAACCGTTTCAATTCTTGCGTGAACAATTGCTCCAGCACACATACTACAGGGCTCCAGCGTAACGTAGAGCGTACTGCCGGGTAGACGATAATTTCCTTCCTGTGCGGCGGCGTCGCGCATAGCCATTATTTCGGCATGCGCAGTGGGATCATGGCCCGTGATGGGTCTGTTCCAGCCGCGTCCGATCACCAATCCATCACGAACAACTATTGCACCTACCGGTACCTCTCCGAGTTCTTCGGCTGTATCGGCAAGCGCTAATGCCTGAGCCATAAACTGCTCATCTGCATTCGTAAAGCTTTGCTCAACATCAGTCATCGTCAACAACACCCCACACATTATAACGGGGCTGAGGTTTACCCGCCGACGCTACAGGAGAAGCGGCTTCTTTTTCACCAGATACAGTTTTCTCACCAGATACAGTCTCATCAACAGGTGCAGTAACACCCTTGGGCTGCGGCAACTTACGGTAGACACGAACAACAAAGTCTGCGGTAACACTGACATCTCCCGCATCCGCCAACGCTTGCTGTCGCTCTGGAGTGACGCGCCAGAACAGCGGTGTCATGCCCAGAAGCTGCGACAAACATGCATTGCTCAGCTTGTTGCTCACCGTAAGCGGGGCCTCTTGTATTAACGTAAAACCCGCTTCTAGTGCCGGTGGCTCATGGACATCGGCACGCTCCAGCAGGAGTGTTTTCAATTCCTGCATATGTGTGGGCCCCGGCGAGACCACAACTAGAATACCCTCATCTCGCAATACACGATCCACCTCTTGCGCAGCGCCGGGCGCAAAAACCCGCAGCACACAATCGACCTGATCACTCATAACGGGTAATGCAAAAGCACTCGCCACAACACAGCTCAGCTGTTTATCCAGCTTTGCACTTAAGCGTGCAGCATCTTTGGCTATATCGACCCCATAGGCCTCATCTAGATCCAGTCGTTGCCGCAGACCCGACAAGTAATAGCCCTCACCACACCCACTATCGAGTAATGTTAAATTTGAAGCGGTAGTATTAGAACGGATCAAATCAGCCAACAACTCCAACAACGGTTGATAGTAACCCTGCTGTAAAAAAGCACGACGCTGCGACAGCATAGACCGGCTGTCGCCGGGATCACGACTGTTCTTCAACTGCACAGGCAGCAGGTTGACGTAACCCTCTTTCGCACGATCAAACTGATGATTATTTGCGCAGCCTAACCCGCCAGATGTCGGCTCCAAAGGCAATTTGCACAAAGGGCAAGCCCAAATCATAACGGGACCTCTATATCCGCATCAGCAACGCCGATCCACTGAAAGCGAGGCCGCACTTCACCGTTAACCTCTACCGTTTCGGTAAACATGGCCAATGGACGCACCCACAAATCAAAATTTCCGTAAAGACAGCGGTAAACGACTAACTGCTCCGTAGTCTCACTGTGACTAGCCACACCGTAAACTTGATATTTTGGCCCTTTGTAGTGCTGGTAAATACCGGGTTTTAATGACATTTCACTCATTAATTACTTTCCAATTCGAATTTTCATCTACATCTATAACCGAGCTGCCTAAAGTGGCGCTGTTGCAGCCCAACACTATGCCTAAGCTGTACCCAGTAATCCACTACCCCAAGACAAAGCAAACACCATAATAAATGCCTCAAGTCTGAAAGCCATGCTCCTGATGCAATACTTTGTTATTATTCACATCCTTTTATGTGGCTAGTGCTGAGAGCGTTCATTGAACGCTTCTTTGGGATCCGGCCCCAAGTATTCGTTATCGACTAAAGAACTGAAAATATACATGTTAAATAAAGACGTACTTCAGCAGCTCAGCCAGTTAAAGCAAAACATTCGAGAATCAAGAGACATCGCCGTCGGCACCGTAAAAGGTACAAATGGACGATTTGGGTTTCTCTCCTGTGACGATGGCCGGGAGGCCTTTTTAAACCCCGAAGAAATGCAAAGAGTTTTCACCGGCGACCGTGTTGAAGGCTGCATCACTGAAAATGATAAAGGCCAGTTAGAAGCGACACTGGAAAAACTTATCGAGAGCCCAACCAAAACCTTTGTTGGGCGCTACGAGATCCGCGGTAAAGGGCACTTTGCCAGTGTGGACTTGCCCTTTTTCAACCACTGGTTATTTGTTCCACCAAAGCAAAGACAAGGCTGCGAAAACGGAGACCTGATTCAAGCGCGGGTCATCCGCCATCCGTTTAAAGATGGTAAGTGCCAGGCCGAAGTCCTAAACCGGTTAGGTAAGATATCAGACCCTTATATCGAGCATAGCTATACGTTGGCAAAATATGGCCTGCCCCTGCAGTGGAGTGACGCCGTCGCCCAGCAGGCTATCAGTGTAGAAAATACTGCAGCCGCAAAAGAAAATATTGCGGCAACAGCAAGCGTCGCAGATATGACTGACATACCGTTTGTCACTATTGACTCTGCCAGCACCCAAGACATGGATGATGCCCTATTTGCCCAAAAAACCGAGCAGGGTTTTACCTTACTTGTTGCTATTGCCGACCCCAGTACACTCATTGAACTGGACTCGCCGATTGCCAAAGAGGCTGCAAAACGCGGCCAAACACTCTACCTACCCGGCAAACCCGTAACCATGTTGCCAGAGTCACTGGCCAACAATGTTGTGTCGTTATTCCCCAACGAAAAACGGCCCGCAATCGTCTGCGAGCTGACAGTCGCCGAAGACGGCTCAATTACACAATTTAGCTTCAGCCAGGCGGTTATCGCTTCCAAGCAAAAGCTAAGCTATAAAAAAGTCAGCCAACTACTCGACGCTGGAATGTCAGACGAGATCACTGATACAGCCATTGTAAATTCACTGCAAGTATTAGAAACCATTGCATCTTTACGTTTCCAATATCGCAGCAAAAATGCATTAACCATGGAAGACAAGCCTGACTACGCACTGATTTTAAACGGTCTGGGAAAAGTCGAGCGCATAGAAAAACACGACAAGACCCGAGCACATAAAATTGTCGAAGAAGCGATGTTGGCCACTAATATTTGCGCTGGCAATTTCTTTGCCGAACGTCAGCTACCCGCTCTTTTCTCAACTCATGCTGGCTTTCGAGATGAAAAACTGGAAAGTATTCAACTGCAAGTAGGTAAGGCGTTAGGCACAGAAAAAGTGACCGACTTTACGCAGCTGGAACACTATGTTGATCTAATTCAAGACCTGCAGAATCGTGCACAAACCAGCGAGCCAGACCGACAACTACTTAATCAACTAAAGCGCTTATTAAAAGCTGGCGAACTGTCAACAATAGCAAAACCACACCTCGGGCTTGGTTTATCACACTACGCTACAATTACCTCACCCATTCGCCGGTTTAATGATTTTTACAATCATCTGTTGATTAAATCGGCACTTGGAGAGCAAAGCACGCTACCTAAACTTCCGCGCCCGGCAGAAGACCTGCAAGAACAGTTAAGCACAGGGCGAAAAGCAGTAAGACAAATGGAACAATGGCTGATTTGCCAATACATGGCGGACAAAGCTGGCACCGAGTACGAAGTAAGTGTAGTCATGGTTAACAGTCAGGGCGTTGGCGTACGTATTGAAGACTTGGGTGTAGAGGGCTTTGTGGTACTGCGAACCAAAGACATGAAACGCAAAGAAGTTGTCTTCGACCCGGACTTATCAACACTCAACGTACAGGGAAAGCTGTACCAATATGGCGACAAGCTTCAGGTCACCTTGCAAAGTGTTGACGAGAAAAAACGCCAAATTCAGTTTGCATTAATCGCGGAAGAAAAATCAGCTGCTGAAGTTTCTGAAACAGCCTAAGACCTTTAAAAATATAGTGACACATACGTGTCGCTATATTTTCACATCAGGAAACTTGATTCGTTTTTTTCAACCACTGAATATTGTATAGATCCTTACGCCGATCTTTTAAATTATTCACTGACCCTTCGCTGCGAACCAGCTTTAACTTATCCAAATCAAGATCCGAAAACATAATCATCTCGGTGTTCGGTGTCGTTTCCGACATGATGCCGTCATGTGGAAAGGAAAAGTCCGAAGGCGAGAAAACGGCTGCCTGTGAATATTGCACATCCAAGTTTTCAACTACTGGCAAGTTGCCGCAACTACCACAAATAACAACATAACATTCATTTTCAATAGCTCGGGCTTGTGCACAATGTCGCACCCGCAGATAACCATTCTTAGTGTCGGTCCAATAAGGCACAAACAAAATATCCAATTCCTGCTCAGCCAGAATACGCCCCAACTCGGGGAATTCAACGTCGTAACAAATCAGAATACCTACTTTGCCGGCATCGGTATCAAAAACGGTCAATTCGTCGCCGCCCTGAATCACCCAGTCTCGGCGTTCATGGGGCGTGATATGAATCTTACGCTGCATTTCGACAGTCCCGTCCCGACGGCAGAGATAGCTGACATTAAACACATTGTCGTCTTCAAGCAGCGGCATGGAACCGGTAATAATATTGATGTTATAACTCACAGCCATATCGGACATTGCATCACGAAACTGCTCAGTATATCCGGCAAGAAAACGGACAGCTTCCATCTGCTGAGACTGTTGGTCATGGTACAAGCCCATCAGCGGCGCGTTAAAAAATTCAGGGAACAATGCAAAATCACTTTTATAACTGGACAAGGCATCCACAAAATACTCAACTTGCTTTAGCATTTCTTTTGCAGATGTGACCTCTCGCATCTGCCATTGCACAGCACCAATACGAACCTGGGTTTTACGGCTTTCGATCACCGTATCATTCGGTTCATATAAAATATTGTTCCATTCTAATAGAGTGGCATACCCCAATGATCGCTCATCTTCCGGTAAATATTTGTGTAATAAGCGCTTCACCTGAAAGTCATTTGACAGCTGAAACGTTAGGATAGGATCAAAAATTTCACGTCTGGACACAGCCTCCAGATATTCAGTAGGCTTATACTGCTCTGCATGTTTAGAATAATTAGGAATACGCCCACCCGCTAAAATCGCACGTAGATTCCACTGCCGACAAAGATCTTTACGAGCTTCATAAAGCCTGCGCCCCAATCGATAACCGCGATAATCTGAACTAATTAACATATCCAATCCGTAGAGCGCATCACCCTCCGCATCGTTTATCAGCACTTCTCTACGACCAATCAGATCATCGTATGTGTGAGGGTTACTAAAGCGTGTATAGTCAACCTGCAGAGTTAGCGCCACACCAATCAATCTATCGTGATCGCTAACGCAAATTTGTCCTTCTGGAAAATCCTCAATCAGTTTTTCGATCGTATGCTCTGGCCAAGCTCCACCGATATCATCATAGACCTCGTCCATTAACACCTTTAACTGGGGGTAATCCGACGGATCCAGGTTGCGTATTTTAATATGTAGATCTTCTCGCATACTCATTCTCTATCAATGCTCATATAAGGCACGTTTAATAGCAATTGTCATTCACCACATATTGATAACAGGCTAGATATCCGCCTGTTATCATGAATTTCTGCAATCACTCTACTTCTGACCTCACCAGTCTAAGGTGTTGATCAACAAACACAACCCTACGTCAATCAAGGGGTAATAGATCAACAGGGAACAGGCATCACTATCACCCGAAAGAAAAGCACGCGATAAAAAGCGACGACAACTCTCGCAATAATTCTCACAACGCGACTCGTAATATAAATGACGTCACTATCATATATACCATTACATTATGTAGGGCTTTTTGCCAATGCAATGATAAAAGGGAAGGAAAAGAATGGAGTCAATATCAAAATATCGCACGTAATATAACATCAGAAAGCAGAATGGTTGACGTTGTTTCAAACACAGTTATCAACCCTTTTAAAAAACGCTTTCGGGTAATGCATGTTACGATAAACACAGCAAAAACGTGGTGGCACAGCAACACAGGGCCTGCTTATAACCGTTATACGTTATACATTCGGGGATCGCCCCCTATCTAAAATGGTGCACACCATTTTTACCTTCGTGACCCAACATCGGACCAACGTGGCTGAAAACAACAAATTTCGGTCCGAATATGCAATTCAAGCTATTGGGTGCATACCCTATTCTCAATAACCAGTCTTATTAAAGCTTCCGACGACAAAACTGCAACCAGCGCACCACTGAGTTGATCCATATTGTCCTCGGTCCATTTTGTCCAAATGCCAAACCATTTAGCGGAAAAGAGAACAATTCATGTCGGCACGCCAGATCGTATCAAAGCTGCATCTCTATATCGGCCTCACGCTTGCCTTTTTCTTAGTCATCATTGGCGCTACTGGCAGCGTCATCGCATTTTATGATGATCTGGAGAACAGCTTTAATGCGCGCATGCGAGTGGTCGAGCCAGAAGCAAGAGGCTGGACGCTGCATGATGCCCTCGTTATTCGCGAACAGCTGGAAACTGAAGACCCTCGTTCACACGTTTTTTCATTACAGTTTCCTCAGCAGCCGGACCAATCGCTGTTTTCCCGCGTCATGCCCGCTATCAATGCCACAACCGGTGAACCTTACCCTATCGATTATGATGAGGTGTTTGCCAACCCCTATACCGGCGAACGCCTGGGCCAACGGATAATCGGCACGCCGACACTCCAGTCTGAAGGCTTTTTTTCGTTTCTCTACTACTTACACTATGCCCTCATCTTTCCCCTGGGCTTGGGTATATTACTGATCGGTATATTGGGCCTGGTGTGGGCGCTAGAGTGCCTTTTCGGTTTTTACCTAACACTCCCGCCCAAAATAAAAAAGAATAACAACCGACAGACTAAACCGTTTACTAAACGTTGGTGGCCAGCCTGGAAAATTAGCCGCGGCGCTAATACTAATCGGCAATTACTAGATCTGCACCGTGCATCGGGGTTGTGGCTATTTCCGCTCCTGTTAATTTTCTCGGTCACCGGCTTCACTTTAAATTTGGGTGGTTACTATGCAGATTTCATCCGCATATTCACCGACTATGAACATTTTCAGGAAAGCCCTCCCCGCCCGCCATTAGCACAACCACTGCTTAACCCGCCTATAGACTGGTTCAAGGCGGCAGACCTTGGGCAACGTTATTTTGAACAGCAGGCCGAGGCTGAAGACTTTACGTTAGGCAAGCCTGCAGCCATCGAATATCGGCGTGATCTCGGAATGTACTTCTTTCTGATGCATACCTCACGTGATTTACTCGATGCGCAAGGTAATCCCACTGAAACCAATTCTCCTGCGACAGCAGCGACTATCGCGATAGACGCCACTGACGGCCGTTTTCTGGGCTTACAGCTTCCCACCGGACAGCGAGCAGGCAACACCATAACTAGCTGGCTTATCGCATTGCACGTCACCTCGATCGGCGGCCGAGCTTGGCAGATTGCCGTGTCGCTGATTGGTTTAGTTGTTGTGCTCATTTCTCTCACGGGCGTGTTGTTCTGGTGGCGTAAACCTAAACCCAAAGCCAAACCAAGGCCAAGTAAAGCAAGCCAACTCAGAACAGCGAACGAAAAGAGCATGACTCAACAAAACACCTGAATCCGCGTGGCGACAGCCATTGTCGCCGCACAGAACGCCATACCGGTAGCAACATTCGGTGGCAACCAAAGGAGCCCTGGGGGCAAAAATGAAGGGCCTATAACATTAAAACACTGTGGAGAGTATTGATATGAAGCGAACTAACACACGCCTTACATTGCTAAGGACATTACCTTTAGGCAGCTTGATGGTAGCGGGTTTTGCCTCCGCACAAACTGCGCCTGCCACCGAGGCCAGTTGGGATGTTATTGAGGAAGTGATTGTTACTGCTCAAAAACGTGAAGAGCGGCTGCAAGATGTTCCTGTGCCCATGTCAGTGATGGGCGGAGAGGCGATGCTTGCGCAAAACCAAACCAAAGCACAAGAATTTTTCTCCAGCGTGCCTGGCCTTAATCTTCAGTTTCAAAATAACCGCGCACAACTTGCTATCCGCGGTATCACAACCAGCCCGGTAACGGGAAACCCTGTGGTTGGCTTTACTATCGACGATGTGCCTTATGGATCATCAACGGGCCAGGGTGGCTTGTTTGGTTCAGCACCTGATCTGGATCCGTCCGAATTGGCACGAATTGAAGTGCTGCGTGGCCCTCAAGGCACTTTGTACGGCGCCAGCAGTATTGGTGGCTTAATGAAATACGTCACCATTGATCCAAGCGTGGAGGAGTTTAGTGGTGTTGTTGGTGGCGGAGTGCAGACCGTTGATAATGGTGAGCTTGGCCACAATGCTCGGGCAATGGTGAATATTCCTGTAAGCGAAACCTTTGGGGTTCGTGCCAGCGCTTTCCGACGCGACGACCCTGGCTATATCGATAATGTTCGTACCGGCGAAGACGATGTTAACTCGTCCGAAGTTACTGGTGCTCGACTCGCCTCCATTTGGAAGCCCACTGATACATTTTCGCTTAAGCTTTCTGCCCTCTACCAACTTAGAGATTTGAATGGTTCCTCTTGGGTCGACTCTACTCAAGGCTCATTTGAGCAAACCGATGCATTTGGGTCTGGTCGCGCAAAATCAGAGAACCACATATATAGCGCTATTGCCACCGTGGATCTCGGTGCGGTTGAGCTAACGTCGGTAACCGGGTTTTCACGCAGCGAGAGTTACGATTTCGTTGACTTCACAACAACATTCCCGACATTTGTCCTATTCCCAGCTGCCTTCCCCAGTGTGTCCGAATTCGGCCACGTTTTGCGCCAAGGGTATGACGTTGACAAAATTTCACAGGAATTTCGTCTCGCAGGTGAAGCTGGAGAGAAAATCGAGTGGATAGCCGGCGCCTTTTATACCGAGGAAGATGGAAAATATACCATTGATGCCCAGGCGACTAACCCAACCAATGGCTCAGTCTACGGTGTTCCTATTCGGTGGCGCGATTCTATCAGCTATGAAGAATGGGCAGCCTTTGGCAGCTTGACGGTCAATTTTACAGAAAGGTTTGATGTGCAGTTTGGCGGGCGCTACAGCGAGAACCGCCAGAGTATGAAACACCGCGAATCTAACTTATTCACGCCTGGCACTGAAGCAGACCGTATGGCTTTCGCCACGGATCCAAAAGCCAAGGGAGACGCTTTCACCTATCAGATCTCTCCTCGCTTCAAACCGTCTGCTGACCATATGATCTACGGCCGGATCGCAACCGGTTATCGCCCAGGTGGCCCGAATGCTAACTGTAACTCAAGCCTAGACCCTTCACTGGCCGTTCCTTGTTCATTCGAACCAGACGAGACCATCAACTATGAACTGGGTGCAAAGGGTAGTTTGCTGGACCGCTCGTTAACCTACGACGTATCGCTTTATCGCATTGACTGGAAAGACATTCAGATCACCCAGTTTATCGAAGAAGGATTCTTGACTTACAACGGCAACGCCGGCAAAGCACGCAGTACCGGTGTTGAGTTATCGCTCGAAGCCCGGCCAGCCGAAGGCTTAAGCGTTAAGATGTGGGGTGCCTATAACGACGCAAAACTTCGCGAAGACTTTGGCGCAGACGTAGCTGTTTTTGCGCAGAAGGGTGATCGCTTACCTTACTCCAGTGAATATTCCGGTCGCCTTTCTGTTGATTACCAAATCGCAGTTATGGACGATGTTATGGCAACCATGGGTGCAGCGCTCACTTATGTTGGTGACCGCAAGGGCGAGTTCGTCTTTGACGCAGGTGTTGCTGACGAACGTCAAACCTACCCCAGCTATACACAACTGGATTTGAACGCGGGACTAATGACAAGCGAAAGCTGGCAGCTAAACTTGTTCGTGCAGAATGCAACCAACAAGAAAGGGGTCACAGGCGGTGGTTTTTATAACCAGACATCATTTAATGACTTCTGGTTCAACTACACGCAGCCACGTACCGTTGGTTTAAATGTTGATTATAACTTCTAAGTAAAAGCGACAACCGGGGGATACAGTTTTAGTTGGGTGCAATGCCTCACTGACGCTGTATCCCCCGACTCAAAATAAGCCAGACAGCAATACTGAGTGATTTGAATAAAATGTTGTGGTAACAACAAAAGACCTACCCTGGACACCGAATAGCTCGCCTTTTCTAAAGCCCTCCTGCACCGCCTAATAGCGAAGCAGTAACTTATTGGTGTCTTGAGATAAGACAATGCCGTTGCGCGCATCTTAGCGCAAGGGAGTTTCTGTTGCCGACTGCCTGGACTTCCTTTACTATTCCCCCTCTGTTAAATAAACAAATTTGGCTACAAAAACTCGATGTTTTTCTCACGCACGCTATCAAAACACCAGAACTGCAAGAAGGTATTCCTTCCTGCGGTTAGGTTTTTGCGTGTGTAATTAGCTAGCTAGTTCATACCAGAACCCGGTCGCAGAAATGCGGTCGGGTTTTTTTTTTGCCAAAAATACTTGGAGTAAGAAGATGTTGCACGGTTCATATGTCGCCCTAATCACACCCTTCCAGGATGGACAAATCGATGAGGAAGCTCTTCGTAAAATTGTCAACTGGCACGTCAGTAAAGGAACCCACGGGCTGGTACCAGTCGGAACCACGGGAGAAGCGTCGACAGTGACTAAGCAGGAACACAAGCGAATCATCCAGATCGTAGTTGAGGAGTCAGCGGGTCGGTTGCCAGTCATCGCTGGTGCTGGGTCAAATAACCCGGTTGAGTCAGTTTGTTACGCGAAGTCTGCTGAAAGATACGGAGCAGATGCAGTATTGAGTGTGGCGGGCTACTACAACCGCCCTTCTCAGCAGGGGCTGTTTGAGCATTTCAAATTTGTTCATGACAACACAGATATACCTTTAATTGTGTACAACATTCCTCCGCGAACTATCGTCGATATTGAACCAGACACGATGGCAGCAATAGCTGAGTTACCCCGAGTTATTGGGGTCAAGGATGCGACAATGGATTTGTCTAGAGTCAGTGTTGAACGGCGCTTAATCAGCAAAGAATTTAGCTATTTTTCAGGAGAAGATTTGACGGCTGTCGCATATAACGCCATGGGTGGTTCTGGCTGCATTTCCGTTACTGCCAATGTTGCACCTCAGCTTTGTGCGGAGATGCAACAAGCTTGTGCAGAAGGCAATTACGCACAGGCATTGGCCCTTCATGACAAATTGCTTCCACTTCATCAGGTGTTGTTTAGCGAACCAAATCCGTCTGGGATCAAATATGCTACGTCTCTTCTTGGGTTGTGCTCCGATGAGGTTCGACTTCCGATGATCTCCTTAAGGAAGGAGTCAAAGGAGTCGATCAGGCTGGTGCTTGAGCAACTGGGTCTCATCAACAACTGATGTACTGCACGCACTTGTCGTTGAACTTTTATCTCAGCCATAACGTAAAGCAGGCTGGGGACAGGTTGGGCCAGTGATCAGCCTCAACCTGTTTCCTCACTTACCTTAATCACTTGCCTTAATCACGGAAATCCTCTGGCTTGGCTATGGGCTCAAGCTGTGCGGCATCCGCTGGTAGAAGATAACCCTGTGCAATCGACGTTTGCTTGGCGGCTTCAAATTTCTGACGATAGTTATCGTAAGTGCCGTAAAGCTCACGCAACCGCTTCGCTGAATACGGTATCTTCGTGTCGTACGCTATTCCACAAAGGGTTTCTTCCTCTACGGTGTAAGCAGCTGAGGGAACCACAACCCAAGGAGGCCGAACGCCGCCCATCAAGTTCTGGGTTGCAGGATCTCGTACAACCTCCCGGCCCTTGCGTTTAACACGTTCCGCCTTCGGCATGGGCTTTCCATCTCGTACCCATTTGTCCATATCGTCCAGCAGCGCAGCGGCCACAAATTCGGCGGGCTCATCCTCATAAAGCACCTGGCATTTTGGATCATCTTCCTTGCCGACATCAGCGGCCACCGGCTCAATCTCACCTGTACCGATATCAGCTGGCCTTAAATGCGGCACCCCCAGCACCTCGTAATAGCGAAGCGGTGGATTATTGGTATCCTTAGGTAATGCAATGCCGTTGCGTGCATCGTAGCGCAGCGTGGATTCTGTATAGATGGTGACGAACGGCGCATCTTTGGGCATGTGTTTTGGCACTCTGATGATATCGCCGGCCACTTCGCCATATGCCATCCTTCCGGTCATATAAGCATCTATCAATGGTTTACCATCCGGTGTGCGCCACTGCTGATGACGCCCCTGATCGAGATAGTCCATCCACACTTGCGCAGTCACCGCCCAGCTGTTGACGTATACACGCTCTACATTAAGACCGCTCATAGGGCCCTGCGGCGTATTGGCCTTTAACAGCAACGCTAACTGTGCACCCACACCCTGAGATTGCGGTACAAAGGGGTCAGGAAGATCGCCGCGAATGAAGCGTTTCGGATCGTAATAAAACCCGAGTGGCGAGTAGCGCGAGTAATCGAATTCCCGCATAAATTCGAAGTTCACAATTTCGTCGTAGTTGAAGTGCTCAAGTGAGTCTGCAGGGTCATCACTCTCCGGGAACTTTGGATCCTGCTCTGGTTTGTTGATGTTGAGCGTGTAGCCAACGTAGGCATAGCCTTCTCGCAACAGGTACTCGCGGGTCAGAATCCAGCCGGCACCGCGCTCGCCAAACCAGGTAAAGGGCTCGATGATAACCGTTCCGTTAAAGCGCGCCGGATCCTTCGGCTTACGCACCAGAATGCGGGTGATATAAGGCGCGTCAAAAAGGGTTTTACCCTTCGCGGTAATCGCAGGTGCGACGCCCGAGAGATAATACTCTTCCTCTTTATACCCAGCCTTGGCCAGATCAATATATTCCGTTCCGGGGCGCTCAGCCGACGACAGTGGAGCCTTGTCAGTCGGTGGTACAGGCACCACCGTTGGCATTGCGGGAACGTCGCCCTGTGCGAAACTGGTCGTACTTAGCACCGCCAGCATAGTGGCAATCCGTAGAAAGTATGCCGGTAATTTTGTCATAGCCATCATCAGTCAGTTCCTGTTTTATTCAATATTCCAGTGCGAACGGCCTTCTTCATCAACGTCAATTTCATTGACTTCGCAGATGAATTCCATAATCCGGTAATCTGATTTTTTGTAGACTAGCGTAAAGGAATAAGGCTCTTTGAAAACCGTTGGATCGTAAATGGTGACTCGGTCTTCCAGAAAGTCCGGCGCCGTTTTTCGGATGCGCTCAGTCAGTCTCATATCGGCCGTGTGGGGAATGCCGTAGAAGGGTACGTCGGTGCGAACGCCCATAGTTTCAATGATTAACGTATCGCCTTCCCAATGCCCTACTGAATGGCCGTTGTACGATGGCGAAATCTCATCGACAGGGGGCATGGCGTCGTCCAACCAGATCCGCCGCGTCTGGGTCAGGAACTCAGCAAGCACGATGACTTGCCCGTCAGTTTGAACGATCTGAAGAGGATAGATCCCTTCCATAATCGTCGGCATGCCTTCGGGGAGACAGCGCGTGCTCGGGTTAGCAATGGGAGTTCCCGCCGCATCGGCCTCAGCTTTCCGGCGTTGCAGATCAGCATAATCTTTAGCATAGGGTTCATTCAGCTTAAACGGCCCACCTGGCGGTACAGGATTGTCGGGATTCGGACCCGCCCAGTCCTCGGGATAACGCTCCCAGGTTCCACTGATGTTGGGCTGCTGCACTATGTGGCTCGTCGTATCTGACGATGAGGCATCGCAACCAACAAGTAATGCCAGCAATGCGCTGGCAGTGAATAATACGGTGTATCTCATGATCACAGTTTCCTTCTACCTTGCTGGACAAACAAAATGACTCCAGCAGTGATAATCGAATGAGTGTTAACAGGCCCTAGCCTTTGAGTTTTGATCCGTCGGCACGAATCACCTTAATGAGCAGCTCCCCTGCCTGGCCGCTATTCAGGGGGTTGAACACCATGGTGACCATTTCACCTACCTTGATGGCTCCTACCTTGATGGCTCCTACCTTCCAGCCTTCACGCA
>JBNKHI010000021.1:0-53112 GCA_050290265.1 Cellvibrionaceae bacterium
CATTAGGGCCTGTTTGTACCCAGTTCATTATCCCCTGCTGGGGCCACTTTTGGCCCCTTTTTTTCAGTTGGTTATCAAGTGTCGCTAAGCTGCACTCCTTCCTTCCGCCTCGATGGCTACAACTCAATGGTTACAAAACGGACCCAGTCCTCTATGGAAGGTGCATTAGACAAATAGCGGCTAACATTATTAATATAAGTAGCTATCCCCGTTGTAAGATCTCAGTACTATTAACCCGGTAACAAAATAGATCTCCTTATCTATTTTGTTACACACCTTAGAAATACCTGCGGAATTTTACGACACCTCCTGTATTTCGAAGGTTTACTTTGGCCTGCGACCAATGGCGGCGCACTCTTACGTCGCTTATTAACCCGAGACTGCTTACTGGGTTAATACTTTATTGATTGAGTGCGCTGGGGTTAAAATCTTCTGGTTTTGCGATTGGCTTTACCTTGTTTGCATCCCCCTCCAATAAGTAGCCTTCCTGGATAGAGTTCTGTTTGGCGATGTTAAATTGCTGAATGTAGTTATCGTAGCTGCCATATAACTCAATGAGTTTTTCAGCGCTATAGACAATTTTTGTATCGTAGAGTAAGCCGCAGCCGGTTTCTTGCTCGGTCATATAGGCCGCAGCCGGTACGGTAACCCAGGGTGGTCTCACGCCGCCGATGATGTTGTTTGTCTTTGAATCGCGAACCAACTTCTTATTTTTGCGTTGGACTCGGTCAGCTCTAGGCATGGCAACGTTATTGCGAACCCATTGATCCATGCGTTCCAATAATGCTGAGGCCAGGGCATCCTCCGGTTCGTCGTCGTAGAGTGTGTTGCAGTTAGGATCATCTTCTTTGCCGATATCACTAGGCATTAATTCTATTTCTTCGGTGCCAAGATCTGCAGGACGCATGTGGGGGACGCCCCCTAGTTCATAGAAACGAATCGGGGGGGTATCAGAATCCTTTGGCGCTGGAATGCCTGCAAGTGTATCCACCATTAGCTCTGATTGGCTGTATACGTTCACAAAGGGTGCATCTTCAGGTGGATGTTTAGGTATGCGATTGGTGGGGCCGCCCAAAGAGCCAAACTCCATTTTGCCAACCATATAGGCATCAATTAATGGCGCCCCACCGGGCATGCGCCATTGCTGGTGGCGGCCCTGATTTAGATAGTCCATCCAAACCTGTGCTGTAACTGCCCAGCTGTTGACGTAAACGCGCTCAACGTCTAGGCCGGGAAGTGGCCCTTGAGTACTATTTTGTTTTAGCAGCATGGCTAGCTGAGCACCAACCGCCTGACTTTGCGGCACAAATTGGTCAGGGTGTCCATCGCGGAGAAAGCGTTTAGGGTCGTAGTAGAACCCTAAGCTCGCATAGCGGGCATAATCGTACTTGCGCATGAATTCAAAGTTTAAGTTGTCCGGTGCGGGCTCCCAGAGTTCGGGATAGTGGGTTTTGGGGTCTTTCTTGGGCCTATTAATATTCAAGGTGTAACCGACCCAGGCGTAGCCTTTGCGCAGCAAGTAGTCTTTCGTCAGGATCCAGCCAGCACCGCGTTCACCAATCCAGGTAAACGGGGCGATAACGACTGTACCGTTAAATTTGGCTGGGTCTTTGGGCTTACGCACTAATATTCGAGTGATATAGGGGGCATCAAATAAGGCTTCCCCCGCGGCGGTAATGGCCGGTGCCACGCCGTGAAGAAAATATTCTTCTTCTACATACCCCGCTGTCGCTAAGTCCGCATATTCCGTACCTGGCCTGTCAGCAGATGCCAGTGGTGCACGATCAGAGGGTGGTATGGGGGTAATGCGTGGTAATTCCAGGTTTGTGGCGGCATATACGTTACAGGCGAGAATTGCCAGGCCGGTAGCGAGGATTCTTATGCCGACGACCTTGGCGTTGGTCGTATGATGCGGCGGTTGCGGGGTGCTGTTTTTCAGTAAACCAAACATAGAGAAAGACCTTATTGCTCAAGTTGTCTTAGATGTGTGTTTCAATGGCAGGCGTTAGCCCGCCGATGTGACAGACCTGTTTCATAGTAAGTAGACATCTCAGCCTGCAAAAACATCCAATAATGCCTGTAAATAGCGCTGAATTCTGCGTTGTAATGGTTACCGTGGATGCAAGAATATTGCTCGCACCACATAGGGTTTACTGGGTGCTGGCTAATACCTTTTAGGGTAGGTTTTACCACCCAGGTATCTGGTAGAATCCACCCTCTCAGTGAAGGTTGTGTTTTTCTGAGAAGGTTTGATTTCGTTCGAGCAGGCGAAGTGGTGTCGTGCTTGCTATTTTTGATGTGAAGTAAATGAATAGGTAAGGCGAAAACGCTATGGGTATGGGATATGTGTATCTGGCAATTGCCATTATGGCTGAGGTTATTGGTACCAGTGCGCTAAAAGCGTCAGAACAGTTTAGTAAGCCGATTCCCAGTATTATTGTAGTGGTAGGCTATGCGGCTGCGTTCTATTTTTTATCGTTGGTGCTAAAGACTATTCCCGTAGGCACTGCTTACGCGATCTGGTCGGGTTTGGGTATCGTTGCTATCACAGCTATCGGTGCGATCTTATATAAAGAAATACCTGATTTTCCTGCGTTGCTGGGTATGTTTTTGATATTGTCGGGCGTTGTTATTATTAACGTCTTTTCAAAAACCGTCAGCCATTAATTCGCTGTTCTACCAGTGTTTCGAACTATTGGTTTGTAAAATTAAATACGGAAGTACCGCATGCCTTTTGTTGCATTAGACAAGACAGAAAACCTGCATGACACGTATCGCAAAGTATTCAATATTAATGGTCACAACATTATGTTGATTCAGCACAAGGGTGTACGTTCGGCACTGGAAAGTTTGTGTCCTCACAGCGCCTACCCTATGGATGATGCCAAAATCGTTGGGTCAGCGTTGCGTTGTCCGATGCATGGCTACCTATTCGAAATCGCTACGGGTGAATGCACGTTGTCGACGGAAGGGCCATGCCGCAGTCTGCATTACTATGACTTAATTTACCGGGACGGTCAGGTGGGCGTTCTGCTCTAGGTGATACCGTGCTCTGTAGTCAGTAGGCTTGCACCATAATCGCTCCTTTTTCTGTTGATCTAGCGCTTCCGGGCTAGCATTTTCTTCGTTTTATCATGTTTTTCATTTCAATTTCTTGAATTTTATAGGATTTCTATTGCTGGAGCGTTTATTGCAGCATTGTTTCCGCTAATAACTTTTTTAACGTCAATACAGCAATTTCGTCTCGCCTTTCGACCTGTCAAAAACACCCTTTTTGTATCGGGGAATCTTTGTCCCGTCAAAACGCTATGACGCTAACAACGACAAAGTTCGATTTAGGAGAACACTATGAGTGGAAACCAAGCACGCCTGATGGCAATCAGCGACATTGTTAACCGTCAGCCAACGGCCGTTGATATGCCGAAAGCGCTCAGCAAAATATGGGCATGCGATGTATTCAATATGGCCACTATGGAAGAAGTGCTTTCTAAAAATGCTTTCAAGGCCATGAAAAAGACGGTCCAGACTGGAGCGGCATTAGATCCGGCTACCGCCGATATCGTTGCTGCAGCAATGAAAGACTGGGCAATGAGTAAAGGGGTGAAGTTTTTTTCTCATATTTTCTACCCAATGACGAATGCTACCGCTGAAAAACACGATGGCTTTATCATCACGAATTCTGATGGGGGTGCGATTACTGAATTCACAGGTAGCTTGCTTATTAAAGGCGAGCCAGACGGATCTTCATTCCCTAATGGTAGTTTACGCATGACTAACGCTGCGCGTGGCTACACGGCTTGGGATCCAACCAGCCCAGCTTACATCATGCATACCGACAACGGCGCCACACTAATGATTCCCAGTGTGTTTATGTCTTGGACTGGAGAAGCGTTAGACAAGAAAATCCCATTGTTGCGCTCGAATGCAGCGATGAATAAAGCCGCGCAAAAAGTATTAAGCCTAATGGGCGAAACAGAAATTGCTACACTCAATTCGAGCTGTGGTGCTGAGCAGGAATACTTTTTAGTCGATGCGGCTCTTGCCGCGGCGCGCCCGGATTTGATGATGGCGGGTCGCACGTTGTTCGGTGCGTCGCCTGCAAAAGGGCAGGAGTTTGATGATCATTATTTTGGCGCTATCCCCGAGCGTGTTCAAATCTTTATGCAGGACTTTGAAGATCGGTTGTATCGTTTAGGTATTCCTGCAAAAACTCATCATAACGAAGTGGCTCCCGGTCAGTTTGAAATCGCGCCTTATTTTGAATCTGCTAATGTGGCGTCAGATCACCAGCAGTTGTTAATGACACTCATGAAAATGACTGCCAAAAAACACGGCTTTTTATGTTTACTGCATGAGAAGCCATTCGCTGGGGTTAACGGTTCGGGTAAGCACGTAAACTGGTCAGTGGGTAACGCTACGCAGGGTAACCTGTTAGACCCGGGGGATACGCCGAACAAGAATCTTAACTTCCTATTATTTTGTGGTGCCGTGATTCGCGGTGTACATGTCTATGGGCCGCTTCTGCGGGCAGCAATTGCCTCAGCAGCCAATGATCACCGGTTGGGTGCTAACGAAGCGCCACCGGCGATATTGTCAGTTTACCTGGGTGATCAGTTAGAAAAACTCTTTATGGACATTAAGGCCGGTGCGATAGGCGAAACAGCTGACGGGGGTTTGATGGATCTAGGCTTGGATCAAATTCTTAAGTTTGAGCGTGACCCTGGCGACCGTAACCGTACTTCACCATTCGCTTTTACCGGTAACCGTTTTGAATTCCGTGCGGTTGGTTCTTCTCAGTCGGTATCGGGACCACTGGTCGCCATGAATACTATGTTGGCAGATTCATTAACCTGGATTGCTGGCAAGCTTGAGACAGCTATAGCGAGTACCAGTGATAAAACAGAAGCCGTTATTGTTGTCCTGAAAGAGCTGATGGAATTACACAGCGCGGTCGTGTTTGGCGGGGACGGCTATTCCAGTGAATGGCACCGTATTGCTGTGGAAGAGCGTGGCCTGAAGAATATTCCAACCACAGCGGATGCATTGCCCGCATTTTTAGATGAATCGGTCATCAATCTGTTCAAGTCTACTGGTGTATTAACACCGGTAGAGTTGGAAAGTCGTTACGAAGTTTATGCTGAACAGTACGTGTTATCCATTGAAGTGGAAGCCAAACTGACCGTGAACATGGCTAAAACCCTAATTTACCCAACTGCGTTAGGTTATTTGTCTACCCTGACTGACAGTATCGCCAGTGCGGCTGACCTTTCTATTACCATTGATAAAGCACTGGCAGAAAGTGTTGCAGCAAACCTGAACGGGATGATGGCAGCCATTGGCAAGTTAGAAAAAGCGATGGAGGTGCACGACTTTGAGTCTACCGAGGCACATATGCAATATTGCGCCGGCACTGTTTGTGATTTGATGCTGGAAATACGCGGTTTTGCTGATACGTTGGAGACCTTGGTGGCTGATGAAGCCTGGCCACTACCGAAGTACAGTGAAATGCTGTTTATGCGTTAACCTATTCAGCGGATTTACTAGCCCCCAGCGATCTTCGCTGGGGGCTTTTTTTTGCCTGGGGCTGGCAGAATCAATGGTTTGATTTTCAACCCTTGGATTGATTCTCAGGTTGCTACCGAGACTGGTGTGTTATAGTAGCCTGCTAAATTATGCAGTGTCTGGCTACGTTAATGCCTTCCGTTTTCCTTCCCTGGTACTAGTCTGGGCAGCACTGGCCCATTACACATCGAGACATCCCATGACATTTACCAAACTTGGTTTAAGTGACCCATTGTTACAGGCCTTAAACGAAAAGGGCTACAAAGCTCCAACTGCTATTCAGGAACAGGCGATACCTCTGGTATTGGCAGGTAAAAACTTGGTGGCCAGTGCGCAAACGGGTACCGGTAAAACCGCAAGTTTTGTATTGCCTTTATTGCAAGGGTTGAGTGGGCGCCAGAACCGACGTGCCAAACGTATTCGCGCACTTATTTTAGTGCCGACCCGTGAGTTGGCAGAGCAGGTGGGTACAAATATCGATGAGTATGGTAAATATATGGATATTCGCTCCATGGTCATGGTGGGCGGTGTCGATGAAGAGCCGCAAAAGCGGAATCTGATTGAAGGTGTCGATATATTGGTTGCCACGCCGGGTAGGCTGCTCGACATGGCCCATCAGCGCGCTGTGTATTTTGATGAACTACAAGTGTTGGTGTTGGATGAAGCTGACCGTATGTTGGATATGGGCTTTATCGAGGACATTAATAAAATTATTCAGCGCCTGCCTGAAGAACGTCAGAGTTTGTTATTTTCGGCTACGCTCTCAAATGATGTGCGCTTACTGGCTAAAACAGCCATTGATGACCCTCAAGAAATTGCCATCGCAGCGGATAAATCAACGACGCCGCAAATTAACCAGTGGTTAGTGACCGTCGATAAAGATAAGAAATCTGCATTGTTAAGTCATTTAATCAAAGATTTAAACTGGGCTCAGGCACTCATCTTTATTCGCACAAAACATGGCGCTGCCAAGTTGGTCAGTCAGCTAGAAAAGCGTGGTATTAAGGCTGAGGCGATTCACAGCGGGCGCAGTCAGGCCAGTCGTACCCAACTGTTGAATGAATTTAAAGCTGGCGCTATACAATTTTTGGTGGCAACAGGTATTGCTGCACGTGGTATTGATATCGATAATCTTGAACGAGTGATTAACTACGACTTGCCCGACGATGCCGATGATTATATTCATCGTATTGGTCGTACCGGTCGCGCTGGCGCGACTGGAGAAGCCGTATCATTAGTGTCGCTAGATGATTTCAAACGTTTGTGTGCTATCGAAAGTCGCCAAAATCAAATTATTAGACGGGTAGACATTGAAGGCTTTACCGTTGCTAAAACAGTACCGGTATCCACGCTAAAACCGTTTAAGCGCGCAGAGAAAAAAGCGTCCACGGGCAATGCTGATGGAGCGACAACAAATAAAAAAAATACCAAAAGTAAAAATAGTCGGCGTAGTACTGGAAAACAAAACCATCCGAAAGCAAAAGTGTCGGAAAAAGAAGTACGCAGTAAACCGGCTAAATCAGCGGCTAAAAAATCGTCCGATAACTTAATGTCTGCTGCACCAAAAACCTTCAATCCCTGGCTAAAGAAGTAGCGTAGCAAACGGTTTTTCAGTCTTGATTAAGCGTTTGCAATTGTTAGTATGGAAGAATGGATTAGGATAAAAGGCGCTGCATGCTCGCAATTAGATCACATAAATCGCACCAGTCTGGATTTACGCTGATTGAGTTAATTGCGGTTATTGTTATTTTGGGAGTGTTGACCGGTATTGCCGTTCCCCGGTTTGCTAATCTGAGTTCTTCAGCGCATGTGGCTACACTAAAGTCTATGGGTGGAGCGATTCTATCGGCTGCTAACCTGGTCCATGCCAAGTCCGTAGTCTTGGGTGTTCAAAGCCAGCCCTTGACGAGTATTGATCTCGATGGAGATGGCAGTGCCGATGTCGAAGTGAAATATGGCTATCCGAGTGCGAGTCGGCGCAATGGCATTTCGAAAATAATGGGCGGGAGTTTTGCGTCTAATTGGACGTGGTCTACGACCTATGGCGACACTCGATTTTGGCTGACAACTGCGTCATTAGGTGGCCGGTCTGGCGAGTATGTTAATCAGACAGCGGTGAGGGCGAGTGGTTGTTATATTCTCTACGATCCAGCGACCAGCGCCGGCGGTACACCTAAGATTAGTTATGTGACAACGGACTGCTAGCACTTTGATTGCTGGTATTTTCTGTCTTAGTTTTAACTCTCGCGGTAGCCGTTTATAAGGCCGGCAACCTATGCCGCTCCAGTACAGGTACTCTCAGCATGAACCCTATTGCCTTTATCCATACGGTGGATTCTGAAGAACAAGCTAAGTGGCTAAAGGAGTTCAGTGTGCTGTTGCCGGGAGAACACATTGTGCTACCGGAATCGTTAACTGATGATCAAGCCAGACGTGTTGAAGTTGCTATTGTCGCGAACCCTGATGTAGAAGTATTAAAACGCTTTCCGAATTTAATTTGGGTGCACAGTTTATGGGCCGGCGTTGAAGGTATTGTGAATACGTTTCGTTCTCTTGAAACGGTAGTGAATTCAACAAAAAATTCGACTCAACTCGTGAGGCTTATTGATCCTAATCTTGCCAAGACTATGGCTGAAGCTGTATTGACTTGGACGCTGTATTTATATCGCAATATTCCCGAATATATGGCTCAACAAAAACTGAAGTTATGGCAGCCTATACCTTTTCCGGATATCAATACTGTTCAAGTCTCTGTGCTGGGTGCAGGCGAGTTAGGTACTGCTTCGTCGTCAGCGCTGGCGAACCAGGGGTTTTGTGTTAACACTTGGAGTCGAGGCCACAAAGAGATCCTTAATGCGACTCATTATTCTGGCACTTCGGGTTTAAGAGCGCTGCTTCAAAAAACCGATATATTAATTTGTCTGCTGCCGTTAACCGAGCAGACCTATAAGCTATTGAATAAGGAGGCATTTCATCTGTTGCCCAAAGGCGCCAGATTCATCAACTTCGGACGAGGGGCAATTATTAATCATGATGACTTGCTTGACGCGCTAGACGAGGGGCATCTTGCCCACGCAGTATTAGATGTGTTTGAGCAGGAGCCGCTGCCGCAAAATAGCCCTCTGTGGCAGCACCCTAAAATATCTATACTGCCACACATCTCTGCACCTACAAATGTAGAAACCGCAGCTAAAATTGTTGCAAAGAACATTTTGCGTTATCGAGAAGATGGAACAATTCCAGTATCGGTTGATTTGGCTAAAGGTTATTAAAGTACGCTATTGATTTCAGGTGTGTGAACGTTACGCGAGAGTCTGGTGTGCTTTACAGTTATATCGCTCTATAAGGCAGCAGTGAAAAGCAGTTAAAAATTATGGCGTCCATACAAAGTATGAGGAAAATAATTATGAAATATACAGTACTGTTAAAACTTAGCGTTTTATTCAGGGCTCTTCTAGTGCTGGGGTGTTTTATAAGCCCATTGATTGTTCAGGCAGAGGCGATATGGATTGATGTCAGATCTGCAGCGGAATATGAAGTGAATCATATCGATGAAGATATTCGGATTACGCATACCGAAATTCTTAAAAATGTCGAGAAACTATTTCCGAATAAGGATACTGAGATTAACTTGTATTGCCGCAGTGGTAATAGAGCTGGTCAGGCAAAAGCAGTGCTGGAAGCGGCAGGTTATAAAAATATAATCAATGCCGGCGGTATCGACGATGCTAAAAAGGCACGTGGGCTTTGATTTAGGAAAATATTTAGGGAAAGAACTATGAAAAATTCAATGAGTGTAGTGTTGCTATTTGGTGTGATACTACTATGTGTTTCATGTGCCGCGACCAAGACAGAGAAGGTTCAAACAGCTACAAAAGATGCATCCGCTGTGATTCAGTGCGAAGAACCCCGTCCGCAGATATGTACCCGAGAATATCGGCCTGTATGTGCGACAAGATTTACGGGAACACAATGTGTGACCACACCTTGTCCAGCAACTGAAGAAAAAACCTATGCTACAGGCTGTACCGCGTGCGCAGATGCTAAAGTCATTGAATATAGTGAAGGCGCATGTGAGTAACCTGTTGGCTTCTCATCCAATTAAACAACCCCAGTGTAAGTACTGAGGTTGTTTAAGAGCTTGCTACGCTACCTTTTTTAAAGGTTTATACTATTATTAATGTTTTTCATACCGGTCGTGTTTTTCATAGCGATCTTCTTTATGGTGATCTTTTTTCTCATGATGCTTGCCATGATCATGACTAACCGCAGGTGCCATAATCATGATAGTGCGATCTTCACCAGAACTCGGGTGCTGAACGTTAATGTAGGCTAAGTGTGGGTTGAATGGGTCAAAGTATAAACCGGTAGCCTCGGCCCCTTGAGTGCTCAGACTGGCCCATTTACCAATAGACTCTGCAACACCATCATTATCTTTATCGATAGCTAACCAGGTATCTTCGATACCACCTGGCTGATCTTCCACTATGTAGATGTTGCCGTCTGCATCAATCGCCAGATTATCTGGGTTTTTGAAGGCGTCTCCAGCCGCATAACCTGTGGCAGCGTCAATAGTTTCTTTGCTCGCAAATAACTTGACTACGTTACGTTTTAAGTCGATTGAAAACACTTTGCTGTTAGTCGTAGTAGCAACATAAAGTTGTTGTTTACCATTGCGTAGTGTTTTGATTTCGAGATCTTCTGGTCGATCAAAAGCGGTGCCAAGGAATGCGTCGAGCTTAGGTGTAGCACGGCCATCAATTTCATTACCATAAACGAGAACTGAGCCTGGTAGTGGATTGCCAACGTCATCCGTTAGTGGAATCCATTGAGCTTGTCCGGTAGCTTCTTTTTCTGTGCCATCACCTACGCGCAAGACAGATACTTGGCCTTTAGCAAAGAAATCGTCGCCAGTGTTTGCACGTGGGCTTTTTGATTTGAATCTAAATATGTGACTGCCATTTCTTTCGTCAATGAAATACAGGTTGTTGTCTTTATCGAAAGTCAGACCTTCGTGCGATACGCGCGGTAGGATGTTGCGATGCTTAATCTCGATATCTGCAGGATCTGCCAGTGGGTTAGTAACCTCAAACAAGCGACCATAGCTGCTTGGCGGGTTAGCGCCTGGATCACTCCAGGATTCTTCTGCTGTTAAATAAGTGCCCCATGGCGTCCAGCGTGAAGCATCGAATGACCGGTGAGTGCCGGGTGCTGGTGCTTGCCAAATAGTGACGGTTTGCATTGTGCGCAGGTCGGTACGCTGAATGCCAGCTTGGCCTGTTTCGAAAGGGGTAAATAAGTAGTGGCCGGCGTCGAGGCCATTTTCATTCACGGTATTCATGTCGTACTTGCCACTATCAAAGCGATTAAGCTGAGAGGGATCACGGGTAACAATACTCACCTGACGAAAATCTGGTGAAGATAGCGCAAAGGGGGCAGATTCCGGTAATGAGCCAGCACCTGTATCACCGATCATCGGCATAAAATCATCAAAATTGGTTGCATCGGCGAAAGCAATCGGTGCTGTCAGGGCCATACTTACTGCAATGGCCAGTTTTTTTAACATCATGGTGTGTTCTCCAAAAAATAGTGGGTTAAATTTTTACGCGCTTTGTGTAAGCCAGCAAATTGATTGCAAGCGTTGTAGTGTTTCAATCGCGAATAGGTCCTACGTGTAAGTCTCATGGTAAATAGCTACCGCTCACGAAACGGTCGAACGTTATATTCGCTGAAGTTTGTGATAGCTTGGTGTCACTCTTGTGACGGAAACATGAAAGAAAAATGAGGGTATAGGTAGAAATGGCTGTTGAGAGTAACAATACGTGCTGAATAGATAAATGTGCGGTTGGCGTTTATAATGACGCCAACAAGCGTGAGAAATGATTTTTCTATAAGGATTTTCAAGGACTTTCCTGCCATATAGGGTGGTGGCAGAAAAAGGAGTGAACATGAAGAAAATATGTCTAATGGCGTTGGTTATACTTATGAGCGGGTGCTCTACCCCAAGTTCTGTCGACAGGGATTACAGACTGGCGAAGGTATACGATAAAAGAGCTGCCGATGCGCGTGATCGTGGTTCTGAAATTGAAGCCGCGCACTTTGAAGCTGAAGCGAAAAAACTCAGAGATCATAGTACAGGGGAATTGTTGATGGATTTTTTGTTTGACGAAATCTTCGGGGAGTCAGAAAAAGAGCCCAGCAGGCCAACCCCTTTCTAGTGATCCTGCCAGTGCTAGAGTGCTTTCAGGTTATTTTCAGGTTATTTTCAGGTTGTTTTCAGATGCGTAGTGCTCATCTGATTTATCGTTGAATATTTATCCACGTAGCCAGGTTATGTTTTAGTTATCCCATTGATAGCGGCGATTATCTTTTCATTTTCTTCACAGCAAATATTCAAGCGTCTTGCTTCTTTACAGAGGTAGCCATTGATAAAGTCAATTTCGGTACTCCGACCGTGTTCGACGTCTTTATACATCGATGAATAATTGTTTGCAGTAAGCCGCAGTGTCTGTAGTGTCAGTTCAAAACACTGCGCAAAGTATTCTTGCGGAAATCCCAGTGCAGTCGTGACGGCTATCACTTCATTACATATTCCATGCATAGTCTCGAGTGCTGCAGCATTATCTAGCAGTTCACCGTTACGACAATGATAAATAGCGGTGAGTGCATTGGCTGCGCAGTTAACAGCCAGTTTCTGCCATTGCCTGATTTCAATATCATTACAACATTCTATGTTGAGAGTATTAAAGGGTAGGGCTGCCATTAAATCGTGGCAGTCGTTGCCGTCGTATTGGCCAAGCGCTGTCTGTCCTACGCCGGCATGAACGACGGAAAGTTCTGATGCCAAATAAGCGCCATCGGTAGTCACACCAGCAATCACTCGATTATCTGGAAACTGTCTATAGACTTCCTTTGCTGCGAGACCATTTTGGAGAATGAGTAAAAGAGTAGAGGGCGTTATTAAGCGTTGTATGGTGGTAAGTGCCGGTAGTGTTTGTTGGGCTTTAGTGGTTATTAATAGGCGCTCAGGCTGTTTTCCTTGAGCTAAAAATTCTTCTATGTTCAGTAAATCGACTGTATTGGTAATTGTCTGCGGCCCCATTTTTATAGTCACAGTGTTGTGAGCTTGTGCGGTGGGCCTGTCCAGCTGGCTGGCCTTTTTCTTACGTGTGAGCAGGGTTACAGTAAACCCTGCGCGCCGCAAGTTAGCCGCCCACAAACAGCCAATGGCGCCCGCACCCAGTATGTACCAATGTATAGGCGATGCTTTGTTGGTTGCCCGGTTAACAGTATTACTCTCAGTCATCAGTCTATTTGCCATATCGCACTAAAAAGATGCTTATTATGGCATTGCGCGGCCAGAATCAGTAATTTAGCATTTGCGGTGGGCCTAGTATCTATTTTGGCCTAAACTCTTCTAATGCTGTTTACGTACAATGCAGGTGTACTTCCTAGAGACGTATCGCAGAGAAGTAGGTACTGTACGAATCGCAATCAGTGTCCTATAGCAAGTAAAGGCGTAGCAAGGAAACCTTTTAGCAGAAAGTAATACCTTAAAGTCATAACGAAAATAATAAGCGCTGCAAAAGAGATACTCTATTGAACAAACAACTACTTGAAAACCAGAACATACAGTTTTGGACGTTACATATTGGCGGCTGGTTCGGTATCGCCATTATCAGTTTTCTGAGTTTGAATCTTGGCTACAACCAGCTTGAGTGGTCCTATATGGAACACGGATTGTTACAGTCAGTATTGGGTATTATTACGTCCTGGCCGTTGCGTTATATTTCGAGCAAATTATGGGAAGTTCATCTGGTTATCCGGCTTACCCTGATACTACTTGCGGTATTATTGTTGGCTTTTGTTTGGTCTGCTTTACGCCTGCAATTGTTTTTGGCGCTAACTGATGAAACCGGTTTATGGAAGGATTTTGGTGGTTGGCTATTTCCTTCAATCTTTATTTTTCTCACATGGACTGCGCTTTACCACGGTATTAAATATTATCGCCTACTTCAGCTCGAACACCGTATGTTAATTGAGCGTACCGCTTCACAACGAGAAGAGGCTTTGCGTCGAATAAAAGCCGAGTCTATGGCGCGAGATGCCCAGCTAAAAATGTTGCGTTACCAGCTTAACCCCCATTTTTTGTTCAACACGCTTAATTCAATGTCATCGTTGGTAGCATCGGGCCAAAACAAGCGCGCTCAGAATATGATTCTGGAACTCAGCCACTTTTTGCGTTACTCCCTGTCCAGTGATCGAGATCGGGAAGTGTCGTTACAAGATGAAGTAGAAGCTATAAACAAATACCTGAAAATTGAACAAGCCCGTTTTGAGGATCGCCTTAAGGTAAAAATTGAGTTGGCTGATGGATGCGAAAACTGCTGTATTCCCAGCTTAATTTTACAACCACTACTGGAAAACGCGATTAAGTATGCGATTGCGCCTGCGGAAGACGGTGGCATTATTGCGATTTATGCCAGTGCTGATGCCAGTTGGCTAACTGTTAGAGTGGAGGACTCGGGGCCTGGGGTTCTAGGACTGAATGAGACCGACAATAATGTTTCTAAAGGTACAGGGGTCGGCCTTAATAATATCAAAGAGCGCTTAACGGGTATTTACGGTGATAATTATAGGTTTGAACTAGATAAATCGTCCCTTGGCGGCCTTCTGGTGCGTATGCAAGTGCCTATAAAAAATAAGTGGTGATAAAAATGGAGACCGAAACCTTACGCACAATTATAGTTGATGATGAAACTCTGGCCCGCGAATATATGCGGTCAATTTTATTGGAAAACGCTCGGGTAGAGATTGTTGCAGAGTGTCGAACGGGTCGAGAAGCCATAAGAACTGTACAGGAGCTAGCACCCGACTTATTGTTTTTGGATGTACAAATGCCGGGCTTGAGCGGTTTTGATGTGGTGAAAGCATTGCAGGCTGATGCAATGCCAATGATTATTTTTGCTACCGCTTTTGACCGGTTTGCTCTCGATGCCTTTGAGCTACATGCTGTGGATTATGTGCTCAAACCCTTTGAGCCAGAGCGTGTAAATGTGGCCGTTGAACGAGCTTTCCAGCGCTACATAGGTAAACCAGAGTGGGAACTTAAAGGTGGGTTGTTAACAGCCATTGATACACTGGCTGATCAAAAACATAGAGCGTCCAATGATGAAAACAGTGATGGCTCGAAAAAATTGGCGATTAAAGATGGTGGTGTAACCGTACTGATTCCGTTTGAGGATATTGATTGGGTAGACGCTGCCGGTGACTATATGTGCGTGCATAGCGATGGTAAAACGTATGTGATGCGCTGCACGATGAAAGAGTTGGAAGAAAAATTATCGGACCCAAATTTTGCTCGTGTGCATCGCTCTACCTTGGTGAATTTAAATAAAGTGAACTCGATTGAGGCTCTCGCCAAAGGCGAAAGCCTGCTCCATTTACCGAATGAAACCGCGCTCAAAGTTAGTCGGAATTACCGCTCCGTGGTGGATTATTTGGTAAGTTAACAGCGCTAGAAAACCGGTTTTACAATGCCAAGTCCGTTAGGCCAGGATGATCAGCCGGGCGCACGCCTAAAGGCCAGCGAAACTTTCTATCTGCCTCGTTAATGGCAATATCATTAATGCTAGCGTGGCGTTGCGTCATTAAGCCTTTGTCATTAAAGGCCCAGTTTTCGTTGCCATGAGATCGAAACCAGTTTCCCGAGTGGTCATGCCATTCATACACAAAGCGCACTGCTATGTGGTTGTCACTAAATGCCCATAGTTCCTTAATCAAGCGGTATTCTAACTCTTTCTCCCACTTTCGAGTCAGAAACGCAATGATCGGCGAGCGACCTTGTATGAATTCATCGCGATTGCGCCATTGACTATTCAGGCTGTAGGCAGTGGAAATCTTTTCAGGGTTCTTATTATTCCATGCATCTTCGGCAATCCGAATTTTTTTAATGGCACTTTCTTTGGTGAATGTCGGTAATGGCTCGCGTGTATCTTCAATGCTCAGATCGAAATTCATGCTTCTTCCTCTTTTGGGGGCGGGTTGAGTTGCGCTTTGAGGCGTTCATTTTCATCCAGTAATGGTGCGATAATTTTTTGGACATCTGCTTCAGTGTATCTGGGTGTTATATGTTGTGGACAATTCCAATCAAAAGCTTCAATGGTTATGGTAAAACCTCGTTCGACTTTAGCGCGGTAGTTGCTAACTTCCAATGCGGCGAGTGTCTCCCAGTCCTGATTGGCTACTTGTTTGATACGGCCCATGATTTTAAGACGGCGCTGGTTGGGATAGTCCATAAAGAATAACGCTACGCGGTCATTGTTGATGAAGTTGCCAGTGCTGATGTACTGCCGGTTACCTCTGAAATCAGCAAAGCCCAGTGTTCGCGCATCAATAACGCGGACAAAGCCTGTTGGCCCGCCTCTATGCTGGAGATAAGGCCATTGTGTTTCGCTAACACTGGCCATATAAAAACTGTCACTGCGTTGGATAAACGCTGCCTCTTGCGAGGATAGTTGATAATTGTAATCCTCACCTTCATCCATTTTTTGGTAAGCCGCGCGACTGCTGTATTGCTCCTGCAAGTGCCGGATGGTTGGAGTAAATGCTATTTGGGTATATCGGTGCGCCATGGCAAGTCTCCCACTGTAGTGTGAGTTGTCCGGGATGAGTGCAGCAGGCGTATGCCTGCTGCTGTGGTTGGCACTGTAGCTACTACTGAGTTAACTTGCTTTTTGCAAGCTAACTTTAGGAAAGTCAATCTCTACACGGCTCGCCTTACCCAAGATATTGGTTAATATATTCATGCCTACGTGGGTAATAATTTCAACAAGTTGGCTGTCGTCGTAACCCGCATTGCGCATTTCCAGTAATTCAGCTGTGCTGACTTCTCCGCTGTGTTCTGCCAAAGAGCGAGCGAATTTCACTGCTGTGGCTGCCTTGGCATCATGGCTCGTGCCTGTTCTATTCGCTTCGATTTCATCTGCAGATAAGCCGGCTTTACGGCCAATTGCGCTGTGCGCAGAAACGCAATATTCACACGCATTTTGTTCTGCCAGCGCAAGAGCTATTCGCTCTCGGGTTTGCGGATCCAGGCTGCCTTCGTTGGCAATGCCGTGCAGGCCTAAAAATGCGCGCAGCGCAGCGGGGGAGTTGGCGAAGACTTTTAAGAAATTTGGCACCATACCTAGTTGGCTATGTATTGCCTGAAATAAAGCTTGCTGTTCTTCGTTAGCGTGGTCGGTAGTAACAAGATTGATACGGCTCATAGTGGTTTCCTCTTGGTTAATGAACGGCTTTTGCTTGTTTGCCATTTGCTTTGGTGGAAACCAGTTTGCCTAATTGCTTTATATTAAAGAATAGGGATAATTGACAATACATTCTTTCATTTGGTGGAATAATGGATCAGCTGCATTTAATGACAGTATTTGTCGAGGTGGCAGAGCTACAGGGCTTTGCGCCCGCAGCACGCAAGTTGCACATGTCACCACCGGCGGTAACTCGCGCTGTCGCAGCGTTGGAGCAGCGCGTGGGTGTGAAGCTGCTGAACCGCACGACGCGCTGCGTCAAAGTCACTGAGGCCGGCCTGCGTTACTTACAGGATGCCAGGCGGATTTTATACGCTGTCGAACAGGCTAATGAAGCGGCGCTGGGTGTGCACAGCGAGCCAAAAGGGTTGTTGCGAGTAACCGCCCCTGTGTTATTTGGCCAACAACAAGTTCTACCCAAAGTGGTGGAATACCTGAACACTTACCCCGATGTACAGGTGGAAACCGTTTTTCTGGATCGCGTGGTGGGGTTGCTGGAAGAGGGTATTGACGTGGGTGTGCGCATTGGGCACTTGCCCGACTCCTCCCTGCAGGCTCGCCCTGTGGGTGGCGTGTCGATGGTGTTAGTGGCGTCGCCAGATTACCTGGCAAAGCAGGGGCGGCCGCAACACCCTAAAGCATTAAGGAATCATGTTCTTATAGCTGCCAGTGCTGGGGACTTTAATTACGACTGGCAGTTCGCTCAAGACGCTTCTGTGTTTTCTATTCGGATTTGCCCTAGGTTGAGTGTCAATACCAATCAGGCCGCAATTAATGCAGCAAAGGCGGGTTTAGGTATTGCTCGGGTGCTGTCCTATCAGGTGCGTGAAGATTTAGTACAGGGTAGTTTAGACGTGTTATTAGTGGATTTTCAGTTGCCGCCTTTACCGGTCCATATCGTGCACCGCGAGGGCACGAATGCGTCAAGTAAAGTGAGAAGTTTTATTGATTTACTTGCGCCAGGCTTACGAAAAAGCTTGTTAATAAATTAGATGACTTGGCTTTGATCATCGCAATGAAGCTTGAATATCTACTCATTTATTCATCGACATTATGCGATGAAAGATGTGAATCAATTATGAGTAGCTATAATCTGATCAGCTATCGGCTTAATAGCGTATGTAAGTTACCCGGCGCTTTATTGTAGATGAGAGCTCCATGGCTAGGGGGGGCGCGTTGAAACCTTTTTATTTTGCAGTGCAGTAAATAAGATATTTAACACCTACCAATAATAACAATTTGTCGACGAATCAAGGCAAATAGGAATTCGGTTTTCCATCTGGCCGCTATAGTTAATAACAATTTTTCAAGCTGATGAATAAGGGGATTTAACGGCTCTGGGTGGGATTAATCCGTTTTGTCGCATGTGTAATCCTGTTCGCCGCAACTGCTGTTCCGATTGCATTTCTTCTATGTAAGTGTGTGCTTAGGATTTTTCCTATTCAAATAATTCTTACATTAGGGTAGATCGATATGTCATCTAATAACTTCTCTAAAACACGGCTTGCGGTCAGTATCTCGTTAGCAATTGGCATGGGCGCGAGCCAATTTGCTATGGCTGAGGAAGAACTGCTGGAAGAGGTTGTCGTTACTGGCATCCGAGCTAGCCTTAAAGCGGCCATGGATACCAAGCGCGATTCACAAGGTGTGGTGGATGCCATCACTGCTGAAGACATTGGTAAGTTTCCAGACACTAACCTGGCTGAATCGCTACAGCGTATTACCGGTGTGTCGATAGACCGTGCACGGGGCGAGGGTAGTGAAGTTACCGTGCGAGGTTTTGGCCCTAGTTTTAATTTGGTAACACTGAATGGCCGGCAGCTGCCGACCTCAAAAATTTCTGACAACGAAAACTTTAGTCGGTCTTTTGACTTTGCCAATCTTGCATCAGAAAGCGTCGCCGCTGTTGAGGTTTACAAAAGTGGTAAAGCATTTGTTCCCAGTGGTGGTATTGGTTCTACCATCAATATTCGTACAACCAAACCGCTTGATGCACCGGGTATGAAAGCGACTGTTGGGGTTAAGGCGGTACATGATCTTTCGACGTCAACAGGCGACGACTATACGCCGGAAGTGTCTGGCCTGTTCTCCAATACGTTTGCTGATGACAAGATTGGTATTGCCTTAAGTGCGAGTCGGCAAGAGCGTGACAGCGGCGCCAATACCGCCAGTATTGGTGGCTGGAGAAGCTTTACTGGTCTCACTAATAACAGCTGGGGCTCTGGTCTTGGCCCTGAAGAGTGGGGCGGTATTCCGTTTAATGCAGCGCAAGTGAATCGTCCTGGCGAAGGCGATATTTATTCTGTTCCGCAAACCACTGGTTATGAATTTGCTGAATACAGTCGTACCCGAACCAATGGGCAGCTGACATTACAGTGGGACGCGACGGAGAACGTGCGCGCAACCCTGGATTATACTTATGCTGAAAATGAAGTAGAGCGTACGTTTAGCAATTACTCTGCGTGGTACAACTTTGACGGCCAAGAGTCTGAGTGGACTGATGGTCCGAATGCATCGCCAGTGTTTTACAGCGAAAATTCAAGCGGCAGTGACTTTGGTATGGCTGCTGGTGCTGATGCGACGCGTAGTGAATTAAAGTCAGTAGGATTTAATCTTGAATGGAAAGCAACTGAACAGTTGTCGATGGTGTTTGACTATCACGATTCCAGTTCTGAATCAGGTCCGGCGGGGCAGTTTGGTGATCAGTCACAATTGGCTATTTCAAGTTTTACACGGGATAAAACGACAACCTATTTTGGTCAGGATTTTCCAATTTTATCGCTAGGTTTATCGCGACCACTATCAGCAGATGACATGATTGTTACCGGTAGTGTATTTACCAATAACATTCAGCGTATGGATATCGAACAGGGTAAGGTTGCTGGTAACTTTGCTTTTGAAGACCAAGGCATGTTTGAAAGCCTGGATTTCGGTGTGCAATTAACCGAAGTCAACAACCGCTCGGCTACCTCAGTCGTACAGCGTGATGCTTGGGGTGGTGTAACGCAGCCCGGTGCTATTTCTGACTTGCTGACCTTAACATCCAGTGCGGGAGGGTTTGACCAATTTGATGGTGGCAACGACCCCCGTTTGCAAACTGAATACTTCACCTTTGATATGGCTGAAATGATTGCGCGCACTGAAGCGCTTATGGCCTCTGGTGATGCGACTACTTTTGTTGCGCCTGATATGGGCGACTGTGGTACCGGGTTATGCCCGTCCAGTAATTACTCTGTGGATCGTCGTACCGAAGAAACAACGACTGCAGCTTACGTGCAGTTGAATATGGCAGATGATTGGGGGGCTATGCCGGTTGTGATTAATCTCGGTTTGCGTTACGAAAAAACTGATGTGAAATCCGAAGCGTTATCACCTATCTATACCGGTTTGAACTGGATTGGCGGTAATGAATTTAGTGCTGTGCAAGGTACTGATCCAGACTTTACTAAATTGGAAGGCGACTACGATGCATGGTTGCCCAATATCGATTTCAGTATCAGTTTGACCGACGATATAGTGGTTCGCAGTTCAATTAGTAAAACGATGTCCCGACCCAACTTTGCGGATATTCAAGGTGGACAAACGATTGACCAGTTAGTGCGGGTCGATGGTGGTACCGGTAGTCGTGGTAACCCCGGCTTGTTGCCTTTTGAATCGCTTAACTTTGACTTGTCTTTTGAGTGGTATTACGGCGAATCCAGTTATGCATCAATCGGTTATTTCCGTAAAGATGTAGATAACTTTATTTCCAATTCTGAAATTATTGAGCCGTTGTTTAACTTGCCGCACCCTGCAAATGGCCCGCTTTATGATGCTGCGCGCACCGCTACCGGTAGCTCTGATTCAGGGGTTATTCGCCAATATATTCTTGATAACTTTGGCAGTGAACCGGGTGTAGATGTGGAAAATGGTATTATTTCGGGTGTTGAAGGGCGCGACGGTCCGGCTGACTTTAAAGTACAAATACCGATTAACCTGGATTCTCATGTCATTGATGGCTGGGAAATGAATGTTCAGCACAACTTTGGTGAAACCGGTTTTGGGGTGATTGCTAACGTGACGCTGGTAGATGGTGATGTTAAGTTTGATCCCTTAACTCTGGGTACACAAGATGCGGCTTTGGAAGGCTTAAGTGATTCGGCCAATATTATTGGTTTCTATGACAAAAATGGATTTCAGCTTCGCGTTGCCTATAACTGGCGAGACAAATTTTTGTCTGGTAAAGGGCAGACGAATGTCGGCGCTGCACCCCCTACTTTTGTGAATGAATATGGCCAGTGGGACATCAATGCCAGTTACGAAGTCAATGATAACTTTACGGTATTTGTTGAGGGGATTAACGTCACTGACGAAACGCGACATGTGTATGGCAGGACTGAACAGCAAACGTTGTTCGCGGTGCAGACTGGACCACGATACAACATAGGTGCACGTTACACGTTTTAGAGGACCACAGCGCAGCTCCAGCGTTACAAGCAGTTAGTGCTGGAGCTGCTACACTTTATGGATTGCCGGTTAGGTAGTTCATTATTATTAGTGGCATAAGATGTTTTAGTATCGGGCTATTTGCGTTATTTCCGAGTACGAAAATACAACAATAATACGTTAGCTGAAACAGGCAAAAAAATGGGGGCAACGGTGCACTCTAAGCAAAAACTCATTGTCGTTGGCGGTGGCACAGCTGGTTGGCTAACCGCTGCCCTGGTTGCTGCCGAACATGGTCATGAGGGTGATGCGGGTATCGATGTTGTTCTCGTTGAATCTCCAGATATTCCTACTATTGGCGTTGGTGAAGGTACTTGGCCTTCCATGCGTACAACGTTACAAAAAATTGGCTTGTCTGAAGCTGAATTTATGCAGGCGGCCGATGCCAGTTTCAAACAAGGTTCCAAATTTATTGGTTGGCAGGATGGCAACAGCGAACACTATTACTACCATCCGTTTAGCTTGCCCGCGAATTATTCCTCACTGAATTTAGCCTTGCATTGGCAGCGCTACCGCGATCGCGTTGATTTCGCAACAGCGGTCAGCGCACAAGTTCCTGCTTGTGATCGTTTTCTGGCGCCAAAACAAGCGTCAACGCCGGAGTATGCTTTTAATTTGAATTATGGCTATCACCTGGATGCAGGCAAGTTTGCCGAGCTATTACGTCAACATGCGACAGAAAAATTAGGGGTAGTTCACGTCAAGGCTAATGTGTCTGGGATCAACGAAACTGAGCGAGGTGATATTGCGTCGTTGGTGTTGTCGACAGGTGATGTGCTAAGCGCAGACATGTTCGCTGATTGTTCCGGGGCAAAATCCTTGCTGCTCGGTCAACACTTTGGCGTGCCGCTTATCCCCGTTAGTCAATATTTATTTAATGACCGTGCTGTTGCCATGCAGGTTCCCTACGCCAGTAAGGAAAGTCCAATTGCATCCACTACTTGGTCTACAGCGCAAAAAAATGGTTGGATCTGGGATATCGGGCTGCAAAGCAGACGTGGTGTTGGTTATGTTTACGCCAGTGAATTTGAAAATAAAGATGGTGCTCTGGCGACGTTGAAATGTTACATCGGCGATGGTGCTGAAGAAATTGAACCCAAGTTTTTAAGTTTTGTGCCAGGCTATCGCCAAACCTTTTGGAAGAACAACTGTGTCGCTATAGGGATGTCTGCCGGATTTATTGAGCCACTGGAAGCGTCTGCTTTGGTGTTGGTTGAGCAGTCTGCCAGATTTTTAAGTGAGCAGTTTCCCCGGTCAGCAGAAACCATGCCTGTTGTCGCTGAAAAATTTAACGCTAAGCTCGCTTGCCACTGGCGGAGCATTGTCGAGTTCCTGAAGCTGCATTACATTGTTAGTCGCCGCACTGATTCTAAATATTGGCAACAGGCACGTGCTAGCGAAACTATTCCGCAAGCATTGCAGAAGCGGATGCAGCTTTGGCAGCAACAAACCCCTTGGCATGATGACTTTCCACGCATGGATGAGTTATTTCCAGCGGCCAGCTGGCAGTACGTTCTTTATGGCATGCAGTTCAGATCAGAGGCGCCACTTCCCATAAGCCGAGTGCAACAACAATTGCATTCAGACGCGTTGCAGCAGTTTGAGAAAATTAGCAAAGATTCACAGCGGTTTGTTACGTCGTTACCGAGTAATCGGGAACTGCTTAATCAGATTTGTGGTAAGGAATCAACGCTGAAAGCAGCTTGTCATTAACTATAGATTCTCGGTAAATCGATAGACAATAAGAGTTATTAGTATGGCCAATCACCAAATGCTCAATAATGTTGATCACAAAGATATCAAAGTACGGACTGGTTATTCTTCTGCGTACGGCGACAATCTTATGTTTTGTATGATATTCCCATTTGAGTTTAGAAGTGTTCAGTCGTGTTACCCAATACTATTTTCAAAGTCAGCTACAGATCAACCCTTAATGCCGGTAGCACTATTTGGTTTTGAGTCTGGTGAGAATCTATTTTTAAGTGATGCTGGTTGGGACGCACCCTATATTCCTGCCATGATTCGTCGTCAGCCTTTTATGATTGGCTTTCAACAGTCCGAAGCTAATCCCAGTTCTGAGTCACAACGGGTTATGAGTATTGATACAGATAACCCTAGAGTTAACACCGAAGAAGGTGAGGCACTCTTCTATGCGCATGGTGGTCGTACAGAGTATTTGCAAAATTCTGCAGCCTTACTTGAATCCATTTATGAAGGTAATGAACATCGACAAGCATTTGTTAGAGCATTGGAGAATCTTGACTTACTCGAATCTATTTCTATGGATATCACCTTGGCAGATGGCTCGAAAAATCAACTGCTGGGTTTTTATGGGCTAAATGAAGAAAAGGTTCAAGCACTAGATGGCGATGTGCTTGGTATGCTGAGTAGGCAAGGCTTTCTTATGCCGTTGTTTATGGTATTAGCATCCCTGTCGAATATGGGTGCGTTAATTCAACGCAAGTCTCGATTGGTGTGCTAATGCTTAACATATCGGTGTAAAGGTTTTAGCGATGGGAAATTCTGATAATGATATTCATGTTATTGAAGGCTGTAATCCTGCTGATCTGGACTTGAGTCTTCTTGATAAAGATCGGCCGCTGGTGTTTAAAGGACTGGTCTCGCAGTGGCCGGTGGTGGCCGCCGCTAATCAATCCGCGCGTGCCTGTGCCGATTACTTGCAAGAATTTGCTACCGAAGACCCTGTTGTTGCTTACATCGGCGCTCCTGAAATAGACGGGCGCTTTTTTTACAATGACGATTTTACTCAGTTTAACTTTACCACTGCGCGCGCTTCGTTAGCGCAGGTGATGCAACGCTTGCTAAACCCGCAGGGTGAAATGCCAACAATTTATGTTGGTTCCACGATGGTTGATCGCTGGCTGCCTGGCTTTCGTGGAGAAAATGATTTGCAGTTGCCCTTCAATGACACACTTGCCAGTGTTTGGGTGGGTAACCAGGTTCAGGTATCCGCGCATTTTGATTTTCCAGACAATATGGCCTGTGTTTTGGCGGGTAAACGACGGTTTACATTATTTCCCCCAGATCAAATTGATAACCTTTACGTAGGGCCGCTAGATCGTACACCCTCAGGTCAATCTATTAGTACCGTTGATTTGAAGAGTCCGGATCTTGCACGTTATCCCAGGTTCGCAGAGGCGATGGCGTCCGCGAAAACAGCAGAGCTGGATGCGGGTGATGCTATTTTCATACCGAGTATGTGGTGGCATAACGTGCAGTCATTAAGTGATTTCAATGTGTTATTGAATTATTGGTGGTGTAGTTCTCCCGCTTTTATGGGGCCGCCGACAGCAGCACTAAAATTGGCAATACTGGCCTTACGTGATTTGCCAGAGCGCCAGCGTTCACATTGGAAAAAGATCTTTAGTCATTATGTGTTTGATGCAAATCCGGAAAATTTTTCCCATATTCCTGCGCAAGGCCGAGGTTTGTTAAACCCTTTGGATGATGAAACGTCTCGTAAGCTAAGAGCAGAGTTGTTGAATATTCTTAACCAATAAAATTAACATCATCAATGACCCCCGATACAGGGGTTAGTCGTTTGGCTAGACGAATAGCATATTCAGGTTTTCTTATGGAACATCAAAAAATTCAAAAAGTGATTATAGCGGGTGGTGGAACTGCGGGCTGGATGGCTGCTGCCGGATTGGCGAAAACACTGGGTAAAACGATTCAGGTGACTTTAATAGAGTCTGATGAAATCCCGACTGTTGGCGTTGGGGAGGCGACCATCCCGACACTGTTAACTTTTCACAAATTACTTAACATAAAAGAGCAGGATTTTATTCGCGCTTGCCAAGGTACCTTTAAGCTGGGGATTGCCTTTGAAAACTGGCGCAATCTGGGTGAGGACTATATCCATTCCTTCGGTTGGACCGGAACCGACCACTGGGCTGCCGGGTTTCAGCATTTTTGGATGCGTGCTCAAAAAATGGGTATCGCAAAGCCCTTTGGTGAATACTGTACCGAGTTAGTGGCTGCACAACAAAATAAGTTTGCCATATTACCCAGTCAAACATTGAATTATGCTTATCATATCGATGCAGGGCTTTATGCAAAATTTTTAAGAAGTATTGCTGAAGAAAATGGCGCCGTCCGAAAGGAAGGGAAAATTGACAAGGTTCTGGTTGATGATAATAACGGTTTTATAACCGGGCTCATGTTGGCCAGCGGAGAAAAAATTGAAGGTGATCTGTTTATCGACTGTACGGGGTTTAGAGGTATTCTGATTGAACAGACTTTGCATACTGGCTATGAAGATTGGTCACATTGGTTGCCCTGCGATTCAGCGGTGGCAATGCAAACAGAGTCCGTGGCGCCGCCTATACCCTATACGCGATCCATCGCTCGGGACGCAGGTTGGCAATGGCGTATACCTCTGCAGCACAGAGTAGGTAACGGCATGGTATTTTGTAGCCGGTATTTAAGCGATAACGATGCTATTGATACATTGAAAAAAAATGTAGAAGGTAAGCCCCTGACTGATCCTCGAGTCATCAAGTTTAAAACCGGGTATCGACGTAAGCACTGGAACAAGAACTGTATTGCAATGGGTTTGGCAAGTGGGTTTATGGAGCCTTTAGAATCCACGAGTATCCATTTAATTCAGCGGAGTATTATTCGCTTGTTACAGATGTTTCCTTATGACGGGATTCGCAACCCAGATGTTGATGAGTTTAATACGCAGATGCGTTTCGAAAGCGAAAATATCCGTGATTTTATTATTCTGCATTATTTTGTCACTAACCGTATGGATACTCGGTTTTGGCAGCATTGTCGGTCTATGTCTATTCCGGATTCATTGCAGCATCGTATTGATCTGTTCAAAGAAACCGGGCGGGTGTTTAAAGTACCGACGGAATTATTTGGCGAAAACTCCTGGATTCAAGTAATGCTGGGTCAGGGTTTGTTGCCGGAACAGTACCATCCCATTGTGAATGTGATGAGCGCTGATGAACTGCGGCGATTTATGGATAATATTGACCTGAATGTACATAAGATCGTTGGGCAGTTACCCAGTCATCAACAATTTATCGATCATTACTGCAAGGCGCCTCCAAGGTAATGCGGATTTATTCGGTGTTGCCACTTTAACGCTTGGTAAATCCGTTTCACCGCATCCTCATTCCCATTCGCTGCCACTTGTGTGAAAGTTTTACCTGATAAATCGCCTATATAACGATAAGGCGAAAAAGTAAACCGATCACCGGCACACGGTGGCATAGCGATGGTTGCTGTCTTCTTATGAAATTGAATAATGTATTACGTTATTTGTTACCTACCTGCCTAATCCTCCTGCTGGGGGGCTGTGCTAACAGCGACAATAATCAAGACACTGTAGAGGCCCGTGTTCAAGACATTCTTGAACATATGACGCTGACTGAAAAGATCGGTCAAATGATCCAGCCGGAAATTAAGTACGTGACACCAGCGGACGTTCAACAATATGCGCTGGGCAGTGTACTGAATGGCGGTGGCTCTTTTCCCAATAATGACAAACATGCAAGCACCGCAGATTGGCTGGCCTTGGCAGATTCTTATTGGGAAGCGTCCGTAGCGAGTTCTTCGGGCATTCCCCTTATTTGGGGTACTGATGCAGTGCACGGGCATAACAATGTGATTGGCGCGACGTTATTTCCACACAATATTGGTTTGGGTGCAGCAAATGATGAGACATTGGTTCGCAGCATTGGTGAGATTACAGCCGTCGAAGTTGCTGCTACTGGCATTGACTGGGTATTCGCGCCGACGGTGGCCATCGTTAAAGATGACCGCTGGGGTCGAACCTATGAAGGTTACAGCGATCGTAGCGATATTGTGAGCCGCTATGCAGGGCAAATAGTTGAGGGAATACAAGACCAGAGTTTGCCTGCAACCGCTAAGCATTTTATCGGTGATGGTGGTACTTACCAGGGAATTGATCAGGGTGATACTCGGTTGTCGCTTCAACAATTATTGGATATTCATGGCGCTGGCTATACAGCCGCGATCGACGCCGGTGTGTACACAGTGATGGCATCGTTTAACCGTTGGAACGGTGAAAAAATTCACGGAAATAAAATTTTGCTGACCGATGTGCTAAAAGAGCAGATGGGTTTTAAAGGTTTTGTAATAAGTGACTGGAATGGTATTGGTCAGGTTAAGGGTTGTACAGACGATAACTGTCCACAGGCCATTAACGCTGGCATCGATATGGTAATGGTGCCCGAAGACTGGAAGTCTTTTTATAACAATATGCTTGCTCAGGTTAAAAGTGGTGTGATCCCCGAGTCACGTATTGATGACGCGGTTCGTCGAATTCTATGGGTAAAAGCCAAAACAGGTTTACTGGATAAACCAAAACCTTCGGCACGCGCCTTAGCGCAGAACCCCTCAATTATTGGTAGTAAAGCCCATCGTCAGGTAGCTTTGGATGCAGTAAGAAAATCCTTGGTGTTATTAAAAAATAACGATGGCCTCTTACCGTTAAAACCAGATATGGATGTTCTGGTGGCCGGACGTGCTGCAGATGACATAGGCATGCAAAATGGCGGTTGGACCATTTCATGGCAAGGTACGGGAAATAGTAATAGTGATTTTCCAGGTGCAACATCTATTTTTGATGGTATCAAAAATACGGTGGAAGCATCCGGTGGCTCTGCTGTTCTGAACGTCGATGGAGAATATACGCACAAGCCTGATGTGGCCATTGTGGTATTTGGTGAGACACCCTATGCCGAAGGTGTTGGCGATATTTTAAGTCTGGCATGGCAGCAAAAAGATGCAGAAGATTATCGCTTGTTGCAGAAACTAAAAGCGCAAGATATTACAGTAGTTTCAGTGTTTGTGACCGGTCGACCACGTTGGGTCAATAGAGAAATTAATCAGTCGGATGCATTTGTTGTGGCTTGGTTACCTGGGTCAGAAGGTAAGGGTATAGCAGATGTCTTGTTTTCCAATACTGAAGGAAAGCCGGTGTTTGATTTTACGGGACGTCTTTCGTTTGATTGGCCAAATAGAGACCTGAATGCGGATGATTCTGCTCTACCAGTCGCGGATATATTGTTTCCTTACGGGTATGGCCTTTCGTACAGCACGGCCAATGCGAATCTAGCAGCGCTTGATGAAACGCCGTTGGGTTTTGTTGAGACTCTCGATATCGAAGTTTTTAATCGTGGTAATCGTAAACCCTGGCAGTTGTATGTAGGTGATGATGGGAATTGGGGTACGTCCGTTGACACTAATTTAGTCACCAGCGCAAACGCAAGAGTCTCTGTGAAATCTGTTGATTACCTGTTGCAAGAGGATGCTCGCCAAATAACATGGTTAACGAATGAAAATGAAGCTCAACCAGCGATTGTCTTTTGGCAAAGTGAAAAGCCTGTTGATCTTTCCCCTCTCGTGGCAGCTAACGGCCTGTTGACCTTGAGATTGAAACTGGATTCGGCGCCACCAGAAAGCGTGTCTGTGCGTATGGACTGTGGATGGCCTTGCAGTGCTAGCGTCGACCTCACAACCTATTTGCAGAACTTGGCGGTAGGTGAATGGCAAGAGCTGTCTATTCCGTTAAGCTGTTTTGTCAATGCTGGGCTGGATGTGGAAATTGTCAATACGCCGCTGGTGATAGAAGCACAAGGACCATTTACTATGACCCTTTCAAGGGCTGCCTTATTGGCAAGTAAAAGTACCGATAACATTGTAGATTGTGACGGCTAGCCTGATGTTAATGTTGGAAACGATAATGCCATTAAATCGAATGTTAGTACTGTTCGGCTTTGCAGCGACATCCACGGCGGTGTTGGCTGCAGGTAGTCATGTCGATACGCCGTACTGCGCTGAGCCTGTTTGGCAGGATGAATTTTCTGGCAATTCTTTGGATGAGAAAAAGTGGAACGTTATTGAAGGTGATGGTTGTGCCCAGGATCTCTGCGGTTGGGGTAATAATGAGTTGCAATGGTATAGCCGTAATAATGTGAGCGTGAAAGATGGTTTGTTAGTGATTACCGCCCAGCGAGAGAATCCTGGCAACAAAGACGAAAACTCAGCACCTTTGACATCCGCCAAAATTACCACTCAAGGGTTATTTACAAAGCAGTATGGCCGCTTCGAAGCACGGATGAAATTACCGCAAGGCTTAGGGACATGGCCCGCATTTTGGTTAATGCCGGATGCAATGGATTACCGTTGGCCCATAGAAGGCGAGATCGATATTCTGGAACGCGGTGGCAAGATTAGCGACGACTTGAATCGCATTCTTGGTGCTATTCATTTTGGCAAGCCTTATCCTGATAACGTACATTACAGCGAATCGTTGTTAGTGCCGCAACCATGGCACAAGAATTTTCATACTTACGCAGTTGAGTGGCAGGCAGGAAAAATCAGCTGGCTGGTAGATGGTCGTGTTTATGGAGAGGTAACGCCAGAATTAATTACACCTTATAAATGGCCTTTTGCTAGTGAGCCGTTTTATATAATCCTTAATCTCGCCTTGGGTGGAAATCTGGGGGGATCACTCCCAGACGATTTTCAATCTGATCACTTAGCTATCGACTATGTACGCGTTTACACTGCTAACTGCGATGCCGATCAATAAGTTAAAACGCCGCGAAGCGACGTTTGTGCAAGTGGTTGCGCTATAACGTAATTGTTGCAAACGAAAATTCAGGTGTAGTATCGGTATAGTTTTTGATGTCTTCTGCGACTTCTTTGGCAGCAGCTTTGGTGGCAGTTTTCATTGCCTCAATGGATTCAAAGACAATATCCACAGCTGCATACATCGCGTCATCGTTACCAGGTGCGCTGCCAATCCCGATTTTAACGATGACAGAGACCAGACCGTATTCTGCAAACAGTTTTTTTACTAGAGGGATGTGTGAATTCAAATAGTACTCAACATCAAAGGTACTGTTTGCAGATTTAGGGTAATTCACTGTCATGCAATACATATTCTTATCCTTAAATGACCGCAACCGGGGTTGCGGTAGTGGCGGTTAGGTAAGTGCAGATTATTCTTCGCGGCGTTCAACTAACGTCATAATGCTATAAACCGCTACGGGATCACCATGCTGATTGGTCACTTCAATATCCCATTCAACAACACCTGTGTTTTTGGTTTCCTCCGGACGTCTGTCCTTTTTGGTTTTTTGTTTGCAAGTTAAACGCGCCTGTATCGTGTCGCCAATAGCAACCGGTTCGATAAAGCGTAAATTTTCTAAACCATAGTTAGCGATAACTGGCCCCGGCGCTGGATCGACAAACATGCCTGCAGCCGCTGAGATCACTAAATAGCCGTGGGCAACACGTTTGCCAAAGAATGAATCTTGCGCAGCAACTTCGTCAAAATGAGCATAAAAATGATCGCCAGAGAGGCAGCCAAAGTTGACAACGTCTGCTTCGGTCAGCGTTCGTCGATGGGTAATCAGTGTTTGTCCTACTTCCAACTCTTCGAAATAGTACCGAAAAGGATGCGCAGGTTTGGTAATTTGTTCTGAGCCGGGATTAAACTCTTTGGTGATAGCTGTCAGGGTTGTGGGGCTGCCTTGAATCGCTGTGCGTTGCATATAGTGTTTTACCGCACGGGCGCCACCAAGCTCTTCTCCGCCCCCGGCGCGACCAGGTCCGCCATGGACTAATTGAGCAAGCGGTGAACCATGGCCGGTGGATTCTTTGGCGCATTCCTGGTTGAGCACGAGAATACGGCCATGATAAGCGGCTGTGCCAATAACGACTTTGCTGGCTTCACTGTTGTCTGCCGTAACCAGTGACCCCACCAAACTACCTCTGCCAAGCTTGGCGATAGCGATGGCCTCATCAATATTGGTATAAGGCATTAATGTCGTTACCGGGCCAAATGCTTCGATGCTGTGTGGTGCGTCGGTTGTTAGTGGTTTGTCGGCATAAAATATTGTAGCCGGGAAGAACGCGCCCTTATCGCGGTCTGCGCCAACCACATCAAAGTCCTCGGTGCCGCCGTAAATCAGCTCGGAAGAAGCTTTCAACCGCTTGACCTGCTCCCATACGTCATCTCTTTGTGAGCGCCCTACTAATGGCCCCATGCGTACACCCTCAGCAGCAGGATCTCCCAGCGTTGTTTTACCTAGGCGGCTTTTTAAAGCCTCGGCCACAGCCTCAACGCGGTTATCTGGCACGATGGTGCGGCGAATGGCTGTACACTTTTGCCCGGCTTTTACTGTCATTTCTGTGGCAACGCCTTTTATAAACAAGTCGAATTCAGGCGAGCCTGGTTCAACTTCTGCGCCCAGAATGCTGCAATTTAATGAGTCTGCCTCCATAGTGAAAGGGATAGAGTTGGCGACAATGTTGGGATGCATTTTGAGTTTTTGACCCGTGCTGGCGGAGCCTGTGAAAGTGACAACATCTTGCTCATTCAGATGATCCAAAAGGTCGCCAGTGCTACCACTGATTAATTGAATAGCGCCGTCAGGAAAAATCTTAGAAGCCACAATTTCTTTTACCATGGCTTCCGTTAAGTAACACGAAACACTGGCAGGTTTGACGATAACTGGAACACCGGCAACTAAGCTGGGTGCAATTTTTTCCAGCATGCCCCAGCAAGGAAAGTTAAATGCGTTAATGTGAACGGATACCCCTTCCTTAGGTACCAGAATGTGGCGGCCGATAAATGTACCATTTTTAGAAAGTCGTTCAGCAGGACCTTCAACAATAAACGTTTCATTTGCGAATTCGCGACGCGCTAAGCTGGCGAACGTAAATGCGGTACCGATACCGCCTTCAATATCTACCCAGCTGTCTGCACGTGTGGCACCGGTCCAGGCGGAGATGCGATAGAAATCTTCTTTTTTACTCATTAAATGTTTGGCGAGGGCTTTTAATAAGTTGGCACGTGTATGGATAGTCATCGCGCGCAATGCAGGGCCTGCGCTGGTGCGGGCATAGTCTAGAGCCGCTTTGAAGTCGATGCCGGAACTGGTGACTTCACCTAATGTCTCACCCGTAACAGCATTAAACACCTCAATTCCGGTTCCTTGACCTTCGACCCACTGGCCGGACACGTAGCTTTGAAACTTCATTCTGGTATGCCTCTCGTGTGTTGAATTTATTTGTATGTGTGCCTGCCTATCTATATCTCAAAATAGATGCAGGCAAGAATGGCAGTTATAATATGATACAAAATTATTGATTAAAAGAAATTTATTGTGTTATATTTTTTAGAAATCAATAATCAATTGCAGACTATAACCAATACTTCTTAGTAGCAGTATTTATAAAACATTAATAACCGGTACTTTTTGCTAGTCTTATCAAATGAGTATTTTTTTGCTTTGACTCGCCGACGCAGTATTGGTAACAGTGGCTAATAACAACGAGATATCCTATGACTCCCACCCAAGTAGCAAACTCCGAAATACAGGATTACAACGAGCTGGAGCCCATTGAAAAAGCCAGTGTAGAAGAGTTGCGAGATCTACAGTTGCAACGCATGCGTAAAACCTTGGAGCATGCCTACAATAATTCGCCATTTTATAAAGCTCAGTTTGATGAGGCGGGCGTCCACCCCTCCGATCTGGAACAGCTAAGTGATCTGGCTAAATTTCCATTTACCACCAAGAAAGATTTGCGTGACAACTATCCGTTCGGCATGTTTGCTACGCCCATGAAAGATATTGTCAGGATTCATGCATCGAGCGGTACGACGGGTAAACCAACGGTCGTGGGTTACACGCAGAATGATATCGATGTTTGGGCCGATGTAGTGGCGCGGTCTATCCGTGCGGCAGGCGGGCGCAATACAGATATGTTACATAACGCTTATGGCTACGGGCTATTTACCGGTGGCCTCGGTGCTCATTATGGCGCAGAACGTCTGGGTTGTACGGTTATTCCTATGTCGGGTGGACAGACTGAAAAGCAAGTTCAGCTGATTAAAGATTTTGACCCTGACATCATTATGGTTACGCCGTCGTATATGTTGAATGTGGCTGATGAAATGGACCGCCAGGGGGTGGACCCGCATAAGCTTAAATTACGTGTGGGTATTTTTGGTGCCGAACCCTGGACTGGCTCAATGCGCAAAGAACTTGAAGAGCGCTTGGGTATTGATGCTATCGATATTTACGGTTTGTCAGAGGTTATGGGTCCAGGTGTTGCCATGGAATGCCTGGAAACGAAAGACGGTCCGACCATTTGGGAAGATCATTTTTACCCGGAAATTATTAACCCTGAGACCGGTGAGGTACTGCCAGATGGTGAAGAAGGCGAGTTGGTATTTACCAGCCTAACGAAAGAGGCGTTGCCCATTATTCGTTATCGAACACGGGATTTAACCCGTCTGTTGCCCGGTACTGCGCGCACTATGCGGCGGATGGATAAAATTACCGGCCGCAGTGACGATATGCTAATTATTCGGGGCGTGAATGTCTTTCCAACCCAAATAGAAGAACAGATATTAGCGATTGATTCGCTGTCTCCCCACTACCAGATTGAAATCAGTCGGGAAGGAAATCTGGATAAAATGCAAGTAGATGTCGAAGCCCATAAAAATCTGAATGCGCGTGAAGCTGAGGCCGTCACCAAAGAGTTGCAGCATAAAATCAAGACCATGGTAGGTGTTTCTACTGCTATTAAGATTTTTGCGCCAAATACAATGCCGCGATCTGAAGGCAAGGCTAAACGCGTTGTCGATAATCGGTTGACGCCTGTATTTAGTAAAAGTTTTGATCGATGCCTTGCTCACGATGATTTCTTTGACAGCTTCTACAATCGTTTTGTGAGTAGCAGTGATGAAGTTAAGGCCATGTTTGCGAACACCGATATGGCAAATCAGAAAAAAATGCTAAAAACATCACTCTATATGTTAATGGCAGCGCCTAGCGGTTTAGAAAAAGCCACCAGTCATATCGATCAAATTGCAAAAAGCCATAGTCGCAGTGGGTATGGTGTTAAGCCTGAACTGTATGATCTGTGGTTGAAGTGTTTACTGGATACGGTAAAAGACTTTGATGTTGAGTTTGAACCGGTCATTGAAAAAGCCTGGCGGCAAATATTGGAGCACGGGATTGCAGTAATGAAGTCCCGCTACGAAGAGAGTTAGTTATTTAGTGTCTTAAAAACTTTTTGTAAATGGCTGACTGTGGCACTGAGTAATCGTGCCACAGTCCAATCCAGCAAAAAAGTTTAAGCAGGTTATTGCTGCGCTTTGGTTTCATAAAGTGGTTTTACCGAATCAATATCAATGCGTTTTCGGTCCGCTTCAACTTGAGTGAGTGCAGTGGTTAGTGTCATGGTTTTATGGCTACGTTGTGCAAGTTGTTGGTATTCGCGTGTGCCTTGAGATTTCCAGGCAAGCTCTTGGTCACTGACCTGGCGAATAATTTTTGCTGGGCTACCCACCACCATGGAGCGGGCGGGGCATTCAAATTTGGCTTTCACAAATGCGCAGGCACCTATGATTGATTCTTCGCCGATGATAGCGCCGTCCATGATAACGGTATTCATGCCCACTAGCGCGTTACGGCCAATGATGCAGCCATGGAGTACTGCGCCATGACCGATATGGGCATTTTCGGCCAAAACCGTATCAGAACCGGGGAAGCCATGCATTACGCAGGTGTCCTGAAGATTGGAGCCTGCTTCCAAAATGAGCCGGCCAAAATCGCCACGCATGACAGCATTTGGTCCAACGTAGCAGTTTGGTCCGACAATGGCATCGCCGATTAGGACGGCAGTTGGGTGTACATAAGCGCTGGGGTCTATGACGGGTGTTACCCCATCGATGCTGTATATCTGCATGGGCTTGTCTCTTGTTGTCTGGTGCCTGCGTTGTATCGGGCAAGGTTATTCAAGCACACAAAAATGGTGCAGTGGAATTTGATAGTTGCAAACTAGCGTACGCCTTATTTTATGATACATAAATATAAATAAAATATTAAATAGTGTATCCTATGTGTGATATGGTTTATACCTTCTGATACCCGTTGGTCTTAACGATAAATTGGCCTTAATGATAATTTGTATCAATGAACGTTTTTTAATTTGAATGGCGGAGTTAATGAGTCAGTCCTATAACACTATTATTTTAGACCCTCCCGAACAGGGCGTGCAGTTGATTCGCCTTAACCGTCCTCAGGCACATAATGCGCTGACTTCTGCCGTGCTGCGGGAGTTGGCAGCCGCGCTGGAAATTATCGCTGTGGATGAAGCCATAGGGGCTGTAGTACTGACCGGTGGTGCCAAAGTGTTTGCCGCTGGCGCAGACCTAAAAGAGATGGCTAGCCTGGATATGGTGGATGTTCTAAACGACTCGCGCCCAGCTCTCTGGAAGTCCATTGCGCAATTTCCCAAGCCATTAATTGCTGCCGTGAATGGTTATGCGTTGGGTGGTGGCTGCGAGCTGGCAATGCATGCCGATATTATTATCGCCGGTGATAATGCTCAGTTTGGTCAGCCTGAAATTAACCTGGGCATAATACCGGGGGCTGGTGGTACGCAACGTTTAATTCGCGCTGTCGGTAAATCATTGGCTATGAAGTTGGTGTTGTCTGGCGAATTTATTGGTGCAGAAGAGGCACGCCAAAGTGGTTTGGTGGCAGAAGTGACTATTCCAGAAATGACTATTGAACGAGCGTTAAGTCTGGCAAAAACCATTGCTGCTAAACCCGCGTTAGCTGTCAGACAAGCCAAAGAAGTTCTGTTAAATGCTTTCGAAACTAACCTGCAAGCAGGCCTGCAATATGAGCGTAAGGCTTTTACCGTGTTGTCGGGTACCCATGACCGCAACGAAGGTATTAACGCCTTTCTAGAAAAACGTAAACCAGATTACAAAGGACGCTAATCCATGAACTTTAATACTATTGAATTTAGCGTTGACGCTAACGTTGCCGTATTAACCCTGAATCGGCCTGAAAAATACAACAGCTTCACAACGGAAATGCATCAGGAAATTCGTGAAGTACTAAAAGAAGTACGGACTAACGACGAGATCCGATGCTTATTAATTACTGGTAAAGGTCGCGCATTTTGTGCCGGGCAAGACTTGGGGGATCGCAGTGTTGCCGCTGGTGACGAGGTCCCCGACTTGGGAGATTCAGTTGAAAAGAATTATAACCCTTTAATTCGCGCACTGGCCGCTTTAGAGCTGCCGGTTATCTGTGCTGTCAATGGGGTTGCGGCAGGTGCTGGATCAAGTGTTGCGTTGGCTGGAGACATTGTTATCGCGGCCCGTTCAGCCAGCTTTATTCAGTCATTTTGCAAAATTGGTGTGATACCGGATTCCGGAAGTACATGGATTCTGCCGCGACTGGTGGGGATGGCACGCGCAAAAGGATTGGCGCTGCTGGGCGACAAGTTGTCAGCAGAGAAAGCCGAAGAGTGGGGCTTGATTTGGCAGTGCGTGGACGATGAAAAATTGGCGGAAGAGAGTATGGCGTTGGCAAAACATCTCGCATCACAGCCAACCAAAGGTTTGTCACTGATTAAACGTGCTTTAAAGGCATCAACCGCTAATTCTTTGGATGAGCAGTTAGAACTCGAAAAAGATTTTATGCGTATTGCCGGTCGTACGGAAGATTATCGTGAAGGGGTTGCTGCCTTTGTTGAGAAGCGCCCAGCTGTCTTCAAAGGTAAATAGGTTCAACCCTTAATAATACGTAATTAATAATGTCAGTGCGATTCACCTATGCCTGGCAGCGCAGAGGTAATATTTATGGCTGCAATGCCTATTGAAACTATTGTTGGCGTTATCGGTGCTGGAACTATGGGAGCCGGCATTGCACAGGTTGCCGCTAATGCGGGTCACTCCGTGTTGTTATACGACGCCGTGCCTGGAGCCGCGGCAAAAGGTATTGCGCGAACAGAAGAGGGACTGCAAAAGCTTGTTACCAGGAAAAAAATATCAGCAACTGAATGCGATAGCCTGATTGCCCGGCTAACCCCTTGCGATAAGATTGAACAGCTGGCAAAGGCAACGCTTATTGTTGAAGCTATTGTGGAAAGATTGGATATCAAGCAGCAAGTATTTTCCCAGCTGGAAAGCCTTTGCAGCGACGATACTATTTTTGCTTCGAATACGTCGTCGTTGTCGATTACCTCGATTGGCGCCGGATTAGAGCGTCCACAGAACCTGGTAGGCATGCATTTTTTTAATCCCGCGCCGGTCATGAAACTGGTAGAAGTCATCAGCGGTATTGCTACTGATGCTGAGGTTGCCCAAAAGGTTTTTGACACTGCCGCCGTTTGGGGTAAAAAACCTGTGCTTGCCCGTTCTACGCCCGGTTTTATTGTGAACCGCGTGGCGCGACCGTTTTATGCTGAGTCATTGCGCGTGCTTGAAGAAGGTGGTTCTGATGTGGCGACTATTGACGCGATCATGCGCGATAGTGGTGGTTTTCGTATGGGGCCGTTTGAGCTGATGGACTTAATTGGTCATGACGTAAATTACGCAGTAACCCGCTCCGTTTTTGACGCCTATTTTCAGGATCCCCGTTTTAAGCCTTCGTTGATTCAGCAGGAATTAGTCAATGCCGGCTTTTTAGGCCGCAAAAAAGGCCGTGGTTTTTATGACTACCGCGAAGGTAGAGAAGGCCAATCGCCACAAACCTGTGCACCCCAGCCCCAAATGCCGTCGTCAGCTATTCAGGTTAACAGCCGGCGAGGGCTATACCAGTCTTTATTGGATTGTGCAGAACAGTGTGGCGTCAAGATCGATGTAGAGCCTGATGTGAATGCTCAATTTGTTCAGATAGATGGGGTGCGTTTGCAGCTTACCGATGGGCGAACAGCCACACAGGTGAGTCTCGATGAAAACTGCCCGGATCTGGTGTTATTTGATCTGACTCTGGATTTTCAAGCCGCAACACGTATCGCTTTAGTCAAAGCGGATCAATGCAGTGACGCGGCACTCAGTAAAATTGTTGGCTTTTTTCAAACCCTCGATAAAGCGGTGTCGGTTATTGATGACGTACCGGGCATGATCGTGATGCGCACGGTTTGCATGTTGGCAAATGAAGGCGCTGATGCGGTGAATCAGCAAGTGTGTAGTTCGGCTGCGGTGGATCTGGCGATGCAGGCTGGGGTTAATTATCCCCGAGGGCCATTAGATTGGGCTGAGAGTATCGGCATTGGTTGGGTGGTCGGTGTACTCGACAATTTGGCGGCAGCTTATGGTGAGGATCGTTATCGCGTATCGCCATTGCTGCGGCGAAAAGTGTTTTCCGGTTCAGCATTTTTTTAGTGGAAGTGTATTTATTAGAACCGGGTTTTGAGGGGTTTTCGTTTTACTAGCCTGTAATTTTTATTACTTCTGACAGTGAGTAACACAGTATGAGTGCCGAAAATATGAGCCCGCAAGCGTTGGCGGAGGCCTGCGCCGAAGCACTTTATAGTACGGACAATGCATCGAAAGGTTTAGGAATGAAGATTGAATCTGTTGCGCCTGGTCGCGCGGTGTTGTCTATGAAAATTCGCGATGACATGGTCAATGGCCATGGTATTTGTCATGGTGGATTTACCTTTGCGCTGGCTGACTCTGCTTTTGCTTTTGCCTGCAATAGTCGTAACGCCAATACGGTGGGGCAGGGCTGCAGTATTGAATATGTACGCCCTGTTCGACAGGGTGAACAAATTACAGCCACTGCAGAGGAGCGGCATTTGGGTAAACGATCTGGGTTATATGACATCACTATTGTGAATGAGCACGATGAAGTGGTGGCTTATTTTCGCGGCAATTCTTGTCGTATTAAAGGCACGGTACTGCCTGATTTGGAGACAAAGTAATGAGTAATAACATAATGCCAGATGCCTATATCTGTGATGCTATTCGTACACCTATTGGTCGTTATGGCGGTGCGTTATCGTCTGTTCGCGCCGATGATTTGGGTGCGGTTCCGTTACGTGCGTTGCAGGAGCGCAACCCAGGCGTAGCCTGGGAAGCAGTGGATGACATCATTTACGGCTGTGCTAATCAGGCGGGTGAAGACAATCGCAACGTTGCTCGGATGAGCGCATTGCTCTCGGGTTTGCCGGTACAGGTACCCGGTACTACCGTAAATCGTTTGTGCGGCAGTGGGATGGATGCAGTTGGCTTAGCTGCTCGTTCTATTAAATCCGGTGATGCAGAATTGATGATTGCTGGAGGTGTTGAATCCATGTCGCGCGCACCTTTCGTGATGGGAAAAGCAGAAACAGCATTTAGCCGCCAAGCCGATATTTTTGATACGACTATTGGCTGGCGCTTTATCAATAAATTGTTGAAATCCCAGTACGGCGTCGACTCAATGCCTGAGACCGCTGAAAATGTTGCTGCGGATTTTTCTATTTCTCGTGCTGACCAGGATCTGTTTGCGCTCACGAGCCAGCAGCGTACTGCGGTTGCGCAAGCGAACGGTATTTTAGCTCAGGAAATTGTCCCTGTAAGGATTCCTCAGCGTAAAGGCGAAGACCGTATTGTGGACACGGATGAACATCCGCGCGCAGAGACAACGATAGAAATCTTAGCGAAATTACGAGCGCCGTTTCGTGAAAATGGTTCCGTCACTGCAGGTAATGCGTCTGGTGTTAACGATGGTGCTTGTGCGCTGCTATTAGCGTCAGCTAAGGCAGCTGATCAATATGGTTTAACGCCCAAGGCAAGAGTAGTAGCCATGGCGACGGCCGGTGTAGAACCGCGCATTATGGGTATGGGGCCGGCACCTGCAGCACGTAAAGTATTGGCCATTGCCGGGTTAACGTTGGCGGATATGGACGTCATTGAATTAAACGAAGCTTTCGCGGCACAAGGGTTGGCAGTGCTTCGCGACCTAGGTTTGCCGGACAATGCTGCCCATGTAAACCCTAATGGCGGAGCAATTGCGTTGGGGCATCCTCTAGGGATGAGCGGCGCTCGTCTGGTTACTACAGCGATGTATCAGTTACAGCGCACAGGTGGACGTTACGCGCTGTGTACCATGTGTATTGGTGTGGGGCAGGGTATTGCGATCATTATTGAGCGAGTTTAGCCGCTAATAGAACGTTAGTTGTGTTCTCTCTCGTGCGGATATAAGTGGGGCCGGGGGCTGGCGTCGGCCTAAAGCAGATGGTCTGCGCCAGTCAATATTACTGTTAATGGGCGTCATTCTACGCCGGAAGTTGCAGGTTTGCGGACCTGGCTGGATTAATGGGATAAAACCGGCTTAAAGTGATACAAAACAATTGAATTATGTATGTTATTATGTATCATGAAGTCAGGTTTACATAATAATCTCCATGCATGTTTGTGATACTCCAAACGTTAAATGGGTAAGAGTTTAAAGAGGCATAAAATATGACAGCTGAAAATCAAGTCACTGATGCTGATGTAGCAGCGCTGGAAAAAAAATTTCAAGCGCGTATCGATGCTGAACAAAAGATTGAACCCAAAGACTGGATGCCGGAAGCCTACCGTAAAAATTTAATTCGACAAGTATCTCAGCATGCGCATTCAGAAGTGATAGGTATGCAGCCAGAAGGTAACTGGATTACGCGCGCACCATCATTGCGCCGTAAGGCTGTGTTACTCGCCAAAGTGCAAGACGAAGCGGGGCATGGTTTGTACTTGTATAGTGCCACTGAAACTTTGGGCATCTCCCGTGCTGAACTCATTGCCGCATTGCAAGATGGCTCCGCAAAATATGCGTCTATTTTTAATTACCCCACGCAAACTTGGGGGGACATTGGCGCTATCGGCTGGTTAGTTGATGGCGCGGCTATCTGTAACCAGGTTTCTTTACAGCGCACGTCTTATGGCCCTTATTCGCGGGCGATGATACGTATCTGTAAAGAAGAGAGTTTTCATCAACGTCAGGGCTATCAGATTATGATGGAGCTGGCCAAAGGCACACCGGAACAGAAGCAAATGGCCCAGGATTCGTTAAACCGTTTTTACTGGCCTGCGCTGATGATGTTTGGCCCGCATGACTCTGAGTCCGCACATTCTGCCAAGTCTATGCAGTGGAAGATCAAGCGTGAGACCAACGATGACTTGCGGCAAAAATTTATCGATCAAACCGTACCGCAAATTGAATATCTGGGGCTGAAACATCCGGATAAAGATCTCGCCTGGAACGAAGAACGCGGGCACTACGACAGTGGTGAAATTGATTGGGAAGAGTTCAGAAATGTAATTAACGGCAATGGTCACTGTAATCGGCAACGCCTACAGCACCATATTAAAGCCCACGAAGAAGGCACATGGGTAAGAGATGCTCAAAATGCCTATGACCAAAAACAAAAAGCACGCAAAGCGTCGGCGGCGGCTTAAAAGCCAGTTGGGAGATCATTATGTCTTTAGAAAATTTGCAATTATTTGAAGTGTTTGTGCGTTCAGCGCGAGGTTTGGATCATAAACATGTGGGTAGTTTACATGCGGTTGATGCGGAGTCAGCTCTGGAATATGCCCGTGACTGTTATACCCGCCGCAGTGAAGGGGTGAGTATCTGGGTGGTGAAGTCTGCAGATATTTGTGCGTCGCAAGAAGACGACGCGGAGAGTTTTTTTGATCCGTCTGATGACAAGCCCTATCGACACGCCACTTATTACCCGCTTCCAAAAGAAGTGGGCAGCATGTAATTGCGAGGTTTAGTCATGACGGTTAAAGAAAATTCTATGCAAGATATTATTGACTATGCAGTGCGCTTGGGTGATGACGCCATTATTTTGGGGCACCGAATCTCTGAATGGGTCAGTAACGGACCTTTTTTGGAAGAAGATATTGCGCTGGGGAATGTATCGCTCGACTACATTGGACGGGCACGCATGTTTTATACCTATGCTGCAGATTTAAGTGGTGATGGAAAAACGGAAGACGACTTCGCTTACCTGCGTGACGAGCGCCAGTTCCAAAACTATCTAATTACTGAGCTGCCCCGTGGTGATTTTGCTTACACGATCGTACGTCAGCTATTTGTTGATGTGTATAACGCTTACTACCTCACCCAGTTAATGCAGTCCAAAGATGAAACTCTGGCTGCCATTGCAGCAAAGTCGAGTAAGGAAACAAAATACCATTTGCGGCGCAGCCGTGATTGGACACTGCGCTTGGGCGATGGCACTGAAGAAAGCCATCAGCGTATGCAAGTTGCCATTGATGATATCTGGGGTTACACCCACGAATTGTTTGAACATGATGCACTGGAACAGCGTTTAATTGACAGTGGGATTGCCGTTGATGCTGCCTTGTTCAAGGCAGATTGGCTGGCCGATGTCAGTGGAATTTTGCAAGAGGCAACGTTAACGGTACCCACTGCTGAGTGGGCTGTGCGTGGAGGTAGAGATGGCTACCACACTGAAAATCTCGGGCATATTTTAACCGAAATGCAGTACTTGCATCGGTGCTACCCCAATAGTCAGTGGTGATTTAATGCAAACGATTCCTGCTATGTCTGCAGAGCAATACGAAAGCCAGGCCAGCCGCAGAAATTCCACAGAACAGGATTTGTGGAATCTGTTGGATCAGGTTAAAGACCCGGAAATCCCTGTGTTGTCGTTGTGGGATATGGGTATTCTCAGAGACATCCAGCGCGAGGGTGATAGCGTAACCGTGACGATTACGCCAACCTATTCCGGTTGTCCGGCGATGGATGTTATTCGTGAAGATATTGTGAATCTGCTTAAAGCTCATGGAATCAAGCAGTGCAGTGTGAGTACTAAACTTGCTCCCGCCTGGACTACAGAATGGATGACAGAAAAGGGTCGGTCTGAATTGCGACGCTACGGCATTGCTGCGCCGGATGATGTGTTGGAACCTTCTGGGGGTGTTACGCCCAACGCTAGTGTGCGTTGTCCTCATTGCGGCTCTCACCATACAAAACGTATTAGTGAATTTGGTTCAACGGCCTGTAAAGCCTTGTTTCAATGTCAGAATTGTGAAGAGCCATTTGATTATTTTAAACAATTATAAATTGACTAGCCGATAGGTGGCGAAATGCCTGATACAAATTTTTATTCATTAAAAATCGCGAATGTTCAACCGGAAACTGACGCAGCTGTTTGTATTACCTTTTGCGTTCCCGATGAATTGAAAAATACATTTTCATTTAATCCCGGTCAGTTCTTGACGTTAAAAGCGGATATCGATGGGCAAACCGTGCGTCGCTCGTATTCGATTTGTTCTGGTGTTAATGATGGCGATCTACGGGTAGGGATCAAACGAGTTCATGACGGAGTTTTTTCTAATTACGCGAATGATAATTTTAAAGTGGGTGATACTGTTGAGGTTATGCCTCCGCAAGGAAATTTCGGTACTGAGCTAAATCCTGATAATCAAAAAAATTATATGTGTTTGGCTGTAGGTAGTGGCATTACACCCATGTTATCTATTATCAAATCAGTACTGGCGGTGGAAGAAAACAGCGTTATTACTTTGATTTATGGTAATAGTCGCAGCAATTCAGTGATGTTCAAAGAAGAACTGAGTTTTATCAAAAACCGTTATATGCAGCGTTTCAACTGGATCAATATTATGAGCCAGGAAGACCAAGGTGCTGATTTACTGAATGGTCGAATCGATAACAAAAAAGGCTATTTGCTGCAAAAGTATAAATTAATTGATATCCATAACACCGATAATGCGTTTATCTGTGGGCCTGAATCCATGATGTCGGAAGTGTCTCGCGGGTTCCGTATAGAAGGTCTGCGCGATGACCAGATTCATTATGAATTGTTTGCCAATTCAGAAGAAGATTCGCAATTAAGAATGAAAAAAGCTGCTCAGCGCGTACGTGATTATGGTGAGACAAAAACCAGTAAAGTGACGGTTAGGGCGGATGGAAGAGCGATTCAGTTTGATCTTGCCACCGTCGGCGAAAATATTTTAGATGCCGGTATGCGTAATGGGATGGAATTGCCGTTTTCCTGTAAAGCTGGGGTTTGTTCCACATGTCGCTGCAAGCTTATCGAAGGGCAGGTAGACATGGATATAGCTCATGGCCTGGAGCCACATGAAATAGAAGCAGGTTATATACTGAGCTGCCAAGCTCACCCTATCTCTAATGATGTTATTGTGGATTTCGATCAACGTTAGAAAACGGCTTTATTTTCTTGTCGTGGTTTTGCACTATGCCGCAGTCTAGCTTGTCCTGACTGCGGCTTTTTTATGGGAAAAAGGGCTTGCTGGCCGTTGCGGTATATCAAAGTTGTCCCATTAACTTGCCTTTAATGTTTGCCGCACCCAGCAGGCATCAGTAAAATCCCTGCTTTGCTCATTAGACACAGAGTTTTACAAGTCAGCCTATGGCCAAGTTAAAGTGCATTGATGATTTACTCGACGAATTTCAGTCCCAACGTCCACTACGGGGGCGGTCACTGATTATCAGTATTTTTGGTGATACGATTTCCCTACACGGTGGCTCTGTCTGGCTAGGTAGCCTGATCGAAGTTCTTGCTCCTTTTGGTTTGAACCAGCGTTTAGTCCGCACCTCAGTTTATCGATTGATTCAAGAAGATTGGCTCCAGGCAACCCAGATTGGACGTCGCAGTTATTACAGTTTTACAGATTTTGGCCTGCGCCAGTATCAAAAGGCCGCACGGCGTATTTATTCTTCCGGCGAAGCCAAGTGGGATGGGCAGTGGATGTTGCTAATACCCGCTTTTGTTGAGGCTGAGCGCGAAGAGTTACGCAAAGAGCTGCGTTGGTTGGGGTATGGTGCGCTGGCCCCTGGGGTGCTTGCACGGCCTGGGGCTGATCGGCAGTCCCTGGATGAGACACTTGCCGAGCTCGGAGTGACCGATAAGGTCGTGGTCATGAATGCGCATACTGAAGAGGTTATGTCGCAAAGCGCCCTGCGGGAATTATCGCGTTCCTGCTGGAATCTTGACGAGCTGGAAGCTCGGTATACCGAGTTTTTAAGCCGTTTTCGCCCCACCTTAACAGCCATTAATCGTTCGAAATTTCTGGAGCCAGAGCAGTGCTTTCAACTGCGAACGTTATTAATTCATGAATACCGACGCATTCTGCTAAAAGATACTGATTTGCCTGATGAACTATTACCTTCAGATTGGGTAGGTAAGGCAGCACTGCAATTGGCAGCGAATATTTATCGCGCCACGTACAGTGGTGCTGAAAAGTATTTGTTAGATGTGATGGAAAATGCGAATGGCAAACTACCTAAAGCAAATGCCAGCTTTTATGATCGGTTTGGTGGTCTTGATGACAATTGAGCGTTGTAGGTTGACGCTGCGTTGATGTATTGATAAACGAGTGTCCGGTACTGTTGGCTAAATTGCTTATGCAAAGCGGTTTAGTCAACAGTACCGGGCATCATACTACTGACCAACAGGTCGCTGGCTATAATATTCTGCCACATCGTTAATGTGTTCATCGGTCAGGTCTTTGGCAATAACATTCATGACCGGTGAATGGCGAGAGCCATCTCTCAGTGCCTTTAGTTGCTTAACAAGATAGTCTTTGTTTTGCCCAACTAAATTTGGCCACTCTTCGTTCACTGTCTCGCCTTGCATGCCGTGACATGAAATACAGTAACCACTCACACTTTGGCCTTTCTTGTTCAAGGTGCCTGAGTTACTGCTGACAATAGGCTGAGCACTATAATATTCTGCGGTAGCCTGTATTTGTTGATCAGTTAAATTCTTGGCCATTGGGCTCATTAGGGGGTCTGTACGGCTACCGTCACGGAAGGCTTTTAACTGTGCAACCATATAGCCTACTTTCTGCCCCGCCAGATTTGGCCACATGGCACTGGGTGCTTTACCATTCTCGCCGTGGCAGGTAAAGCAGGTGCTGATAGCGGCAGTATCTGCGTGACTGGTTAAAGGTAAAACGCTGCAACTTAGAAAAAGCGTTAATAGTCGTAGTTTCATGTAAATTCTCACAGTAGCAAACTGGGGGTTCTGTTTTAAGTAACTTACTGGCTTGGCAATGATTCGAGTAACGATTTTCGATACTCGACAACTTCCATCAGTGGTGTTTTCCTCAATTTACCCACTTCTTCGCCCGTATACGTCGTCCATTTTTTAGGCAGACTGGGACCGCTAAATTCGAGGATCATCCAATTGAGTACTTCAGCCAGGTGATCGTTGTCGAGCACTGCATTGGCCGAGCCCGGCACTTGTACCAAATATTCCCTGCCCTTCTGGGTGGAGAGAAAGTTACCGATAAAACCATTAATTTCCGGTACGCCTCTGTAGCCAGAGCCAGTAGGTGAATGGCAACCCTGGCAGAATATTTGGTAATTCGACTTGGCCCGTTTGGCGTTAAAGTCCTCAGCCAGCGCGAGCGCCGGAAGCAACGATAGACCAATAAGACACGCGGTTAATTTATTCATTCTTCAAATGCCAGACCCACTACGATAGCGGTAGAACAATGATAGACAGAACTGGATGAGCCCAGGCACCAATTAATATCATTGGATTTGTCTGAGCGATAAGGTGGTCTGTCGCCTTCGTCGCGCTGACACAAGCAAGTACTGCATTGCGTGGTGCCGCAACAATCGTTATAAGAAATAATGTAGTTGCGGCCATCTACCGGGTTACGGCAGGTGCCAATCCAGGTGATGGTCGACATTTCAGTACCTGGAGGGCAGCTGTTATAGCTACCGCCACAGCATTCGCAGAGGAATCCGTCGACAGCACAATAGCGCCAGTAATCACAGCTGGATGGATCACCCTCATCTTGTGGGTGCTGTGGTGCTGCGCTGCCATCAGCTGCGCGTGCAACAGGTAATACTGGAAAGCTTGCTGCCCCGACTAATGATATGCCCAGTGTTTTCAGCAGGCCCCGGCGTGAACTGCGTTGTGCGACATTGCGCGCTGTTTTTTCGAATAGGCGGTCAAATATTTTCACGACGATTTCACCTCAGTGTACTCTGTATTTAAGCTGTTATTTTGTTGCTCCAAGTAATCTTGAATAGAGGCAACATTACGTTCTTTGGCTTCGAAAAGGCTGTCTAAATGTTCGCGCGAATTGATAATCCCCATCGAGGCAATTAATCCCTTTTCGTCAATCAGTACCGCATAGGGTAATTTGGCGACACCGTAAGTCTTCCCAAGTATTTCTGATACCAGATAAGGAAATCCATCTAGTTTTTGTTGTTGTACATAACGCTCATGATCATGTTCTTTACCGTCACTACACAGGATGGTTTCTATCCACGCTGACTCAGTTTTGGCAGCCGATTTTAATGACGGTACGAGTGTCTTACAGATTGGACAGTCAGGGGACATAAAAAATAGTAGTTGTGACTTGCCGCTTTTGGGTGCGCCACCAATGGTAACCAGCTTGGAATTAATGGTTTGCAGGGCCAGTTCAGGAGCTTGCTGACCGACTTTTAAATTTTGATTCATTGCCAGGGCACCTGCTGGTGCAACACGCTCATACAGCACGCCGATTTGGCGTAACAGCGCAAAGATAACCAACGCCATCGCTACGACGGCGATCCAAAGCAGAATGTTGGAGACAATCAGAAAACTATTTAAAAAATCCATAGTGTAAAGCCTGTAATAAAAAAACTAGTGATGTTGTCTTTATTCGAGAAATACCCGATTTATACTAATTAATGTTTACTCGCAAAAATTGTTAAGCGCTGCGCATTGCTATGCAATTGCTCGACGCCCAGGTAAAGCAATGTCATAAACGCTGCCTGAGCAATAGCAAGAACCCAAAAGGCGGGGCTGGCCCCTGCGGCAGTATTGGCGGTCAGCAAAGGAATGCTGGCAATAAGGCACAGCATCATATTGCGGCCGATAAGTGCCGGGCTAATCAGTGATGTGCCTGCTGGGCCAGAGCATCCACAATCGAGACCTGTGCGACCTTGTATAACTTGCTTGGCGATTAACACCGTGTAACCAACGAGTATGGCCAGTGCCAGTGCCGCACCAATGTGGCGTGATTGCGGGATTAATATCGCTATTGCGGTAACCGCTTCGAGAATACCGACAGCCTGAATTCCAATTTTTTGGAAGTGATTTTTGCTTAATCCATCATCTGCACCGAACCCGTAGTTGCCAGCAATGCGCCGATAATAATCGGCATTGGCTGGGTTGAGTTTGTGCAGGCTAGCGGTTGCAAACAGCCAGCAAACAAAGACTGCCGAGGCCGTTGCAAGGGTCCAGATCAACATAGTACTGCCTCTCTTTTACGCTTTACGTTAATAGGTTTTGTTGACCATTAACGGTGTCACATTGCCAAAATCTGACAAGGTTTGAATGAGCTTGCCAGATACCGGATCGATAACATCTAACGCCAGTTCACCGTTGGTGATAATCAGCTTTGGTGTCTTGCCTCGAGTTACCCCCAAGGATAGCGCGCCTGACGGTGCATTGACCATTGAAACGCGTTTTTTGGCTACGACATCGAATACCCATACCTGATTACCGCCGTGTTGGTGTGAGCCCTCGTGACCATTCGGTTGCATAATGATGTAAGCAAGGCCCTGATCATCAGCGTCGATCATCGCTAAACCGCTGGGGCGATAATTAGTGGCTTTTTCCTTGTCAGTCAGAAGACTCCAGCTGCCCAGGTATTTTGCGACATCGTTGCGCAAATCAACATCGTGCATTACCCCTGTAAAGCTTGGGAAATGTGCAATTCCATCCACAATGGCGGGACGTTCAAAGATAGGTGTTTTCATACTGTCGAAAAAGGGTTCGATAGTGTGGCGTGACTTCAGTTTGCCTTGATCATCAATAACCGTGCTCAACAACCCACCATTACTACAGATAGAGGTAATGCCTCTGTTACCACTGGGATACGTCAGAATGCACCCCGGGGTGCCGATGGTGTCAGTAATGGTGTATGTATCCAGGTCAACCACAGTAAATGATGACGCCGGGCTGAAATTACTGACATATAGAAATTTTTCGTCGCCTGACAGTGCCATAGAGTAACGTTCTGGCAGCGCTTGAAGCCTATCGGTTGGCCAAGGTATTTCTTTAACAATCTTTAACGTTTCTTTGTTGTAGATTGTCAAGTAATCGGTTTTTTTACCGCGGGTTCCGCGTTCATGGAATGTTTCGATAATATAAATTTCTGGACGCTTTTTGCCGAGTGTGAAATTACCCAAATAACTTTTATCGATGATACCTTTGATGCGTTTACTGTGTTTGGTTTCCGTTGAATCCAGCAGTATCAGCTTGCCGGCAGACATATTAAAAAAGTTTGCTTCATCGACAATAATCCAGTCTTCCGGGTATGTCGCAGGCAAGGTTTTCACATGCCCAATTTCTTCAATAGGTAAGGGTGGCAAACTGCTATCTACAGCAGCTTTATTGTGAGCTGCGGAATGATCTTCTGCGTGGCTCAACGGCATAACTACCAAGCCAGCGCACAATGCGCTGGCCTTTATGATCTTATGTAAATCAAATGCGTTATTCATTGAAGTTATAACACCTTTCGTTAATTTGGGTTATTTGGGAATATGCAATGTCTGGATATGTGTGTATTCCTGCAAGCCGTGCTCGCCAAACTCTACGCCGATACCTGACTGTTTGGTCCCGCCAAATGGAGCATTGGGCTTAACCGCACCATGGTCATTAATCCAAACGGAACCACACTCCAGTTTAGTCGCTAACTCGGTGGCTTTTGCAACATCGTTGGACCAAATCGAGCCACCTAGACCATTACTGTTTTGGTTGGCTCTGGCAATGACTTCTTCTACATTACTATAGCTGATTACGGGCACAATGGGGCCGAACTGTTCTTCGTCGACCAAACGCGATCCATCACTAAGGCCAGTAACGATTGTAGGTTGGAAAAAATACCCTGGGCCTTCAATTTCAGATCCGCCGGCTGCAAAGGTTCCGCCTTCTTTAAGGGCTGCAGCGGCAAGGTCTTTGACAATATTCAGCTGATTGATATTTTGTAGTGGGCCTATTTCAACGCCCTCGTCCAAGCCATTACCAACTTTGACGGTACGGGCCATCTCGGCAAGGAGGTTCACAACCTCATCGTATTGCGATTCATGCACATATAGGCGTTTAAGCGCAGCACAGGTTTGGCCATTGTTGTGAAAACAGGCCGTAAACAATGCATTCGCAAAAGACTTAACATCTGTTCCAGGTAAAACGATACCGGCATCGTTGCCGCCTAATTCCAGTGTCAGGCGTTTTAACGTAGCGCTGGCAGATTGCATGATCTTCTTACCGGTTGGTGTAGAACCAGTGAAAATAATTTTATTCACATCTGGGTGAGCGGTTAACGTGGCACCAATTTCAGGGCCACCTAGCACCAGATTCAATACTCCAGGCGGGAGTACAGAGTTGGCCAGTTCAACAAATCGTGCAGTGGCTACCGGTGTAAAAGGTGATGGTTTAATGACAACGGTATTACCGCTTTGCAGTGCTGGCATCATATGCCATATAGCAATCATGAGTGGCCAGTTCCAAGGCGTAATCGATGCAACAACACCTAGCGGCTTGTGGTGCACTTCGAGGCGCATACCATCGCCATCTTGGAGTACCTGAACTGGCAAAGACAGACTGGTAGTAAACTGTGTCCAGCCAATGGCTCCGCCAACTTCCATGCCCGAGCCAATACCATTGAGCCCCCCCAGTGGTTTGCCGGTTTCCTGCGTGAGCAGTTGCATTAGTTCCGGCATGTTGTCTTCCAGAACCTTGGCTAATGCCATTAGGTAATCAGCGCGCTCGGCATAACTTAAGGCGCTCCAGGCTTTGAATGCATTGCTGGCAGCGGCAACTGCGTCATTTACATTTTCTGGGGTGCAAGCGGACACCTCGGCAAATGCCGTTCCCGTAGCAGGGTTGATAACCTCTAGAGTATCAGGGTTTGAAACCTTTAAGCCGTTGATAATATTGGGATAAGTATTCATAGAATGCCTTCTTCGCTGGATTCGTTTTTATCATTCATGTTTTTCACAAACAAAGTTTGTCGTATACCTCAAGTAAAACAAAGTGACGCTGGAGAGTATTGAATAAGCGCGCATCCGCTAATTGACTGAGAGCGCATAAAGGTGGTTCAAAATCCTAAATGTTGAGCTAGTCTACTAAATAGTGGTTTTGTCAGTTAAGCGCTTTGAGTTCACTCTGCGTCAGTAAATTTATTCTCTTACAAGCAATAATTTTTATTGCTGACTGACTACTATGAAAAAACAATTATAGATATATGTTGCTAAAGGGGATGGATATGAGAAGCTTTAAAATGAATAAGTCGGCGGTTCTGAAACTCTCGATTGCTTGTGGTATTGGGTTTTCGCAGATTGCATCAGCAGCTGTGTTTGACTTGGAAGAAGTCGTAGTTACCGCACAAAAGCGCGAACAAAGTTTGCAAGATGTACCAATTTCAGTATCGGCGTTCAGTGGCAATCAGTTAAAGGATCTGGGTGTTACCAGTACCGTAGATATTACCCAGCAAGTACCGGGTATGCAGCTGCAAACGTGGACGCCAGCATTCACCATTATCAACTTACGTGGTATTTCTCAAAACAACTTTCAGGATAACCTGGAAGCGCCTGTTGCTATGTACGTAGACGGTGCTTATGTAGCCAGTATGAATGCGATTAATGGTCAGCTATTCGATGTTAAACGTGTCGAAGTGCTACGTGGCCCTCAGGGCACGCTGTACGGTCGTAACACCACTGGTGGTTTGGTTCACTACATTACCGAAGGCGCAGAGTCTGATGTGTTAAATGGCTATGTTCAGGTATCTGGCGCTGAGTTCAATAAAAAGTCTGTTGAAGGCGCGGTTGGTGGTCAACTGGCGGAGAACGTACGCGGTCGTTTGGCCGGGCGTTGGGAAAAAAGTGATGGTTATACTAAGTCTGTAACGCCAGGTATTCGCGATGCACATGGTGCTGATGGCTATACCGTGCGCGGTTCCCTGCAGGTAGATTTTAGTGAAAAACTGTTAGGTGATTTTCGGGTCGCTTACTCCAAAGATGATGACGTACCTTCCGGAACCTACACCATTAATTTTGCGGACTTTGATCCCGCTACTGGTTTGGGTGTTCCTGCGCCAGGTCGTTTGACTGGTGAACTTGAGCATGCGTCAACGCTTGAAGGTCGTTACGATAGAGAGTCGACAAATGCGACTGCGACATTCACTTATGATGTTAGTGACAGTGTTGAAATGGTATCTATCACCAACTATATCGATTTGGATAAATACTATATTGAAGATGCGGGTGGCGGTTTGTTTTACTTCCCGTATATTACGCCGACACAATTTGAAAGTTTTTCTCAGGAATTGCGTTTTTCCGGTGAAGGTGAACAAAGTCGTTGGCAAACCGGGTTTTATTACTTGGATATGACTACAGAAAGCCAGCAAAGTGTTGCCGGTGCTGCGATATTGGAAGGCTTGGGTGCTACAACAGATTCCGCCTTTATGCAGACCTTTTCGAAGCTGGATTCCAAAAACTGGTCCGTCTTTGGTCAGTATGAATATGATTTTATGCCTAACCTAACCGGTGTTATTGGTTTACGTTGGTCTGAAGATGATAAAGATTTGGCTATGACTCAGTTCTACGAAGAAAGTGGAGCAGGAATTGCTAAAACTCAACTTTTTGATATTGCAGCGGTCGGAATTGATGGCCTAGATAAAATTAAATACGAAGACTATGCGGCTCGTTTCCAGTTGAACTATTTCACTGAATCTGGCTACTTGCTCTACGGTTCTATCAATCGTGGTATCAAGGGGGGGAACTGGTCTATTGATCCGCTCGGTTCTGTAGCGGCAGCTAATCCCGCAAACTTGCGTCATGACGAAGAAGTATTATGGTCTTACGAGGTAGGCTTTAAGGGCGACATTAGTGAGTATGCGCGCTTGAATGCCGGTCTGTTTTATTATGACTACAACGAC